>JAGBAJ010000011.1 GCA_017939755.1 Clostridia bacterium | reverse complement strand
GAAAAAGAAAAGAAAAAAGAAAAAGAACAGCAATAAAATTAAGAACAGGAGAATGATTTATGTTAACAACTAATTTTTCAACGATAGAATGGAAAAATGGCGTTATTGAAAATCCGACTTATTTTATAGCATCTAATTTAAACGCTATAAATAAGAGTACCAAGGAAGCCTTAGATGAGTTAGAAAAAGAACTAACAGGAGAAAATCCTTTATACTCTGTTTTATCTGTTTATAAAAGCTTAAATCTATTTCCTGATGCAAATAATAATAATGCTATAAACCCGAAAGGAAGATTAGAGGGGAGTCTAGTTGGAGTAAATTCTGTAGGAATTGGCATAAACAATACTGCATCTGGGGATAACTCAATAGCAATGGGTGCCAGTTCACTAGCTTCTGCATCGGGTTCAATAGCTATTGGAGATAAAAGTGTGGCCTCTGGCGTAGGTACTATATGTATTGGAACTTCAGCTGAGAGCGTAGGTGATTATAGTATAAATATTGGGTGCACTTTAGCAGATATAGAAAAGCAGCCATCTGGCGCAGCTTCAATTGCTATCGGCAAAAATGCCTTCGCAGTCGCTGATAATTCAGTACAAATAGGAGAGGGTATTAATTCTCTTGAGAATAGTTTACAAATACAAGAACAAAATATCTTTCACTCTGTTAAAACAACAGATGAAGACAATAATATTATTAATATAACCAATAATTTTGGAAACACACCTTCTAATATAGTTGTAAATAAATTTTTAGGTTCTGCAATTACCGCTTCCACCTCACTGGGAGAGGGCGAGAATATTAGAATGATAGCAGATGTTTTTGAAACAAACAGTCCTGTGGTTAAAAATACAACCAATGCATTAAATGGAATACCAAACAATAAATTCTCTCCGACTTCATATAATCAATTTTATTATGATAGTTATACTAATAAATTAAGAACTAATTTAACACAGGTGCCTGACGGTGATAAAGATGAATATATTGAAAGAGCTTTATTAATATTTGAAAATACTTCACTTGCTCAATATAATACGATTAATCAGCAAAAATTATATATAGCAGGTGCCAATGATGATAACGCCTATCATATACATTCAGGAGATTTGATAAAAATTATTGTGCAAGAAAATTCTACGAATAGCGAATTATCTGGCTTGGAAAAAGAAATTTTTTTAAAAATAGGAGCGCTATCCGAAGGGTATAATTTTAAAACATCTTACAACCATTATTATTTTGACCCAATTGAAGAAAGAATGGTGTTTAAAGAATGTCGTCTTACGTTTGATGGTACAGGTTTTTATTTTAATGCTGGTGGTATTGTAAATTGTAATAAGATTGGTTTTGGTTCTTTGTCATCAATAACAGTATCAGATGATTATCCTATAATAAAAAGAATATATAAGTTATTTTAATGGAGAATAATATGGAAATAGAAGAACAAAATAAAATAAAGTGGGCGAATGGAATTAATAAAAATACCCCAACTTATATTAATTCTGAGAATTTAAATAAAGTTAATATAAAAACGCAGGAAGCCTTATCTTTAATGGAAAGAGAGCTTGATAATAAGCTTGAAGTATTTGAAGAGCGGTTAGTAGATGGTGATTCTTCCGATCCTATTGTTATAGCGCACGCACTAAGAGGAGTCTGTGATGAGAAAGGCAATATTATAGATGAAACATATATAACAGTTGATGATTTAAATGCTCTGGTGGAACAATATTCAATAGGAGATATAGCAGTTGGTAGTTCTATGAGGTCAAATGAGACTCTGAAAGTTACAGGCTCTATTGATTCGGCAGTTAAAGTTAATGGTGAAAGTAAACCAATTGGTACCAGAGATAATACAGTAGCAACTACCGAATTTGTTGTAAATATTTTTAACGAGGTATTAAATGATGCCTTGGAATAACTACGGGTGCCATCTATTTAGATGTTAATGTATATGACACTTTTGACGATTTGAAAAAAGATAATAATAAGAAAACAGTAAAAATTAAAGTGGGTAATGTATGTAAGCAGGGTGGCACCTATTATAGAAAAGATGCGAATGGTAAAGATGCTCTTGCGACCTCTTATTTGGTTTATGGGAAAATAGATTTTAATTTTGTAGATTTTTCAATACTTCGCGATCTTGGAGCAGAGTCCATAGGGACTTTGCCGCATGTTAGTTTTTATTCAACTGACCCTCTATTGGCTGAAAATAAAGAAAATAAGGACATATGGTATCAAGAACAAGGTAAAATACGTAATGAACATAGATACGGTGTAGTGGGAGCGGATCCAGTGATAAATGATAAAAAGAGAATGCGTAGTAATGTAACTTTTTATATGGAATTTCCTGAAGAATTTGCTCCGCAACAAGAAGAAATAGGAGGATATGAAATATATTGGCAAAATGAAGGAGCAATGTTTGATGCTAATGGCGTAGACACTAGGTGTACAATAAATAAAAAGGGGGAAATTTTTGTTAATTTTAATGCGGATAGCTTAGATTGGGGTAACTCACGATATTTTTTGAGGGCAGTGTATTTTAGTTATCGTGTCGTTAAATAATAAAAATGGTAAATAAAATATGAAAACTATAGATAAATATAATTTATATGAAAAATTAATTGAATTTACAGACGATGATAAAATAGATTGGGAAGCCCCTTTTTCTTATATTAATAGCCAAAACTTAAATCGAATTAATAAACAAACTTTAAAAGTACTCAATGTTTTAAATGAACAAACTCGAGACAATATCATTAATTTATTAACAGAACTAGGCAAGTCTGTTATCCCATTTAAAGCAAAAAAAATTATTAATGATGGGAAAAATAGAAATATCTATGCAACTTACCTTGTGAGTACAGATTTTTTGAATTTTAAAAATAGTATAAATGGTGGTATGTATAAAATTGCTAATCGTTCTTTAGAATCTACTAAATTATTGAGTACTTTTAATGATTATCCTGAGCAGGTATCAATATTACCAACTCCAAGTAAACAATATTGTAATAAAATAGTTTATTACAATAATAAATATAAAATTTGTAAAATAACAGTGAACGCTGAAAATAATGCAACATATAGTTGGGAGGATTATGAAATAGGTATTGAACCTAATGTGAAAGTAGGCGGCTCAGATTCGTTAGTATCAGAGGTTTATAGTAAATTATTAAATGTAGCAATTTCAGGCGCCTCAGAGAATAAAAAAACAACAGAAGTTGTTCCTGATAGTTTTAAATCTAAACGAATAGCATCAACTGAATTTGCTCAACGTTTAAAAGACTATTTAATTCAAAAAATAGTTGCCCCTGTATATTATGAAAAAACCGACAACCAGGTAAATGGGGCTTGGCATTATACGGCACGTTGCTGGAGACAGGGAAATGTGGTTATCGGGACTATTACTCCAAGTTCACGACATAGTACAATTTTATATTCAAGGCGAGGGGATGGAGCAGATACATTACTTAATTTTTGGGCTACATACCTTTCTCTTGGTTCGTATAATAATCCTTGGCCAGAATATCTTACACGTAAGGGAAGTTATAATACACTCAAGAGAAATCAAGGTAATGTGGGGTGTGTTATAAAAGCTTCGGACTCGTGGTGGAACGCTAATGGAGGTAATTCTGAAACTAATATTGCCGCGAGAATTACATCTGCCAATGATGTAGGGTGGTCGATGTCGGGTCAGTGTATAGATTTTTTTGTAACACCTAATGCATATGACTTATATAGAGTTGTATTTGGATATAAATTTTATGATCAAAACTATGATATATTAAAGACTAGATGGAAAATTACATCTTACAATTCAGATTTTTCGATTTTACCAAAAGCAGATACAGGTTATTCTTGCAATATTTATGCAGGACCCTATTCTTTTGAAACTTTTTATTTTGGGCGCATAATTAAAGTAGGAAAAACAAATTTATTAGCATTTGCCTATGGCAAGCATTATAATGCTTATTTAGGAATACCAACTTCTCGTAATGGTAATACAATTAACAAAGGAGCTTTTGGCTTATATAGGATTAACAGTGATAATAATTCATTAACTGCAATAAGCGTAGGAGAACATCTCCGTACTTTTAAAATAAAACAATTTAATTTTTATGAAGAGTCGGAAGAAGGTAAAACTTTTAAGGAGAATTTTGATATATTAGTAGAAACGGGACATCTTTTTAAATTAATAAATTTATAAAAAATAAAGACTAGAAATTTGAATCTAGTCTTTATTTTTTTACTTCCACTTATACTTAAAATCAATAACAAAAATTGTTATGACATAAATTATATAAATCCATAGCGCGTGCCAAGGTGAGCACCAAATAGGTAAATTGGCTGTTGCATATGCTGCAAATATAAAAGTACAAGCAAATAAGGTTATATATTTAATTACTAATAATATAACCATATCTATGGTTTTACTCATTTTTTTTATTCCTTTGTTGGATAATCGGTAATAATAATAGTATTATTATATTTTTTAGTTAACTCTCTAATTATATTTTCAATCGCTTTCCATTCGACTTCATCTCGTATCATTCCATGAAATTTATATGATAGTTTGTATATAAATTCTTGTTGTGCACTAGACATAGATAGCAATCTATCTAATGCATTATAAGTATCAACAATATTGTTGTTTTGTATGTTAATAACAAAAGACTCTGGAAATTCTAAAGAAGAGAACAATTGTTCTGTTTTATTTTCTTGCGTCATTTTTAATAAATTAACATAGCAAATATCATTAGCTATTAAAGAGTTTATCTCTTGTTCTCCCCCAATTAGTTGTAAATTGGCAGGGGTGTCACAAAAATTAAGAGGGGTAATAGTTAAACCGTCTTTATTTATTATATTTATTTTTAAGAACTCTTTTTGTTTGTTTGTTATATCCGCTACAAGGCTTTCTATATTATCATTTTCTAAATCTTGTGATTTAAATTTTTTTATCTCATCATCATAATAAACCATTTCTTTTTTTCCTAGAATATGAAATAAATATTTATTGGTTTGCATTTTACCTCCCTTTAAATAATAATTTATATAAACGTAAAAGTCAATATCTAATCTATATAAATTATTATTCTTTTTTCTTTTAATGATGCTTGAACATCTATAATTCTTTGATTAGCCGAACCACGATATTTTAGCTGTATATTTCTTAACTCATCATTATATTCGCCGTCTACTAAAACATCTATATATTGCATTATTTCTAAATTTTTTACTTCTTCCCATGTAAATCCAGTATAAACCCAAATATCTTTTTTTGGGAATAGTTTCTTAATATTTTTACATAATGCAGTACATTCCATTAAATTATAAGGTTCTAATGGATGCCCCCCTGTTAATGTTATTCCGCTAATATGTTTTTGTTTTAATTTTTTATATATTTCTTTTTCTGCTTTTTCTGTAAATAATTGCCCTGCATTGCAATTCCAAGTTTCTGGATTGTGGCAATTTCGGCAATGCCTTTCGCAACCAGAAACCCATAATACGACTCTAATTCCTTCACCATTTAATAAATCGTCGCTATCTATTCTAATGTAGTTCATTTTTTCTCCTTTAATACCTGTCTTATTGTAATGCCTCCAAAAGTGTTACCTGCAATAATAATTAATAATCTTAATATAATGTCAAAGTTTAATCTCCCCGCAAATGCGAAATAAAACATATCTGCTATACAGTGTTCAAATCCACATATAACAAATATGCTTATTCCCATAAATAAAGTAATTATTTTAATAATAGAAGATTTAAATACGCTATATCCTTCTACTGCTATATAAATCATTATATTACATAAAATTGCAAGCATAAACAAACTTAAATAAGAGTCATTTAATTTTATATCACAAATTTGATTTACTTGTTCTAATAAATTAGTTAATCTAGATAAATTACAAATAATTGCTAATATTGAAACACCGATAAAATTGCCTAATAATGTTATGGCCACCTCTAAGTAATTTTTCTTTTCAATTACATAGCAGATTTTTCCTGTATATAAATTAAGGTTAAAATTTAAAATTACGAATAATCCTATAGAAAAGAATAGACCACCTATAACTTTATTTTCAATACTTAGATAAGCCAATGCTCCTATACCGATGCTTATGCCTGCTAATATGGATTTGATTAAGCTATTTTTAATTATTTACCAGTACTCCCTATTCCACCTTTTCTTTTTTCAGATAAAGGCTTATCATCTTTTGTTGTTAAATAATTTATAAAAATTCCTTGGGCTATTCTATCGCCTAATGTAATATGTTGTGTTTCTTGTCCATAATTTGTTAAAGCAAGGCCTATATTTCCATCATTATCTGGATTGTTATAATAACTAGAATCAATAATGCCCGTTCCATTAGCAAGCATTAAATGTTTTTTAATACCTATTGAAGATCTTACATATAGTAAAAGCACTTCATCTTTTTCCATTTGAGCTTTTATATCAGTCATTAATAGGTAAGTTTCCCCAGGTGCAATACTAAAACTTACAGGGGCATAAAAATCATACCCCGCAGACCCCTTATCATTTCTAGTTGGTAATTTTCCACACTCATATCTTCTACATTCTGGTTTAACTAATTCAAATTTTCTCATCTTATTCTCCTACATTGATTTTCTATCTTTAAATTCTGCAAGCTTATGGTCGGCATACATGGTGCGACCTTTTACTTTAGAATAACCTAAATCCTTATTACCGTTTCTTTCGAAATACTTTAACACTGCTCAAAGCAGTCGGAGTAGACTATACAATCGTTATTAACTAACGTCGGTATTATAGTCGTTGAACGTTTTTCTTTTCAGAAACTTCGATGCGTTTGATTACCCAATCTTTAATGATTTTACCATACCAAAGCCGTTACTCTTTGCCATATTTATATTTCTATAAATACTTGGTTATTAAAGCTCTTAGGGCTTCCCCGCAATTTAACCGATTTTACATGGACTATTTTATTAATCCATTCATTCTTTCAATTCTAGTAATATCTTGACTGCCGCAATCAGGACAAATATCACAATCAATAAACTGACTTCCACAGTGTTCACAATAATCTAATTGTAAATTAATCCCCTCATAAAATCCCATATCCATTGCTCTTCTTACCAATATAATTATTGCTTTTTTATTATAATTGATTGGGTATCTACAATATTGAATAGCGCCTCCAGTACAATAATGATACATCTTATATTCTATATCTTGTTTTTGGATTGGAGTTATATCTTCATATACCGCACAATGGAAACTATTTGAAGTATATGGTTTATCTGTAATACCTTTTTGTTCACCAAACATTTTTCTATATTGCTCTACTTGTAAGCCGCACAATGACTCTGCGGGGGTTCCGTATAAAGCATATAATATTTTATCTTCTTTTGTTGCTCTTTTTTTCATTTCATCCATATACTGTAAAATTTTAATAGCAAATGATTGATCCTCTACTAATGATTTACCATTATATAAATATTGAGTTTCGTTTAAAGCTGTTATGCCGAATGAGGCAGTCATAGGTCTTAAAAATTCTCTACCAATTTTTTGTTCTGGGTGAAAGTGACCGCCTAATATTCCGCCTTGACAAAAAGCTAAAGGATTTGTTCCTGCTTTCTTTTCTGCAAAAGTATCAAAGGTTCTTTTATGTATATCTCTAATAATGTTACAATAATATTCTAATTCATTAAAGAATACCTCATCAATGTTTTTATTTTCTTTTTTTGCTCTTAATTGAGCCTTCTTTAATATCATAGGAAAGTGAAGAGAGATTGCTCCCATATTACATCTTCCCTCAAAAATAGGCTCATCTTCTTCATCAGCTGGGGTAAAGCCACCTCTTTCATACCAAGGGGCTAAAGTTGCCCTGCAACCCATACGAGATATTGTTTTTCCATATTTTTTATAAATATCCCCACAATAGCCATCTCCCGTACAAGAAATGAAATCTGGGTACATTGCTTTACTAGAACAATCTATTGCTTCTAAAAATAGCCATTCTAATTTCTTCCCTTCTCCGTGTAGCTGTTTGTCATAAAGAAAGCTTAATTTAGGAAATAGGACAGGATGTTCGTGGTCTTTTTTACCTTGTCCATTTTTTCTAACTTTTAGCGCTACCGAGGTGCATAATGTTTCAAACTGTGATTGGCCCAATCCAAATGAAACAGCAGTGAAAGGGTAGTCACCCCTTGAAGACCCAACGCTGTTAAGCTTCATCTCTAGTCCTTGCCACCCCTGCTCAAATTCACGAGTAACTTTTTTAATAGCATAATTATGAGCGTTTTTATCTATGGTTTTTTGGTTATTTTTTGAAGAATGATGAGATATTTCAGAAACTATGTTATAGTATTCATCCAAATATTTATTATAACTTTTTTCCGCATAAGGAGCTAATAATTTATCAATTTCAGATATAGTGTAACCACCATATTGGCAAGAAGCCATTGACATTATAATATCGCCTATTAAGTCAAAAGCCACATCTAAGGTTTTAGGCTCATTATAGTCTAAATTACCCATTTCAAAACCATTTGTTAAAATCGTTTTAACATCAGCCAGGCAACAATTAAATGAGTCTAATCTAGAACCTCTATCATGAATATAAATATACCCTTCTGACATTGCTTTTTCTTCTTCTACTGTTAGGAAAAATTTTTTATACAGTTCGCTGTTAAGTTCATTATACACAATAGCTCTTTGAGTGGTTACTATAGCGCTATCGGCATTAGCATTACTTCTATCACCTATAAAATTTAAACTTAATTTTTTATTATAAACTTTGTCTAACATTCTAGCAAATGAGGCTTTATTATCTCTATATTCTCTATAACTTTTAGCCACTTTGGGTGATACGGTGTCTAATGCTGTTTCTACCAAATTATGTAAGGTAGATACAGGAACTATATCAGTGTACATTAAACTATTTTTTACTTGTATACATACTTGTTCTTTTTGAGTTTCCGTTAATTTTATTACGACTCGCTCTGCTGATTTTTCTATTGCTTTTTTAATTTTATTGTCATTAAAATCTTCAACAATTCCACTTTTCTTTAAAACTTTAACCATTCGCTTCTCCTTCTTTCCCCATTAGTAAATTAAAAACCGCTTTTTACGCGGTTTTACCTAAAAATATATTTGAGTTAACTGTTTATCGTGTGCCCCGCTTTACTTACATATACAATATATTGTGGTTTATACCGCATTGTCATTTAACATTTCTTGTAGCCAGGTTTGTTTTTTAGAAACAGAACTAACCTGTACTGCTTTATGTAACATAGAATTTTGGCCTACTAAAATACAGTATTTTTTTGCTCTTGTAATTGCCGTATATAACCATTCTTTAGACATTAATGCATAACAAGAAGAGTCCAAGCCAATAATAGCATAAGGTGTTTCAGATCCTTGTTTAGCGTGACAAGTAATCGCATAACCCAAGTCCAAAGACCTATACAAACAAGCAGGAATAGTTACCCTTCCTTGTTGTGTTAAATCTACTTCTATGGTATCGCCGTCCTCAGAGATGGAAACTACTTTACCTATATTACCATTAAATATTGCAACTTCGTTTCCTTTTTCGTCATACACACCTTTATAGCAATTTTCAGTTACTATGATTCTATCTTGTTCGTAAATAATTTTCTGTTCACTTTCATCTTTTGTTTTTCCACTGACTGTAATATAATTAAAACTTTTATTGGCAACTATGTCTTGAATTTTTTTATTTAGAGTATTTAAACAAATATTACCTCTTTTTCTCATAGGTACTATTACATCTATATCATCTTTAGAAATTTTTTGATTTAAAAGTTTTTTATAATTATCTAAAATAACTTCTTGTGTATATAGGTTACCTTCTAATCCTATCATTTTTAAATCTTGCATTTCTCCAATAACAGTTTCGCCTTCCCAAATAATAGACGGAATAATTTGTTCCCCATTTCTAACTTTAGTGGCAGTGGTAATAATACCACTTTTTGCTGCTTGCCTATGGATAGTTTTAAGCTCACGATACGGTATAGTATTACTGTGTATCATATCTTTTAATAAGTTACACAAGCCGATAGATTCTAATTGATTTATATCCCCTAGCATTACGAATTTATGCCCAGTAGGAATTGCTTTTATCAATTTTAAGAATATATACCCATCAACCATTGAAGTTTCGTCTAATATTATAACTTGTTCTGATAAACTTTTTATTTCTGCGATACCAGTTTCAGGATTGATACCTAGCAGTCTATGAATTGTAGAGCCTGGTAGCCCTGTAACTTCACTCATTCTAGAGGCGGCCCTACCGCTTAAAGCAGTTTGTGCAATACCATAACAATGAGATTTTTTTAATACGGCTGTAGCTAATTGCAATGAGCTAGTCTTTCCTGTTCCAGCAGAACCTGTTACAATACTAACAGGATTATTTAATATCATTTGAGTTGCTTCTAGCTGTTCTTCTGTGAAAGTCCAGCCTTGCATATTTTCTATATCTTCTTTAATTTGTGCGAAAGATTCGCTTTCATAAGAAAGATTAGCGCCCTTTTTAAGTCTTTTTAGTTCACGAGCAATATTTTCTTCTAATACCTTATATTTTCTAAGACAAATTTTATTATTCTCTGGATGAAAGATTAATTCACTTGGTTTGTCAAATAACGGAGAAGTTAATATTTTTAAAGTTTCTCTTATATGTTCATCAGTAGCCTCTGGTATAACATCAAAATAAGCATTTCTTAACTCTTGTAAATCAATCCAAGTGTGTCCGTTATCGTTAGCACATTTATCTAAATAATATTTTGCGAAAGCCGAAAGTCTAAACTTACTTGTTGGTGGAGTGCCAGAATTTAATGCTATGGCATCAGCTTTACTCCATCCGTATCCTTTAACTTCTTCTATTAATATATATGGATTGCTAGTAACTTTTTCTACAACAACTTCAGGGGTACCATAGGTTTCAACTAATTTATCTATAGCCACTTTAGTTAAGCCGTAATCGTGTAATTTAATATAAGCAACAGAATTATCCTTGTTGGCCTCATACGCTTCGATAATTTTACATGCTTTTTGAGGAGTAATACCTTTAACCTTACAAAGCCCAGGAATATCTTTATTTTCTAAAAGAGGAAGCGGGTCTGGATAGATACTAAATAAATTATTTAATTGATTTCCAGTTAAAAAGAAAGAAAGAAATTTCTTCTGTTCATTACCATCTTTTAAATCATAATTACTGCTTAAACTTATTATTTGATATTGTTGTCCATATTTAGGGTCGTTGATTGTTTTTGCAATTAACTTATATTTCATACCGTATTCTAGGGTAGGAGCAGTTCCTTTAGCGGTTATAATATGTCCTTTTAGTTTATCATTTACAACTTCTAAAGATAAAATTTGAAAAGAGTCTTTTTTAAATATTACTCTATTTAATTGTACTTCTAATTCGATTGTATTATTTTCGTTCATATTTATATTTCCTTTTAAGTACAAATAATATAACAAAAAATGCTTGAGTTTGTCAAGCATTTTACAGTAGGTTTAACTATTTTATTAAATTTTTGTAATATAATTTTCTTAG
Organism: Clostridia bacterium; assembly: GCA_017939755.1. Classification (GTDB taxonomy): domain Bacteria; phylum Bacillota; class Clostridia; order TANB77; family CAG-508; genus CAG-492. Next base: position 26,116 of record JAGBAJ010000011.1, on the reverse strand, counting down.
AGTAATTATATCTGCTGGTATTTCTTCATCATTTACAAATGTTGTTATATTATAATTAGTTTTGATAAAATCTATAACCTCGCTAGTATTTTCTACGTCTGTTGTTCTAATTACTACATTATCAATATCTTGTTCTTTACGTAGTTTTTCACAAACCTTTCGCATTTCTTTCCAAAAATTATAATATGGGGTTTTATATTTAACCATAAAAGAGTTACTATCTTCTAACACAAATCCTTCTATATATTTATCTTTATATTTATAAGTAGGATTTTTTATTTGTGATATAAATGTCATCATCTCAGTACCGTTGTTAATAGTATAGCATTTTTCTTTTACTTTGGTAATACCTAAATAAGTTGCAATATCTACTAATTGTTCGTATGGTAAGTGCTCAAATATTATACTGTTAGTGATAATGTCTAATAATATAACTTCTGCTTTATCATTTTCAATAATATGTGGATCTGATATAGGGTCAATTACTTCAAATATCATTGAAACTGAATTTTCTTTTAAATATTGTTTTATAAGAGATATTTTATCGTTATATTGTTTAATAAATATAGTCTTAAATAAATTAGCAAATTTAGAGGTAGCGGACGATTTAGAACAAAACAATAAATCATCGGTATTTTTATTATAACTTAATATTCCTAAGAAGCCATTATATTTTAAATACGCAGTAACAGGGTATTGCATGTTTTGAGCGAGATGTTCTGGCATTGTTTCTGGTCTTTCTTCGATATTAAAAAACTTTTCATATCCTCTAGCCACTATTTTATTATGCCTAGTATCAATAAACAATCCTCTTGCTTTCATAGTTAATGAGTTCCAGTCTTGTGAAAAAAAAGCATCCTTAGAGAAATTAAAAGAAGAAATATTTTCATCAATGCGTTTTTCTATAATAGTCTTTGGTTTTTCTCTAGCCTGTAATATAAAATTTTCTAAAGTTACAGGAGCATTGTTTTCTATATTTAATTCATAGTTAATAGTATCATTTTTATAAGATAGAGTTTCTATTGCTTGATTAGTTATTTTTATACATCTTAATTCTCGGCCAAATTCAACCCCACCCTCGAGGTTATAACATTTGTCTGTTGCTTTAATATCTAATTTATTTATATTTCTGTGTCCGTGCACTTGTATAGAAGAATTTTGATTTTCAAATAAAGCGTATACTTTTTCAATATCTTCATAACCACCTATTCCTTTAGTGAAATAATCGAGAGGAAGTTTATAAGTGTTAATAAACTCTGTACAGCCTGCGTGAGAACAGTTTATTTCAACTGGCTTACCTTGTATATTAATTACAAATTTATAAAATGGTTTTAAAGAATTTAAAAAATGTTTAATTCTACGTTTATCAATACTACTAATTTCATTAATAGTTTTTGTCATAAATTCTTTAGAATTTATAGACCAGTTATTTACATAGTTAAATAAGTGAGATTCGTGATTACCCCACAAACAAATAAAATTTTTTCTCGTATAATTATTCAAAAAAAATTCAAGAGTTTGTTTATTTTCCGTTCCTCTATCTAAATAATCTCCCAAAAAAATATATAATTCATCATCTTTAATATCAGGTATTGCTTGTTGTAGAGTAGTAAAGCATCCGTGTATATCACCTATTATATTTACGGTAGAATATTCTAATAAATTAGCATTATCTTGAGCCTGTAATAATTGATGAATGTCATAAGTATGTGAAAATATTAAACTTTTTGTATTAGATAATTTAGAATTTTGCATACGGTTATAAAAATCACGAACTACAAATTCTGGTACTTGTTTATATTGTTCTCTTTCTTGATTTCGTTTTATTAATTCATTTAATTCTACATTAAAATTAATAATAACTGGTTGATAGATATATTTAGAACATAGGTCAAAATATTTATTTAGAGTTTTTTCATTTATGTTACAAGCATTAACAATTATTAGCTGACCTTGTTTCATTTTAATTTCCATTATATTAAATAGTAGTTCCCAAACTTGCTTATCATAAGTATTTAATATATGTAATTTATTATCTAAAGATTTTTGTGGTGGTTGATATAAAAGTCGTAAATTATCTGAACTTATTGCAAATTCTTCTAGATTATTTTCTTTTAACCATGTATCTTTACCGCTACCTGGGCATCCTCGTAATATTATTAAATAATTTCTCATTTGTTTCTCCTTTTTATATTAAAATAACACATCTATTCATACTTTGTCAAGTAAAATTAGGTGATAATTGAATTTGACCAAAATACTTAAATATAGTATAATAATAATGTGAAAACATGATTATGAATTTGGTTGACAAAACCAAATTTAATAATTATAATTAGGGTGGTGGGCGGGAATTGAGAATTAGACTGTTTAAGGATAATTCTCAATTGAATATATATTGTATTATATAATTATAAGTATAATACTTTAAAGTATATAATATATAGAATATAATAATCATTATATAAAGAGGGGAAAATGAAAAAAGAACTAACGATAAATGAAAAAAAAGAGATATTAAATACAAATATAGATATTGTATATAAATTTTGTCACAGTAATAAAAGTCGCTATATTTATGATTTTGAAAATTTTGAATCATTTATATCAGAATGCTTGGTAATGGCATATGAAGTTATTGATTATTGGCAACCTGAAAAAGGCGCATTATCGACATTTTTGTTTAATACATTACAATGGAAGTTATTAAATAAAAAAAATAGGGATAAAAAAATTAACTATATTAGCCTAGAAGGCTTATACGAAACTCCACAAGAATTTGATTTAATTGTAGAAAGTAATGAAATGTATGAAAATCATAAAACTGATGAAATGGCACTTAACTTTATAGAGCCGCTTTTAAATGAAGAAAGTAGATTACATTATTTAGAGGGTAAAACCTTTCAAGAAATAGCCAAAATAAAGGGTATAGCGCCAAGTACTGCTAAGAATAGAGTATATAAAAACATAAAAGAGATAAAAGAGAGAGTAAAGAACGAATATGAAGATTAGTTTAGCAATAGAAGAATATTTGGCGCAATTTCAACTTTCTGGCGTAAAAAATACAGAAACAAGTTATAAGACTAGATACGCTGAATTTAAAGGGTTTATTTTAGACAATTATGGTGATATAGAAGTAGAAGAATTAACGGCGCAAATAATTAATGCTTATCAATTGTTTTTAAAAAACAAAGGGCAAGGAGCAAATACAATTAATCAAAAAGTAATCAATGTTAAGAGTTTTTTAAATTGGCTGGTTAATGTTGATATATTAGAACACAGACCTTTTAATTTTAAACAAATTATAAAAATTAAAGTACCTAAAAGAGTTAAAGTTCATTATCTTACTGAAGAGGAATACACTAAAATGATAAGCGAGGTAACTTACTCTGATGAATACTTTACATTAAGAAATAGAGCAATATTAATTTTAATTATTTCTACAGGTCTGAGACGAGAAGAATTATTAACTTTAAAATTTAGTAATATAAAAAACAACTCGTTAGAGTTTATGGGAAAAGGCAGTAAAGAAAGGGTGGTACCACTTTCTGAATTTGCTCAACAAATATTAAATGAATATATAGCCGTAAGAAATCAAAAATATGGTACAGAGAGTCCTTATGTGTTTATATCTAGAAATGGTGATATGATAGCAAAGGATGCTTATCAATATATGATAAAAAAAGCATTAAAGGTTATTGGTAGAGAAAGCGAAAGGCCACACGTATTGCGTAAGACGTTTGCTTATAATTACATTAGACAGGGCGGAAATCTATTTGAGCTTAAAGAAATATTAGGACACTCGGATATTAAGACTACCGAAATTTATGTTGGTATATCGGACGAACAAAAGAGAGAGGGTGTTAATAGGATTAATTTTAACTTTGGAGTTGATATTTTAAGAAAAAAATAAAAAATTTTTTAAAAATTGGCAAATAAATTTGACAAACCCCAATAGAATATGCTAAATTGATAGCGTATTCAACGACAAGAATACGAAAATAAAAAAAAGAAGGAGAAAACGATGTCAGTTAACGAAAGAAAATTGCGCCAAGCCAATAATGAGGTTAGTGGTAGCGGGTATTTAAAAGACTTTGATTTAAAGTATGTAAATACCGAAAATGGTAATGTAGTAATTAAGGGTGAAATTACTATTGCCACAGATGTACAAAAAAGTTACAAATTAAAAGTTTATTGCCCTAAAAAAACAGCAGATGGAAAAGAATCAAAAACTTATCCATATTTTGATGAATTAATCAATGCTGGTGAAAATGCAGATAGTATGCAAAACATTTTAAAGAGAGGAGCCGAAGAAGAAATATCTAAAGACAAAGCACTAGCAATGTCTAGAAAGGTTTATGTTAAAGGTACTTTATCTCCTTGGGAAAGACTAGATGAAAATGATATAATTAGAACTTCTAATGATATTCGTGTTTCATTTATGGGAGATGCTAAAGGTGATAAGTTTGAACCTGGCTTAAAATTTAAATGTGAAATTTACATAAATGCATTAAAAGCAGAAAAAAATGATAAAGAAGAAAATACTGGTAGAGGTATTCTTTCAGGAACTCTTCCTTTATATGGTGGAGATGTATCATCTTTTGAAGCAATTGTTCCTGCAGAATATAAAGAGGCAGTATTTAATGCTTATGATGTAGGTAAAACGGTAGAGATTTATGGAGAGTTTGATGTTCAAATTACTGAAATTGAAGACGAAACCCCACCAACTCAAATGGCCTTTGGTGCGGCTCCAGAAAAATCTGTATCTGTAAAATTTAAAAATGAATTAGTATTATATGGCGGTTCGGTTGCTTATAGTTCTCAAAATGAAAAATCTTATAATAAAGAAGATATTGAAGAAGCAAGAGCGGCTAAAATGGAAAAACTACAACAACAAAAAGAAGAATATAATGCTAATAAAGATAAAAAAGAAAATACTGCTAGCACAATGAGTAGTATTCCAGCAACTCCAAGAAAAGGAACTTTTAATTTTGGTTAAAAGTAAGAGGTAAATAAATATGATTAATATTATGAAACCGTTAGAAAGCGAGGTTACAAAAGGGTTATCTGGTAAAGTAGTGTTTATTTATGGTGGCAATAGAACAGGTAAAACTACTAATGCTACCAAAGCGCCAAAACCTCTTGTTCTTGCTTGTGAAAGAGGCCTAAATGCAATAGGGGGTATTAAATATTTCCCTATTGAGAAATGGTTAGATATTGATGCCTTGGTAGACCAGTTAGTAGAAAATAAAGATGAAATTATTAAGCAAGATTTATATCGTACTATTATCATTGACGGTATTGATAAATTTTGTGAATATGCCGATACTTATTTATGTAATATGTATAATGTTAGAAGTATTGGCGATGGCAATAGAGGATATGGCTTATGGAAAGAATATGGCAATTTGATGAGTAAATTAATTACCAAATTGACTAATTGTGGTTTCACCGTTATTTTCATTGGACACGATACTGAAAAAGAGTATGGAGAAGGCAAGAGTGCCTATATCAAAATTGTGCCACGTGGAGACAAAAGAGCATGGGAACCAATTTGTGATATAGCAGATATTATTGGTTACGCTCGTGTTATTGAAGATGGTAAACCTGCCAATTTATATATAGAAGAGTCTCCAAGCTATGTTGCAGGCAGTAGATTTAAATTTTTAACCCCTATTATTGAAGATTGGAGTTATGAAAAATTAGACATTGCTGTTAAAGAAGCTATTGAGAAAGAAGAAAAAACAAGTGGCATTGAGGCTATTGATTATAAAGATAGTGCAATGGCAAAAGAAAAAGTAGTAGTTCCTCTTGAAGATATTAAAACAGAAATTCGCACATTGGTAGAAAAAATGGCGGCTTCAGATCCTAATTTAGTAGAATACCAAGATATTCTTTCATCTTTACTTGGCGCCGAATATACAGAGTTTAAAGTTGCAGATTGTACTGAAAAGCAAAGAGATTTGTTAGAAACTATTTTGGCTAAAGTTAAAAAAGTTGTAAAAAAGGCAAAATAGAAAATAAAAAGAGTAGCTCTATTTTGTGGGCTACTCTTTATTTTATAAAGGAAGATAATGGAATACGGTTATTGCAATATATGTAAAAAACATTTAGAAGGGCATAACGACTATGTAATTAAAAATGGGAAGAAAATTTGTAACACCTGTTTCTTCAAAACTAAAGAAAATAAAACTACTGAAGAAAAAGAAAAAGAAGAGTTAATAAAATATATGTTACAACTTTTTAGGTTAGATAAAATTCCTGCTAGTTGGTTTGGTTTCATGGAAAAACAAAGGAAATTGGGCCGTACATATAGTGGGATGCAGGGGACTTTATATTATTTTTATAATATAATGAACAATGATGTGCCATTTAATTCTCCATCGGCTATTGGTATTATAGAATATGCTTATGATGAGGCTGCTTCATATTTTAAAGAATTAGATAAGGTTAATGCCTACAATCAAAATGTAGATATAAAAACTAAAACTAATATATATAATATTAGGATTCCAGAGAAGAAAAAAATAAATATAAACATAGAGGACTTATAAACTATGAATTTAATGATTAGAGAAGATATAGAACAAAAAGTGTTGGGTGCTTTATTGTTAAAACCTTCTAATTTATTAGGGTCAGAAATTAAATTGTCGGTAGAAGATTTTACCAGTAGATTACATAAGATAATTTTTGGCTGTATTGTACATTTAATTAATAATGGTGTAGCAAAGATTACTAGTAATGATGTTGAAGATTTTTTAAGACCTTATAAAGAACAGTATGAGTATTATACTGTCAATCAGGGAACGGGGGTAATAGAAAAAAGTAAAGAAAGTGCAGAGCCTACAAATTTTCTTTATTATTATCGAACTCTTAAAAAAATTACTCTAATTAATCAATTGATTATGCAGGGTTTTGATGTATCTAACTTTTTTAGTCCAGAAGAAATTGATATTTCTAAAAGCCGTAAAATTGTGGAAAGATTTGAAAATGCCACAGTTGAAGAAATTATTGCTTATTATGATAAAATGTTACTAGTAGCTCGTAGAAGTTTTATTAGCAACAAAGAAAGAGTTAGTATACAGGCTGGCGAGGGTGTTCGACAGTTGGTTGAAAAATTTAAAGCTTCTCCAGAGTTGGGAATGCCTTTAAGTAGTTTAAAATTAAACACTGCTTTTAGGGGTAGAAGATTGGGAAAACTATATATCTATTCGGCAACTCAAGGGGGTGGTAAATCTCGTATTGCAATGGGGGATGCTGGTAGATTAGCGGCGTTAAAAACTTATAATACTGTTACAGGTCAATGGGAAATTAACGAGCATCCTCAGCCAACTTTATATATTTCTACTGAAATGGAAGTAGAAGAGTTACAAACTATGATATTGGCTTATATTTCTGGTATTAATGAAAATACCATTTTAGATGGTTCTTACTCTTGTGAAGAGTTGCCTATTATAGAAGAGGCTATAAAAGTATTAGAGAACAGCCCGCTATATTTTGAATATATGAGTAGTTTCAATATAGCAGATATAGAAGAAGAAATAAAAACATATAAACAACAATATGACATTCAAGCCTTATTTTTTGATTATATACATATTAATATGAAATCTTCTACGGAAATTTCTAGTAAAATGGGAATGAGAGATATGAGAGAAGATTCGATATTATTAATGTTTACAGAAAGATTAAAAATTATGGCAAACGAATACTCTATTCATATACATACAAGTACCCAAGTTAGTTCTGATTGGGAAACAAAAGAAACTCCTAACCAAAATTTAATTAGAGGGGCGAAATCTATCGCAGATAAGGGCGATATTGGTGCTATATTACTACCGCCAAATAAACAAGAAGAAGCAATTATTGAGGGTATTAAAGAAAAATATGAATATACTCCAAATCTTGTTTTACATATCTATAAAACTCGTATTGGAAGATTTCCTAAAAATACAAAAATATTTGTATATTTTGATTACGGTACTTGTAGAATGTATGATTGCTTTGCGACTGATAAAACAAACAAATTAATACCAATAGATGATACCATTATACAATAGGAAGATAAAATATGAAAACGATAAAAGAAGAATTAACGACAAGAGATATAGTGAAAATAGTATGTACTGGTTTGGGTAGCGGCGCTCCAATTGATAATAAAAATGGAGTATTGCAATTCCAAACAGTTTGTCATAATAGGCCTGGTGAAGGCAGTTATAAATTATATTATTACACATCAACACAACTGTTTCATTGCTATACTGAGTGTTCGGCTTCTTTTGATGTTTTAGAGTTGGTACAAAGAGCCACGGGGTGTACCTTGCCAAAGGCTGGAGAATTTATTCGCCAGATTACAGGAAAATACCCTGGTAGAAGAGGGTTTGATTTTATAGATCAAGAAGAAAATAATTTACATTGGGAAGATTATGATAAAAAGGTTGCTGATGTTGATTGCAGTGAAAAAAATAGTCCTATCTCAACACATTATTTAAAATTATATGATGATAAGGTTCCATATATTTGGCATAAAGAGGGCATTTCTATTAAGGCTTTACAAAAATTTAATATCAAAGTTGATTATGCAAATATGAAAATCATAATTCCTCATTGGGATAAAAATAATAATTTAATTGGCATAAGGGGTAGAGCTTTAAATCCTTGCGAGGTACTATCTGGCAATAAGTATATGCCAGTCAAATGCGGAACGGAGTATTTAGCTCATTCTTTGGGCGGTAATTTGTATGGTATCAATTTTAATTGTGATAAGATAAAAGAAACAAAAAAAGTAGTTTTATTTGAAGGCGAAAAATCGGTTATGAAATACGAAGATTGGTCTAATGGAGAAAATATCTCTTTGGCTGTTTGTGGTTCTAGTATTTCCGCTTGCCAAATACAGCTATTAGAAGAAATGGGGGTAGAAGAAGTAATCATTGCTTTTGATAAGATGTTTACTGACAACTCCTCAAAAGAGGCTAAAGAATATCGTAGTAAATTGGTTAAATTAGGCTTGAAATTTCCTGCTTCAATGGCGGTATACTACCTATGGGATGATAATAATTTAATAGAATATAAAAATGCACCTATCGATCACGGCCATAAAGTATTTAGCCTACTAATGAAAATGAAAAAAATGATAAAAGGAAAAATGGATAGTGGAGACAAAAACATTTAATTTACTTGGGAATTTTTCTTATAGTAGATTGGAAAAATATTTAAGTTGTCCATACGCATATAAATTAAGTTATGTTGATGGTAATTTTGTAAGCGCTAATTCTTTGGCTATTCACGTGGGTACTTTATTACATAAAGTTAATGAATATATTTGCTTATCAATTATCAATAATAAAAAAATTGATTATGATAAAATATTAGATTTTATTGATAATGCAGGCGTTACAGACGTGTCATTAGATATGTTTAGCGAAAAGAAAGACAGCGGAATAAAAGGCGTTAATATTCTCAAAAGAGAGTTTTTTGAAGAGTGGTTTTCGACCAATACAAAAAGCTCAAAAAGTATGAAACAAAAGATTGATGAATTTAAAGAGCGTATCCACGATTTAGAAAATGAGTTTAAAAATTCTGATTGGGAGCCATATAAAGTTGAAGACCCTTTTGAGTTTAAGTTTAACGGAGTGACTTTTAAAGGCTTTATAGATAGAATAGATAAACATAAAGTTACAGGGGCACTTAGAGTAATAGATTATAAAACTAAGGATGCAAAATTTAATGAAAAAGAATTAACTACTCCGTTGCAATTTGTTGTATATGCTATGGCGATAATGAATAAATATGGACAAACTCCAGAAAGTTTTATATACGACTTACCTTTAATTGGAGAGAAGCAAGAAGGGGGAACTAAGGGGTTTATTGCTAGAGGCGAAAAGAAAATGTCGTCGATACTAGAAAGTATAGAAAAAGAAGACTATAAACCTACTCCTAGTCCATTATGTTATTGGTGCAATTTTTGCTGCAATAATTCCAACGCAGTCGCTCCATATAATAAAATGTGTAAGTATTATTCTTTGTGGACGCCAACAAATAAGACTTTTGAAGTTAATTGTAAATATGGCAGTTTATTTATTTTAAAACCTTAAAACTATTAAATTCCCTTGACAAAAGGGAATTTTTTTTGTTATTATTATAGCAAGTTAAGGAGTTATATATAAGATGAATTATTGTAGTTTACATAATCATACCGAATATTCTAATTTAAGAGGGTTTTTGGATGCGATAGTAAGACCCGATGAGTTAGTTAATAGAGCCTATGAATTAGGGTTTAAAGGGGTTGCCGTTACCGACCATGATGTATTATCTTGTCATGTGGATGAACGATTATTAAATGCTGTTTCTAAAATTAAAGAGCAAGACGAAACTTTTAAATTAATTTTAGGAAATGAAATCTATTTAATCAATGAAGAAGATGTGCAAGAAACTAAAAAATTTTTTCATTTTATTTTACTTGCTAAAGATGAAATAGGTCATAGACAGTTGAGAGAATTAAGTAGTAGAGCGTGGGAGAGAAGTTTTGTTTCCTCTGGTATAACACGCACCCCTACTTTTTATCAAGATATAGAAGAAATTGTTAGAAAAGAACCAGGACATTTGGTTGCTTCTACTGCTTGTTTAGGGGGGCAATTGGGTGATTTGATTGCTAAAAAGGATGGGGAGCAAATAACTCAATTTATTAATTGGTGTCTTTCTATGTTTGGAGAGGGTAATTTCTTCTTAGAGATGCAATCGGCGGTTAATGAGGAACAAAAAAATGCTAATGAATATATTTTAAAATTAAGTGAATTTTTTGACGTTCCTTATATTATTACAGATGATACTCACTATTTGGTTAAAGAAGATTTTGCTATACATTCGGCCTATCTTAATAGTAGAGGCTCGGGTGATAGGGAGACAGAGAGTTTTTACTCTTATACATATCTTAAATCTTTAGAAGAAACTAAAGAATTGTTAAAAGATTATTTAACCGAAGAGCAAATAGAGCAGGGGTTTAGAAATAGTGAACTTATATATAATATGATTGAAGATTATTCGCTTTTGAAACCTGTAATGGTTCCGTACAGAGAACCACCTAAATTTACTTTAAGACATTTGTTTAAAGATTGGTATGATAAATATGAGTATATTAAAAAATTCGCAGAGAGTGAATATTTACAAGATAAGTATTTATTATATTTAATCGAAAACGGTTTTGAAATTAAGAAGTGGACTTATGATGAAAGACATTTAAGCAGAATTAATGTTGAGTTAGAGCAAATATGGATTATTAGTGATAAATTAAATCAGAGGTTAAGCTCATATTTCGAATTAGTTAGGGAAATTGTAGAATTATCGTGGCAGGCAGGCTCAACCGTTGGTATCGCCAGAGGGTCAGTAAGTTGCTTTTCAATTTGTTATTTATTAGATATTATTCAAATTAATGGCTTAGATTATGATTTACCTTATTGGAGATTTTTAAATAAAGAGAGAGTAGAGCTACCAGATATTGATATGGATTTCAATCCTTTTTTAAAAGATAAAATTATGGAAAAGGTAAGAGAACATTATGGCGTAGAAAATGTTTTAAATACCATCACTTATAAAACAGAAAGCACGAAATCAGCCATTTTAACATCTTGTAGAGGATTAGGGATACCTTCAGAAGAAGCACAAGTTTTAAGCTCAATGGTACCTATGATAAGGGGGAAAGTTCTTTCATTAAATAGTTGTTTAAACGGAGATGATGAAAATGAGGCTGTATCTGGTATGCAAGAGGCTTTAAATAAATATCCTCGATTAGAAGAAACAATTAGAAAAATTGAAGGGTTAATCAGTGGTAGAGGAGTTCATGCATCTTCGGTATATATTTTTAATAATGGGTATCTTGCTCAAAATAGTCTTATGAGAGCCCCAAACGGTACTCCTATAACTGCCTTTAATATGCATCAATCAGATAGTATGGGTGCTTTAAAAATGGACTTTTTGTACACAGAGGCTCAAAGCAAAATAGGTGCTTGTTTAAAATTGCTACTAGATGATGGTTTAATTCAATGGAAGGGTAGTTTATTTGATACTTACAATTATTATTTACACCCAGACGTATTAGAATATAACAATAAAGAAATGTGGGCGCAAGTTGGTCGCAATGAAATTCCTGACCTATTTCAATTTGATACACAAGTGGGTCTAGAGTGCGCTAAAAAGGTTAAACCAGAAAATGTTAACGAATTAACTCTTGCTAATTCCGTAATGAGATTAATGGGAGACGGCGGAGAAAAACCAATTGATAGATTTGTTAGATTTAAAAATCATATAGAAGATTGGTATAAAGAAATGGAAGAGTATGGACTTTCTGCGGAAGAACAAGAGGTGCTAAAAAATCAGCTGGGAGAGAGTTACGGCTGTTCTATTGAACAAGAAAGATTAATGCTTTTAGTTATGGATGAAAAGATTTCTGGTTTAGATTTAAAGTGGGCTAACAAAATTAGAAAGGCGGTTGCTAAAAAATCTAAAAAAGTATTGGTAGAGGTGAAAGATAAATTTTACGAAAATGGTATCGCTCTTGGTAATTCACAAAAAATATTAGACTATGTATGGAAATACGGTATAGGACCGCAAATAGGTTATTCTTTTGCCAGACCTCACTGCTTGGCTTATTCATTAATTGCTTTACAAGAAATGAATTTAGCAACTAAATATCCAAATATATACTGGGCTAGCTTGTTTAACTGTTAATGCACGACAAGGGGTAGCGGATGATGAAGATAGCGAAGAAATAAGTTCAGGTGGAACAAGTGATTATGGTAAAATTAGTAAGGCTATTAGTAAGATGCAACAACAACATATTAAAGTTGCATTACCTGATATAAATAAATCATCGGTAGATTTTAAACCTAATGTTGAAGATAACAGTATTTTATTTGGATTAGGTGGGCTAAAAGGTGTTAGTACAGATTATTTTAAAGAAATTATAGATGCAAGACCCTATAATTCATATAAAGAGTTTTATGATAAAATTGCTTTACCTACGGCGCAAATGATAGCATTAATTAAATCGGGAATATTTAGTGCTGTTGAAAAAGAGAAAACGACAAAGGATATTATTTTAGAATATTTACACTATGAAATAGCGAAAGTACCTTCAATGAATAAAGAAAAATTAACAATGAGTAATTTTGGTAAAATTGTTGAGGGGGAAAAATTACCAGAAAAGTATAAACACTTGGGTAAATTATATTATTTTAAAGAATGGCTAGATTGTGAGGCTATAGATAGCGATAAAGTTAATTATGTATTTAATGAAGAGTCACCTGTAAGATTTTTTAAATCTAATTGTGTTCCATTTTTAAGTGAAGATGCATATCAAGTAATAGAGGGTTGTTATTACATTTCTGTTAAAGTATTCAAAAAGATGTATGATAATAGAATGAAAGAAGTTAAAGAGTGGCTTATTACTGAAGATGCTGTTAGAACATATAATCAAGTAGTACAACAAACTTATATAGATGGATTATTTGCAAAATATTGTTTAGGAACTGTGTCAAAGTGGGAAATGGATAGTGTTGGTTATTATTACACCAAGCACGATTTAAAAAATATTATATTACCAAAATTTGCGAAAGAGGACATAGATATTTTACAGAATTTTGAGTCTCTACCTTTACAGCCAGTAAAAGGGCAAGAATATTATATTATGGGAACTATTATTGATGTTAATAAAAATAAAAAAATGGTAAGTTTATTAACTGTAAATGATGGGGTAGTTGATGTCAAATTTAATGATGTTCTATTTATTAAATATAATAAAAAAATTATTGAAATTGATTCAGCAGGTAAAAAGATTACTAAAGATGAAAGTTGGCTGCAAAAAGGTAGTAACTTAATTATAAATGGGGCTAGAAGAGAGGGTAGTTTTGTATGTAGAAAAACTTATTCGCCGAAAAGATTTACTGTTGCTTTAATTGAAAAAGTCGAAGAAGGCGGGGGGTGTGCTTTGCGTTTTGAAAGAAATGAATAAATTATCGCAATTTTGTTTGACAAAATTATAATATATATGTTATCATATATATGCATAGGAGGAAATATGGAGAAAGAGAAAATATGCTTAATCTGCCCGATTTGTGGTAAAGAAATGATAAGGGTAGATGGTGAATATATATGTTTATCAGAATCACATGCTTGTTATAAAATTAGCGAAGGCACTGCTTCCTGCTTTTCTAGCAAGCCTGTAACTGAGGAAGAAGTATATTGCATTATGAAAGAAAGTGAAAAAGATTTACTAGAAAATAATTAACAGCTAGTGCTTAATAAATATGGCTGGAAGGAAAAATAAAATAAGTAGAAAAAAATGTGCAAGATAGAAATATTGTTTTTAGCAGGCCGAGAGTGTCTTTATTCGCTTGGCTAAAAGAAAGTCTTTTTCAATTAAAATTATTAAAACATTATCGAGATGTTGAGAGCAGGGTGCTATATAAAATGAGACAAAAAATTGTAGCCTATGCTAAAAAGTGTTTTAATGAAACAGAATATGTGCAATATTATAATTCATTAAAAGGTTGTACAAAAATGTCTAGTACGTGGCGTAGAAAAATGCGGGCTGAGGCAAATGAAATGCTAGTGAGTATATATTTTTATGAAACTCACGTATTAGAGGAATATGAACTATATCGTAGAGGGTCTTGTGCTTTTAAAAAACAAGTAGAGGAAAAATGGTTGAAAAGTGCTGCACGAACTATATGAGAGTAGGTTATATATTTAACCGAAAAAATGAAGTGTATATTTGTCCAAAATGCTGGAAAATGGTCTATGCTAAACAAATTGGAAAAATTAAAAAGTTTTTTTTAGAAAAAATTTGGAGAAAAGTTAATCTGTATGATGAAGAACAGGTGAGATTATATTGGACTAAGTTTGGTCCAACAGTTGTTGCGGACACAACAGGCAAAGCAATAGCAAGAATAGAGCTGGGCCTAGAAGATTTAGATAAAACATTGGAGAAAATGAAAGATGAAGAGAAATTTAGTACCACATTATAGTGAAATATTACAACAAAAGTGTGAACCAGTAGAATTTAATAATTCAGAGGTAATGCAAGATTTAGTAGATAGTTTTAAAGCGGGGCCAATGATAGGGTTATCTGCTCCACAAATTGGAATAAATTTACAATGTAGTCTTTGTTTATTTTCAACAGGGCTTGAAATAGTGGCTAATCCAGAAATTGAATATCTTGGAAAAGAAATACCTTCGATGGAAAGATGTTTAAGTTTCCCACACATTGTATGCAAGGTTATGCGTAATGATAAAGTTAAATTAACATATTTTGATAGTAAGTGGAATAAAAAAGAGGCTATTCTTACGGGTTTAGACGCCTTAATTGCACAACATGAATATGACCACTTACAAGGTGTTACAATGATTAAAAAAGCTGTTACAAAACAATTTAAAAGGGCATAAAATATGCAAGATTGGATTAATGGAAAAATTATAGATGAAACAGAAGAAGGGTATATAATTTTAATGCCTAAGGCGGAAGAGGTCAAAGAATTTAATATTTCTGAATGTCTTATAAAATTACAAAGTCCCTCTCTAATTACTGAAGAGCAAAGAAAAAAAGCGTGGGTGTTAATAGGTGACATCGCAGAGGGCACTAATCGTATAGGGCGATTTAAGGATGCAGTACACAAAGAAATGAAACAAATGTTTTGTGAGCAAAATTATATAACTCGTTTTTCTCTTTCTAATTGTTCCAGAGAAAAAGCCACAAAATACATAGAATTTTTAATAAGTTATATTTTAAAAAACGATATTCCGTCTGAGGCTGCCAATGAGTCTTATGATGACACCACAGAAAAATTTCTTTATGCAAGATTTATGAGTAATAAATGTATGATATGTGATGCTGACTGTTCTCGTTACATTAATGTAGATGATGTGATTGAGAAAGACGTGGCTCCTGGCACCTTAGAAAAAGGTGATAAAATTTATTGTCTTTGTGATAAACACGCGGATTACTTGTTAAAAAAAGGTAAAAGAATATTTGAACAGGTATATATATTAGAGCCATTAGTTGTAGGCGAAAATATGATAAATAAAATAAAAGAAGGAAGGAATTAAATATGGAAAAAATTAATTTATTTGAAGAGTTAAAAAGAAAAATAAATTTTGGGGAAAAAGTTAGTGCTAAAGAATATTTATATTTATTAGCCGTTAGTCAATTACCACAAATGTCACACTTACAAACTGCCGAAGGGGATGTTTTTACTGATGAAACTCTTTGGGAGTGTAAACGTAGCCAAAAGACTGCTTCGGAAGAAGGTTATAAACAAGCATTAGAACAATTTGAAGAATTTAAAAATAAAGATGTAGAATTACTAACAGAGCAGGCTGCAAAAGATTATGAAAATAAAAAATTAAATTATGATAGAAAGTTAGAAGAAATTAAATATCAAAAAGAATTAATAGCAGAAACAAGAGCTGTTCTTGGTAAGTTTGAAAATTACCCAGATTTTGTGAAAATGGTGACAGAAATTTTAGAAAAAATTGAAGAAAAAATAGTGGCGGCTGAAGAAATGTTACAAGAGCCTATAAAAGAAACGGTGACAGAATATAAAGAAAGAGTTACCAAGGCATATGAAACAGGATTGAAAGAATATAAAGAAGTTTTAGAGAAAGAAAAAGATTACACAATTGAAGGTATTAACCAATTTGTAAAAGAATTTATGGGAGTATTAAATGCCGTTGGAGAAGAAAAATAATTCAAAAAAGAATACCAAAGAAAATAAAACAATAGCCGAAACAAAAAAGAAAAAAGAAGTTAAAGAAGTTAAGAATGTCGGAGCCAGTAAAGCGGTAAAAAAAGAGACAGTAAAAACTTCAGAAACAAAAGAAAATAGTAAGCCTAAAACCACTCGTAAGCCAAGAGTGAAGGCTGTTGCAAAAGTAGAGGTTGAAACACCCAAAGAGACAATACCTGAGATAAACATATTAACTCCGCATAAGAAAGAGTTTTTAGAAGTATTGGAACAAATGTTTTTGAGTGATAAACCTATTGGGCATTTACTATTTAACGGTATTTTTAGACTTGCTATGAATAAGCGTTTATATGAATTTAGTGATGAAGAAGTATTAAAGGCTTTTAATACTCAATTAAACATAATGAAACGTAAGCAAGAGAGAGCAATTAGTGAGGAAGTAAAAATAAAAAGATGCAGGGATTTAATATGAGAAAACAAAAATTAATTTTATTAGTAGGATTGCCAGCATCAGGAAAAAGTGTTTATGCTAAAGAATATCTACGGACGCACGATAATACGGTTGTTGTTTCTACAGATCGTATACATAGTGATATAAAAGAGTTAGGAATACAAATAAAAAGCGCAGAAGATATTTTTAGAGAGATTAAGCATAGGGTGCGCAAATCTTTATTATTTGGTAAAAATGTAATAGTTAATGCGACTAATTTAAAAATTGAATATCGTGAGTCATTTATTAAAATGGCGCGTAAAGTAAACAAAGATATTTCAATTGAGGCACACGTAATTGTAGCAGATTTTGATGACTGTGTTGAAAGGGATGCTAAACGAGAAAAAAGTTTAGGTATAGATTTTTTAAAAAAACAAATGGGTACATTTCAAATACCTGTTATGGAAGAAGGATATAGTGCAATAGAATATTACTACACTTCTTCAGAAGATAATAATTTAGAAGATATTAATATTAAAGACATTGTTTTATTATTACGTTCGGGCGTATATAAAAAAATGAATTGCGACTCTTTAGGGCAGGCACTTTCTATTTTAATGGAAGAAACGAAAGCGCCAGAATATGTGGTTAAAGCAGCATACCTTTCTTTATTGGGCAGAGCCATCACTTCAGGTCAAGATTATGCCCAGTGCGGTGCTTATTTACTATTGTGTCAATTATTAAAAGTTAAAAAGTTGAGTCAAAAAAATTTACAAACGGTTAGAAATACTTGGTTAAACATTATCAAACTTATTAATTATAGCACGCTACCTTTAAATTTTAGTAAAAAACACGAAAAATTATTTGGAGGAGATTTTATTCTTCATATTAAACTTATTAGCGGTAGATTGCGTTGTATTAATAATGTGGAAAAAATTAAAGCAATATTTAAGGAATATTATGGCGATAAAGAATAAATATCCAGAGCCTATTTTAGATACTGTTGAGGGGGTATGTTTTCTTTGTAAAAAAAGAGGGCCTACTGAGGTACATCATGTGTTTTCGGCAGCCAATCGAAAAAAATCTACTCAATATGGTTGTGTTTGTCATTTGTGCTGGAATTGTCATCAAGGACCGCAAGGAGTACATTTTAATCAGCAATTGTGGAATAGGTTAAAAGCATTAACTCAAGCAGAGTTTGAGGCCACTTTTCCAGAATTAAATTTTTTACAAATATTTGGAAGAAATTATTTATAATTTAAGGGGGTACAAATGAAAAAATTAGTAGATAAGCAAGAATTAATTAAAATTTTAGATAAAATTGTAAAAGATTTTAATGGAGTTGAATATCAGTTAAAAGAGTCAAAAAGTACCCCTAGTTATTATATTCGATTTTTATATAAAGGAAGGAAAAAAACTGTTCGTATTAGCGATCATAGAAGTTCTAAAAATATGCCAACCAATGTTAATATGTCAGTATCTAAGCAGATGGAGCGTTTTTTGGTGAATAATATTAAAAAAATGCAAACTTCTCATTTATATGATTTATTTGACCAGGTGGGTAGAGAAATTTGACTTTTTGTTAAATATTAGTTATAATAATTATGTGCATAGAAATCTTATACACATTCTACAGGAGGGACAAGAGAGAATGAAAACATTTTATAAATCAGATATTACAGGCCTAGTTTATGAAACCGAAGAGGAATGTTTGGCCGCAGAAGAAAAATTTAAGGCAGAACAAAAAGAGAAGGAAAAACGTTTGGCCAGAATAAAAAAAGAAAGAGAGCAAAGAGAAAGCGAGAGGTCTAGACGCGCTAAAGAGATTGAAACCGCTTTGGAAGAATTTAAAGAGTTTCAAAAAACTTGCTCAAAAGAATTACAGGATAAATGGAATATTTATTTAGAATTAAGAAATAAGTTTATTAAAGATTATGGTGAGTATCATACCACATATCGTATTTCAACAAATCCATTGACAATTTTCAGTGAATTAATAAATCATTTTTTCCGTTAATATAAATTATTTAATCTATGCACGTAAAAGAGAAGGTAGAATTTTCTACTTTCTCTTTATTTTTCTTGACAGAGGGTAATAAAATATGATATATATAATATGCGAAAGGAGAGAAAATGGCACTTAGTTATTTAGCAAGAAAAGAAATGTTACGAGGAAATAGAATGTATAGAGATAAAATAATTAGTGTATTAAATAAAACTCATGTAGATGTTTTAGAGCTACCAGAGTATATGTCACAAATTATAGATAAATTCTCTTGTTCCAAGGAAGATAGCTTGAAATATTTAATCAATTGGTCTTTAGATAAAAAAATTGAATTAAAAGAAATAAAAAGAAAGGGAAATGGAGATATAATTAATAAAATAACTAATTTAGGAGATTTGCTTAATGAAAAGAAAAATTCTTAAACAAGAGCAAGTACCTTGGGAATATATTTGCAATAAATGTTATAAGAGACAGGGAGAGTGT
This sequence comes from Clostridia bacterium, assembly GCA_017939755.1. Classification (GTDB taxonomy): domain Bacteria; phylum Bacillota; class Clostridia; order TANB77; family CAG-508; genus CAG-492. The sequence goes on along the minus strand of JAGBAJ010000011.1, from coordinate 6,462 downwards.
GATTGTGGGGGGAGCGTATTAGGTTTAGACCCCAACATTATAGAACATATCCAATTATTGCAAACAAGAAATTATCAAACGGTAGGGTGCTGTGAGGGGCACGTTATAACATATGAAACTGCAGGTGGCAATATAATTACAATGTTATCTCCACTCTATATTAGTTTAGACAATCATTCTTATGAAGATTTTAAAAAAGAGATGGTTAAAAATCCTAAGTGGAAAGAGTACGGTTTTGATTTGATTGAGGTAAAAAATTTAAACAGGTATCAACTTGTATACAAACAAGCGATTAAGAAAGCGGCAGATATATATGAAGATATGCAAATTAAAAAGAAGTTAATTTTATTAAATTTACGAGAGTGTATTTCATCAATGGATAAAAGAGAGAGGGTTGAGCCCATAATTACAACATCATATTAGGAGAACAAATGAAAAAAGATTGGAGAGGTAATGCAACGTCTGTGTGGAAAATGTTAGCAGCGTCAAATCACGCAGAGGTAGAAAGAGAAAAAAGAGACTTTTATGCAACAGATCCTATGGCTGTTGCTATGTTGTCTGAAAAATTTACAATTCCAAAAAATATTGTAGAGGTTTCGGCGGGTGAAGGTCATTTATCTGAAATGTTGAAACAGTTGGGGCATTCTGTATTATCTTATGATATAGTACAAAGAAATTATCCTTTAGATAAAGTGTGTGATTTTTTTACTATACAAGAGTTGCCTAAAGGATATTCGGTTTTAACAAATCCTCCTTATGCTATGGCCAAAGAATTTGTGGAGCACGCTCTAAACTTAATTGATGAAGGGGAATATGTTATAATGTTTTTAAAAACCACATTTTTAGAAAGTAAAGGTAGAAAAAGTTTATTTGAAAAATTCCCTCCAAAATATGTTTATGTACATAGCGAAAGAATTATCTGTGCAAAAAACGCAGAATTTGAAAATGTTTCGGGCTCGGCTGTGAGCTATAGTTGGTTTATTTGGCAAAAAGGAAGCAAGACGGAGCCGATTATTAGATGGTTGTAGGAGTTAATATGACAAAAGAAGAATTAATTAGTAGAATAGTAGATGATATGTCAATAGCTGGTAACACGTCGTTGGAGTATGATTCAGGTTATAAAAGAGTTTTAGAGCAAAGAATGGGTCTAACTTTTACGCCTAGAACAATTGCGGTGGTATATAATGGCGATGATTATTTAGGGTCTTCTTATGAAGGAGATTGGATGGATAATATTTATTCCGTTCTTGAAGAAATGGATGAGGTAGACTTGCTTCACTTGGCTAGGGGTATACAAAAGGAAATTTATCCAAAGGTAGATGATGAGTTAATGGGGGAAGAAGATGAGTAATAAGCAAATTCCTCAAGAGGTGTTGTATTCACCTGGAGCAAATGATGAGCAAAAAACGCCCGCCTACGCTGTTTTACCACTTGTTAAATATATAGATAAAAGTAAGGTGGTGTGGTGTCCATTTGATGACGAAACAAGTGAATTTGTAAAAGTGTTTCGAGACAATGGCATTAAAGTAATTTTTTCTCATATTAAATATGGACAAGATTTTTATAAATATGAACCCAAAGAGTCTTGGGACTATATTATAAGCAATAGTCCTTTCACGAACAAGAAAGGTATTTTTGAAAGAGCTTTATCTTTTAATAAGCCATTTTTACTATTAATGCCTGCTACTTGGTTTAATGATAGTGCGTTAAGTAAATTATTTGGAGATGGGAGTGAGATGCAAACGCTTTTCTTTAATAGACGCATTAAATTTACAAATGAGGAAGGAGTGGTACAAAATAAAATAACTTTTGCAAGTTGTTTTATAGGAAAAGGTATATTGCCTCGACAAATAGTTTTTGAAAAAATTTAATCATACTTTAAAAACACTTGACAAAACCAAGTGTTTTTTGTTATATTTAAGAAGAAAGAGGTAGAGATGATTAACAAGTTAGAAAAAATTTTTGAAGCATACTTAATGGCGACTGGCAAAAATCCTCAAGACTGTTCTATCAGAATGGGGGTAGAAAGCGATTGGTTGTGTAGTAAGGCCAAGAGTTATTTAGATATGGATAAAACTGGACTGTTAAGTATTTTAACTATGATAGAAGCTTATAAAACTTTTATTAAAGAACATCAATGTACTATAGAAGATCTAATAAATGGTGAGTGGGATGACTTAAAACCTAAGTTTGATAGATTAAGAAAACTATTGTATGAAGGTGAGGTTGGCGAAGTTTATAATAAATTTATTAATTTAATTATTAAACACGCATCTGTATTAGGTAAAAATTATACTAAAGAAGATATAGAGAAGATTAAAAAGATAGAAAATATTATAACTAAAGCTATTGAAAAGTTTAATAATAAATATTCTTTTAAACATGAAAAGTTTAGTGAAGGCGAAACTAAAATAAATAAAAATGTAACAATACTCCCTAGATTATATAGATTTCAGCATTTAAAATTATTTGTGGATAAAATGAAAAATGCAAGTGAAGATAATTTTATATGTATGGCTTTAATAGATAGAACAAACGAAAAGATTGAAGATGAATATTATGATAATAATTTAGATTCTTTTTTTGCTTTTGGTTTTAAGAATAATGGAACCGTTTGGGTTGTATCAGATAGAGTTACTTATGATAGTCCTGAAGGAGCTTTTAAATCTAGAAATCCTGGCAGAGCTATGAGAGATAAAATAGACTATGATTGGTTACCTTATTATAATTTAGATAAGATAAAGCAATCAAATGAGCACGTAAATCAAATATTGCTACCTTTTAATAATAATGCAAGAGAAAATGGGCATAATATAGTTGATCTATTTGATGATGAAGGTATTATATATTCTACTTTAATAATGACTTTAATTTACAACAAATATTTTTGCAATTCAATAGAAGAAAATTTTAATAGGAAATATTTCTCATCTGAAGTAAAATTATTACCACACAAAGATTCTAAAACTTTAGTATCATGTAATGAATTACAGTTACCTATTCCTCCAAATAATATTAAAGCATATTCTTATAGATATGAAGGTAAATCATATTCAAATTCAATATTTGATTACTTAATTGATCAATACCCATTGAAAACAGAACTACCTACATTAAAAAGTTTTATTGGTGATAAAGAAACAGTTGAAAAATATATTTGGTGGAATATCAGAAAACAGCAAAAGGATCATATAGAAACTTGCTTAAAAGAACAAGATAATTATGAAGGACGTAAGAAATTAGAAGAGTGGCAAAGAATTAATATCACTAAAAATATTAAATCAATAATTAAAACAATTATAGAAACACCTGATAGGGATGGGTTTAAAGATAATTATAAAAATAGTTATTGTAGTGATGAAAAAGATAATAGAAAGATGTTTTGGGAATCATTTAGAGATGATGACAATTTAGATACTTATAGTTTAAAAACTTTTGAAAATGAACATAAACAATCTTTCGCTAGATATGATGGTTATACTGAAACTGACTATGGTAATATTTATTATAGTTTATATGGTACAAGAAATTATATTTGGTTTGCTAATGATAACGATAGAAAGTACTGTGAAATAGAATTAATATTAAGAAGCCATAGTGATTTAGAAAAATTCTTTAATTTAGCAAATGGAGAGTTGCCTAAGGTGTTAAGTAAACATTTTTACTCAAGGTCGGGCGCTTACTCTTTGTACTCGTGGAAACCTTATACTGGAAATAGCATTTTAGAATTTACCGATCCAATGAATGAGATAAGAGATCCATTTGAAGACTTTGGGTGTCATATAAGTATAGTATTATCTAAATCAAAATTAAAAGAGTTAAAAAGAAAAATTAACAAGGGTGCTTAAAATTATGGATGAAAAAGAATACGGAGTGCATATTACGCATTGCTGTTATATACACGGGTGTAAGTATGGAAATAAAGATTGTCCTGTGGTATGTGGAAAAGTTGTACAACGCTATCTCTGCTGGGATTGTGAAGAGTCAGAAGAGATACCTTACACCCTTGAGGAGATAGAGAAATTAAGAAAAAATAAGAGTTATAGGCCTACTTATAAGCAATTATTAGAAAAATATTATAATTTAAAAGGAGAAAAATAATATGAAATGTAAAAAATGCGGGGCAGAAATGAAACGGGATAACAAGGTTTTAACGAGTTATCCTCCTAAATATTCGTATACCTGTCCAGACTGTGGAAATGTAGAATATGTAACAATAGGGGGAGAAACTGTTTTTGGGGACGATGCTTCTAAAAATAATGGTGATAATAATAATTTTTTACGAGGTTGGGTGTGCCCTAAGTGCGGCGGAGTTATGAGTCCTTTCCAAAATACTTGTCCTTATTGTGCGCCTCCTGTTAAGTTGGAGGTATGGAATTAATATGGATAAAGAATTGAGTAAGAAATGTTGCATGAATTGTAGGCACGGCGGATTATTTGTGCATTGCGATAAATTAAAGTCAATGCCTGAATACGCAGAACTTTGCAGTGAAGAGATACAAAAGGTTAGTAATTGGCTAGAAAATTCAACTAAGAAACATAATTTAATGAGAGGTATTTGCTGTGATGACTTTGAAAATGCATGGTTAGAATACCCTATTGCTGTAAAAGAAATAAAAACTGATAAATTTGATTATAATAAAGGTTTTTGCCATAAAATGGGAAGTTTGGTAAAAATTAAGCCCTGTGGGGAAGAATATCAAAATAAAACATATTTAGGTTTTTATATAGGGGATATGCCTACGCAAATATATTCTTCCTATAATCCAAATACCAATATTTTAGAAGTTAAGAAAGACGGAAATCCTGCAATATTTGTTCCTGAACTTAAAAAAATTATATTTGGCTATGAAAGTTGGTGGGGAGAAATTGAAAGCGAGAAAGAACTAAAAGAAATAACTGAAGACGATATTAACAATGTTTGGTATGTAAAACTACTACATAAATTATGTGAGACAAAAGAGGGTACATAATGAAAGAATTAAGCTGCGAAAATTGCCAACTGTCGCTACACGGGTATTGTAGTGGGGGAGTTAAGTGTTATGGTGGAAATCCCATTTATCCTCCTTGTGCAGAAATAGACGACTTTGATGATGAACAGTGGGTATTAGATTATATTGAGAGCGAAGAAAGAGCGCGAAAGAATAGAGCACAAAGACAGGCTGCAGAAAAAAAGAAACAAGAGGAAAAATTACATAGACAGCAACTTAAAAAAGAATATGAACAAAGAAATCGGCTTCCCCTTGAACATATTAAACAGTTGCGTAATAAAATTAAAATAAATAAAAAAATGTTGGTAACTTTAGAACGACGAAAATGTTATTTTGAATCCATTAATCGCGTTAACCAATTATTTAGAGAAGGAAATTGTTTTTGCCCTGATGATAAAGATTTGAAATTGATTACAGAGCAAATAGAAGATATAAATAAATTAAATGAGAGTTATAACGTAAAAATTGAAGAAATTAAAAAATATATAAAAGAGCAGGAAAAAATATTTAAAAGGAATGCGAAAAATGGATAAGGAGTTAAGACTATAATGAAGGCCTACGTAATTGGTTCCAAATTAAATAAAGTTAATTATTTAAAACGAACGCTGAATGAAATAGGGAAAGAGTTGATTTTATTTGAAGAGGGGCTTCCTGGGGCTCAAACCTTTGCTACTAAAGAAGACGCAGAGAGATATTTAAAATTTTTTAAGGCTACAGCGCTTTTAACTAAGCAAGCAGTTAAAAATTCTAAGATAAGGGAAATAGAAATAATATAGAAAAAAGGAAGAAAATAATGAAGACAACAAATTTAACAGTAGACACGGCGCAAAATAGCGATTATTATTTAAAAATTGAAAACTATGCTACAACAGATGCGTTACAAGAAACTACTTCTATTTTAAAAGAGGTGGATGAAAGTTTAACTAAGCAAATTAGTATAATTAAAGACGAATTGGAAAATTTAAAAAAAGAAAATAAGAAAAAAGATGGGGCTTTTAATAAAAAAATAGATAATATAAAGTCGGTTGTAGATAAGTTACAAAATGAAATTGCCAACTTAGATGAAAGATATTTACCTATTGAGTTATTAAGGGCAAGAGAATATTTAATATCAACCAATTTTAAAGGGCAGTTAAAAAGTAAAAAATTGATAAATGAATTAAATAAGATTTTTGATAATTTAATGCCAAAGAAAGAATTTTATGAAAATTATGGTGGTGACTTCACCGCAGTTAATCTTGCTCGTTTCTTGGTAAAACAATATGATGAAGTTATTATTCGTACTTATATTAAAAAATTAAGAGAGTTAGAGGCTGTGCAAAGTATAATCTCTAAATGGTCCTAACACTAAAAGGAGTTCTTATGTCAATACCAGTAGACTATCACGCACTAGGTAATATGATATATAATCTAGAGGGGCGTAAGGGGTTAAAAGAAGTAATCTTCACACAGTCAGCAGTCAAAGAGGTAT
>JAGBAJ010000010.1 GCA_017939755.1 Clostridia bacterium | reverse complement strand
CACCACGGGACCATTTGGTTGCGGAAGTTGGATTTGAACCAACGGCCTTCGGGTTATGAGCCCGACGAGCTACCAAGCTGCTCCATTCCGCGATATTATTAATGGCGGAGAAAGAGGGATTCGAACCCCCGCGCCGTTTCCGACCTGCCGGTTTTCAAGACCGGACCCTTCAACCAGACTTGGGTATTTCTCCACATATTGGTGCCTAAGGCCGGACTTGAACCGGCACGGGATTTGACTCCCGCAGGATTTTAAGTCCTGTGCGTCTACCAATTTCGCCACTCAGGCACATTCATTTAATGTAATAAGCAGTTTTAAACTGTCTAATTACGAATGACTACTAAATTATATAATAATTTTTTTGTTTTTGCAATACTTTTATTGATTTTTTACACAAAAATGTAAAATATACTACATTATTATATTATTCAGATATTAAAATAAAAGAACTATAAATAGTTCTTAAATTCAAAATGGTGTCCCGTACAGAATTCGAATCTGTGACCCTTTGATTAAAAGTCAAATGCTCTACCAGCTGAGCTAACGGGACGTATTATTTTCAAAAATGGCTGCCTCGGCTAGATTCGAACTAGCGAAATGCCACAGTCAAAGTGTGGTGCCTTACCGCTTGGCTACGAGGCAAACTAACACATTAAATGGTGGAAGGAGATGGATTTGAACCATCGAACCCGAAGGAACAGATTTACAGTCTGCCGCGTTTGACCACTTCGCTACCCTTCCAAAAAAAATGGTGCCGAAAACAGGAATCGAACCCGTAACCTACTGATTACAAGTCAGTTGCGCTACCAGTTGCGCCATTTCGGCATGGTGGGCGATATAGGACTCGAACCTATGACCCCTTGCTTGTAAGGCAAGTGCTCTAACCAACTGAGCTAATCGCCCATGTCACGTACTGGACGTAATTAAATATAACATTTCTAAACATATTTGTCAATAGAATTTAATTTATTTTTGTTATTTTTTATATTTTCTTCAATCCAGAATGGTAATTTATACTCTAAAGTTTTAAATCCATGCTTTGTTTCCACTATTTTTTTCTTTTTAGTTCCTTTACCTCTATAATCAATATTTTTAATACTTAACTTTAAATGATTATCATTTTTATCTACATCTAATATCTCTACATATATTGTTTCATTTTCATTTGCAAATTTTTGTGGATCTTTTACAAATTTATCTGACACTTCTGAAATATGTACTAATCCACTGTATTTATTGTCTACTTTAACAAATATTCCATATTTGGTAACACCTGTAACATTTGCTTTTATTATTCTTCCTTTTGTATATTCAGCCATAACGACACCTCATTGATGATTATATCACATTTTATTTCAAAGAAAAAGCTTTACTAAAAATAAAACATATTATATAATTATTTCGGTGAAATATATGGAAATAGAAAATAAAGTTAATGAAGTATTAAATACAATTCGTCCGTTTTTAATTAATGATGGTGGAGATATAGAATTTGTAAAGTATGATTATGAAAATAAAATAGTCTATATTAAGATGCAAGGTGCTTGTGCTGAATGCTTTTCATTAGACTATACAATTAATAATTTAATCAAAGAAGCTCTAATTGATGAAATTCCTGAAATTAATGATGTCGTAAATGTCGAAAACTAAATATACTAAAGTATATTTTTTTTGTTTATCCAATAAATATTAGGAAGAATAACAAATTTACTAATTTCTGTATATGTTTCTTGTAAAAATAAATAATAATAATCAATTTTGTTAATTATTCTATAAATAGACTTTTCTTCTTCATCCATTGATACAACTTTTTCATACATATCAAAATAATATGTCGGAAATAACATTCGAATATAAAACAATAAATATTCATTTACTGTATAATTTATATTTCTTATTATATCTATTATGTTTTCAGAATATTCTGATTTATATATAATACAGCTTTTATAATATTCACATAAATCTCTAACTCTAGTATCAATAATTATATTTAAAGGATTATAAAAATCAAAGTGTGTACTATTACATGTTATTCTTCTATGTTGAATATATAAATCATTATTTTCTATTTGATCAAGCGCTGATATTGCATTTTCAGACATACCAATAAAATAGCTTATACTATCTTTTAAAATTGGATATTTAAGACCATTTGTACTAATATGGTATT
>JAGBAJ010000009.1 GCA_017939755.1 Clostridia bacterium | reverse complement strand
TTTAACAGTAGTTATTAGAAAATAGTAAAAATATATAAGGAGAATAAGATTGTCTTGTTCTCCTTGTTTTTGAGCTTCGAGGTGAAAATATGGGAAAACAATCTTACGATTCTATAGAGGAATTAATTGCCGATTTAGAAAGTGATATACAAAACAAAGTTAAACCACAAATAGAAAAAGAAATGAGAGATATAATGAAGGATATGATAAACAAGGTTGTTTATAGTGCTTATAAACCTTCTTTTTATACTAGAAGATATTCTAACGGTGGTTTGATTGATGATAAAAATATAGAGATAACTGCTAGTTATTCAAATGGTACACTTGAAATAACCATGAAGAATATAACAAAAGGTAATACTGGATATAGTAATAAATTTCCGAATAGTAATACTAGTGGCTCTATAGCAGATATAATAGAATATGGTTCATATGAAAGTGCATCATTATCTACGTACATAGGCGAAAGACCTTTCCAACAAGAAACTATAGATAAAATAGAAGAAAGTGGGATTATAGATAAAATAATTGAAAAAGCACTTTCTGATTGGTTTTAAAAATAATATGAGGTGATAGTATGGGAATATTAGAAAAACATTTAAAAGGTAAATATAGGTTTGAATTGGGTGATTTAATAATGTATCATCCTACACAAGAACAAATAGAATATATAGAAGATTATATAGGCTCTATGAAAATAGAGAATGGCGAATTAATCTTGGATATGACTTTATTAAGATATATATTGGAAAATTTAACTTCTATAGGTGGAGAGGTTTTAGCTTTAACAGATGAAGAATTAAATGAAAATCTTGATAGAGCAGATTACGAATTAGAAGTATTTATCGACGAAGTTAAGAGACTAATAAGAGAAATTAGCGATAGAATGATAAGACAGACTATTGAACGATTAGATGAAATTAAAAAAATTATAAATAGTACAAAAGCCTTAAATGAATATCAAGAAATAAATGAAGAATTAGATAAAATAGTAAAAGAAAAAGGCTCTAATGCTTCGATAAACGATTTAATCGAAAAAGATGATGAAATTAAAAAATTAATCAAAGAAAATGAAGATAAATAAAAGAGTGTATAATTACACTCTTAATTTTTAACCAATGGGAGTGAAATTATACATGAAAGAAATAAAAGTAAAATTATCCATTGACAATTTGGAACAAGCTAAAAAAGAGATTAATACTTTATGTGCTAAAGACAGAAAGATTAAAATTGATGTAGACACACAAGCTATAACAAAATCTATAAACAGTTTAAATCAATCAGTAATTAACTTACAAAAGCAACTAGGTATAAGGACAGTATTCAATATAGATACCGATACTAGTAATAAAGGTATGAAAGAAATTAGTGGTTCTGTTCAAAAGATAACTCAAGAATTAAATAGCATGAGTGGTAAGGGTTTCCAAGAGTTACAAGCTAGAGCAAATGAGTTATCAAAAACTATTAAAGAAACAGCAAAAACAGATTTTAAAGTAGATAAAGATGGAAATTTACAAAAAGCCATAATTACTTATACAAATGAAATGGGGCAACTTGCAAAAGAAACTATGGCTTGGGTTACTAAATTAGATGAAGCTGGAAACAAAACCCAAGTGTTTGAGGTAATTGGCAAAGATATAAAAGATAACGTTCAAGCTATTCAAAAGGCTACACAAAACCTAGAAACCTTCAAAGCTACTATG
>JAGBAJ010000008.1 GCA_017939755.1 Clostridia bacterium | reverse complement strand
TAAAGCTATTGAAATACCTTCGACTGAAGCGAACTTTAAAACAAAATTATTAAATATAAAAGTATCTAGTATTAATACAGTTCCTTTTATTAGTCTTGAGGATTTAAGACTATGTAAAATTGACGAGTATGACTGGACAGACAAAGAGGTTTGGGTATCTTTTGACTTATCTCAAAGCGGAGATAATACAGCAGTAAGCATCTTAACATGGGACGAGAGAATGAGAAAATATGTTTGTCAATCTTGGTGTTTTATTCCTGAAGGGAAGATAGAAGAGAAAATGAAAAAAGAAAAGGTAGATTATATCAGCTACATCAACAAAGGTTGGTGTTATCCTTGTGGAGATAAAACAATTTCTTATACTTTTGTAGAAAATTTTATAATAAATACACTTCAAAATGAGCTGAAAGTTAAGATAAAAGATGTAAGTTATGATAGATATAATGCTACTTCTACTGTCGGAAAATTAGAAGAAGCAGGAATTGAGTGTATAGACATAGCTCAAACGTATGCAGTTCTTAATGAACCAACAAAAAAACTGAGAGATTGGATATTGAATGAAGAAATTTGTTATGTTGAAAATAATTTATTTGAGTTAAACGTTAGTAATGCTCAAACTGTTTTTAATGGTACAGGAACTTTAGAGATGGTAAGTAAAAAAAGTAGTAATTTTAAAATAGATATGTTAGCTAGTCTGATTAATGCTGTTATAGTAATTGATTTAGAACTAGAGAAACCTTCAGTATACGAAACTGAAGGAATAAATTATGCAGAAAATCCTATGAATAATTGGTGGGATTTCTAAAAGGAGTGAAATAATTTGGGAAAATTTATAGATTGGTTTTTTGGAAATAATGAGATAAAAAATGAAGTGCAAACTACTGAAGTAGACATCACTCAAGATACAACAATTTCATGGAGTGATGATGAAAGCTCAAGTGGAAGTATAACTGAAAAGGAAGCTATGCAAATAAGTGCTGTTGCATCTGGGGTAGATTTAATAGCTAGTAGTATTGCATATTTACCAATAAAACTATACAAAACTAATGAAGATGGAGAAAAAGAGGAGATAATAGGAGATAAAAGAGTTCAAATGCTAAATGTATCTAACAATTTTTTCGATAGTGCTTTCAATATGAAATATGGACAAGTAAAAAGTTTGGTACTATATGGAACTTCTTATACTTATCTTAGAAAAACTGGAAGAAATAATATAGAAGAAATGTATTATTTAAACAAAACAGATGTAAGTCCTCAGTTGATAAAAGTGGGAAATTCTTATGATTATAAGTTCAGTTTTAGTTTATTTCAAGATTCTTTGACGGTAAATAGTGATGCTATGATGGTTGCTTCAAAAGACGTTGCTAGAAGTACAGATATCGAGGGAATTGGATTACTAGAAAAAGGAAAGAAAGTATTAAGATTGGCTTTAGACGAAATGAACAATAGTTCAAATGCTTTAGGTAATAAATTGCCTGCTTATCTTTCAACTCCAAATTCACTTAGTCCTCAAGCTAAAGATAATATTAGAAGTTCATTCAAAGGTTTAGCTAAAAGCAACCAAGTGCCAATTTTCGAAGAGGGACTTACTTATAATACAGTCACATTGAATCCTGAAGAACTAGAGCTTTTAAATTCAAGAAAATATAGTTGTGAGCAGATAGCACAATTATTAAATATACCATTTACTTATTTAGTATCAAGTGCTTCGAGTTATGCAACATCTTCTGAAGAATCTATACGTTTTTTAAAAACAACGCTAATGCCTTACATAACGTGCCTTGAGCAAGCATATCAAAGATTTTTATTAACAGAAAAGGAAATACAACAAGGTTATTATTTCCAATTTGATACAAGTCAAATATTAAAAATATCTGCTCAAGAACTTGCAGATTATTTAAAATCTTTAGTAAATTCAGGATTGATGACTTATAATGAAGCTCGTAAACAATTAGGATTACAAAGACGAGAAAATGGAGACTTAACTCAACTTCCAGTCAATTGTTATTTCTTAACTGAAGATGGAGAAATAATATTACCTTCAGTTAATCAAGGACAAGAAATAACAGAAGAACAAGTAAAAATAAAAGAAGATAATAACGAAGAAGAGCAATAAAGCTCTTCTTTTTTTATTTTAATATTTACAAAATCTAAAAATCTGTGTATAATAATAATATAGAAGGACTAATGATTGAATAGCTTTAATGATAATAAAATTATTGTTGAAGGAGTTGTTTGTTAATGGGTAAAAATTATAAATATGAGAAAATACCTTATGAAAAAAGTTTCGCTTATTATATAATAGAAGAATTAGGAATAGAATTAGATAAAATATGGAACTGGGAAAAGAATAATGAAAATGGAATAAATCCTTATGAAATTACTAAAAGTAGTAGTAAAAAGGTTTGGTTATATTGTCAAAAACACGATTATCACAATTATAATAGAGAAGGAAATAAAGTTGGATATGAAACAAGATGTGATAGTTTTCATAGAGGAAGTAGATGTGGATATTGTAAAGGTCAATATAAAGTACATTATAAAGATAGCCTTGCGTACAATCGTCCTGATATAGCAAGAATGATAGCAATACCTGAGAATGATTTAACTTTTGACGATTGTTATAATATGACTTGCACAAGTAGTTATAAAAAATATTATGTTAAATGCAATGAATGTGGAGAAATATCTAATGAAAAAGTTTTTTTAAGCAATATAGTTAGACAAGGTTATTCATGTAAAAATTGTTCTGATGGAATTTCAATACCGAATAAATTTGCATATAATTTATTAAAACAATTAAATATAAATTTTATATCAGAATATTCACCTTATTATTTTAGAAGTAATCAAAGTGTAGATTTTTTATTAAAAGATTACTATATAATATTAGAAATGGACGGAGGATATGGAAATCATACTAGAGAATATGATTATTGGAGAGATTTTTTAAATTTTAAATATGGAGGATATAAAACTATAAGAATAGATTTAACTAATAGTAATAAATATAGTAACAATTTATTTAATTATTTAAAAGAACAAATAATAAACTCCGAACTAACTAATATATTTGATTTATCTAAAATAGATTGGGAATTAATTTGGAAACAATGCCAAAAATCTAAGTGTGTTGAAGCATGGGATATATACAATAATATAACTCACGATATTATTAAAATTAGTGAAATGTTAAATGTAAATAGAAATACTATTACAAGATATCTTAAAAAAGGAAAAGAGTGTGGAGCTTGTGATTATTCTAAAGAGGAAAGTAATAAAATAAGAGCCAAAAAATATAGTGGTAAGAATAATAATAAATCTACTAAAGTAAGAAATGTAGAAACTGGTGAAATATTTGATACTATGACATTAGCTGGAAAATCTGTTGAAAGAAGTATTAGTGCAATAAAACAAGCAATTAAAAGAGGTAATAAATGTGGAGGATATCATTGGGAATATTTAAAAGAACAAAATGATAATGAGGTAGCTTAGGCTACTTCTTTTATTATGCAACATTTTGCAGAGATAATTTTAAAAATTCTATTCAACTATATTTTAAGATTGTAAAACCTTGAATGATATTCAAAGCGAGGTGAAGAAATGAAATTCGATATAAAAAATTTATCTGAAGAAAAAGCTCAATTATTCTTTTATGGAGATATCTGTGGAAGTGAAATAGATGCTTGGAGTATGGACGACCAATTTCCTTCTGCTGTAAAAGATTTTTTAAAAGATTATGAAGGAAAAGAAATTGAAATCCACGTTAATAGTGGAGGTGGCTCATGCTTTGCAGGTATCTGTATTGGTGAAATGATAAAACAACATAAAGGAAAAGTGGTTGCTATTGTCGATGGTCTTTCAGCTTCAATAGCTACATTAATCTGCTGTTCAGCAGACGAAGTACATATAAATCCAAACTCTTATTGGATGATGCACAATTCTTGGTGTACTGCAATGGGCAACAAAAAAGATTTACTAGAGACTGCTGAACTTTTAGAAAAAATGGACAATACAATAACAGATGCTTATATGAAACACGTTAAAGAAGGTATAAGTAGAGAACAAATAGTAGATATGATGAATAAAGAAACATGGTTATGTGGAAATGAAATTTTAGATTATTTTGATTTTGTTCTTGAAAAAGAAGAAAAAGTTGCATATGCAAAAGTTGACTTTAACAACTATAAAAATATTCCTCAATCTCTTTTAGATGAATTAAAAGAAGAAAAAGAAGATGAAGAACAAGAGGAAGAAACTATAGAAGAAGTAGAAGATAAATGTGACGATGACAAAGAAAAGAAAAATGAAGCAAAAGAATTAAAATGTCCTCAATGTGATTACGTTGGTATAATGGAACAAGATGAAGATGGATTTTTCATTTGTCCTGAATGTGGAGTTAAATTCAAATTAGAAGAACAAGACGAACCTAATACTGATGATGATATGGACGATATGGAAGATGGTTGTAAGAAAAAAGAAGAGCAAGATAAATGTAAAGAAGAAGAAAAAGCTAAAGCAGAATTAGAAGAAGCTCAAGCCAAGGCTAAATTAGAACTTGCATTTCTACAAGCAAAATCATTTTTAGACAATTATAAATAGTAAACAGACACCTAATGGTGTTTTTTTAATGCAAAAGGAAAGGAGCTGAATAAAAAAGTGACTTTGAAAGAATTAAAAGAAAGAAAAGTTGAGTTATTAAATTCAATGTCAATCATGACTGAAAACATAGAAGTGTTCGATAGTGTTAAATTCGATGAATTTAAAAATGAACTTTCTAAAGTTGAAGATATGATAAGAGAATTTGATAACGCTCAAGAAATCGAAAATAGAAAAGAAAAGGAAAGTGATAAGAAAATGTCTGAACTATATAATAAATTAATGGCAGGACAAGAAGTGAACCTTAATGAAATAAAAGCAGAAGGAGAGCACACTACTCAAAACGTTGGCGAATTAATAAATGATACTTATGCAAATCAAATAGAAAAAGCTCTAAGAGATAAATGCGTTTTATATGACAAAGCTAGAAAAGTTGTTACTGCTAGTCCTCATATAATTCCAGTTGAAAAAGTTGTAATAGATAAATTTGTAAAAGTTGCAGAACTTGCAGAATATGCTAAAAAACAAGCTCAATTTGGTCAAGTAAAATTAGGTGCTGAAAAATTCGGTGTGATGGTTGCTTTATCTGAAGAATTACTTCAAGATGCTGATTATGACATAGAGGGAGCATTAATGGCACAACTTAGAGATGCTTATGCTGGAACTGTTAATGAATTAATAGTATCTGGAGACCAAGAAGCAGGAATAGAAGGTTTAGCAATGGCTACTCAAGAAAAAGGAGCTAAAGTTGTTACAGTTGCAGATGGTGTTGTTGACGAAGACGATATAATTGACTTAATGTTCGCATTACCTAGAGCTTATAGAGATGGAGCAATGTTCATAGTAAATGATGCTATGGCAGGAAAATTAGCTAAATTAAGAGACCAAGAAGGTAGACCAGTTTTACAAATGCATGGTATGGAAATGCCTAACTTATTAGAAGGAGCAGATGGTGTAATAAAAGGTAAACCTTGCGTAATCGCTCCACTTCCTGATGCAAAACCAATAATGTTTGTAAACATGGAAAAAGCAGTTGTTGTTGGTTTAAGAAAAGACTTAACTATCAAAAAATCAGAAGAAGCAGGATTTATGAATGATTCTGTACTAATAAAAGCAAATTGTAGATTGGATATCAAATTGTTAATGAACGATGCTATAGCATTTATAAACGATACTACTGTTTAAAAAAAGTTGGTGACAGATTATGTCAAATCAATTTTTTTTCAATAATGATAATTACCCAACTCGAAAATTTTCAGAAATAATCGATGATATACAGAGTGTTAAAGACTACTTGGGTATAGTACCTGAAGAAACGTTTGATGATGTTTTAATAGAAATAATCATGAACGCTTCAGCATCTTATATCATAGATTATACGCAACTCACAATTGAAGAATTAGATAAACATTATCAATCTTCTTTAATATTTTTAATAATATGCTCAGAAATGTTCTTAAATAGAACTGCTAGTTTGAGTAAACCTTTGCTCCTTTATGCAGAAATGTATATCGAATAATCGTTCAAAATCGGTTAGTATATGGTGACATATACAGTAAGGAAGACTAAATTAAAATTTGTATTTATTGACAAAATCTAAAAATATGTGTATAATATAAATAGAAGGACACATAAATGAAAAGCTATAATGATGAAAACCAATAATTGAAAGGTGGGATTTAATATGGCTAAAAAAATAGATAGATTAGGAGAAACAAAATTAAACAATCAAGATTTAAAAATGACAATAATTGTTTATAGAAATAGTAGTAATATAGATGTTCAATTTGAAGATGGAACTATTGCAGAGCATAAATCTTATGATAATTTTAAAAAAGGTAAAATAAGACACCCTAATTATCAATTAAAAAAACGCATAAACAATTTATGAAAGAATTTTATGAAAAGAATAAAAATGCTGAATACATAGAATTTCTAAGTAAATACAATGGATATGATGAAAGTATAGATTGTAAATGTAAGGTATGTAGACATGAGTGGAGTACAACCCCACACTCTCTATTAAGTGATAAAGGTTGCCCTATATGTAGTAAAAAAAGAAGAATAGAAAAAAGAACTAAAACACATGAAGATTTTATGAAAGAATTTTATGAAAAAAATATTCATGCCAATGATATAAATATTTTAAGCAAATATATAAATAGTAACACTAAGATAGAGTGTGAATGTAAGATATGTGGTCATACATGGAGTGCATACCCATTTAATTTATTATATGGATATGATTGTCCTAAATGTGCAATAAGAAAACAACATGACTTACAAAGAAAAACACATGAACAATTTATGAAAGAATTTTATGAAAAGAATTCTCATGCAAAAGATATTGAAATTTTAGGAAAATATCAAGGTAATGATATACCTATACATTGCAAATGCAAAGTGGATGGACACGAATGGTTTCCAATGCCTTATACTTTATTACAAAATCATGGATGTTTGGAATGTGCTATAAGAAATAATAGAGGTGAAAATCACCATAATTGGAATTCTAATTTAACACAAGAAGAAAGAGAGCAAGGTAGAAAATATCCTGAATATTATGAATTTGTAAAAAAAGTATTTGAAAGAGATAGTTATACTTGTCAAGTTACTGGGCAAATTGGTGGAAGATTAGTAGTTCATCATTTATATTCGTATAATAAATATACTTGTTTAAGAACTGTTATGGAAAACGGAATAACTATATCAGAAGAAGTACATAGAGAATTTCATAAAATATATGGAAAAGGAAACAACACTTTAGAACAATGGGAAGAATTTATAAATAATAAAAACAACGAAGTAGCTTAATTGAGCTACTTTTTAAATGCAAATTTTAACAAGTTAATACCGAGATAACTAAAGGAATTAAAGAGCCTTTAGCATTGTAGAGCATACCAACTGAAACTGTATTCAATATACAGAATAAAATGTTGGCACGAGTGAACGACACCTTAACAAGTAAAGTTGAAGGTGAAAATATATGCCGAACTTATAGGAAACTATAAGAAGTTAAGATAATAAACTTAACGATAACAAATTGACTGGTAATAATGGAATATATAACCGATTATTGCAAGGTATGTTAATTAATCTTAAAAACAACTGGTTGTAAGGAGTTTGTAGATTATGGCTAAAGTAAATCCAAGTGAAATGAGAGCTGTTATTAAAATATGTGAGAGTGCAAAAGTTAAAGAAAAGGGAATTACAACTTACAAATATAAAGTTGTCACAAGATTAAGAGCTAAAGTTAAGAATGATAAAATTAACTTGTTTTATGACAGCGACACAAGAAAAAGAAATCACTCGCTTGTAATCTACTGTTATAAAAATGAACACTTAATCGAAGATAATTTTATTTTATATAAAGAAAAATATTATCGAATTACACAAGTTGATTTACTTGATGATTACATATTTTGTCAAGTATTCTGTGAGAAGGTGGAATAATGGCTAGATTATACTTTAGAACAACAGGATTTAAAGAATTAATCAATAGACTTGACAGAATGGAAAATGCAATGGAAAAGAAACAAGAACTTATGAAAGAAGTTGGAGAATATTGTAAAACTGAAATCAGAGCTTTAGCTCCAAAAGATACAGGAGCTTTACAAAATGCTATTGATTATAAGCTAGTTGGGGACGATGCTGTTGAAGTTGGTGTTATGCACAGTATCAAAAATAATGGTAGAAGTACTTTAATATACGGAACATATCAAGAATTTGGTACGCATAAAATGTCGTCAAATAGCTATATGAGAGTGTTTTGGGAAAATCGTGCTGAGATACAAGAAATGATATTAGATAGAATACTAAATCTATTGGCAGTAGCATAAGAAAGGAAAGGTGATAGAGCTATGGAAGAATTTGATATATTTGAAGTTATTATGACTTCTATTGAAGAAGAGTTAAATATCCCTTGCTTTTTTATGATGTGTACTGAAGATTTATTAGTCCCTTATTGTATCTTTAAAGTGACTTCAGAGCAAGAAATTAATGTATTCGATAATGAAAGTATAAGTGATTACTATAAAATTGAAATCACTTTGTGGTATACAGATGCAAAAGATTGTATGCTGTATAAAAAAATTAAAGACAAATTAAAGAGCAAAGGATTTATGTTTAAAAATTCTTGGGATTTAATAGATGAAAATTCAAACAAAATAACTGAAACACAAATTTATTTTGGTAAGTTGATGGAGTTTGAATTAAAAATATACACAAAGGAATAGTTTGATGACTATTCTTTTTTAACATAGAAAAATAATTAAATTTAAATAAATGAAAATAAAAAAGAAAAGGAATGATTTTAAGATGGCAAATTATCAAGAGAGAATTATATATGGTAAATAATAATGCCTAGTTATGTAGAAATACATAACCGTAATCGAGGGAAATCGGTAGAAACCTAAGTTGTTTCGTGTAGCAATATGGCAATACCGAGAATGACAATACCTAATGTCATTTGTAGAGCATAGGGAATGAACGATAAAATGGAAGTGATAATTTCCCCACGAGCCTTCGACACCTAAGTTCTAAAAGAATATGGTGGAAATATATGCCGAACTTATATGAAAGTATAAGAAGCTGAGGATAAAAAGCCACAGCGATAACATAATTGATGTCAAACATACACGTTGCTTTATACAATGCGGAAGAAAAAACATATGCAACTCCTCAAGCAATATTAGGTAGATAGTGCCGTCTAGTGTAGAAATACATTAGATTATAAGGAATCAAAATCGGTCATAGTTATAGTGATATAACTGGTAAGAAAGGCTAAGTGTTATTTATAAACATAAGCTAATACCGAGAGAATTTGGAGAATTAAAGAACTCCAAACCTTGTAACGCATACCTTCTGAACCTTCCAATAGGAAGAATAAAATGAAGGCACGAGTGATTCCCACCTGAACAGGTAATGCTGAAGGTGAAAATATATGCTGAACTCATATGAAAATATGAGAGCTATCGGATAAAAAGCCGATAGGATAACAAAATGGCTAAGAGCGTTGAGTGTTCATTTGATGCAGAATCAACTTCAATATCAGCAGATGATAAAGTTGTATATACAGTATCAACATTAGCTGAAGGAAGTGGGACATTAGAAGTCCTAGGACTTACTGCTGAAGAAAGACGTTTAATATTTGGAGCAAGTCAAACAGTAGGATTTGCATTAAATACAGATTTAGCACAACCTCAAATGGCACTTTTATTTGAACAAAAGAAAGCCGACGGAAAGAAAATGCTTTATTGTATATTTAATGTAAAATTCAATCCTGCAGGATTATCAGCTACTTCAGTTGAAGGCGGAGTAGAAGAACAAACATTATCATTAGACTTTACTTCAATAGCAAATGATGAAGGATTCTTCTATTACTGCGTGGATTAATTTTAGTCCCTATATAAAGTGATTTATATAGCAAATCTCTTGAATTGCTGGGAAACCCTTAGAGCCTTAATACCACAATATTGGAGAAATCACAATATGAAGGTTTGAAAAGTTTAAGGATTGGGTAATCAGCAACTAAGCTCCTAAGTCAATAGATATGGAGAAAGCTCAACGACTAAGTATCCTAGTAGTCTAGGTAGTGGGAGATACCTCAATCGGAAGAGGTAATGATATAGTCTGCTCTTACATGAGAGTGTAAGAAGTTCATAAGAGAACTGGTAGAGTAGTAACGATACTCTATTGAACATAAGGACTGCTGAAGAAGGAGCAGAAACTCTTGCAGGTACTTGGTATACTCAAGTTCCAACAGTAAGATAATAAATAATTATGTCAAATTATAAGGGATTAGTTTATACTAATCCCTTTTTTGATTAAGTTTTTACAAGATTTTTAGAAATCGACAATTTTTCAACGCATTTATTTTACCTCTAAGGGTGTTGTAAAAACTTAAACGATAAATAATTTAGGAGAGAGGAGAATAGAAATGGGATATGAAAGAAAAATTTTATATGGATTTAGTGATATAAAAATTAATGGAACTCCAATATTAGGAGGGAAATCTGTTACAGTTAACTTAGAAGTTCAATCAGTTACGGCTTCTAATAAACAACAAAGTTTCAAATGGAGTTCTGTTGTTGGTGCAAGTGGACAATTAACAGTATTATCACTCACAGCAGAAGAAATGAACCTCCTATTTGGCTATCAATATTCTAGAAATAATGAATCAGTTGAATTAATAGTAAATGATAGTCTTCAGAATAACGAAGTTGAATTAAGTTTTAGCAGAAAAAAAGCAAATGGAAAAGAAATAAAATATTATATGAATGTAATATTTGACCCAACATTTTCAATAGATGCTAATACTTTAGAAAATGGAAACATAGAAGAAAGTACATTAACTTTAAATTTCGAAGTCATAAAAAATGGCGGAGTATATTATAGACAAATAGAAAATATATAAAAAGGAATGAGATATATGAGAAAAGTTATTTGTGATAAAGTTACTACTAAGAAGAAGAACGTAAATATATTAGATAAACATATTAAAGAATTAAGATTAGCTTCTTTAGAAGAGTTCAATATTTATAATTTATCTGATGATACAATACATATTCAAATTAATGGTGGAAATTTCTTTGAATTAGAAGTAGGAGAAGGATTTAGTACAAGTATACGAGTATACAAATGTATTGTAAAAGAAAAAGGAGCAACAGTAAAATTTAGCGGAGTAGAATAATTGTAAACAGGAAGGAGAAGGAGAGAATGAGTAGAATATTAGATGATACAATAGAAATAACTTTAAATGAAAAAAAATATAGAGCGAGATTAGATATTTTAGCTTTAGCAGAAACCCAGTATTATCTAGAATCTAGAAATAAAAAAATTACAATACCTCAAATTTTTACAGAGATATCTGAAGAAAATTGGTTTATAATTTCAGCATTACTTGTATTTTGTATCAAATCATGTAATCCTATGGCAAAGATGGTAGACATATTTGATAATATGAAATATTGTGAACGAAGTGAAATTATAAGTCAAGTAATTGATTTGATAAATGCTAGTATGCCAAAAGACGATGATGCTGATAAAAAAAAAGAGGAGGAATGAACGACTTACCTCCATCTAAAAGAAAACTTCAAAAAAACGAGGACTGGGATATACCATATTATGAGTACTTGTGGTGTAGTGTTCTTAATAGAAGTATAGATGAATTTTACAAACTTACCCCAAAAAAATTATTTTTACAAATAGATAAATTTGCTAAATATAATAATCCATCTAAAGATAAAGATGAAAAGAAAAAAGAAACAGTTTATCTAAACCAAGGAACTCAAATTGGAAAGAATTAATTAGAATGACTGATATCAGTCATTCTTTTTTATTGTTTAAAAATAATAGGATTAATATAATTTTGTATTGACAATCATTAGTCCTGTCGTGTATAATTATAGTATAAAAAGAAGGACTAATAAATGAATAGCTTTAATGATAAAAATATTATTAAAGGAGTTGTTTATTAATGGGTAAAAAAGTAGATAGAACTGGTGAAATAAATATCAATAAACAAGGATTAAAAATGACTATAATAACTTATAGAACTTTTGGAGATATAGATATTCAATTTGAAGATAAAACAATAGTAAAAAATAAAAATTACGGAGCTTTTAAAAAAGGTTTAATAAAATATCCTGTTACAAATAGAATAGGTGAAACAAGAGTAAATAATCAAGGATTAAAAATGACTATAATAGCTTGGAGAAAAAGTAAAGATATAGATGTTCAATTTGAAGATGGAACTATAAGAGAAAATGTTCAATATGATAATTTTAAAATAGGGAATGTTCCTCTTAAAAAAAGAGAAACTTTTGAATATAATGATGGATTAAATCATATAGAAAAACATAAACAAACTATTGAAAGTGATAAAGATTATGAATACATAGGAAGCTATCAGAAAAAACAATCAAACAATAGAAAGAAAACATTTGTAATAGTAAAACATTTATATTGTGGGAAAATAACAGAAATAAATTTAAGTAGTTGGAAATTAGGACATAGACCAAACTGTTGTTGTTTATTTGAAAAAAGTATATATTATAAAAATATTAAAATAGCAAGAATGATAGCAATACCTGAAAATAATTTAACACTAGAAGATACAAAATATATACATGAGCAAAGTAATAAAAAGTTTTATTTTAAATGTGAAGAATGTGAAGAAGTAAGCAATAAGAAAAAAGTATTATATAGTATTGTAAAACAAGGATATTCATGCGAATATTGCTCAGACGGATTATCATTACCTGAAAAATTTATGGCAAATATATTAAAACAATTAAATATAGATTTTCAAACTCAATTGAATAAATCTACTTTTGATTGGTGTAAAGATTATAGATATGATTTTTATATACCTAAATTTAATACAATAATAGAAACTCATGGAATACAGCATTATAAAGAAAGAACAAAGAATAGCAACTGGGAAAAAATTTTAGAAGAAGAACAAGCAAATGATAGATATAAAAAACATTTAGCTAAGAAAAATAATATAAAAAGATATTATTCAATAGATTGTAGATATAGTGAATTAGATTGGTTAAAAGAAAATATAATAAAAACTTTAGGATATTTATTTGATTTATCTAAAGTAGATTGGAATAAAGCATGGGAGCAATGTCAAAAGTCTAAATGTATAGAAGCATGGGAATTATGGAATGATGGAAAAGCAATAATATGTATAATGGAAGGTTTAATGATAAATGATAGAGCAACTATAATAAGATATCTTAAAATAGGAAATAAATGTGGTAAATGTAATTATACAATAGAAGAAGCAAGAAGAAGAGGAAATGAGTATAGATATGACAAGGTAGCTTAGAAATAAGCTATCTTTTTTTATGCAATTTTTACAAAATTAGTTATTTCCATAACTATATATTATATGTTATTAAAAATATCGAATAATAGCGAAAGCTATAAAGGAGTGATGCAAAATGGCTGGTAGAATAGATATCGGTCAGCTTTGACTGATGATTGAAATAGGTCTTCGTGACAACTTTTCTAAAGAAATTGCAGGAATTAACAAAGAGATTAAAGGTTTAGAAAAACAATTAAGAGAACTTGATAAATCATTTGGTAGTACATCAAAGTCAATGACTGGACTACAAGAAAAGCAGAAAGTTCTTAATCAACTTATAGAGAAATCTCAAGGCAAAATTTCTAAAACAGTTCAAGAAAGAGATAAATTAATACAGAAATATAATGAAGAAAAAGAAGCATTGGCTCAAGTAACTGCCGAACATGGAGAGAATTCAACACAAGCAAACAAAGCTCGACAAGTATTAGTAGATAGAGCTAATCAGATAAATAAACTGAATGAGCAAATAGAAAGAGCGACAATAAATGAAGAAAGATATACTCAACAATTATCAAATGTAAATGAACAAATGCACAGAGTATCAAATGGTATACAAACTTATGATGAAAGAATGGAAAGTATATCTAAATCCTCTAGTCAATTAGTATCAGATTTGGAAGTACAAGAACAGATATTACAAAGACAAAATAAGAGTTGGCGAGCTTATGATACAACAGTAGCTAAGACACAAACACAATTAAGAGCTTCTGTTGAAACATATAGAGCTAGTACTGAAGAATTAACTAGATTAACTCAACAACAAGAAACATTAACACAAAAAAGACAAGAAAATTTAACTGTATTAGAACAAGAAAGAACTAAGTTAGAAGAAATACGACAAACTCATAGTGAACAAAGTAGTGAGTATGCTAATCAAGTAAATCATATTAATTCTCTAATTAGAGCTGAAGCAAGATATGAACAAACTTTAAACTCAACAGAAGAGCAGATAAGTAGAATACAAGAAACACAAAGAACTGCTAGAAGAGAAGTAGCATTATATACTCAAGAAATGACTGAGTTAGGTAATACAAGAATAGAACAAAATCTACATAAGATTTCAAATACCTTAACTACTGTTGGAGAAAATACAGCAGGAGTATCTGCTGTTGGAGCAGGTATGGGAGCAGGATTTAGTAAGCTGTTCATGGATTACGAACAAGGATTGGCAAAAGTTTCAACTTTAGTAGATACAAAAGTAAATGATATGCAAAAAATCGGAGCAGATATAAAACAGATATCAAATGAGACAGGACAAGATATTGCTAATTTAATGGAATCAGCATATCAAGCTCTAAGTGCAGGTGTCCAAGTTGGAGATTTAAACGAGTTCTTAGCAACATCTTCAAAATTAGCAACTGCTGGATTTACAGATAGTGCAAGTGCTGTAAAATTAATGTCACAAATCATGAACAACTATGGAACTGAAGCAGGAACGGCAGAGCAAATAGCAAGTAAGCTTATACAAACTCAAAATCTAGGAGTAACAACCGTAGCGGAGCTATCTTCAGCAATGGCAGAGAGTTTATCTGTTGGTAAAGTTGCAGGGGTTTCTTTCGACCAAGTTGCAACAGCTTTTGCTCGTGTCACTAAAAGTGGTATGAGTACACATGAAGCAGGTACAGGTATTAAGTCTATTTTTGAAGAATTAATAGATACTGGTTCTCAAGTTAGCCAAATATTAAAAAATGAAACTGGTAAATCTTTTACAGAATTGATGGATGGCGGAGCTACTCTTGCAGATGTTTTACAAATAATACAAGAGCAAGCAGATAAAACTGGAGTATCCTTTACGGAGTTATGGTCTAGTAAAAATGCAGGTATTACAGGATTGCAACTACTTCAAACTGAAGGTGGTTCATTTAATGAAATACTTAAAGAAATTGAAAGTTCAAGTGGCTCATTAGATAGTGCCTTTAATAAAATGGCAGATACTTCAGCCTTTAAATTATCTTCATCTATAAATGAATTAAAGAATAGTCTAATAGATATCGGTGGAGCTTTAGCTCCAGTTGTAGATGGATTGTCTAGTTTTGTTAGTGGATTTGCAAATGTAGTAAACGCTTTACCTACACCAATAAAAAATCTTACAGGATATCTAACAGGATTAACTGCTGTTATTTCACCTTTAGCCATAGGTGGAGGAAAATTATTTGGTGGAATAGTAGATGTATTTGGAGATTTAGCTGATGCAGGAATAGTAGATATTGGTAACTTATTTAGTAGAAGTGTAAGTGATTCTTTTAAAAATGCTACTAATGAAGCTGTTCGTAATACTCGAATGTCAATTAGACAAATACAAAGAGAATCCAGACAAATAGATTTTAGTTCATCTCGTCAAGCAAGAGAACAAATGGCAGAATTATTTCCTAATATTACTGCAAATACTAGGGAATATAGAGAACAATATTCTCAATTACGAAATCAAATAAGAAATGAAATGTTAGATGACCTTGAGCAACGTGTTCAATTAAGTTTTGATACAACTAATGCTCAAAGAGATATACAACAAACAGGACGAACAATACAAAATGCAACAAGAGAAGTAGAACAACAAACAGAAAGACAGTTAAATTTCTTCGATAATGCAACAGAGCAAATAGCTGATAGAGCAAGTGATGGAGTTGGAGAAATAGCAGATAATTTAGCTGAAGCAGGAGCTAGTGCAAATCAAACAGGTGGTATCTTCTCTAAACTTTGGGGTATTATAAAAGCTAATCCAATTGCTTCAATAGCAATAGGAGCAACAGTAGCAATTACAGCTTTTGGTTTACTTAGTGCTCATTTAGATAAAGTAGCACATCAATATCGTGATAAGATGGACGAAATAAATTCTTCCATAGAAGAGCATAAAGCTAATATGGAAGAAATAAAAGGACAAAAAGATAACCTAAGTGGAATACTAGAAGAATATGAGGAGCTATATAAGAAGACAGATAAGACAGCAGAAGAACAAGAAAGATTAAAACAGATAATGGAAGAAGTTGCTCAAATCGACCCTAATGCTGTTGAATATGACGAGAATGGCGACCCTATTGCAATAAAAATTGATAAAGTAAAAGAATTAATCGAAGAATTAGAAGTAGCTTATAAAAAACAAGAAGTATTATTACAAGCAGATGAAAGAAGTAGTGCAAAAACTTCTCAGAAAGCATATGATGAAGAGAGTAAAGATTTACAAAGTAGAAGTGAAAAAGTTTCATATGACTACGATAAACTTGTAGGAACTAATAATACAACAGGACAAAAAGGTTATAAGTGGTTAAAAGAAGATAGTGAAACTTGGGACGAATACTTTGATAGAATGAACAATGAATTTCTTCCTGAATATGACAGAATAAAAGATGAACTACAAGCTATACATGATGAAGACTTAGCTAATAGGGAAGAAGTATCAAATGCTAGAAAAAAATATTATAGTAATGAATTAGAAAATTCAAGACTATTATCTGATTTATCAGAAGAAGAAAAAGATACGTTTAAAAATATGCTTGATACTTTTGATTTTAGTGAAATTGATGATACTCAAGTTGAAAGTTTATTCACAAAATTAGAACAAGGATATGCTAAAGCAGATGAAGAAAGTAAAAAACGTATTGATAGTATTGTAAGTGAACAAGAAAAATTAAATAATAGTTATGCCAAAGGTACTATTTCAGCAGAAGAATATGAGTCACAAACAAATAGAACTGCAACTGCTTTATCAGAGTTGTTAGATATAACTCCTGAAGAAGCTAAGAAACTTCTATTCTCAATTGAATATGATGCTGATAAAAACAATCAAACAATATCAGAATTAGATGAAACAAAAGCTAAATTAATACAATCGCTTGATGGTTGGCAAAACCTAGACTCCAAACAAAGAGTACCTCTTGCATTAGATATGATGTTAGATGAAAATACTCCTGACGAAATTAAAAATGTAATAAGTGAAGCACTAGCTGATGGCGAAATAACAGACGAGGAATATGAACTTATTGTTAAGGCTGTTGCTGAATTAGACGAACAAGATTTTGAAGCAGACTTCTATAAAAAATGGGACGATATGAAGTCAAAACTATTAGAAGCAGGGGACGATGAAAAACTTAAAAAAGAAATCGCTATCGAATATTCTACTAAAGTAGAAAGTCTAGAAGATTTAAGTTATTTTTTAGATGAACTTTTAGGATATGAAAAGACAGTAGAAATTGAAACTTTAATAGATGATGGAGATATTGAAGGATTACTTGAGTATATAGATGAATTACCTGAAGAACAACAAGTAGCTGTTGCAACAGCTATAGCTTCTAGTGGAGAATTAGATTTTGCTGAGTTAGAAAAATTCCTTAATGAATTACCTGAAGAACAAAGAACACAAGTAATAAATGAAATTATATCTAGTGGTGATATGTCACCTGAAAATATGAAGGACTTCTTACTTGGTATACCTGAAGAATTAAGAACTGAAGCAGTTTTAAATTGTTTAAAAACTGGAGAATATACACCTGAAGAAATACAAAGTTTTGTAGATACATTACCACCTCAAGTACAAACTACAATTAAAGCAGAAGTTCAATCAGCAATGCTAGATAGTTTTAAACAAAAATTAGATGCAATGAGCATAAGTAAAACTATTAAAGTAAATGTAGAAAAAGCAGTAGCAGAACAAAATGTAGATGCTTTACTTGCATCAATTGAAGGATTACCACCTGAAAAACAATTAGAAATAATAGCAAATGCCCTTCCTGCATTAACAGATATAAATGAAGTAGACCAAAAGAAAATAGCAGATAAAGTTGCGAAAATCAACGGAGAAAATTCAGATGCCCTTGGTAAAATAAGCGATGTTGAAGTTAAAAGAATTTTAGATAAAAACTTTAATATCAATGCTAAAGATAACGCTACAAAAACAACAAGTTCAGTAATAAGTCAATTAGGTCAAATAGTAAGTAAAAATGTTACTGTAACTGTAACTCAAAGATTTAAGCAAATAGGAAAAGCGGTAACTAGTTTTGTTGGAGGTTTATTCTCTTCAGCAAGTGCTCCTGAAGTAGTAGATAGAGAACAAGTTGTAAGAACTAGTGTTATAAGTGACCCTGTCATAGTAGACAATTTAGGAGCAATACAAGCTTCAAATACAGCAGTATCAAACTCAGCAACACAAATAGCTTCTAACTTAGACAATGTTGTTAGTGCAATGGCAACAGCTAGTAGCTCTACTAAGAAAACTTCTATTAATGCTAATTATACTTTAAATGCAATTAAATACAATATAGATATGCTAACAAGAATGACTAACATATTAAGTAAATTAGATTCTCAATTATCTGAGTTAGATGGAAAAATGCAACGTGCGTTTGGTACTTCTAAAGCTAGTTTATTAAAACAAGAAATATCATTACTAGAAAAGCAACAAACTTTATTAACTACTAATTATAATAATATGAGTGCTATGGCTAGTAAATTAAAATCATCTTTGAAAAGTCAAGGGTTCAAATTTAATGATGATGGTAGTATATCAAATTATACTAGTAAATTAATAGCATTACAGCAAGCTGTCGAAAAAGCTGAAAAAGCTCAAAAGAGTTATACTGGTAAATCTGAAACAAAACAAAAATCATTACAAAAGGCAGTAGATAATGCTAACGATAAACTAGATAAAGCTCAACGTGAATTGAATGAATATTACAACTTAGTATTCAACGAAATGCCAAATGTAAAATCTGAGTGGGAAGATGTTGCAAATGCAATAGCTCAAGCTAAAGCAGAAATAATTGAAGCTAATCATGAAGCTAAAGTTCTTTATGAAACATTACAAATGGAAGTCAACGATTATTATGGTGGATATGAAGCTACTTCTCAAAGTAAAAATGAAGCATTAGCTGAATATGTTGATGATACAAATGAAAAAATAAAATATTTAGAAAAAGCTAATACAGATATAGAACAACAAATAGCACGTCAAGAGAATACTATTAAACAAGCAAATGCTAGAATGAAAGATGATAGAGCTATGCTTGAAGGATATGGATTTAAGTTTACTAAGTATGGAAATATAGATGGTGGAGCTAGTACATTAAATAGTCTAGCTAAAAAACTATCACCTGCTGAGTATGATGCTGTATATGCAATATGGCAAGAATATATGCAAGATATAACTAGTACAATTCCTGATGCTGAAGAAGAAATAATTAACTTAAATCAAGCTATCAAAGATAATAAAGAGGAAATAGAAGAATTAATCAAAACTCAAAAGGAAATTATAAGAGAAACAAAGATTGATGTTCTAACTAATCAATATGATAGATTGTCAGCTAGTTTAGATTTATTAGAAGCCAAACAAGACAATGCCTTTGGTAAAAATAAACTTAAATATATACAACAACAAATAAATTTAGTAGGAGCATTAACTTTCGAACAAGAAAAACTAGGTATGCAATATAAAGCTAATGCTGAAGAGCTTAAAAAACAACTAGCTACTGAATTTAGTATAGAGTTTGACGGAAACGGAAACATTAAAAATTTAGAAAATGTAATGTCATCTCTAAACGATATTACAGCAATGGAAGAGTTGCAAGAATTGGCAGATGAATATAACGATACTTTACTTGAATATGCTAATTCTGAAGTTGAATTAGAACAATTAAATAAACAAATACAAGACTTAAAAGATAGCATGATTGAACTTAATGATGAAATGACAGAGATAATTAGAAATGCTTGGGCAACAGAATTAGAAAATGATTTTACTATACTAGAAAATAAATTATCTCAAATAGAAGCTAAACGTGAATTACAAGGAGCTAATCAAGTTGAGTTAATGCAACAACAATTAGAAATATACAAGCAACAAAGAGAGCAATTACTAAGAAATTTAGACTATCAAGAAGCGTTGTCGAAACAACTTCAAAACGAGTTAGGTGAATACGGATTTGTTATAAACGATGATGGAAGTATAGATAATATAGCAAAACAATTAGAGTTGTTAAAGAATAATTTATCAGATACAGAATTTGACCATGTTAATCAATTATTAGAGGATTATTTTGATACTGCTTTAGATACTATACCTGAATTAGAGCAACAGCTAATAGAACTTCAAAAAACTTTTGAGGATTTAGAGAGAGAAAAATTAGAAATCACAGCAGATGTAGAAGAAGAAATAACTAAGATATATGAGAAACAAGTCGAAGATAAAATTGATGCAATAGAAAAAGAAGCAGATGCTAGAGTAGAAGCACTTAATAAAGCTAAACAAGCATACCAACGTTGGAGAGATGACGTTGAATATAACGATGATTATGACAAACAACTGAAAGCAGTACAAGATTTAGAAAAACAAATAGAAATAGCTAAGAGAGATACTTCATTAAGCGGTCAAAAACGTTTAGCTGATTTAATGGAAGAATTGAAAGAGGAGCAAGAAAATTTAGAAGACCTAGTTACTCAAAAAATAGATGAAGATATCAATAATATGTTTGACGATGAAATAGACAGAACAGAACAAAGCTCAGAAGAAGCAATTAAGAAAATTGAAGAATTGTGGAGTGAAAGTAATATAGCTGAAGCAGTACAAAAAGCATTACAAACTGGGGTATTCACAGATATTGATGGAAATGTTACTGATTTGAAATCAGCAATGATTGATATGACTGAAACAAGCGTTGAATACATGGGAGTACTAGGAGATACTTTAAGAGAAGAATTATTATCTAATCTACAAGTAGCTTTGGACACAGCCCAACAATTGGACAAAACAATGCAAAATATTGATTATAACTCAGCTATGTATGGGGGCTATGGATATGATGCTCAAACAGTAATGGGAACTACTAACAATAATAACATAACAGTAGATTTTTCTCCTACAATCAGCGTTTTAGCTGAAAATGCAAGTGTTGATGAAGAAGCATTAGCTAACTTATTAGATGCACAAAAAGACGAAATGATAAGTGAAATACAACATCAAATAATGAAGAACTGTTATTAATTAAAAAAGAGACTAGATAATTCTAGTCTCTTTTAATTAGAAAGGAGCTGAAGAAAATGGACATTCAAAAAATTGGTGTAAGAAAGCAATATGACCAACTCAGAGGTAAAAAAATTGGAGACATAAGATTTAACATTTGGATTTATGATTTCGATTTTGATGGAACTGAAAAAGTTGTAGCAAGAATAAGAGAAGAAAATGATGCTGAAGAAAATACAATAGTAACAGAACTTAGAAGAAGTTCAAAATACGACTTAGAAAATTTTATGTTTTACAATCCGATTAACAAGAATACAGTAATTCAATTTCAATTAGTTATACTAGATGCTGAAGATAATGTACTAGAAGAAAGTGCAATTCAGTCATATTATTATGAGGGACTTGTATTTGATAAAGACGACATTCAATCTCACCCTCAATTTGATGTTATTCAACTAATGCTGAGAAGTTTGAATGAAACGATAGCAGATAGTAAAGAAGCAGTAATGAAATATTTAGAAGAAGATGATTTAGCAAATGAATTAAGAGCAAAGATGGATAGTTTTATAGCAGAAAAAAATGAAGAAGTAAACAATATGAAAGTAGATATAAATACAGTAATAGAACAATTATCAACATTATTAGATGACTTTATAAAAGAGGGTGAAGAGTAATGTTGAAGTTAAAAGAAAAGGTAGGAAAAATAAAGGGATATATAACAGATATAATAGAAGTGATACAGCAGTATAAACCTAACACAGTTTGCAAATCTACTAAAGACTTGTGTTATGTAGCAGATGAAATGAAACAAGCTATACTAGAAGCTTCAAGTGATATTCAATATATGAGAGATGTTGCTGATAGTGAGTTTTACATAAGTATGCAAATACCTATAATATCAGTAACAGATATTTTCAAATTCTACATATCATCACCAAGCAGAACAACAGTTACAACAACTGAGGGAGGAACTAGTATATATGAGATGTTAGTTAGAACTCTATATATACCAACAAAAATTCCTACTAATGTCGAAAATTGTGAAGGTTGGAAAGCTTGGAATTGTGTTGTTAGAGCACTTGAGCACTTCTATGTTTTTGAACTAAGAGATTCAAAAGTAATAAGCATAAAAGGTAATATGCAAGGTGTTACGATTTATGAAAGAAATTTTGCAAATAATAAAAATCTAAGAAGTGTTGATTTGCGTAACATGGAATCAGAAGAAGCAGTATCAATGTTTGAAGATTGCATTCGACTAGTGTCATTTACTAACGAAATCGTAGGATTAAAAAATGCTAATAGAATGTTTTACAATTGTACTGACTTGAGAAGAGTTAAATTAGATTTTAATACAATAGAATCAGCAGAAGATATATTCTATAATTGTACTAGTCTAGAGCAAATAGAAATAGAAAATAAAACTGTATTGAAAACAGATTTAGATTTAAGTTATACAGCATTAAATACAACAAATCTATTTACTTTCTTAAATAAATTAGCAATAACAGATACAATAATTAATATAAAAGTAAGTAATAGTCTAAATATATCAGATGCACAAAAAAATTCATATAAAAGCAAGGGATATAATATAGTTCAATAATTTAAGAGTAGCATAATGCTACTCTTTTTTTTGTGTGGGTGAATATAATCATCAATATTTGTTAATGATATTTACAAAACCTAAAAATTTGTGTATAATATAAATATAAAATATTAATTATATCATAGATAATTTTATAAATCAACTATGAATTTTTAGGGGACACACAATCTATTAAAAGGTGGTGTGTGAGTATGAACGAAAATATATTATATCAAATATTTGTAGATATAATAAATGACATAAAAGCTCAAGAAAAAGAAAAGGAGAATTAGAAATGAAAAAATTAACAATTGCATATTTAAGAGCAAGTACTAATGAAAATAGACAAGACGTTGAACATCAAAAGTTTAGTATTGAAAAATTTGCTCTAAAAAATGGACATAAGATTGATATGTTCTTTAGTGAATATATAAGTGCATACAAGACTAAAGCTAAAGATAGAGAAGAACTAATGAAAGCAAAACGATTATGTTTAGAGGGTAATGTAGAAAATTTTTACATTTTCGAGCAATCAAGACTTGCAAGAAATACAAGAGATGCAATAGATTTTATTGACGATTTAACAAATGTAAATGTGAAAATTTGGTCGGTTAAAGATGGTCGTTGTATTAACAAAGAAGGAATTGATAAGTTAATGAGTTTATTTACAAGTTACTTCTCAGAACAATCTTCTAAAGATACAAGTGATAGAATAAAATCACAAAAGGAATTAGCTAAAAGCAAAGGAGCATTTCTAGGACATAAAGTACTATTAGGATTTAAAATAATAGAAGAAGACGGAATTAAAAAGGAAGTTGTAGATACTGCTCTAGTTCCAATTATAAAAGAGCTATATAATATTTATCTGACAAAAGGGGCTAGAGCGTCTATGGATTATTTAAAAGATTATACTGACAAGTATCAAAATAATCAAACTTTACTTCAGTATATGTCAAATCCCAAAATGGAATTGGTTGTAGGAGCAGATATATATGAAGATTTTATGACTGCTAAAGCTAGTAGAAAACAAGTAACAAATAATAGTGTTAAAACGTTTAGAAGTGAAGTTCTTTTGGAAGGCTTACTGATACATGAGCCATGCGGAGGAAAATTAAGCATTGATTACAATAGAGGTAAGAGTTTAATATTTAAATGTAGACATTGTAAAACTAAAAGAATTGAGGGAGTAAAGAAAAGTTTCGGTGGAGAAAAATTAACTAGAGCAGTAGAACATGAGATATTAAATGTACTAAATAGTAAATTAGATAAAGATAAATTAATAGAAAAATATAACAATCAAGGTGAAAGTAAGATTGAATATATAGAGAAAGATATAAATAATATAACTAGA
Source organism: Clostridia bacterium (assembly GCA_017939755.1). Classification (GTDB taxonomy): domain Bacteria; phylum Bacillota; class Clostridia; order TANB77; family CAG-508; genus CAG-492. The sequence continues at coordinate 12,739 of JAGBAJ010000008.1, read as the reverse complement.
AATATCAACTCTAAAGAAAAAGAATTGGAAAAAGCAGAAGGTAATTTACAGAAATTATTGTTGATGGATTTAGATATAAATAGTATAGAAATGACAAGTAATATAGTTAAAAATATGAAAGAATCTTTAGAAAGTTTAAAGGAAGATTTAAGTAAGAGAAAGAAAGAATTGGCAATAGAAAAATTAAGATTAAATAAGAAAGAAGAACTAGCAGAGAACTTAATGAACTTTAAATATTTATATGAAAAAGGAAATGCAGAACAAAAGAAAATTATATTAAATCAAATTATATCTCGTATAATTGTAAGAGATACAGAAGATTTTACTATAGAATATAATGTTTAATGTCATCAATGCTACTACGTTTAAGAAGTTAAACATTCAATTGTAGTAACTCTTTACTCATGATATAATTAATTGAGGTGATTATCATGAAGAATATAAGAGATATGTCATACCTAGAGTTAGACGAATTTCTCAATCAAGACATTTATTTATCAGAAAATCAACTAACTCAAATAAGAAAACATAAAAATGTAGATGGTATTCGATTTTGGGGTAGGAGTAAAAATTCAATATCTGAATATACGGTAGAGATTAATAAAGATAATGGTAATGGCTACTCGAGTGTAGATATTTTCGTGAAAGAAGAATAGAAATATTCTTCTTTTTTTTATGCTAAATTATGCCCAATAAAAATTTCATTCTAATAATATATATTAAAATAAACTTTTGTTAAAAACGAAAAAAAATAAAAAATTTGTCTTATTTAATTTATAGAAGATAAATTTTTTTCTAAAAAACTTTTGTTAAAAACGAAAAAAATAAAAGTCGAAGTCTTATCTAAATTATGAAAGGAAGTGTTGCAAGTGAAAAACTTATTAAGAAATAAAAGAAAAGAATTAAATATGACACTTGAAGATATGTCTAAAGTAATAAAAATAGGAATCCCAACGATAAGCGATTATGAGAAAGGTAAAAAATATCCTAGAGCAGAAAATATTTGGAGATTAAAAGAAGCTTATCAGCTATCAGATGAAGAACTTTTAAAATGGATTGAATATATAAACAAAGAGAAAGGTGATAAATAATGAGTGATTTTGAGATTAATATGATAAGAGATGAAGAGCTAAAGAAAAGATTAAAAGAGTTAGTAGATAGAATACCTAACTTGAGTAATTGGAAGTTAAGAGACAGTATTGAATTTTACACTCAGCTAAAGGATAGAACTAACAAAGATACAGATAATGATTTATTTACTGCTTATAAGTTATATGTTAAATATTTAGAGAAAGAATTAAGAAATAGAGAATAAAGCGTAATGCTAGGAGGTTCATCAAATAAAACAATAAAGGATTTGGTGAATAAAATGAAACAAGAGATACAAACATTAAAAAGTAGAATAGAAACTTGGAAAGCAATGAGTAGATTAAAAGATTATTCTAAAGAAATAGCTGAAGCTGAAGCTAGAATTAAGGAACTTGAGCAACAAATAAAAGAACAATCGACTAATCAAACCAAAGTAGAAACTTCAATTGTTGCTAAAGAAATAAATACTATTAAAGTAGATGTTGAAATAGAAAATGATATTGAAGAAGAAGAGGACGAAGAAGAATATAAATATGATAAAAATGAAGTGTGGTTAGTACCTATGAATACAAGTTTTATAAATTGTGGAAAAAAAGATAAAAATTATATGGACTTTAAAGCATTAGCATTATTCACTTACTTCAGTAATCGTAAAGGAGAAGAAGTATGCGATATGCTAGGATTAGATTATTCTGAAGTAGAAGAACATAGATACTTATATAGAAGTTTTGTAAATGAAAACATAGAAAAATTTGAAGATTTAAGTGGTTGGAAAAAACGTAACATCTATACACAAATAAATAAACTTACTAAAGCTGGGAATAAAGTGTTTGATGTATGTTATGATAGTCAAGGTAGAACTTATTATAAAATAATGCCTTATGTTGACAAAGAAAATAAACTTTCTAAAAGTGGTACTTTTGTAACTATTGAAAGTGATATATTAAAATATCTGATAAATACAAGTAATAGTAACATGATTAAGATTTATTGTTTTTTAAAGTGGTTTTTAATTGACTATAAACATTATGAGAAAACTGGAGAAATAAAATATGTTGAAAAGCCTATTGATAGAAAGTTTATGTGTGAACAAATAGGATTAAATGGTAATAGTTCAAAGAATAAAGGTATTATAAGTGAAGATATAGAGAAAGACCTATGTGCAAAACATTTAATAGAACGTAAAGCTGTGACTGTTGAAGAATTTGGACAAATAAAAACAAGATATTACTATAAATTAGTACCATATCATGAGTGGAAATCATTCTATAAAAAACTAGGAAAATAAATTTGTGCAAAAAAGTGGTATTCACGAAAACATAAAAGTGGTATTCACGAAAACATAAAAGTGGTATTCACGAAAACATAAAAGTGGTATACATAATTATAGATAATATTATAGATAAGAAATTAGGGATAAGAATAAGTGATAAACTCGGTGGGTGAAACACCCACCAACAATAAAAAAACAATATGACAATCAAATATATCAACTTAGGTTATTAGGAGGTCTACTATAACTTTAAAAAGGAATGATAGAAATGAATTTAAACAATGTAAAAGATGGAGATATATTTAAAAACTGGAAAGAGTTCTGTAATGCAGTTGAGATAGAATGTAAAAAATCAAATAATAGAAAAGGTGACGAAAGAAAATTATCTGCATTATGTGAATGGCACAAAGAAGGACAAAAGGTAATAATAGATAGAATATATGATATACCTCAAGAAGTAAAAGATGGTAGAAAAAACAATAGAGGTTCTTCTAATCAAGTATCTAAATATGAAAATATTTTAACTAAAAAAGAACGTAAGAAAGAATTTGATGGATATTATGTATATGCTCATTATATAAGTGATGAAGTAGTTTATATAGGTAAAGGTTGTAGAGATAGAATTTTAAGCTCAATGTATCAAAGATTTAATAAAGAAGATTATAGTAAAATAGAAATAAAAATATTAAAAAGATTTGGTGATAACGAATTAGAAGCATTAGCTTATGAAAAAGAAATGATAGAGTATTATCAGTCTATAGGTCAATGTAAATATAATGATAAAAGCTATCATATTGGAAATATAAAAACAGAAGAAGTTAAACTACAAAAAGAATATGATAAATTAATAAGTGAAAGAGAATTGCTTATTAAAAGATTAAATATGATAGATTTACAAATAGAAAGTTTAAAAGATAAATTAGCATAAATAATTAAATACAAAGGAGAGATAATAGTGATATTTAGAGCTTTAGATAAGAATAATAATGAAGTAGTAGCAAGTTATGAGCTAGAGAGGGCAGTCTATTACTGTCCTTTCTGTAAACATGAAATGTATTTGGCTAAAGGACTAAAGCAAGAACCACATTTTCGACATAAAAATTCAGGAGATGCAATAGAGTGTGAATATTATAATCCTTCTATTAATAATAGTACTGGAGAAGGAGAAGCATATATGTATGAGAAGAGCTTAGGTATATCAATAGAAAGATATACTGATACTTTAGCTAAAGAAGAAATTAAAGAAAGAATAAGTAGTGATTTACTAGAGTTCATTAATGAATTAAAGAAGAATGAAACGGTAGTTGACATATCTAAAGAAGATAATATCTATATAATAGAAAGAACCGATAATAGTATAATTAAATTTGCTTATATAGAGAAGAATACAGATGAAAGGAAATTATTAAAATTATTACAAGATGATGTATATTTAGTTCTAAAGAATACTAATGAAAGATTTTATAAAAATCACTATAAATGTATATTTAAAGATTTTGATGGATATTATCTATTTATGACTGATGAACATTATAATAAATATGAAGATAAGTACATTGTACAAGCGAATGATTGGATAATATTTGATTTGTTTGATATGTAGTAATACTAAAAATTAGGAGGTTTATATATGAAGAAAAAATTGAGGTGAGATATATGAATAAATATGTGTTAAAGTCAATGATAGAGAAAACGATAGCTAAAGTAACTCAAAGAAGAAGAGAACTAGAAAGAGAAAGAAAATTTCAAACTATTAATATAGAAGTAAAAGAAATATACTATAAAATATATGATTACTTAATGCAATGTTATTATGAATTACTGAAAGACATTAATAGTTGTAAAGAAACTATTTATCAATATGGATATGTGTATGACAAGATGGAAATGGTAGAAGACGTTTATGTTGATTATTTAGATTTAGTTACAGAGTTATATTTATAAAAATGAAGGGTGAAAATAATCAAAGATATTCTTAAAAAAGACTAGACAAAATTTAAAAATTTGCATATAATTATAATATAAAGAAAGATAAGAAATCTAATAAAAGAAAGGGTAAGGTGAATATTATGATAAAACAAATAGAAATTAAGAAAGGTGAAAAAGTGTATTACTGTCCTTATTGTGGAGCTAAACATGAAAATTTAACTAGTGAAATAATAAAGAGTGAAACTGCTAGGTGTTTAAATGATAAATGTAATAAAATATTTTATCTAAAGGTGATAGATAATAAATAAAAATTAAAAGGAAGAAGGTTAGAGCTTATCCTATAAAAGCTCCAAATAAATTATATTAAAAGGAGATATTTGTATATGGAATTTTTAGGTTGGTGTATCGGTTGGCTAATAGGTCTAATGTTAGTGCTTTTACCGATAATGGGATTAATATTATTAGTTTGTTATAGTGCAAAGAGTGTATCAGATGCAAAGAAAAGTGTTGATAGAGCAAGAGATAAAAGAAACAAAAGAATATAATTATTAGAAGGGTGAATATAAGTTTAGCAATATGAATATTTGCCCTTAAATAATTAAGTAAAATTGAGATTTACTTTAATAATTAAGAACTTTTAAATTTTAGGGAATTTTGGATAAAAAATGATAAAAAACTACCATGTACGTTCTTATTCTATTAGTGAAGAGAGATATTATAAAAAGGCTAGGGATTAATTTCCCCTAGTCTTTTTGAACTACAAATAAAAGGAGAGATATAATGTGAAGAGAAATGCGAGATTGGCGAATATGATTGAGAAAGAAGCAAAGAGGTTAAAAATACATGAGCGTGAAGATAAAGTAGTATTAGACATAGCTGAAAATAATGTTATGAAAACAGAAGAAATAGTAGCTTTATTTAATGAATTTATTAAAAATACTAGTAAAGCAATAGCTAAGAATGAAATTGATTATCTAGATATAATTGTCAGCTACGGATACATAAACGATGAATTAGATAAGATTGTTTCTGAAGAAGAATTTATGAATGACTTAGAAAAACATACAGAGGATATAAAGAAAATTAATACTCTATACTTAGATGCTGTGGGAAATGTTTTGTTAGGATTCGGAATAAATGATTATAGACAATTTTCTACTCAAGTTAGAATATTACAAGAGAAGTTTTATACTAAAGCTAAAAATGTTGTAAATGTAGATATAGAGAGAAGTAATAAAAAGATTAATGAAGTAACAAGAAATGCTTTTGCATTAATAAAAGACTTGTTTAAGGATTTTGGAGATTTTGAAGAAGAAGAGATTGATATAGCTGAGATAGAAACGGATTTAATGAGATATGAGTACATAGGAGATTATAGGAGATTAAATAGTTTAGCTAAAGAGAACGGATATAAATTTAAAAGCCAAAAGGGAGACCATGCTAAATATGAAGACGAAGAAGGGAATGTAGTAATAATTCCTCAAGGGCGAGATGTTGGATATGGATTATCAATAAGAATACAGAAAGATATAAAAAAAACATTAGTAGGTAAAGGAGTTAGATAAATATGAAAAATATAGATAAATTACAAAGACTACAAATACAGCTTGAAGGAAGTTTCTTAGGTACTAATTTAGAATTACAAGAATTAGTAGAAAGATTGGAAAAAGTAATAGAAGAAAGAGAATATGCTATACAAGATAGAGAGCAAGAAATTGAAGATATTGGGGGTAGGGTAGAAAGAGAAGTTATTGAAACAGTAATAGATGAAATAAGAACGATTGAGTGGGGAATTTATAAGCTAACAGGACTAAGAGCTGAATGTTTGGCTTTAGATGAAGTGTTAAATGTAAATGAAAAAGTTCAAGAATACAATAGAAAATATGAGATGACAAAACTAGCAGAAGATGTTGCTAAAGAAATAGAAAGTGAAGACAATGATAAACGTATATTTGCGTATGATGTAATATTTAAAGAATATCGTGAATTAACTTATGATGAAGAGCACTATTATTTATTAAGCAAATTAAATATCATAGAAAAAGATAGACAGCTATTATTTATGACTGATATGTACATATATGAAGATTTATTACATTTCGTATTTGATAAAGATTATCTATGTTTCATCACTAGAAAACAAGGAGATTTTTATGATATAAGAAAAGAAAATTTTGAATTTACTCAATTAACAGAAAAAGATATGCAAGATGCTAAAGATGATGTTAAAAGAATGAAAGAAGATATAGATAAAATAGATGTCGAAAAGATGCAACAAGGTATGAAAGTTGTAGTTGAGGAGACAGCTAAAGAAACTATAGATTTACTTACTGAGGTTGAGAAGATACTAGGTTGTAAAATAGAAGATGTAAAAGAAAAGTTTGGGTTAGGTGATGAGAATGACAATCAATCTGAATAAACTAAGAAAGAAAATAAAAGATAGTTCTTTTAAAATGATAGATATATCCGTTATTTTAGGTGTATCAGAAAGAAATTTATATTATAAATTGAATGGGAGTTTAACTATCGAAGAGCTGAATACAATATGTAGAATACTGAATATTGAATTAGAAGAATTATTAGATTAATAAAATAAGGAGAGATATGAATGAAATACAAATATTCAAATTTAGAAAAAGAGATACAAGAGTTAAAAGAAAGTGATAGAATAGATAAATTCTACTTATACAGTAAAGCAATAGCTGATATTACTAAAGATGATGAAACAGCAACAAACCTTGCTAGAAAAGTATTAAAAAATGATGTTATAAATATGCTAGAGAAGATACAAGCACTATTTCAACGCTCAAGCGTTGACTGTAAGAATATAGAAAATATGTCAGAAATCGAACAATTGATTTCGTGGTTAGAATATATTAACCCAGATGAATTTTAGGAGTGATATATATGAAAGAAATTTGGAAAGATATTAAAGGTTATGAAGGTTTATATGAAATAAGTAATTTAAAAAGAGTTAGAAAAATCAAAACTGGTAAAATAATGAAGCCTATGAAGGTAGGTATATCAATATTAGTTAGATTATCAAAAGATGGAGCGTTTAAAAGATTATCTATTGATAAATTATACAATCAAGTATTTGGAGAACATATTAAAGATTTAGAAGGAGAGGTTTGGAAAGATATAAAAGATTACGAAGGTTTATATCAAGTTAGTACATATGGTAGAGTTAAGTCATATTGTAGTGGAGAAAAAATATTAAAAAGTGGAGATAATGGCTTGGGATATCAATTTGTTCATCTATGTAAAAATGGTAAAAATAAAAGATATTATGTTCATAGATTAGTAGCAGAAACTTTTATATTTAATGATGATATAGATAATAAAACTGTTATTAATCATAAAGATGAAAATCCTTATAATAATCATGTTGAAAATCTCGAATGGTGTACTATGGAGTACAATTGGAATTATGGTACTTGTAAACAGAGAAGAGTAGAAACAAATGTAAAAAATGGTACTTACGAAAAAATTGCAAAGAAAAAAGGTAGAAAATGTAGATGTATTGAGTTAGATTTAATGTTTAATTCAATAGCAGAAGCAAGTAGATATTTTAAATGTAATAGTGAAAACATAGGTGCTTGTTTACGAGGAAGAACAAATACAGCTTGTGGGTATCATTGGGAATATATAGATGAGTAATTACTGTTAATCATTAATTTTTTGAAGGGGGTATGAATTTCTTTTGAAAGTGTGGGATTGAGAGATGAATTTAGATAAAATACAAGAACTTGATACAGTTAGTGCAATATTTGAATACATATTAGAAAATAGTTGTTATATGAGTGCAACTAATAAAAATATAAAAATGCAAGAAAGAGAGACATACGATTACAAAAGTTACCTATGTAATTCTGTTATAAATAAATCAGATGTTGAAGACAGTTTAGATTTATTGATAGTAAGCAACACAAGAAATTTTAGAAATATTTATATGAGTGATAATGATGATGAAAATGCAGTTGCTCAATCTAGAGCTTCTTTATACTTTCTTTTTACAGATTATTACGAAGGTAAATATGATAATGAGATAGAAAGAGAATTTGGTTTTAGGGTTGAAAGAAATATCAATAAATTTAAGAAACTATTTACAAAGGATAATGTAGATAAATTTTGTAGTTTTCTATTAATGAAAGCTCAACAAATAGAGAGAAAGAGTTTAAGTAATAGAGTAAGTGAGTATGTGAAAGATGAAGAAACTGGAGTTTGGAAAACAATAAGTAGATATTTAACTATAAACGAAAAAAGTTGGGAAGAAACTATTGAGAATGATAATCGTATGAGTATAGAAAGTTTTCTATATAAAATCAATGAAATTGAAGAAGAACAACATGAAATCTCTAGCTTTAGAGAAGATAATATTTATACTCATATGAGCAAGATGTTAGATTGCTTAACAGAAAAACAACAAATATTCTTCTATGCTATTTTAGAAGATGATAGCATCACAAGTTATGAAGATTGGTTTAAAACAGATGATGATATGACTAGACAGTATAAATGTAGTTATAAAAAGAATATAACAAATAGATTGTCTAAAGAACTAGATGAAAGTAAAAATGTAAAAAATACAAATGGATATTATACTTTAATTAAATCTAATAATAAAAAATTTATAGATGGGTTAGATGCTCAAGAAGATAATATGAAAAAATTTGAGTGGATTGTAAATGCTATTAAGAAGAATGATAGTAGAGCTAAAGCAATAACAGAATTATTAATAGAGCAAGATTTATTTAGTTATTTTCAGAGATATATTAAAGAAGAAGAAAATTTTGCTTTATATAGATTTTTATTAGATAAAAGAAGATTTGATGATATGATAGAAAAAATAAAGGAGAGATTAAGTTAAAATGAAAGAAATTATTGAAATTATAAATGAGAGAAATAGTCAAGCAATATTCGACTTAATAGTCGATAGAGATACATTTATGGAGATGTGTTTAATTAGTAATGAAATATTATACGATAAATATTTTATAGCTGACAATTATACACTAACAGATGTAATATGTGATTTACCTGAGCTGTTAAAGTTGATGCAACAGCAAGTAGATTATGTCGAAAAAGAAGAAGAAGCTGAAAACAGTTGGGACGAAATGAGTTTGGTGAATTTTTATAGAGAGCTAGAGATTAAAAAATATAAGGAGTTTAATATTGAAGAAGCAGATTATTGTGAATTGACTTATCAAGATTTAGATTATTAGAAAAAAAGGAAGTGCTGTGTATATGAATTTTGAAAAATTATCGCAATGTAAAACTTTAGAGGATTGTGTAAAAGAGATATTAGTACAAAATTATAGCGTTTACAAAATAGGAAAAAAGCAAAATGATGCAGTAAAAGACATCGAAGGATTTTATATTAGAGCTAATAATGATATAGAAAATACAGCACTAGATATTCTATTTATAACAACAGAACGTATGTTCTTAAATGTAATGGAAGAAAAAGATAATGAAGATATGAAAAGAGATAGCATGATATTGACTTATGAGGTACTAATAAACTACGTTGAAGGTAAATATACTAATTTTCATTATCAAGTTAAAACAGTTGAAGATTTTGTCGCTTTAGCTAAAGATAGAAATAAATCTGAAGAGCTAGGTAAATATATAAGTGGTTGCGTTCAGAGACTAGCAAAGAATATGTTATATCAACGAAAAGACAAAAATGCGTACAGTCAGAAAAAATGGTATTGTCATGCGACAGGAACAAAGAAAACTAAAAATATTTATTTCTATAATGAATACTTTTATTTAGATAGAAAATATACTTTAGACGAAAATATTTCAAGTGGATATGATTTACTAGATGCGGAATATTGTAAAAACGGAAAATATGATGTATTAGAAGATGAAGTATTCTCTTTAGAAAGAGATACTATGATGGGTAAAATTTTTGAAGATATATTGACAGATAGTGAAAGAAATCGAATAAATGAAAGAATTGCTACACAAAATAAACAATCAGTCAGCAGAGGAATGTTAATGAAAAGAATTGAAAATAGTAATGATAATACATTAGCTGTTAAAGATGCTATTCTTTGCTATGGTGGAGATTTTCTAAGCTTTGGAGATAAATTATTTAACGAGAATAATTTGATTAGAAAGTTCTTTTTAATTAAGAAAGCTATTAATTCTGATAAAATTGGTGAAATATTATTAGAATTAATAACGGATTTAGATTATTCTATCTATAAACAATTATTTGAGCATTTAAAAAATAGTAGTTTTGTGAGATATTATGTAGTAACTGATAACTTTAGAATAATATTAGATACTATTATGAATGAGTATATTTCACAGCAAAATAGATTAAAAGAAATATATTTGTATAATGAAAGTGAAAGAAGAGAAAAGGTTAAGAAGATTAGAGATTTAATGTTGAAAGAAGAACTATTTAGTTTAAGAGAAGTTACTCAAGAGTTCTTTGATACATTTAAATTAAAGTTGTATTATACACAATCTGAATTAAGCAAGTTAGAAGTTCGATTAAATTTAATAAAAGATTTTCTAGGACTAGAGCTTGAGAGAAAAGGTAAAAAATATAGAGTGAAAGCAGACGATGAAATATTTATGCAAATAATTGCATAAGCTAGAGAAATGAATTATAAATGAATATATGTATTGTTTAGTGACATATTAATAAAAAATATGTCACTTGTTAATCTCCTTCTTTGTAAACTTAATGAAATCTATGTTTACTAATATCTCTCCTAATAAAATCGGAGTACTACAATAAAAGTAGTACTCCAAAGGTCATTACCTTGTAAAATGAATTTTTCTTTACGATATGAGATATTGAGAGGAGATAAATAATAATTTACTACCCCTTATTTTATAAATTAGTTTTTTTTATTGTTATTCATTCATTCATTTATTTCTGCTAGACTGTTCTCTTTTACTCACACTTTCAGAGAACTTGTCTAGCTTTTTTTGTTACGCTGTTTTATTTATAGAGATTATATTTTAAAGGAGAGATGTATATGGAAGAAAATAAAAAAAATATGGGTATAGGTACTGAAGATGATATGGTACTCGGAGAAATACTCCTAGATAAAAAAACAGGGGAAATACTGTTTAACATACCACTACTAGGAAAATTAAACCCCACTACTGAAAATTTAGCCCTACTTCAAAAATCAGTAGACCTAGTTCAAGAATTTATGATTAAAGCCCTATTGTCAGATAAGGAGCTAGAAGAATTAAAAGATAAATGTGTTGAAGAATTAAAAGCTAAGAAAGAAAATTTAGCTAAAGATGTAGTTAATAATGATAATAGTAAAGATATGGGAGAAAATTAAAGGTGAGTAAAATATTTTGTACCAAATGTAAAAAAATTCATGAGAAAGGTCAATGTAAAAAAGAGCCTACTATAGTTGAAAGGGATATAGCCGATAAGAAAAAGAGGGATAGAAAAAGAAGCCAATATAAGACCTACGATGAAATGACCGAAGAAGAATTGAAGATACAAAGGTTTTATAATAGCAAGGAGTGGAGAAGTAAACGAGATGAAGTAATGTCTAGGTCGAATGGATTATGTGTTGTCTGTTGGAAGATTGGGAGAATTAGAAACGCAACTTCAGTTCACCACATTAAAAAGTTGAGAGAACATTTTGAGTTGAGACTTGATGATAACAACTTGATTGCTCTGTGTCGTGACTGTCACGAACTTGTCGAAAGTTCTTGTTCTTCTGTTGAAGAAGTTGAAGCTTTAATTGAAACTTTAAAGAAAGAAAAAGAAAAATAAAAAAATAATAAATTAAATAAAAAAGATTAAAAAGTTAATTTATTTAGTGTTTTCTTTAGTTTTAATTAATTAATTTAACTTAAATTGTTTTAAACATTAAAAGATTAAATAAAAATAGCCCTACGATTTTTAGATGGTAAGGATTAAATTATAAATATAGATTGTTAAAAGATAATGATAATTTTGATTGAGCGTATTAGATTTTGAATTGATTGATGATGATTGATTTGAACTTAGTAAGTTTGATTGAGTTATTATTATCTCTTTTATTATGCTCAGATTTTTATTGAGATAAATTTAACTTAGCTTGAGCTGAAGATATTAGATTAATTGGATTGAGATAAGTTGAATTGAGTTGGGACTGATTGAATTGAATAAGCTGATGATTTGATTGAATTGGATTGAATTGAGATTGATTGAATTGAGTTGACTAGAAAAGATTGAATAGGTTAAATTGATTTAAATTGATTGGGATTGTTTAGATAGGCTGATTAAATTTGAATTGAATTGAGATTAGAAATTTTTTCTAATAAAAATTTTGAGAGAAAATATTTTTTCACTAGAAAAAAAGGTAGATATATCTCTAAAAACTTTGAAACACCTCGACCCACCCACCGTTTACTCCCACCGAGCTGATGGGGAGCATGGGAGTTAGACAGAATTTTGGGGAACATAGGAAG
>JAGBAJ010000007.1 GCA_017939755.1 Clostridia bacterium | reverse complement strand
ATTATAAATAAGGCTACTTGGTACAATATCAATTGATCTTATTTTTTGAAATAATTTGTTAAAAGGAATGGAATGTTAATATGAAAAAAGTAATATTTATATCTAGTACAGGAGGTCATCTAAATGAGCTATTGCAGTTAAAATCACTATTTAGTAAATACGACTCATACATTATTACAGAGAAAGATAAGACAAATGAGAATTTAAAAAAAGAGTATGGCTCTAAATTGTATTTTCTTCCATATGGAACTAGAAGTAAGCTATTTACTTATATTTTTAAATATTTATATTTATGTTTAAAAACCATAGTTTTATTTATAAAAATAAGACCAAAGTATATAGTTTCAACTGGTACACATACCGCTGTTCCAATGTGTTATTTAGGTAAGTTATTTGGATGTAAAATAATTTTCATAGAAACATTTGCTAATTCAAAATCCAAAACTTTATCTGGAAGGATGGTATATCCAATTGCAAATTTATTTATAGTACAATGGAAAGAAATGTTAAAGTTATACCCTAAAGCGGTATATGGAGGTTCTATATATAAATAGACTTCTTACTGGAGAAAAGTTGGAAAAAGGGATGAGATTAGAGATGATTTTAGTGTTATTGGGAACACAAAATAATAGTTTTGTTAGACTACTAGAAGCTATACAATTAAATATAGAAAAAGGCATTATACAAGACGAAGTTGTTGTACAGGCGGGTTTTACAAAATTTGAATCTAAAGATATGAAGATTTTTAATCTTATTGACACAGATGAGATGTCGCAATTACAAGATAAAGCTGATATGATAATAACTCATGGAGGTGTTGGTTCGATTGTTTCATCATTAAAAAAGAAAAAAAAGGTAATTGTCGTACCAAGATTAAAAAAATATGGAGAGCATGTTAATAATCATCAGTTACAAATTGCTAGAAGATTTGGACAAGATGGGTATGTAAGATATGTGATTAATTTAAAAAATCTGGGAAAAGCAATAGAGTCTATGGATAAATTTTGTCCTAGAGATTATGAAAGTAATGAGAGTAATGTAGTATTTTTAGTTGAGCAATTTATTGAAAACAATTAAAGAATTAATAGTAGGAGATTATTCATGAAAAAGGATATGTTAAGTAAAATAAAATATTATACAAATAAAGTAATTAACTCTGAATTGTTTATTATTATCATTGGGTTAGTTTTATTTGTCAAAGCTGCAATATTTTATAAGCTAACAATTTATGTTTCTACGCCAATTAGTAGTACACTTATGGCGAAAACATTTATCTATTCTATGTTAATTGTTACTCTTTTATTTTTATTTAAGAACAGATTAAGGTTTATATTTGGATTGATTTTAGATTTTATTGTAAGTGCGATTATGTTTGCAGACAACTTATACTACAATTATTCGACAGGATTTATTTCAGTTTCACAAATTAGTAATCTGCAATATTCTGAACAAATATCAGTAGCTTTAAAAGAGCTATTTAGCATTTGGCACATTTTATATTTTGTAGATATATTACTAATATTAGCTTTATTATTGTTTAAAGCTATAAAAATAGAAAAAGTAAAAACTAGAAATTGGAAGCCTGCGATTACATACGTTTCAATAATATGTTTGGTATATGGTTCAACAATTCCAACATATGTTAAGGCTGCAGAGCAGTTTAAATATAATAAGAAAATGCAATTGGAGCTTGGAACATTATATACGTTCCATTATTTAGATGTTAAGAGCATTGTAAACATGAGAAAAGATATTAAGTATTCAAATAAATCAGATGTTATTCAGGCATATAATGATTTAAAAACATCATATGTAGAAAATTATCAAGATGATGTTTATAACTTTACAGGAATAGCCAAAGATAAAAATGTTATAGTACTACAATTAGAATCATTCCAAAGTTTTTTAATAGACAAGACTATTAATGGTAAAGAGCTTACACCAAACTTAAATAGATTCCTTGCTGAAAACATAAATGTAAAAAACATGATGATTCAAAGTTACTCAACAACTGCTGATTCTGAGCATTCAACTATGTCATCACTATATCCATTAGAAAATGGTATGGCGTTTGCACAATATAGTGCAAATAAATACGACGATTTCTATGGCTCTTACAATGATTCGGGATATTATACAATATATATGCATGGTAATGATGGATTATTTTGGAATAGAAATAATGTATATGGTCATTTAGATATTGATGAAGTTGATTTTATAGAAAGCTTCGATGCTGAAAATACAACATACATAAACGAATGGGTATCAGATGAGTCTATGTTTGAACAAGCTGTAACAAAACTAGAAAATGCACCAAAACCATTTATGGCAAGTATAGTTTCCGCATCATCTCATGTTGCATTTGATTTACCTGGGTTGGAAAATAAATATGAATATGTAGATATTGATGTTACTCCATGGAAAGGTACGTATTTTGGAAACTATTTAGAAGCTGTGAACTATACGGATAAACAATTTGGTATGTTTATAGAAAAACTGAAATTGGATGGTTTATATGATGATACAGTAATTATCTTATTTGGTGATCATTATGGAATGCAGATGTACAATGATGAGATGTTAGATTACATAGAGCAAACTGATCACAGATTAAATATAGTTGAAACAGAAATTAATTACATAAATGTTCCTTGTGGAATTAGAATTCCAGGAGTCGAACATATGGAAATAGACAAAACCGTTAGTAAACTAGATATTAAACCTACAATATGCCAGCTAAGTGGAATAGAGGATTCATTTTCCTTGGGAACCAGTATGTTTGGTGAAAAGGATTTTGCTTGTTTAAATAATGGTGTAATTGTAACAGATGATTATTATTACAATGGAGTTTGGTATTATAGAAGTAATGGCAAAAATATAGATATGGACAACATAGATGAAGATTTAAAAAGCAAATTAGATTACTATCAAAAATGTATGGAAGATGAACTTGCAATATCTAATTCTGTGGTTCTTAACAATTTATTAGCTAAATAAAAATGGAAGGAAAGACACTATGGAGAATAATCAACTGATGAGACCTGAAATAGAAGATGGTGTAGAAGAAAATTTAGAAGCTTCTATAAGGCCCAAACTACTTGAAGAATATATTGGTCAATCAAAAGTTAAAGAAAATATGAAGATATACATTGAGGCTGCTAAAAAGAGGGGAGAGCAACTCGATCATGTTTTGCTATATGGTCCTCCTGGACTGGGCAAGACAACACTTGCCAATATCATTGCTAATGAGATGAATTCAAATATTAAAGTAACGTCGGGTCCAGCTATAGAAAAAGCAGGAGACCTTGCTGCATTGCTTACAAATATGAATGAAAATGATGTTATATTCATAGACGAAATTCATAGATTAAATAAAAACGTTGAAGAAATATTGTACCCAGCACTTGAGGATTTTACATTGGATATTGTAATAGGAAAAGGTCCTACTGCAAAATCTATAAGAATTGATTTGCCAAAGTTTACACTTATTGGAGCAACAACAAAGGCCGGGTCACTATCTACACCACTTAGAGATAGGTTTGGAATTGTTAATAGATTAGAGCTTTATAATATTGATGATTTAAAATCAATTGTAAAAAGAACATCTCAAATTCTGGGTGTAAATATAGATGATAAATCAGCAGAGGAAATTGCAAGAAGATCAAGAGGAACTCCAAGAATTGCAAATAGATTACTAAAAAGAGTAAGAGATTATGCGATTGTTTTTTCAGATAATGAGATAGATATAAAACTTACAAAGATAGCTTTAAACAGACTTGAAATTGACGAGCTTGGACTTGACGAAATAGATAGAAGAATACTAGAGACTATGATTGAAAAGTACAAAGGAAAACCTGTTGGAATTGATGCGTTAGCTACAACAATTGGTGAAGAAGTTGATACTTTAGAAGATGTATATGAACCATATTTAATACAAATTGGTTTTATTGCACGAACAACCAGAGGAAGGATTCCTTTGCCAGCAGCATATTCTCACATGGGATATAATATTGAAGAATAACATAGGTTAAAAAGAAAAAAATAAAATTTTAAGGGGATGTATACGTATGAAAAAATTAGATAGAGCAGTATTTTGGATATGTATAGCATTAATACTTTTTTTAGCAATGGCTTTAAAACCATTATCAAATTTGGATGAATTGTGGAATTTTAACGTTGCAAGATGTATTTCTAATGGACTTGTACCATATAGAGATATTAGTATGGTATCTACACCATTATTGGGATTTATTCTTGCAATTCCTTTAAAACTTTGTGGACAAGAATTATATGTTTCTAGAATAGTAACAATTATATTTTTTGTGATCGTTTTTGCTATATTCCATATAATTCTAAGAAAACTTGATATAAAAAAGGAAATATCATACTTTAGTGTTATGCTACTTTTATTTATGGTACTAGATTTTGTAGCCATAAATTATAATATCTTAGCTTTAATATTTGCACTTTTAATTGTATTATTTGAGATACAATATATAAAAAATAGTAGATGGAAGAAACCAGGAATAGATTTTGTAATTGGACTATTGGGTGGATTTATGGTTTGTGCAAAACAATCTTTAGGTATGATTGTTTGCGCAGTAAGTATACTTAGCTTATTATTTTATATAGATGCAAAGAGCGATATAAAAAAGACTTGTATAAGGGCTTTGACCAGATTCATTGGAATGATAATTCCTATATTAGTTTTTATTATATATCTTGTTGCAAACAATGCTTTTCAAGGTTTTTTAGATTATTCTATATTAGGAATTAAAACTTTTTCTAACCAAATTCCATATAGCAGTTTATTACATTCAAAGTATTCTGGAATTATGATTTTAAGTGTTGCATTTCCAATAATTCTTGCGATAGCTGTAGTTACTAATATTATATGGAAAATAAAAAATAAAGAAAGTAACATATTTTATGTACTAACAATATACAGCATTGCAATGTTTAGTGTAGTATTTCCAATTGCAGACAATGAACATTTTATCGTTGCAATGGTGCTGCCAATAATACTTTGTATATATTCTATAAATGCATATATAAGAAAAAATGTAAAAATCGATTTTAAGTATGTTTTAGAGTTTGTAAACATATTTACAATGGTATTTGTTTTTTCTATTACATTATGGATAGAGTTTAGCAATATAGAGCCACTAGGAAAGATTAGTAAATATCAATTCCAAAATCACTATAAATATATTTCAATTTCAAATGACTTCAATGCTGCTATTAATAAAATAGATGATTATATTACTTCAAGCCCTAAAAAAGTATATATCCTAGATGCCAGTGCGGCTGTATATATGATACCAATTGATAGATACAATAAAGACTATGACATGTTCTGTCTAGGAAATTTAGGTTCAGGCGGAGAGAATGCTCAAATTGAAAGAATAAAAAATGAAGATGCTATTTATATGATTATGAAAGATGATGCTCGTTTAAACTGGCAAAATCCAAGTAAAGTAAGAGCATATATAAAAGAAAATTTAGAATTTGTTGAAACCATTGAGTCGTATGATGTATATAGACATAAGGCCATATACTAAAAAAGCCGTTCCCACTTTTCCTAGTATATAAAAAGGTTGCTATCTAATACTATAAATTTAAGAGCTTTGTAATAATAGTAATTTTGACGTTCAACTTCGGACGCTTTGCTATTTCAATTTTGATTTACAATCAAAATTAAAATACCCCGTTTTACTTTAAAATTACTATATTATAAGGCTCATTATAAAAGAAAGGTGAAAAAAATGAAATTATTAATGCATACATGTTGTGCTCCATGCAGCGTATATTGTATTTCAGAGCTAAGAACAGAAGGAATAGAGCCAACATTATATTGGTACAATCCAAATATACATCCATATAAGGAATACGAAGCAAGAAGAGATTGCTTAAAAGATTATAGTAACAAAATACATGTAGAAGCCATATTTGAAGATAAATATGGCTTAGATGATTTTTGCCAGAATGTTTCGAACAGCATTTGCGAAAGATGTGTGAATTATTGTTATCCAATTCGATTAAGAAAAACGTTTGAGTATGCCAAAGAGCACGGATATACGCATGTAACAACAACTTTATTATATAGTATTTATCAAAAACATGATTTTATAAAAAAGTTGATGGAGCAATATAGTAAAGAATATGGGGTGGAGTTCCTATATCGTGATTTTAGATATGGTTTTTGGAAAGGACATGATAAAGCTATAGAAGAAGGATTATATATGCAAAAATATTGTGGTTGCATATATAGTGAGGAGATGAGATATTATAACCGCAATTCTATACGAACCAGTAATATCAATGGTTACGAGATACCAAAAGAACCTAGAATGCAGGTAAAAAAAATAGAAAATAAAGAAGATTATATAGACTTACTTTTAGAGGCAGATCCTTCAAAAGACATGATACATAAGTATTTGAACGATTCTGATGTATATGCATTAAAAAAAGAAGATGAGCTAATTTCTATTGCAGTTATTTTGCACATTGATAGAAAAACATTAGAGTTAAAGAACATAGTTACAAAAGAAAATTACAGAAATAAAGGTTATGCAAAAACACTTTTAAAATCATTATGT
>JAGBAJ010000006.1 GCA_017939755.1 Clostridia bacterium | reverse complement strand
GTCAGTCTTGTTCAATGCTACAAGTGCCTTTGCTCTTCCTTCGTTCTCTGCTTTGATAAACTCTTTTTCGTTTCTCATAATATTTGATTGTTTTGCTTGTTCTCTTATATATACCACTTCGGTTTTATGTTGTTACGAAAATATTTCACTTTTTTGCATATTCTCATAAAAGCCATTTGCAAAGCCGTAGAGCCACCCGATGCAATCGCAGTAGAGTATAATATATATAATACAAGCGAAAATAAGGGCATTTGTGGGGCTTATACGGGCATATACCCCCACCATACGGGGTGTTATCCCCCTTGACCATCCCCCCGTGGGCTTTTTTTTGAATACGGGCCAACAATTGCTTCCGAATTTTTTTCCGGAAAATTTTGGTTTTCAAAAATAAGTTTTTCTATTTTAAGTAACACTAAAAAACAGAATTATCTGGTACCAAAATTTTTCAAAAAAGTAGGCATTGTGAAAAAATTTTTCCAGAAAATTTTCAGTTTTAAAAATTGTCTTTCTTTTTTTTATTCATATTACCCTCCGACGCTTTTTCATAAAAGTCATATAACCTATTATGTTTATAAAGCCAATGATAAACCCTATATTCATTATTCCTTAAATCAGACTTTTTCTTATATTTAGAAGTTATTTCTTTTAAAAATTCTTCAGAATAGTCATAATGCTGCACTGTTTTAGGTTTAAAATGTGTTTTAGGGAAACATTCCTTAACAAGTCTAAATTTTCTCATTGCATTATACAATGGTCTGTTTTTATTATAGACTTCTTCTTGATTCTTATATTGCTTAGTTTCTTCTAAAATGTTTTCCTTTGTATACTTTTTCCCATTAGTTGCTCCGAGCGAGCCACCTTTTACTTTATTAATAACCTTCCACCCATTATCTCGATAGAATTTAATCCATTTATTTTCTACATTGCCTGCATTATTTGAGTTAACATTTTCTTCAAGAACTTTGATAATAGGTATTTCTATATTATTATTGACAGAATAATCATATACTGATGAATTTCCCTTATTCCATCTATGTTGATAATCTCGGTGTTCGAGCCAGTTTGTTAGTCCTACATATGCCGCCCCATCGGAAAATTCATAGGCGTATATTGTTCTTTTATCACCACTATCTGTTTTTGTTAAAAGCCAATCAAATTTTTCAAGCCACCCTTCTTTTTTTGCTTTATTATAAGCTTGAGTTTTTTCTAAAAAGAAATCTATTTTAAACAAATATTGTTTTGCTACATTATAGCATTTCTCATATGTCCAAGATTTTTCTTTTCTCCAGCACTTATAACATCCGACCCCATTTAAATGGGTATTCGGTATTTGCCAAAATTCACCGTGTTCTGGGCAAATAACACATATTTTTGTGTTTGCATTAACATATTCTACTTTGGAGTAATCATATTTATCTCCGTGAATTTCTTTTGCTTTTTTTATCCAATCTTCAGTTTTTATTCGTAAGCCAACACATTTAGGGCAACCGTGTTTACTTAAGTGAGAATTAGGTGTTTGCCAAAATTCTCCGTGGTCAGGACAAATAATGCATACTTTAGTAAATGCATTTTTATAAACTACTTTAGAATAATCGTACTTATTACCGTGAACACTAATAGAATCTTTAATAAATTGTTCAGTCGTTTTTAAATTATATATTCTCCCGCATTTTGGGCAACCTTTGGGCTTATTTTTTCGTATATGTTCACTTGGTTTTTGCCAAAACTCCCCGTGTTCGGGACATATTATACATACTTTTTTATCCCATCCTTCGTACTGTACCTTAGAATAATCATACTTTTCTCCGTGTACTTTTCGTGCTTTTTCTACCCACTCTTCTTTAGATTGTAATTTTGTAGAACTAATAACCCCACATTGTGGACAGCCGTGATTATTTAAATGGGCATTAGGCCTTTGCCAGAATTCCCCGTGCTCAGGACAAATAATACAAACGGGTTCATTACAGCCTTTATATTCTACTTTACTATAATCGTACTTTCCATTATGCAGCGTTGTGGCTTTTTTTATAAAACTTTCTGTAGTATATGCCATATTATATTCTTTTTATATAAATATACAAATTTTCATAAAAATAACAATATAATACCTACAATTTGATGTGAATATTTTTAAAATTTCTATTATTTAAACACTTATGATATGTTCCTTCGTCATCGATGAAGTGAAAATTGCCGAACCCGTCGTATGCCCCTATTTTCATATATAGTGGAATATTCTGCGGGTCCGTATGATTAAAGGTATAGATTACTTTTCCGTATGGGCCGTGGTCGACCATTACCGTCTTAACATCAGGATTGTTCTTCCTCCACTCAGGTAGGTCATCAATATGAACTGTTTCCATAAAGAATACACATTAAAATCATTGCCAAAATAAACAATGTAATAGAAACGCACATAAAAAT
>JAGBAJ010000005.1 GCA_017939755.1 Clostridia bacterium | reverse complement strand
GTTGGGTCTGGTGTTGGTTCTGGTGTTGGTTCTGGTGTTGGTGTTGGTTCTGGTGTTGGCGTTGGTTCTTCACGGATTTCATTAACTGTTATAGTAATTTTTGTATTTTTCTCAACAACGAATCCAGATGGTAAACTTTGAGCTATTACTACTCCGTTCGGTTTTGTTGGATCAGATTTAGTTTTTGGAATAACATTTAATCCTAAAGCTTTTAATTTTTCAGTAGCTGAGCTCTCTGTTAATCCATATACATTTGGAACAGTTATATCAGTTGTTGGTGTAATGGTTGTACCCTCACCATTTCCTCCTTCAGGATTTTGGTTTGAAATATCTACACTTGAAGTATGGATGTCACACTCTTCAGATGGAGCTGACGAATATGAGTTTTCAGCTCTCCATCTTGGACTACGCTCCTTTTCTGGTAAGAATGTATAGTAGTATGTGTTTGGACAATTAGCTGTTGCTAACTTATGAGAATCATTACATATTTTTAGTGAATGTCCTTCACAAGTTTTTGGCTCTTCACCAGCTACAAAGTACTCAGAATATGTGTCTGAACATGAACCTGAAGCTTTTAATCCTGACTTTCTACATACTGTTAGTTTTACTATACCACCTGGTTCAGTAAATTTAGCTGATGGTAAATCGCTATGCACTTTTTTCATTACCTCTGCCCATAATTTAGCTGCATTATTTCCACTTCCATTGATAGATATAGGTTTTTGTCCTGGAACTGGGTCATAACCATACCATGCAGCGGCTGTGTAATATGGTGTCATACCACATAACCAATTATCTACCTTACCATTTGTTGTACCTGTCTTTGCACCTACATCAAAGTTATCCATTCTACATACTCTTGCAGTACCACTGCCACCTTCAACTGGCTGTTTTAATAGAGTTTTCATTATATATGCATGTTGCTCTGACATTACTCTTTCTGTTTTTTGTTCACACTCCATAACAATATTTCCTGATGAATCTTCAACTTTTGTATAGAATGTTGGCTGAATATATACACCATTATTTGCAATCATTGCATATGCTCCTGCCATTTCTAGTGGTGTTACACCCTTGGCTTGACCTCCAAGAGCCATTGCTGGTATATTCGAGTCATCTGCTTCATCTGGTTTAGATTTTTCGCTAGACTTTTTCAATGTAGAAATTCCACATTTTCTCGCAAAGTCAATTGCATTATCAGGTCCAAGTTCAGACATAATTTTACATGCAACCACATTTACAGATCTTTCTATAGCATTTCTTACAGTAATATATCCTGAAAATCCACCACTATCATTTTTAGGATCCCAATCACCAAAGTAAATCTTCTCATCATTGTATACAGTGCTAGCTGTGATTGTTCCACTCTCTACTCCATATCCATATGTTACAATTGGTTTAATTGAAGATCCTGTTTGTCTTGGTATTACGTTTGCTCTATCAAGTCCTATAGCATCTACATCATCTCCAAGACCTCCCATACAAGCTACAACTTGACCTGTAGTATGATCAATCATTACCATGGCAGATTGTGAGTGAGTTGGTGATAATGACGATGTTAATATATATTGTCCACTTCTGTACACTTCACTCATTTTTGCTTGAATTGAAGCATCCTCAGTTGTATAAATTTTGTATCCTCCACCATAAACACGATTTTTTGCATATTCTGGAGTCATATTTTTCTTTTCTACTAGTTCGTCTACTACCTGATCTACAGCAGCTCTTACAAAATAGTCCTTAATTGTTGATGTAGGTAAGTCACCTTTTGCAAAATTTAAACCTTTTTCTGTATTATCATATGCTGTTTTATATTCGTCTGGAGTTATATATCCTAACTCTTCCATTTTCTTCAAAACAGTTTGTGTTCTATTTTTTACTTTTGTCATAACTTGTGCTTGCTTTTGCTCATCGTCCTTATTTTTAAATGGGTTATATGTGTTTGGTGCATTATTAATACCTGCTAAGAAAGCACACTCTTCAATTGATAAATCTTTTGCAGATTTGTTAAAGTAATACATTGATGCCATTTCAACGCCACATATATCTCCACCATCGGCACCAAGTGGAATAATATTTAAGTATAACTCAAGTATTTGTTGCTTTGTTATCATTTTTTCAACTTGGTATGCTCTAGACATTTCTTTTATTTTTCTTTCAACACCAGCTGAACCAGAATTTTGCCTTTCGTTTGTGATATTTTTAATTAACTGCTGAGTAATTGTACTACCACCGAAAGATGAATCTCCTTTCATTAGGTAAGTTCCAGTTGCAGCAAGAGTTCTCTTAATATCTACACCTTTATGATTATAAAATCTTTCGTCCTCTATTGCGACGAATGCATTTGGTAAATTTGGAGTCATTTGGTCAATACTTATAATTTTTCTATTTTCTTCTCCTGATAGCTCTGCAATAACATTGCCATTTTTATCATAAACAATTGTGTTAGCGTTAGAAAGTAATAAATCTTCTTTTGACAATGCAAATTTATCACTAAAGAATATTCCACAGAAAACTCCAACACCTACTAGTATTGTTAACATTATTAATAATACTGCTATAATGATAAATTTCTTTATTCTTGGATGTTTTTTTCTACCACCTTTTCCACGACCTGTAGTTCTAGCACTTTTTCTTTTAACGTTGCTACCTACTGACGCAGTAGTTCTATTATTTGATTTTTTCTTCATATATATACTCCTTTTCTGGCATTTTTTTCTTTGCCAAATCACATTAAAATTATATACTAAAATGAAAAAAAATAAAAGGGTTTTTGCATATATTTTACTACTTTGATAATAAACTTAGAGCCTTTTTTATTAACGTTTCTAGACTCTCATCTGTTATGTTTAATTTAGGTATAATATTTTCAATATCTCTTCTAGAATATCCTAAAACTTGAAGTGCAGATATCATGTCTTCAATATTCTCATTGCTATTAGTCATAACCATACCCTCATTAGATTCTGCATCAACAATACTAATAGACTTTAATTTATCTTTAAGCTCTAATATAATCCTCTGCGCAGATTTTGCTCCTATTCCTGGCAATTTTTTCAAAACATTTACATCATCTGATACAACTGCTGCCGCAAAAGATGATGGTTCAATGTTCGAAAGAATTGTTATTGCGGATTTTGCCCCTATTCCACTAACAGAAATTAATAATTCAAACATTCTTAGTTCCTCTTGTAATGCAAAACCATATATGCTTATATCATCCTCTCTAACTCTTACATATGTATGAACTTTAATTGTAGTACCTATCTCTCCGATTTTTTTCATAGAGTTTTCAGACATAAAAATTTTATATCCTATACCATTGACGTCAAGGACTATATAATCCATTGTTCTTGACTCATATAAACCTTTTAAATATGCAAACATATTTTCCTCCTTTGAATTTTTTTATATTCTATCATAAGTGATAAAAATTTCAAGTATCCATTTTAATATATAAATGCATCTTCATTTATTAGACTTACTAATCATTAATTTGGTTCATATTATAGAACAAATCTGAAAAAATCTTTGATTTTTTCAGTTAATTTGTTCGGCGCATGTATTATCCGTAGCTTACTTCGTTACGCACGGCTGATCGATGTGCATCTGTTTTCGCGAAGCTTTTTTATGTAATAGGAAAAGTCAGCATGACTTTCCTATTACATAAAAAAGAACGTGTTTAATAACATCGTTCTTTACTCTCTTACTTTTCTTTACATATCATTTTAAATTATGAATTATTCTTAGCTTAGTCACCTAAACAAATACCTATGCTCCTAGCAGTTTTTACTAAGTCATGATCCATTGTAACTTTTCTAATGTTGCTTTCTGCAGTATTTCCTGAAACAGCACCTATTTCTTTATTATTACCTACTACGTCCTCTAAAGAAACATAATCTAATTTTCCATTTTTTATTACTGTTAAAACATTAAATTTTCCTTCCATCGCTAATTCCATAGCTTTAGCGCCATATTTTGTTGATAAAACTCTGTCAAAAGATGTTGGAGTTCCACCTCTTTGCATATATCCTAAAACTGTACATCTTGATTCCATTCCAGTTATTTCTTGTACTACCTTTGCCACTTTTTCTCCTGCACCACCAAGTTTAGTATTATCAACACCCTTTCCATTTTGTCTTGTCTCAACTACAGATAAGCATCCACCTTCTGGAATTGCCCCTTCTGCAACAACCACAATTGAAAAATTCTTTCCTAAACTACGTCTTTGATTTATTTTTTCTACGACTTTATCTATTTTATACGGAATTTCTGGAATAAGAGCAATGTCTGCTCCACCTGCTATAGCTGATTCTAGAGCTATCCACCCTGCATATCTTCCCATAACTTCTAAAACCATGATTCTATGATGTGTTTCACCTGTTGTGTGAAGTCTATCAAGGGCTTCGGTTGCAACAGATACGGCAGTATTATATCCAAAAGTAATATCTGTACATGCAACATCATTATCAATTGTCTTTGGAACACCAATTACATTTACGCCTTTTAAAGAAAAATCTCTTGCAGACTTTTGAGTACCATCTCCTCCTAGCGTAAATAGGCAATCAAATCCATCTTTTCTTATGTTTTCAACACATACATCTGATAAATCTTTATATACAATTTGTCCATTTTCTTCAGTTTTATAATGAAAAACATTTGAATTAGTTGAAGATCCTATAATAGACCCTCCCTTTGGTAATATTCCTGATGCTCTATTATTTCCAGAAGTGCTTAGTCTTATATACTCATTATTTAAAAGGCCTTTATATCCCTCAACAAAACCAAAACATTCAACCCCATATTTTTCTGCTGTTTTTACTATAGCTCTTATAACCGCATTAAATCCCGAAACATCTCCTCCGTTTGCTAATATTGCAACTTTTTTAACCATCATTTGTTCCTCCTTAAATTTGTCTCTTATATTTGTATTATACCAATAAAACTCTATTTTACAATAGAAATTTTATTTTTTCTAAAACATCTATACACCATATTTTTTTTCAATTGCATTATATGTAGCTTTTAAATATTTGCTATTTAAACCTTTATTTAATCCATCGTCAGAAATTTTCTTTAACACCTTATCCATAAATTCTATTGATGCAGAGTGTTTCACTACAGGAGCATTTTTTTCTATTTTTGACCAATATTCATATGGCTCTGTCTGATTCCATTCTTTTCCTTTATACGCCATTCCTGCAGCTATTTTATCACAAACAGCTTCCACTATATACTTATACGGTGGAAAAACTCCTATACGCTCTGTTTTAGATACATCTTCCCAATATTCAAAATGATGCTTGTTTCGATTTTTATGATGAATCCACGCTTTAGAATATCCGTTTTTCTCTCTGGAAACAAGTATTGGGCTCTTAGATCCGTTATAATATTTTACACTTTCAAAAAACTCTGTTGGAGAAAATTTTGACATATCATGCACAAATCCTCTCCATGGTATTCCTGCTTTAGTTGCATATTTAAAAACTAACCATCTGTGCTTTGATACTAACATTATATGCTTAATCATTTTTGTTAAATAATTCATAAACTCCTCCATTCACATACTATTTTAACTATATTTAATTAAACTTGGCTATTAATTATTTTTTCATTTAGCAAATTTAATACTAGTTTAAACAATTTTTCTACTTGAACCCTATCCCTAATTTAAAAAATTTTGCAGCTCTTCCCATTCTTGCATATTTTGATTTATTTTTTCATTTAACTCTTCTATTTCCTGCTCAATCCTTGTAAGTTTTTCGTAGTCGCTATAGACATTTTGATTTGTTAATTCGTCGTTTTTTTGAGCAAGCTCTCCTTCAAGAGCTTCTATATCGCGCTCTAATTTTTTTATTCTTGTTAAAGCTCTATTTTTCTCTTTCTGCATTAAGTATGTATTACTTATATTTTTTTGTTTTCCTTTTTTTATATCATTATTATCGATATTTGCAAAATTAGTATTTTCAGCTTCATTTAATTTTTCTTCATATTGGCTATATGTTCCATCAAATGCAGTTACATTGCCTTTTTTGAAAATTAGAAGCGAATCCGCTATCTTATTTACAAAAAATCTATCATGGGATACAAATAAAATCGTTCCATTATACTCTTTTAATAACAGCTCTAAGCTTTCTTTTCCAACAATGTCCATATGATTTGTTGGCTCATCTAAAATTAATAAATTCGGACCTTTTTTTAATATTTTACACAACTGGAGTCTAACTTTTTCTCCACCAGAAAGCATACTTATCTTCTTAAATACATCCTCTCCATAGAACATAAATGCTGCTAACGAACTTCTTAGCTCTGTTGTTGTATATGATGGAAATGCTTCGCTAAAATCTTCTAACACTGTTTTTTCTGAATCTAATAAAGCCATTTGTTGGTCAAAATATCCCACTTGAACATTATGTCCAAATTCAAATTCTCCACCCAACTTCTTTACATTTCCTATTAATGTTTTTAGTAATGTAGATTTTCCTATACCATTTTCACCAATAACAGCCATTTTTTGACCCCTATATAAATTGAATGATATACTTTGTATTGGACTATCATATCCAATTTTTAAATCCTTTGCATATATTACATCTTTACCACTTTGTTTATCTATAGAGAAATTCGTTTTAAAAGTAGTTAGGTCATATTTATTAGGCTCTTCTACTCTTACCATTCGCTCTATTTGCTTAAGTTTTGACATTGCCATCTTTGCCTTTGTTGGTTTATATTTAAATCGAACAACTATGTCATTTAAACGTTTAATTTCTTTTTGTTGGTACTCATAATCTTTTAATTGTCTTTCATAATTTATCTTTTTTTCATTTTCATAGAAAGTATAGTTACCTGAATATTTTATCATCTCTCCATATTCTATTTCATATACTTTGCTAACAATTTTATCTAAAAACATTCTATCATGAGATACAATTACAACTGCTCTGGGATAGTTTTTTAGGTATTGCTCTAACCATTCAATTGTAGTTATATCTAAATGATTTGTAGGTTCATCCAAAAGTAGAATGTCTGGTTTGCTTAATATCAGCTTTATAAACGCGATTTTTGCTCTTTGACCTCCAGAAAACTCACTTATCTTCTTGTTTTTATCTTCTGCGGAAAATCCAAATTTATTTATTGCTGTTTCATATTCCTTTTTGTATGTATATCCATCTAGAAATTCAAATCTATCCATTAATTTTGAATACTCTCCTGCAAGCTCTTCAGATGTATTATCTTGCATCTGAACTAATAAATTATTAATCTTATTTTCAAGGTCAATAATTGGTTTATATACCTTTAAAATCTCATCTATCATGCTTATAGAATCATCTTCAAGCTCCATTTGCTTTAAATAACCAATTGTTGGCTTACCTTCTTTAATAATATTAAATTTTTCATCTCCGCTTCCACTTGTTAACATTTCATTGTTAACTATAGCTTTTAAAAGTGTAGATTTTCCCGCCCCATTTCTTCCTATAATGGCAATTTTCTCTTTTTCTTTTATTTCTATATTTATTTGCTCTAATATTGTCTCCGCTCCAAATTCAACTGAGCCGTTTATAATTTTATAATTCATTCATTCTCCTTATTCTTTAAAATTTAACTTTTCCTTGTCTTAGTACTACAATCTGTTCGTTTTCAACCTTTATTATAGTTGATGCTTCTGCATTTTCAATTCTTCCACCATCAATTATTATATCTACGGTATTATAGAAATCCTCTTTTATTTCATTGGCATCTACGCCACTTTCTTTTCCCGAAATATTTGCACTTGGGGCAATTATTGGATAATCTAATCTTTTTAATATTGCTTGCGCTATTTCGTTATCTGGAATTCTAATTCCTATAGTATTATTACTTAAAGTAAAACTTTTTCCGAAATCTTCTTTCTTTTCCAAAATTAAAGTAATTGGACCAGGCATGTATGTATCAATTATGTTTTGCTCCATTTTAGACTTAACAACAGCATACTTATTAATATCTTTTTTATCTGCAAGCATTATATTTATAGCCTTTTCTCTTGGTCTATTTTTTGCCTTGTATATTTTATCTATAGCCACTTCTGACATAGAGCTTCCCGCTATTCCATACACCGTCTCGGTTGGAAATATTACAATTCCATCGTTATTTAAAGTATTAACAACATCTGTTAGCTCTTCTTCATTTATTCCATTTTTCCAATTATAGAATTTAGACATATTTCTACCTCTTTTTAATAAATTCTAAAGTATTATATAATCTAAAATTTCATTTGTCTAGTTGAACAAATTAGAAAATGGTTACCATTCAGCCTAAAAGTAAAATAGTCCGTAAAGATAGAAAATATTAAATTTTATTCCATTCCTCGGCTGTCGCTATTCGCTCGGCATTCGTTATTTCATAAAATTTAATATTTTCTATCTTTACCACTCTACTTTTTGTATAAGTCTGAACAGTATCAGAAAATGGATAAGCTTTTTATAGCTTACCCATCCCAATTTTTGGCAAAATCTTCCCCTTCTATTTTACATATTTATCAATATTTGAATTTGTTAATTCTGTTGATATTTCATAAAAATAATAATTATCATATGCATTATTCATTTCATTATATTCTGATTCTGAAATTACAGTTTTGTTGTTTATATCCCCTTCATATTTATAAAATTCATATATTATCTCGTCATTTTCATAAGTATTTTCCGAGCCAGTACCTTGAACATATTTTTTCATTCCACTTTTTATATCGTACATCATATTATACTCGTATCCCATATGCATATATCCAATATTCATTTTTGCTTTATTTGGATCTACTCCAACTGCACTATGGTATATATGTATTGGATCTTCGGTTAATGGAACAGATACAACTTTTCCATTTTTGTAATAAACCATAAATGCTTGACTTGATAAATCATCTTCAGAATATGCTTCTACTATTATTAATGGTTCATAATCTGCTCCCACAACTCTCATAAACGATAATTTTTGTGAGTTTTTACTAGGTGTCCCTCCAAAACAAGTCTTTTTCATCATCACATTTTCTTTTCTCCAGCTCTCATCTTTAAGAGCCTTTTTTATAGCTTCTACAGTGGTTGCCTTTTTATTATCCTTTGAGTTATTTTTAGTGCTTTCTTTTTGTTCTTCTGTTTCGGATGTTGTTACTGGATCTTTTTTATCCTTTTCTATTTTATTATTGACATTATTACTTTCAGATTTTTTTTCTTCTTTTGTTTTTTCTGAATTACTTGTTGATTTTGAATTCGTTATTACATTTTTAGAGCTTTGCTCTGCAACTTGATTTACTTGAGCTAAATTTTTTTGACTTACACTATCTAATATTTTATCTGTAATAATAAAAGCTACTAATCCTACAATTAATAAACTTAATACTAAAATGATTGTTTTGGCATTTTTACTCATATATTATCCCCCCAATTCCCTATATATGTTACATTTTATCCATTAATTATTTAAAAGACATACTCAGCTTTTATATAATCTTTTATATCTTCGTATGGCACTACGTATTGGAATTCACCTGCTGCGCCTGCAGCCATTGCATATTTTGGAATACAAACACATGCTATTCCTTCTTCTGTAAACCATCCACTGGTTTGCTCTATATTATAATCAAGAATTTCTTGATATCCATCTTGTAAATAGGCATTTTTTTCGTCATTTTTCAATTGTTGATATACTGATTTTTTACAAGCTTCAATATATTTTTCTTTATTTGTAACTATATTTTCGATTTTAATTTCTTCACCTGATGATAAATCGAATGAAATTCCATATGAAGCCCACCAAGATACACCACCAAGACCACCATCAAATATATGTCTAAATGTTACTACATTATCGTTCTTGTACCAAATTTCATATTTTTGATAAAATCCTATTTCTATGTCATTATTAGACTCCGCCATAGAAGTCAATAATTCGTTTATTTCGTATTCAGGTTCATCTTCTTCTATGCCATCCCATATTTTTTTATTGTCTTCCCTTAATTTATTTTGTATCTTTTCAGCCACTTTACTATCGATACCAGATATTGTAGGAATGTGCTCCCTACATATGTATTTTGCGTTTCCAACTTCTAATTTTTTAAGAATCTTTTCTTCTGATGTTAATTTTATATCTCTACTAGATCTATCATTTTCTTCTTTATCTTTATTTTTCACGCTTTCATCTGTAGTAGTATTGCTTTGAACTTCATTAGCAGTATTTTCTTGAACTTCATTAATAGTATTGTTTTTAACTTCATTTTTATCTGTCTTATTTAATATGAGTTTATCTGCAATAATATATCCTACCAATCCAACAATTATAAGTATTAATATTGCAATTAAAAATTTTGTACCTTTCTTCATTTTTTTCATCCTCCTTTTATCATTTGACTTTTCATTCCTATATTTGGTTCATTCTTTCAACATTTTTTAGGTGCATTAATTATCATCCTTGAACAAATATAGCCTCCTTACTATGTATATACTCACATAAGCTAAATTAATTATATCAATGCGATTTTTTCTTTTCAATAGAATTAAACATTTATATAAGTTACTTGTATTTAATAGTATAAAATAAAACAGCCTATGTTTTTTCATAAGCTGTTTCATATATTCTTATTTTTCTTTATTAAATATTTTTAAAACTTTACCCACAAATCCAACAATCTTTGTTGAATTTCTTTGGGCAATTCCTTTTCCAATAGCTTTTCCGCCAATTGTTATTGATGCAACCATAGCACTTATAATAAATTGAACATCAAATCCTATTGATGGGTACATTTTTGTTGCAATCAAAGCACTTATTGCACCACTTAGTACACCTGCAACGTCACCAACTACGTCTGCACATACATTTGAAACCTTTGCTGAATTTTTTATCATGTTTAATGATGTTTTTGCCCCTGGTATTTTTTTCGCAGCCATTGCATTGAAATCTGACTCTTTACCTACAGTAACAGCTACACCTATAATATCGAATGCTATACCTGTAAACACAACTAGTATTAATACTAAAATAGCTGGTAACAATGGTAACTTACCAATTGCTGCAGTTGATATAAAAGAAAATATAATTGATAGAACAAATGCTAAAACAAATATTGTTATAAACCAACTCAGTTCCGACCCATCCTTTTTTTCTTTTTTTACTTTTTTCATTATTTATCCTTCTCCTACCAAAAAAATTGCAAAAAAATAAAATATAACAGTGGTGAAATTTAAGTAAATTTTACGGTTTAGGTCTAGTTGAATTTCTCTATTTCCTACCAAACATTGCTGTTTAGCTGTTTCCATTTAAAGGAAATAATCAATAGATTAATTGATTACCAGACTGCCACTTAAGTCCGTACTTTAATCCTTAAACTCCCATGCCTAGATGACAAAACACTCTAGAAGTTTTCCTTAATACACTTGAGATCTATACTAGTTTCTTTTGCAATAGTAATTTCATAGCTAATAGTAAACTACGATTTTGGCCAAATTATAATTTACTACCTTACAGCTAATCCCAAGACTATCACTCAAAACAGGCTACACTATATATTGTGTCTTGGCACTTTATATAGGTTATACTTAAAATAACGTCTTAACGAAATTTCTAAGCCTCCGCGATTGCAGGGGATTATTATGTATGCCATTACATAATTCCCTACGATCTTTACTCCCTGAAAACACGCAGAACTGGCATTCCGCGCACCAACAAGAAACTTCAACGATGTGCCCTTTAGTGGATTTTTAGCCCCACCCTCGTATAAAACTGCGTAACTAGAATAATGCACCACTGGATTATATCTTACTATATAATTTTTTTTAATTCAAGATATTTTTTTGAACAATTTCTAAAAAATATCACGTAAGGGGTATTATATCATGTATTCAATTTTTTGTCAAATCATATGAAGAACATCTCTTAAAATTATATGCTACAAATCTAGGTTTATGCTCCTTTTTGTAAAGTATACTAATAAACAAAAAAACCTAAGCTAGGCTTAGGCTCTCTTCTTACATATAATTATGCATTTTTTGCAATTTCAGCTATTTTAGCAAATGCAGCTGCATCTGTAACAGCCATGTCTGCTAACATTTTTCTGTTGATAACAACATTAGCTTTCTTTAATCCTGCTATTAATCTGCTGTATGTTAATCCATTGATTCTTGCAGCAGCATTAATTCTTGCTATCCATAATTTTCTAAAATTACTCTTCTTATCTTTTCTACCAGTATAAGCATAAGCTCCTGATTTCATAACTGCTTGTTTAGCATTTCTGAATCTATAGTGTTTTGCACCATAATATCCTTTTGCTCTTTTTAATATTTTTTTATGTTTTTTACGAGTAACTATTGCTGATTTAACTCTTGCCATTTTTAATTCACTCCTATCCTTCTAAAATTAATTTCCATATGGTAACATTTTCTTGATTGCTGCCTCGCATGTTTTGTCTGCATAAGCATTCATAACTTTTCCTGATTTCTTTTGTCTGCTTGTTTTATTTGCTAATAAATGTCTTCTATTAGATTTTGTTCTTTTGAACTTTCCTGATGCAGTTTCTCTATATCTTTTTTTAGCTGCTCTGTTTGTTTTTAATTTTGGCATAATAAAAATCTCCTCTCTAATTATTTATCTGCTTTTTTAGCTAGTATTATAAACATGTTTTTACCTTCTAATAGAGGCTTTTTCTCAAGAGCTGCAATATCTGATAAATCTTCAACAAATTTATTTAATGCTTCTTCTCCAAGTTTTACATAGTTTAATTCTCTTCCTCTAAATTTAACTGTAATTTTTACTTTGTTTCCTTCCTCAAGGAACTTTCTAGCATTTTTGCTTTTAAATTCAAAATCATGCTGCTCTATATTTGGTGTAACCCTGATTTCTTTAATTTCTAAAGTTTTTTGTTTCTTACGAGCTTCTTTTTCTTTTTTAGCTTGCTCAAACTTGTATTTTCCATAATTCATAATCTTACAAACTGGAACATCTGGGTTTGGAGAAACTAATACTAAGTCTAATTTCTTCTCATAGGCCATGTCTAAAGCTTCATTTAAAGAAAGTTTTCCTATCTTTTGACCATTTTCGTCAACAACTTGAACTTCTTTTGCTCTTATTTGCTCATTAATTGGTAATTCTTGTTTTATAGTAAAACACCTCCTACTAGTTATATCGCCAAATTTTATTATACAAATCTTAAACTTTTGCATAAAAAAATTGATTTGTTTAAGAACAAATCAATCCACAAAAACATCTTATAATTATAAATTTATAACCCATGACAATTGAGCTATGCATTTATTATGTATTATAAAAATTTAAACCTTTTTCTATTCGATAAGGTGAGAAGTGGATTGCTTCTTCTTGACTACACTATAATACATTATTTTACTTGTCTTGTCAACAGTTTTTTTATTTTTTTCAGGGTAATTTCATCAAATATTACAAATTAACATAATTTTGTAATATTTCCGATTACTTCTAGTAATAGTTCATCATTAAGTAAACAGTTAAACATATTTGATTTGACTGTTTTCTTTTTATCTTTTAAATATTTCTTAT
>JAGBAJ010000004.1 GCA_017939755.1 Clostridia bacterium | reverse complement strand
TGTTCATTTTCATTTATTTTTAATTCTGCATTTATTTCTTCTAGTTTTCGTAACTTTTCTTGTAATTCTTGTTCTTTAGGAAATTCCTTTTGAGATTCTTGTTTTGCATTTTCTAATTGAAAATATGTATTATCTAATAATTCTCTTTCGTGAGGAATATCTTTTGCAATATTATCTAAACAATTATTTATTCTTGTTATATTTCCGTTTATATCTGTTCCTAAATCAATAGAATAGCTAAATTTATTTTTTAGTTTTAATCTAATATTTCTAGTTATTGAATCAAAACTCATCTCCATTGTAAATCCTCTATATTCTCCTATTTCTCGTGTTTCCATACTTTTTAAATCTTGAATACTCTCTAATAGTTTCTTTCCAGCCTCTTGTTTTTCAGTATAAGTTATTCCATTTATTTTCATAGGAGAAAATCCATCTGCATTAGGTTTAGTATATTCTTGTAATTTAATTGTATCTTCTTCCATTGCTCCAATTTTATTATTAAGTCTTGCTATTTCTTCTGGAAAGTATTTTATAATCTTATCTTGCAATGAATATTTTTGATTCATAAATTCTTGTTTTAATAATTTCAATTTTGCAACATCAGTATCTAACGATGTCTTTTCTAATATTTTAGGATTTCCTGTTGCTAATGCTTTTATTTCTCCATAAGTTAATGCTTTGTCATCAATATCTTCCATTGTTCTTGCAGGTGTTTTTGATGTCATTATTTGAGAAATGAATTTTTGCTTTTGCTCTACTAATTGATACATATAACTATCAAATGTCTTTTCAGTAACATAAGAATATACATATACTTTTTTGTTTTCATTCCCCTGTCTAATCATTCTTCCATTTCGTTGAGTCAAATCAGAAGGTTTCCATGCACAATCTAAATGATGAGTTGCTATTAACTTATCTTGAACATTAGTACCTGCACCCATTTTTTGAGTTGAACCAATTAACACTCTAACTTGTCCTTTTCTTACTTTGCTAAATAATTCTTTCTTTTTTACTTCATTGTCTGCCTCATGAATAAAAGCTATTTCATCAGGTGGAATACCTTTTTGAATTAGCTTTTTCTTTAACTCATTATATACATCTGTAAATTCTTCTTTTTCATATCCTTTCAAGTCTTTTGGAGTTGATAAATCACAGAATACAAGTTGTGTTGATTTTTTATCACTATTTTCATCCCATATTCTATAAATATTTTCAGAGCAAGAATTTACTTTGCTACTTTCCGAATCTGGTAATAAAGGATTCATAAGTCTTTGGTCTAATGCTAGTTTTCTACCCTCATTTGTAATTTTAAGCATATTATCTTCTGTTGCATCAACTGTTCCTGACCTTATTTTTTCTGCTCTTTCTCCTAAAGCCTTTACCATTTCTTGTTGTATTTCACTAGGTTTTACTACTACATTTATATTTTCAAATTCTGGTGTTGGCAAATTTAATGTTTCAGCAGTTTGAATATCTGCTACTTCTTTAAACATAGACATTAGCTCTGGTAAATTGTGAAATTTTGCAAATCTTGTTTTTGCTCTATATCCTGTACCCTCTGGTGCAAGTTCTATTGCAGTAACTGTTTCTCCAAATGTACTTGCCCAATTATCAAAATGTTCTAAACTATTTTCTTTTAGTCCAGAATATTGTAAATATCTCTGCATTGTATAAAGTTCTGCCATTGAATTACTTACTGGTGTTCCAGTAGCAAATACAGAACCTTTGCCTCCTGTAATTTCATCTAAATATCTACATTTCATAAAAAGGTCGGAAGATTTTTGTGCTTCAGTTTGTGCTATTCCACCTACATTACGCATTTTCGTATATAAAAACAATACTGATAGGTAAGGTCTTGATATAATCTCCACCTTTTCCCCCAGTTCACACCGTGCGTGCAACTTTCATTGCACACGGCGTTCCATCAAATTAACCTACTCATCTCTTTCGATTTTCGATAATCAACTAACCTCTCGAATTAGTTGTTACTTACAGATTTTGCATTTAATTTTGCTTGATATTTTAATATTTTATTTATTGTTTTAGTTTCAAAATTTGTTGGAATTAGTCCTGTATGTATTGCATTATAGCAGTCATTACATACCCATATTAGATTTGATACCTTGTTGATTTTATCTATTGGCAAGTTATTATTAACGTGGTGGCAAGTTTTAGAATTGTATATTAAGGATTTATTACAGCATTTGCATTTTCCTTTATCTCTGTTGTAGGCATATTCTCTATTCATATAATATTCAAAGTTATATATACCATTAGTTTGAATGAGGTCATTTTCAGTAAATATAGCAGGTCTATCTTTTGGTAATGGCTTATGTCTGTTTCTATAATTAATATAAATTCTTCTACCTTCGTTGGTGTATGGCGTCATTTTCTGATTATACGGTTTTTCTTCATATTTTATGTGTGTCAGAAAAGCCATAGTTATACCTATCCATTTATCATTTATTTTGATTGCAAATGTTTGGCTCTTGTGACCCTCGTGTCTTTCTTTCAGATTACTCAAATCTTTTAAGGGTATTTGCATTTGATTATAGGCGTTAGGGTATTCCTTTTTCCAGACTGATAGACAACTGTTATTTACACGTCTGTCTATTGCATGAAATGCTTTTGAACTTATACCAAATTTTAAATATTCTGCTAGTCCTAAAATTTTAGAATTTACTTTCATTATTACTAAAGCTTTTATTTCCTCTGACGGACAACCTTTAATTGTTCTTATAGTTTCACATATATTTTTAATCTTTTCTGTAACTCTTTCCATATCTGGTCTAGGCTTCCCTACAAGAAACTGTCTTGGTGTTTTATCTTCTGGTCTTCGTCTAGGTCTTTCTGCTTTGATAATATATCCTAAAAACTTTATTCCGTCTTTTCTAAGGTCTGTAATCTTTGTCTTTTCTTCGGATAATTCAAGTTTTAGTTTGTATTTAAAATAGTCTGTCAATTCTTCCTTTAGCCTTATAGCCTCATTTTCTGTTGATGTGAGTATTACCCAGTCATCTGCAAAACGTATATTAAACTTTGGTACAACTCCATTCCACCTTAATTTTCTTCTGTCATTGTCAATTCTTTTAAGTGTTTGAACTGGCTCATAGTATTTTCTTCCAATATACCAATCAAAGTCATTTAAATATACATTGGCTAGTAATGGAGATAATATACTGCCTTGACTTGTTCCAATTTCATTTTCATATAGTTCTTGCTTTTCCATATAACCGACTTTTAACATTAAACTTATAATTTTTAAAAGCCTTTTGTCATGTATTCCAATATTCCATAGTTTTCCTAATAATATTCTGTGATTTATGTTGTCAAAACAGCCCTTAATATCGCCCTCTACTGCAAAAACTGGCTGTTGTTCTGACCTACAAGAAGCCGTGATAATATTTGTTATATCTCTAATTGCGTGTTTTTGAGCCCTATAAGGTCTGAATCCATAACTGTGTGGATAAAATCTTGCTTCACATATTGGTTCTATTATAAGCCTTATACATTCTTGAATTATTCTGTCAATTATTGTTGGAATACCGAGTGGTCTTAATTTTCCATTACGCTTTTTAATGTATATTCTATTAACTGGTTTGGGTTTGTAATTTTCAATGTTCTTTTTAACTAATTCCAATAATTCTTGTTTTGGCATTTGCAAATATTTATCAATTTTAGCATTATCAACACCACTTGTTTTACTCCCTGTATTGCTTTTAATATTGTGAATTGCTGTTGTAATTGTTTGTTCATTTAATATTGCTTCAATTAACCCTGTAAATGCCATGTTTTGTTTAGACTTTTTATAAAGAAAGTCTTGAAAACTTTTTAAGTCTGTTTCGCTTGAAAATTTGACGTTTAGTTGCAATAATTTTTCCTCCTTTGACTGTGTTCGTCGCCCATATTTCAGGGAGCTTTTAAATTTTCTTCGCAAAATCTGTAAATTAATTTGACTAGTCTCCTTCGCCTCTAACATTTCAGTTAATGTGATTGGCTCTCCCAATCTCTGACTACTATGAGACTGCTGACTTTTGATATTCTTCATAGCTCTGTTATAGCTCCAAATACCAACTCTCAAACGTTCCTAAATTTCTATCCTTGTGTAATTTTAATTACTTGAAAACCGTAGGTCGCTACCTTATACCGTAGAATACTGATATACTTTGAACTTTAGTTATTGTATATCTCGACTAGATATTTCAATCTAGCCAAATTATATTGAAAAACCAACAATATAATTCTTTCTAATACTCTCTTCCTTTCGGAAGCCTTACTCTTTCGATACTGCATAGCTTTCTCTAACGAGTAACCATAGTTTTCGGAAGACCGCACTATATATTCCTTGCTTATTTTACAATAAGTTTAGGTATTCAAGTTACGTCTTTTCCACGCTTTATACATTTACAAATAACAGTTGTATCTGCATAGTGGAGTATTATCTCTCATACTGCCTCAGATTTTAACATATCTTCATCGGCATAAGTTCTGTATGGCAAGGGAATTTCGCCCTTGATTTGAAATTTAAGTTCTGACTGTTCATTCTTGTTTCCAAGTGATTTCAGTCGGTTATTTTCGATACGCTTGTTAAACTATCTTATATAACAACGTCTCGCACAATTCTTATAATTATGAGCTTCATCAACAAATAATTTATCTACACCTAATTCTTCAAATGTTACAACATCATCTTTTCTTTCTTCCTTATGTAATTTCTCTAATCTAGTTTCTAATGATTTTCTTGTTTTCTCCATTTGTTTAATAGTATAGTTTTCTCCTCTATTATTTTTTTCAGAGGCAATTCCTTTTGTAATATCACTTATTTGTTCTTCTAATAATGCAATTTGTCTTTCTATTGACATTGGTATTCTTTCAAATTGTGAATGTCCAATAATTACTGCATCAAATTCTCCTGTTGCTAT
>JAGBAJ010000003.1 GCA_017939755.1 Clostridia bacterium | reverse complement strand
CATTTTTTGTGTTATACTTTTACTCATAAGAGAGCACCTCCGATATGTTTATTTTTGGTCATTTAAACAATATCATTTTTGGTACTCTCTTTCAATATTTTATTTTCAATTTACTTGTGACATATCTATTTTAAACCTATAGCTATTTAAAAGTATGAAATTAAAAGCGTTATAATATATGAATTTTGACGTTCCACTTCGGATGCTTTGCTATTCAATTCTGATTTATAATCAAAATTATATATTGAAATATGCTTTGCTGGGTGATAGAATAACAACAATTATAAGATACGGAGGAAGTTTAATGGGAAAATTTGTACATCTTCATGTGCATAGTGAATTTAGTTTGTTGGATGGTGCGAGCAGAGTAAAGGATTTACCTGTTAGAGCAAAGGAACTTGGAATGGACGCAATTGCTATTACTGACCATGGTGTTATGTTTGGTGCAATTGATTTTTATAAAGCATGTAAAGCAAATGGAGTTAAGCCTATTATTGGTTGTGAAGTGTATGTTGCTCCGCGAACAAGATTTGATAAGGAAAGTGGTATTGATAACAAATATAACCACTTAATTTTACTTGCAAAAAATAATAATGGATATAGAAATTTGTCGAAGTTAGTATCACTTAGTTTTGTCGATGGTTACTATTATAAACCTAGAATAGATAAAGAGCTACTTGAAAAATACCATGAGGATTTAATTTGTTGTAGTGCATGTGTAGCAGGAGAAGTACCACAGGCAATACTTCATGATGATATGGATAAAGCAGAAGAAAAAGCTATGTGGTTTAAGAATCTTTTTGGAGATGACTATTATTTGGAGGTTCAGGCCAATTCATATGGAGAGCAGATAATGGTTAACCAAAAGCTAATTGCTCTTGCCAGAAAACTAAATATTCCACTTGTTGCTACAAATGATGCACATTATTTAAAGAAAGAAGACTATTACAATCATGAAGTTTTATTATGTGTTCAAACTGGTAAAAGAATGACAGATGAAGATAGAATGTCTTTTAAAACAAATGATTTTTATATAAAATCTCCTGAAGAAATGGAAGAGTTTTTCTCTGGAATACCTGAAGTAATGGAAAATACAGTAAAAGTTGCCGAGAAGTGTAACGTAGAGTTTGAATTTGGAAATACCATTTTACCAAATTATGATGTGCCAGAAGAATTTGAAACCCATTATGATTATATAAAATATTTAACAGATACAGGAATTGAAAAGCGATATGGAAGTGATGTATCTAAAGAAATTTTAGATAGAAAAGAGTATGAATTATCTGTAATAAAAAAGATGGGATATGTGGATTATTTCTTAATTGTATGGGACTATATAAACTGGGCTAAATCTCAGGGAATACCTGTAGGACCAGGGCGTGGATCTGGAGCTGGTTCAATAGTTGCGTATGCGATTGGGATAACGGACATAGACCCAATAAAATATAACTTATTGTTTGAGAGATTTTTAAATCCTGAAAGAATAAGCATGCCCGATTTTGACGTTGACTTTTGCTATGAAAGAAGACAAGAAGTAATAGATTATGTTGGTAGAAAATATGGACATGACCATGTTTCTCAGATTATAACATTTGGAACTATGTCTGCTAGAATGGTTATTCGTGATGTTGGTAGAGCTTTAGATGTTTCATATGCTGAAACAGATAAACTTGCTAAGATGATACCAAATGAGGTTCATATTACAATAAAAAAAGCTATGGAGCAAAACGTAGAGCTTAGAACATTATACGAAACAGATGAGAATATTAAAAAACTTTTAGATATAGCTATGGGACTTGAGGGGTTACCAAGACAGGCTTCAACTCACGCTTGTGGTATTGTTATTACAAAAGATCCAGTTGATACATATGTACCTTTGTATGTTAGGGATGATCAAATTTCAACTCAGTATATTATGACTACGCTTGAAGAATTAGGACTGTTAAAGATGGACTTTTTAGGTCTTAGAACACTTACTGTTATTCAAGATACGGTAAACCTTGTTAAGCAAAATCGAGGAATAGATGTTGAGTATGATAAGGAAATGAATGATCCAAAGGTATACAAACTATGGCAAGATGGAAATTCTGTTGGCATATTTCAGTTTGAAAGCCAAGGTATAACAAACTTTATGAAAGAGCTAAAGCCAGATTGCTTTGAAGATATAGTCGCTGGAGTTTCTTTATATCGTCCAGGACCTATGGATCAAATTCCAAGGTATATAGCAAATAAAAAAGATCCAGAGCATGCTGTATATACGCATCCTGCTTTAAAGCCTATACTGGAAGTAACATATGGCTGTATGGTTTATCAAGAGCAGGTAATGCAAATAGTTCGTGAGCTCGCAGGCTATTCACTAGGTAGAGCCGATTTAGTAAGACGTGCTATGGGTAAAAAGAAACTTGATGTTATGGCAAAAGAGCGTGAAAACTTTATACACGGACAAGTTGATGAAGAGGGAAACGTTATAATTCCAGGCTGTGTTAGAAATGGAATTGATGAAGAATCTGCAAACAAAATATTTGATGAAATGGCAGAGTTTGCGAAGTATGCATTTAATAAATCACATGCAGCTGCGTATGCGGTTGTATCATATAGAACGGCATATTTGAAGGCATATTATCCAGCAGAGCTTATGGCTGCTACACTTAATAGTTATCTTGGAAATTTAGACAAAGTACCTATGTACATAGATGAATGTAAGAGATTACATATTGATATTTTAAAGCCTGAAATTAACAAGAGCTACACAAAATTTACAGTTGAAGATGGAAAAATAAGATTTGGTCTTGGAAGTATAAAGAATGTTGGATTTTCAGTATTAGATGCCATTGTAAAAAATAGGGAAGAAAAAGGGCCATTTAAAGATTTGGGTGACTTTTGCGAAAGAATGCAAAATGATTCTGTTAATAAAAAGTGTATAGAAAGCTTGATTAAATCTGGAGCTATGGATGAGTTTAATCAAACAAGAGCTACATTATTAGAATCTTTTGAAGATATTGTTGACATAGTTAACTCGTCATCTAAAAAAGGATTTAAAAATCAAATTAGCATGTTTGATATGGTTATGGGAGCAGAAGAAGATCAAAGTTTAGAAGATATTAAATATACTTATACAATAAAGGAAGAGTTTTCGGGAAAAGAGCTATTAGCAATGGAAAAGGAAATGCTTGGTTTGTATATTACAGGACATCCACTAGAATCCATCAGACAGGAAATAGAAAAACAAACAAATATTAATACATTTAAGATGGCTGAAGCAAAAGCGGAGGAGCAAGAAACAGGTAAACAAATACTAAAAGATGGACAGGTTGTTAAGTTCGCTGGAATTATTAGTAGTATAAAAAAGAAATTCACTAAAAATAATAAGATTATGGCTTTTGTTACAGTTGAAGATTTGTATGGTTCATGCGAAATAATTGTATTTGAAAATGCATACTTGGCTGCTCAGGATGCATTAATAGATGATAATATAGTTCTTATCGAAGGACGTTTAAGCATTAGAGAAGACGAAGATACAAAGATCGTAGCTAATAGAATATCGAAATTTGGTTCAAATGAATCCAAAGCTTTAACTATAGACATAACGAATTTATCTGAACCAATAAAAGATAAACTAAGAGGCGCAATTAAGTTTTTTGCAGGCGATAGAAATAACATTGCAGTAAAAATAATCAATGGGGAAACAACTGCTGCAGCAGGTGGAATCTTCATTAATGGAGAAATATTAGAAGAATTCAGAGAAATAGCTGGAAGAGATAATGTAAATGTCGTTGGGAATTAAAATAAGAGATAAAAATATATTCTGAACGATAGGAAGGGAATTTTATAATGGGAAAATTATTACTTATTGATGGTAACAGTATTTTAAATAGAGCTTTTTATGGAGTTATGAGTAGTAAAATGTTAACAACGAAAGATGGAACATATACAAATGCTGTTTATGGATTTTTAGCAATTATGTTTAAAGTATTAGACGAAGTTAAGCCAGACCATATGGCTATAACATTTGACTTAAAAGGCCCAACAGCAAGACACAAAATGTAT
Organism: Clostridia bacterium; assembly: GCA_017939755.1. Classification (GTDB taxonomy): domain Bacteria; phylum Bacillota; class Clostridia; order TANB77; family CAG-508; genus CAG-492. Next base: position 44,474 of record JAGBAJ010000003.1, on the reverse strand, counting down.
GAAGGATACAAGGCAAATCGAAAAGGAATGCCTAATGAACTTGCTGCGCAGATGCCTATAATGAAAGATGTACTAAAAAGAATGAACATTACAATTATAGAAAAACAGGGATATGAAGGTGATGATATTTTAGGAACATTTGCTAGAATAGGTGAGCAAGAAGGATTAGAAGTTGTTATCTTATCAGGAGATAGAGATACATTTCAGCTTGCAACAGATAAAGTTACAATTCATATTCCTAGAACAAAAGCTGGCAAAACAGAGGTTGATGATTTTGATAGAGCAAAGGTTATTGAAACATACAATGTAGAGCCTAAGCAATTAATAGAAGTAAAAGGATTAATGGGCGATAGCTCTGACAATATTCCAGGTGTTCCTAGTGTTGGAGAAAAAACAGCTTATAAAATAATTCAAGAATATCAATCAATTGATAACTTGTACAAAATGTTAGAAAACGACGAAGCTCCTTCTATTAAGGGCAAAATGAAGGAAAAGATATTAGAAAATAAAGAGCTTGCATATTTATCAAGAGCTCTTGGAGAGATAAATTGCGAAGTGCCAATTGATGATGTAAATGTTAGCGATTTGGAAATAAAGGAATGGAATAGAGCGGCAGTTTTCGAGATATTTAAGGAGTTAAATTTTAAAAGATATATTGAAAGATTTGGATTATCTGGAGAAGAAGAGGTTAAGAGCCAAGCTGATTTATTTGAATTAGTTGAAGATGTTAATATAAAAGATGTAATTAAAGGAATAAAAGATAATAAAGAGCTTATTTTCTATTTATTTAAAAAAGATGATAAAGCAAGCAAAAAAATAGTAAAGAAGCAAATCAAATCGCTTGCTATATATAATAAATCAAGCAAGAAGGTCTATTATATAAAAACAAATTCTCAAGATTTTGTAACTAATTTTAAAGAAGTTTTTGAAGATGCAGAAATAAAAAAATGTGGATTCAAGCTTAATGATGATTATGTTATGCTCAAGGAAATAGGAATAAAACCAAATAACATTTCTTTTGATGCTGAAATTGCTGCATATATTATTAATCCGGGTAACAAATATACTCTAAATGATTTAGCTATGGAGTATTTAAGTATAGATATAAACGAATTTATTGATGACGAAAAGCAGAGCAAAGATACTGTTAAAGGGCAAATAAATTTATTTGATGTAGCTCAGGAAGCTGAAACAGATGATGAAAAGTACGAAATAGCAATGAATGCATTTGTAATAGGTGGTTTAATTGAAAAGCTATCTAGTAAAATTGCAGAATATAATTCAACAGAGCTATTTGAAAATATTGAAATGCCATTACTTGAAGTTTTAGCAGAAATGCAGTATGCAGGAATGCAAGCTGACAGAAATGAACTTAAGGAAATTGGAACAAAACTTAAAGCTCATTTAGATGAATTAACAGCCGAAATATATGAAATGGCAGGAGAAGAATTCAACATAAATTCTACAAAACAGCTAGGAGTAATTTTGTTTGAAAAGTTAAAGCTTCCTGTAATAAAGAAAACAAAAACAGGTTATTCAACAGATGTTGACATATTAGAAAAATTAAAAAAACATAGCCCAATTATAGAAAAAATATTAGATTATAGAAGTTTGATGAAGTTAAATTCTACATATGTAGAGGGACTACTTCCATATATAAATGAAGAAACGGGAAGAATACATTCTTTCTTTCATCAAACAATTACAGCTACAGGTAGAATAAGTAGCACAGAGCCAAACTTACAAAACATTCCAACAAGACTTGACTTTGGAAAGCAAATTAGAAAGGTATTTAAAGCTAAGGATGGATATGTTTACATTGACGCGGATTATTCTCAAATTGAATTAAGAGTACTAGCTCACATTTCCCAAGATGAGAATATGATGCATGCATTTTTAAATGGTGAGGATATTCATAAGCAAGCAGCTTCAAAAGTATTTGGTATTCCAATAGAAGAGGTTACTAAAGAGCAAAGAAGCTCTGCAAAGGCTGTAAATTTCGGAATTGTGTATGGAATATCAGATTTTGGATTATCAGAGCAACTAGGAATAACTAAAAAAGAAGCTAAAAAATATATTGATCAATATTTGGAAAAATATAGTGGCATAGATAAATTCATGAAGGATATTGTAGAGCAAGCTAAAGCTGATGGATATGTAGAAACATTATTCCATAGAAGAAGAATAATTCCAGAGCTAAGCTCAAACAATTATATGGTTAGGCAATTTGGTGCAAGAGCTGCAATGAATACACCAATACAGGGAACCGCAGCAGATATAATGAAAATAGCAATGGTAAGCATGTATAATAAATTAAAAGAATCAAGTTATGATGCTAAAATAATTTTACAGGTACACGATGAGCTAATGATTGAATGCAAGAAAGAAGAAGCTAAAGAGGTTGAAAAAATCTTAAAAGAGTGCATGGAAAGTGCAATTTCAATGTCAATTCCATTATTGGTAGAAGCGGAAATAGCAGAAAATTGGTACGACGTAAAATAATTTTAAATGAATTATAAGGTATATCAAGACTTATATTAGTAGGTATAATCAGGAAAATAGAGATAATAAAATGAATTAAAGAAATGTAGAAAAAAGTCAGATTATGTAACATAAAAAAGATTGATAATAGAATGAAAATGATGTATACTAAAAAGGTTTTTAGGGGGGTTTATATAAAGATATATAGGCTCTCTTTATTTTTAATATGAAACATTAAGTATCGCAACTCAGAGTGAAAATAAATTAATTTATTCAAGTTAAATTTTTATATCAAATATTTTTTTCTTAAGTATATTTTCAAAAACAAAAATATAAATTAAAGAATAAAAAAGAGCAAGGTAATATGCACTTTGTGTGTCTACATATAGGAGATACCGAAAGAGATTTACACTACTATAAAAAATTATTTGTGTATATGTACATAAGTTGTCCAGTTTTCGTGAGAGTTTGCCTATTTAATTGTAAAATTCACATATACTATTGCGTTAACGTTAACAAGATGGTACAATAAAGAAAGGAGGAATTGTTATAGAACAAGATTTTAATTTAAGTGATATTACAAAAAGAGCAATTGTAAAAAATTTGTTAAATAACAATTTAGAAAATGTGCTTAATAAAATAAAGGATTCAGAATTTGATGATATTATTTTAAAAAGGGCAACAGCGAACTTAACAAAAGAGCAAAAGGCAGATATAAAAAGGGATGTATATTTTAAATGTCTTTTTGGAAATTCAGGTAATGAAAAGATTACAAAAAGCTTTATAGAGTGGGTAACTGGTAAGAAAATAGAATATGTAACAACAGATCATAAATTAGAGCTAGAAAGAATAAACGAAAATGATAAAAAAATGGAAATGGATATATTTGCTAAGGATAATATGGGGGAAAAATACATATTAGAAATGCAAAATAGATATTATTCATATTTGACCAAAAGATTTACAGCATATCCAAGTAAGGCATATGTTCAAGATTTTAAGAGCTCAGAGCAGTATGACAAATTGAATAAAACTACACTGATAGTAATTATGTATGACAATATGAGAGAATTTGATGGAATAGATGACTACAAGCACGAGGTAAAGCAGTACATAAGAAATCACTTGGACAGAACATTTTCAGAAGAAATTCAAATATACATATTTGAACTAAGAAAATACAAAAAACAAAAGAAAAAAACAGGGAAAATAGAACCATGGTTAGAATTATTTATAGATTCAAAAAGCAAGGAGGTAATGAATATGGCAAGAACAATGGCAGAAATAAGGGCGGCAGTAGACAAGCTACATGAATTAGAGGCAGATGAAACAGTAAGCTGGATTGCATTTCAAGAAACAATGGCACATGCAGAAGAAATGGCTAGAAGAGAGGAAGCTGTGAAAGAAGGAATGGAAGAAGGAATGAAAAAAGGAATGAAAGAGGGAATGAAAGAGGGAATGACTAAAATTGCCAAAAATATGCTAAAAGATGGTGTAAAAATCGAAGATATAATAAAGTATACAGGCTTAACAAATGAGGAGCTAGAAAAGTTAAGAAGTTGAAATTTTTATTTGACCACCAAGCATAAATCTAGTAAAACACAAAAAACATGATATGATTACAAAAAAAGCAAATAAAAACGTGATAAAATCACGTTTTTATTTATTTCTATAAAGAAATTTACTATAATATTAATAAATAATTTTTAAAGTACAATAAATCAATTCCGTTATATGCTAATTTTCTAATATAAAGTAAATGTGTCCATTTTATGAAAATTTTATAAATTTGAGTCCAAGTATTGAAATTTACAAAAAGAATAGAATAAAATAAATAATGAGTTATTTTTACAAAAGAAAGGAAAGATTATTAATGCCAAAAACTTATAAGAGCATTTTAGTGATTTTACTAATAATATCAATATTTTTTGGACTAATAAAAGTACTTAATATTCACGAAATTATAATGAAAAAGATGTACCCTAGAACATATTCTGAATTTGTTACAAAATATGCAGAGGAATACAATGTAGATCCATTACTTGTATATGCTGTAATAAAAGCAGAAAGCAATTTTGATGAATCAGTTGTTTCTCAAAGAAATGCAAAAGGTGTAATGCAAATTATGGATACAACTGCGGAGGAAGTTGCAGAGAATATAATGTCTGATACAGATTTTGAGTCTGGTATGCTTTTTGACGCGGAAATAAATATACAAATTGGAACAAAATATTTATCTGAATTACTAGAAAAATACCAAGGAAATTATTATGTGGCTGTAGCTGCATATAACGCAGGAATTGGTACTGTAGATAAGTGGATAAATGATGGAATTATAAAGTCTGATGGATCAGATATAGAAAATATTCCATACAAAGAAACTAACAATTATGTTAGAAAAATAATAAGGGACTATGGAATATACGAAAAATTGTATGGATAATACATGCGCCGAACAAATTCACGGAAAATCTTTGATTTCACGATTTGTTCTGAACCTAAAGAAAAGTTGACAAGTCTAATGGTATATAACTAAAATAGTTTCAAATATTATATATAAAGGGGAGATTTTGTATGAATGAAAATAATGAAATGAATAACGAAAAGAAGAGTGGGTTTTTAAGTGGCGTAATTATAACAATATTAGTAATAGCTATTATTGGATTAATAATTGGAATAGTTGGATCAAAATCAGGTTGGTTTAATAAGATTGAAAACACTCAGAATAATACTACAATTTCTGAAAATGAAGCAAATTCAGGGAAAAATGTGGTTTCAAGTAATGAGTCTAAAAAGGATAATAACAAAGATAATAACAAAGATGGGAATACAACCTCAGGTAATACAACAAATAATAGTAATGTAAATAAAAATAAGCCTAAAAAAATAGATATTGATGACGAAGCTCTTGTAGAGCTACTAAAGTATGAAGAGCCTTTTTCAAATGGACAATCTTTAAGTAATCAAAGGTATTTACAAATTGCATATAACGCAATAAATGAAGGATATATTGTAATTGACAAAGATAGAAGTCCAGAATCAGGAAAAAGCCAAGTTAAATATACCGAAAATGAAATAAATAGCATAATTTATAGCATATTTGGAGTTACACTTTCAAAAAATGAGGATTTGGGGTCAGTTATAAAGTATAAAGATGGTATTTACACAATAGAATTTTCTGATAGAGGCACAACAACAGGAGAGGCAAAAAATATTGAAGGTGATGTTGCCGCGGGAACACGTTTTATAACATTTGATCTAACATCTCATGATTTAGAAACAGATAATAAAGAAAATTTGGGAACATATGCTATAGGCATTAGAGGTGAAGATGGATTCGTAACATCTTATAGAAAAATGAACGATTAACAAGGAGTATTAAAAAGATGATAGATGTAGAGCATGCAAAACAGGTATTATTGGAATATGCGAAAAATTACGATATAAACGATGGGAAAATAGCTCTTAAGATTAACCATATACTAAGAGTCGCTAAAATAAGCAGAAATATAGCTATAGCACAAGGTTTGCCACAAGAAGACGTTGAACTTGCTGAAGTAATTGGTTTACTTCATGACATTGGAAGATTTGAACAAGTAAAAAGATATAATACTTTTATTGATAGAGATAGTGTTAATCATGGAGAATATGGAGTTAAAGTTTTATTTGAAGATGGCTTAATAGAGAAATTTAAAATTGATGATAAATACTACAAAACTATAAGGCTAAGTATTATAAACCATAACAGAAATACAATTGAGGAAGGTATAACTGAAAAAGAATTATTGCATTGTAAAATAATAAGAGATAGTGACAAAATAGACATTTTTCATGTTTTATTAACTGATAAATGTATAAATACTTATAATTGCGAATCTATAGAGCATGAACAATTTTCTAAAGAAATTGTAAGAGAATTTAAGGAAAATCATCAGATTAATTATAAAAATAGAAAAACTCCTGGAGATATTTGGATATCTCATATTGCATATGTATTCGATTTTAATTTTAAGAGTAGCTACAAAATTATTAAAGAAAAAGATTATATTAATAAAATGCTTGAAATGGCAAATTTTAAAGAGCAAGAAACTAAAGTGCAGGCTAAGAATCTTATAGAGATAGCAAATAAATATGTTGATAGTTGTATAAGTTAATATTAATGTAAGAAATCTGCAGGAAGCTTTTTTCTGTGGATTTTTTATATATTAGGAAAGTCATACTGACTTTTCCTAGTATGTAAAAAAGTCTGGTAAAAACAAATATAGTATTACTAAAATGTGTTTACAAAAGTTTGTAATTGTGAAATAATAGTGGCAGAAAATGTAAGAATAGAGGAGTTTTATGAAAAAGAAAATTTTGTTTGCAGCATATTCTTTGGATATTGGAGGAATTGAAACTGCACTCGTAACTTTACTCAATTATTTAGCAAAAAAAGATTATGAAATTACTTTGGTTTTAGAAAAGAAACAGGGAATATTTCTTGATAAAATAAATAGCAAAATTAAAATCATAGAATATAGACCATCATACAATAAAATTAAAATTTTTGCTAAAATAAAGAATGTGTTTAATCGATTTAATTTTATACGAAAACATAAAAATAAATATGACTTTGCATGTTCATATGCAACATATTCGTTGGCGTGCTCTTTTGTTGCAAGAACTGCATCTAAAAATAATGCATTGTGGGTGCATAACAATTATTTAGATTTTTTTTTAAGAGATGAAAAACAATATAAGAAATTTTTTTATGATATACATTGTAATCTATTTAGAAAAATTGTATTCGTTTCTAACGAGTCAAGAAATGACTTTATAGAGCGATGTACAGATTTAACAGAAAAAACTGATGTATGCAATAATCTTATCGATTATGAGAAGATTATTACTCAGTATAATCAAGATGTAGATGAAATAGAATTTAATAAAATTATAAAGGACAGGAGTAAAAAAACTAAAATATTTTTAAATGTTGGAAGACATGATGAAAAACAAAAAAAATTATCCAGATTAATTTCAGCAGCTAAAATGTTAGATGATGATGGATACGATTTCAAAGTGCTTTTTGTTGGAAAAGGAGAAGACACAGAAAGATATGTAAATCAGGTTTATGAGAGCGGGTTACAAGGTAAAATAATATTTCTAGGTCCAAAAAGTAACCCATATCCGTATTTTAAAAAATCTGATTGTATAGTAATGACATCAGATTTTGAAGGGTATCCAGTCGTATATGTTGAGGCTATGATACTTGAGAAGGTAATTATAACAACGGATGTTTCTGATAGTAAGTTTGAAATCGAAGATAAGTATGGTTTTGTGTGTTCAAAAGAAATATCAGATATATATCAGACAATGAAAAAATTTATAGAAGATGGATATGAAATTAAAACTAAATTTAATCCAGATATATATAACAAAAATATTATAAGTAAGGTGGAAAATTTTATAAATGGAGAATAAAAAAAGATTGGTTAGTATTATAATTCCAGCATATAATGCCGAAAAATATTTGCAAAGATGTTTGGAATCTGTTGTAAATCAAACTTATAAAAATATAGAAATAATAATTGTAAATGATGGATCAACTGATAATACAGAATCAATAATTATAAGATATCAAAAAAAATATAAATCAATTAAATATTTCAAAAAAGAAAATAATGGGGTATCGGATGCTCGTAATTATGGTATTGCACAAGCTTCTGGTGAGTATTTTTGTTTCGTTGACGCTGATGACTATGTAAGCGAGAGCTTAATTTCAGACCTAGAGCGATATATGGATGCAGAGCATGATTTAATAAAGTATAAGTTTAGTACAACAAATGCAGATTATGAAAGAATTGATAATTGTTCAGGACCAATATTCGATGAAAAAAATCGGAGAAGATGCTTTTAACACTTTATATGGAGTGGACACAATGATAGAACCACCATGGTTATATTTGTATAAGACGTCTTTTTGGAGAGGAAATAAGTTTGAATATCCTGTGGGCATGGTTCATGAAGATTTTGCTAGAACTATACTTATTATGTTAAAAGCTAAAAGTGTTGTATCAACAGCGGTATATGGATATTTTTATTATCAATCTAGAAAAAGTATAACAAGAGGAACAAACCAACAATCAAATATGTCAAAAGCAATGGATATGTTAGAGCATTATGATTATATGTTAAAAGTAATTGATGATTATAATATAAATGATGTAACGAAAGAAAATGTTAAATCATATTACTCAAACTGCTTAATTTTAAAGACTGAACAGCTATTGGGTAATTATAGATCTATTTATATTGATGCTCTAAAGAAAAAAAATATAATTGATAACATAAAAGTACATAATATAAAGCAATTTATAAAGAAATTAATTTTGAAAATCGACATTAATTTATATTTAAAATTAAGATAGTATGGAGGTAATATGCCGAAAGTTAGTGTTATAGTTCCTGTCTACAATGTTGAAAAATATTTAAGAAGGTGTATGGAGTCACTAGTTAATCAAACATTAGAAGATATCGAGATAATTGTTGTAAATGATGGCTCAACAGATACGTCAAAAGAAATACTAAAAGAATATAAGGATAAGTACCCAACAAAGATAAAGTATTTAGAAAAAGAAAATGGACGGATTGTCTGATGCTAGAAATTATGGATTACCACATGCAACAGGTGAGTATATTGCTTTTCTGGATTCAGATGATTATGTGGAGTTAGATTTATACAAAAAAATGTACGAAAAGGCAAAGTGTGAAGATAGTGATTTGGTTGAGTGTGATTTTATATGGGAATACCCTAATAAAAGCGTAATCGATAATGGTAGAATGTACATAGGAAAAAAAGAAATGATATTGTATGCGCGAGTTGTGGCATGGAATAAATTAATAAAGCAAAATATTATTGAGAAAGCATGTATATCATTCCCAAAGGGAATGAGGTATGAAGATGTTGAATTTTTTTATAAGATAGTCCCATTCGTAGAGAGAGTTTCGTTTGTGAAGGAGCCATTAATACATTATATACAAAGATCATGCTCAATATCAAATAATCAAAATGAAAGAACAAAAGATATTTTTTATGTATTAGATAATGTAATTAAATATTATAAGAAGCAAGATTTATACAATACATATAAATACGAGTTAGAGTATACATATACAAGAATAATTCTGTGCAGTTCCTTACAGAGAATTGCAAAAGTTAGGGATAAGAAAATAAGAAAGCAATTAGAAAAGCTGACTTGGGAAAATTTAAATAAGAATTTTCCAAATTGGAAATCAAATACTATTTTAAGAAATAATAAGTCCAAAAAAAATATATATATGAGGATGGTTAATAAATACACATTTAAATTTTTTTGCAGAGTTTTTGAATTAAAATAAACGTAATGATTATTAAAGTTTAAATTATATGCATTGGTGAGGTGAGAAATATAAAAAAAAGAGTTTTGTTTGGAATAACTAGTTTGACACTAGGAGGTGCCGAACGTGTGCTTGTTGATGTCGCAAACAAATTGTGTGACATGTATGATATTACAATTTTTTCTATTTATAGCAAAGGTGAAATGCAAAAGCAGCTTAGACCTGAAGTAAAATTCAAATCAATGTATGATTGCAGATATGATGAGTTATCGCATATAAAAAAGAAATTGATTCCTTTTAAAGTTCTATTGCTTAGTAGGTATATTTATAAAAAATACATTAAAGAAAATTATGATGTCGAGATTTCTTTTTTAGAGGGACCAATAACACGATTATTCTGTATAAAAAATAAAAATGTAAAGAAGATTGCATGGATTCATAATGATATTAGTTTAGTATTTGGAAATGGATTAAAAGCAAAAATTAAGAAGTTTATAGATAAAAAGGTATACAAAAAATATGACGACTTAGTATTTGTAAGTAAGGACAATTTAAATAATTTCAAAGAGCTATATAAGAATATTTCACCTGATAGAATCCATTTAATATATAATTATATAGATGAAAATAAAGTTATTGAAAAGGCAATGAATGATGATATTGATACCAATATAGATTATTCAATGGTAAATTTTGTATCTGTATGCAGATTAGTCCCACAGAAAGGTATAGATAGACTTATAGAGGTGCATAGTAAATTGATACAAGAAGGATATATGCATAACTTTTATATTGTAGGAGATGGTCCTGAAAAAGATAAGTTAATTCATATGGTAAAAGAGAAAAATATTACAGAAACATTTAAAATTCTAGGAGCTAAAGAGAATCCGTATCCATACATTAAGGCTGCTGATTACTTTTGCCTGTTTTCATATTTTGAAGGATACGGAATGGTATTAGAAGAAGCAAAGATATTAAATAAAAAAATTATTATTACAGATACTGCTGCAAGGGAGTGTTTAGCAAATTATCCAAATGGAATTATTGTAGATAATTCTGATGAAGCAATTTTCAATGGTATTAAAAATGTATTAGATAATCCAAAAAATAAAGAAGGAGCAGAAATATATCAATATAATAATACTAACGAAATAAAAAAAATTATTAATTTAGTAGGTGATTAAATGAAATTCTCGATATTAACAGCTACGTTTAATAGGTCAAATTATTTAGAAAAATTATATGAGAGCATAGTAAACAATATTAGCGATAAGTATGAAATAGAATGGTTGATAATGGACGATGGATCAACTGATGACACAGAATTGGTCTGCTCAAAATTTAGTGATACCAATGGATTGAAGGTTAGGTACTATAAACAAAGTAATCAAGGTAAAATGCAAGCAATAAATAGCCTAGAAAAATATGTAACAGGAGAAATATGGATTGAATGTGATTCCGATGATTGTCTTGTTAATAATTCACTAGAATACATATATATAAAAAGCAAAATTTTATTACAAAATGAGAATCTATATGCTTTAATTTTCCTTAAGAAAGAAGATAATACTATTAGTGGAAATAGATTTATTGAAGAAAATAAAGATACAACTATGTTTGATCTTTACTTTAAACAAGATATTAAAGGTGAAAAGATAATAGCATTTAATTCGAAAATAAGAAAAAAATTTGTATACATAGTAGAAAAAGAAGAAAAGTTTTGTACAGAAGCAAGATTATACTATAAAATGGATGAAAGCTATAAAGTAAGATGTTATAATAAATGCATTATTGAAGGTGTGTATCATGGCGATGGATATACAAAAAATATAGATAAAGTATTTAAAAATAATCCGATGGGGTTTTATGAATACTTCAAGGAGATTTTAGGAAGGGATATGAGAGGTGTTACTATCCAAAAACGTTTGTATGCAATAAAACACTACATTTTGTTTTCAGTGATTACAAAACATAAGTTTAATACTAAATATATTAGAAATAATTTCAATAAAATGATATATTTTTTTATATATATACCAGGAAAAATAAAATCAAAAATCTGGATTAACAAACATGAAAATAAAAGATAAAATATGAATATGCCAAGGAGGAAGTTAAAATGAATACAATAATGATATGCCTAAATCAATTAGGAATTGGAGGTCTAGAAACAGCAGTATTTAATTACACAATACAATTCTTAAAGCGAGGGTATAGAGTAGTAATATTAGCCAAGGATGGAATATATAAAGATAAATTTATAAAAGAAGGTGCAATCATTGAAAATTTTGACTTTGAACTTAAAGATAAATTTGACTTAGAAAAAATTTCTGAAATGGTGGAATTAATAAAAAAGTACGATGTCGAACAGGTTCATGTGCATCAGTTTGATTGTATTTGTTATGCATATCCAGCGTGTGTTTATTCTAAAGTACCATATGTAGCATATGTTCATACAGGAATTTTGGGTGTGTATGATTTCTACGATAAATGTTTTATAAGTTATAGATATTTGTTTAAGCTATATTTTGAATCAGCAGAAAAGATAATTGCTATAACAAGTCAGTCAAAAGAAGAGGTTATTGAAAGATATAAAATCAAACAAGATAAAATTAAGATAATAAACAATAGTATTGATTTTAACAAACTATTAGCTGGTCATGCGCCAATCAAAATAAATAATTTGGTCATTGTCAGCAGATTGGCTGAAGAGAAAATGACTTCAATAATTAATGGAATAAATATATTCAGAGCGTATCTAGAAAAAAATAGTGAAGCTAGGCTAATTGTTGTTGGAGATGGACTATGTAGAAGTAAAGTTGAGGAGTGTGTATCTGACATAAATGAATATGTAACATTTCTAGGTCAAAGAAATGATGTTATTTCAATTATAAATGATTGTGATGTTGTTATTGGACTAGATAGATGCATTCTAGAAGCGATTGCCATGAAAAAAATTGCTATAATTAGTGGATACGAAGAAATAAAAGGTATTGTAACTCCTGAAAATGTTAAAATTTTGGCAGATTTGAATTTTTCAGGCGGAAATGTAGAAACTAAGTCTGTAGAATCTATTATAAACGAATTATTAAATTTATCTGTGGATACAATAAAGTCAATTGTTGAAGAAAATTACAAATACGCATACGATAATCTTAATGTAGGAAGAAATATATATATTATAAAAAATGCAAAAAATATAAAAACTGAAATTGATACAGTGCATGTTTTTGATGCTATTGTAAAAATTCAAAATATAGTATATGAGAAGACAAAGTACACAGACAAGGTCTATAATGATTGTAAAGAGAATCAAAAATGGTTTGAAAGTATAATACAAAATAAAGAGAAGGAAAATCAGGAATTAAGAGAGGCAAAAGAAAAATCTGATTATGAAAATGAACAATTAAGAAAACAGATAGAGGACATATATAATAGTAAAAGATGGAAGATAGCTAGTAAATTTTCAAGAATATTTCATATAGTATGAAAGAAAAAAAGTCAAAAGAAATAGTGCAAAAATATATTAGAATGAACTTGAAAATAGAGCTTAAAGATAGTAAAATATAGCTAAAAATTAAACTTGATTCAAAAGTTGTTAAGGAGAAAAATAGAATGGAAAAAGGCAATAATGAATATGCAATTGTTTTAGAAGATGTGCATAAAGTATTTAATGTATATCTTGATAAAGCGAATACTATGAAAGAAAAAATTTTATTTTTGTTTTCAAGAAACAGAAAAGAAAAAAGAGAAGTGCTAAAAGGAATAAATCTAAATATAAAAAAAGGAGAATCGGTTGCGCTTATTGGTGTAAATGGAGGAGGAAAATCTACATTATTGAAGCTTATGACAAAAATTATATACCCAAATACAGGGAAAATAACTATAGATGGAAAGTTAACATCATTACTTGAATTAGGGGCAGGTTTTCACCAAGATTTTTCTGGAAGGGAAAATATTTATTTTAATGCTTCAATATTTGGATTAACAAAAAAAGAAATTGATGAGAGAATAGATAGTATTATTGAATTTTCGGAACTAGGAGATTATATAGATAATCCAGTAAGAACATATTCGTCAGGTATGTTCATGAGATTGGCATTTTCAGTGGCTATAAATGTAAATGCTGATATTTTACTTATTGATGAGATTTTATCTGTTGGAGATCAGCATTTCCAAGAGAAGTGTTATAAAAAAATGCAAGAGCTCAGCGAAGAAGGAAAAACAATGGTATTTGTTACACATAGTTTGGAGACAGTAAGCAAATTGTGTGACAGAGCTATATGGCTACATGATGGTCTAATAAAAATGGATGGAAAGCCAAAGGAGATAATTGCACAATATATTGAAGAAACAAAGTAATAGGAGGACGTAAGATGAAATTTGATTATACAGATATAACTGAAAAGGCCATTACAAAATCTGACAAATTAATTGAAATGAAAACTATTATTTCTATAATAACACCTTTTTATAATGCAAAAAAATACCTAGATGATACAGCTAAATGCATAATAAATCAAACCTTTCCATTTTTTGAGTGGTTAATTGTTGATGATGGATCAACAGATGAGGAGAGTCTTAAATATTTAGAAAAAATAGGCTGTATGGATTCTAGAATAAAAATATTACACAAGGAGAACTCTGGACAAGCACATACAAGGGATTTTGGAGTAGAACACTGCTGTAAAGAAAGTAAATACGTAATGTTTATAGATGATGACGATATAATAGATGATACATACTTGGAATGTGCATATTGGACTCTTGAAACAAATAAAGGTGCAAGTTGGGCTTTTACTGATGTAATACATTTTGGAGAATTAAATGCATTGGCAACAACAAGATTTGACCCAGAGCGTGAAAAGAAGGAGAATAATATAGTTGTAACAGCTTTAATAAAAAAAGCTGATTTCCTTAAAGTCGGAGGATTTGGAATCAAAGAGAAAGGAATATATGAAGATTGGAATCTTTGGTTAAAAATGATTGCAGCAGAAATGTATCCTGTAAGAATGGACTTTTTTGGTTTTTGGTACAGACGAAAAGAAAAAAAAGAAAGCGAATTGGCAGCATCGAATAAAAATCAAATAAGAGCAAAAGAAATAATTGATGAAACAGCGAAATCTATAAAAAAGACTAAACCAGCAGTTCAGTATCCTAAAAGCGATTACAACTGGGATATAATAGAAGAATGCGTTGATGGAATTATAACCCCGAAATACGAAGATAATAATAAGACTAGAATATTGATGATTATTCCATGGATGGTTATTGGTGGGGCTGACAAGTTTAATATTGATCTTATAAATGGTCTAGACAAAGATAAATTTGAAGTTACAATTATTTCAACAGAACCTAACTATAACCCTTGGAGAGAAAAATATGTAAAAAATACAAGAGCAATATATGATTTAACTACTTTTTTAGATAGAAAATATTGGTTAGCCTTTATAAACTATATTATTGAAAAAAACAATATCAATTTGGTATTTAATACTAATAGTACATTTGGTTATAGTATACTTCCATACATTAAAAGTAAACACCAAAATATTCCAATTGTAGATTATATCCACATGGAGGAATGGTATAATAGAAATGGAGGATTTTCTAGAGATTCTGCATTTGTTGCATCTGTTATAGACAAGACATTTGTATGTAACGAAAATAGCAAAAATATATTAGTTAATCATTTTGGAAGAAAAAAATCAGAAATTGAAACTATATATATCGGAGTGGATGAGAAAAAATTTAACCCGGGCGAATTAGATAAAGTTAAGCTAAGAGAAAAATATAGGATTCCAGAAGGAAAAAAAGTAATTGGTTTTATTGCAAGGATTGATCTTCAAAAGAGGCCAATATTATTAATGGAAATTTTGAAAAAGTTAAAAAAGAACAGAAGTGACTTTTTGGTAGTTGTCGCAGGAGATGGACCAATGCTTAGAGAGATAGAGCGACGAAGTAAAAAATATAAACTAGAAAAGAATGTTAAATTTTTAGGTGCTGTTTCGAATACAAAAGAAATATATGCAATTAGTGATATAACGTTAAATTGTTCAATTAAAGAAGGACTTGCCTTAACTGCATACGAGTCACTTAGTATGGGGGTTCCAGTGGTTTCAGCTGGAGTTGGCGGACAAGCCGAGCTTATAAATGATGAGGTAGGTGTAATTGTACCTTGTTATCAAGAAGAAAAAGATGTAGAAAAGTTTGATTACTCAGATGAGGAAATTAATAATTACGTTGTAGCAATCGAGAAAGTATTTTCGAATATTGATAGTTATAAATCAAAATCTAGAGATAGGATATTAAATGGATTTACGATAAACCATATGATTGAAAAAATGTCAACAAGCTTAGAATATATTGCAAAAAATCCAAACAAACAAAAAATAGAAAATGGTATTGGTTTATCAAATTGTTTAGACATATGTAAAGAGTTAAATACAAAATATCTTATAGCATTTGAAGGTCAGTATCAATGGGGAGTCCAACAAACTAATAATCAAATAGATAGAGAAGTTGAAAGAATATATAAAGTAAATGTTTGTAAACAAGAAGAAAGCAATTCTAATGGTAGTAATAATAAAGAGTCA
Organism: Clostridia bacterium; assembly: GCA_017939755.1. Lineage (GTDB taxonomy): Bacteria > Bacillota > Clostridia > TANB77 > CAG-508 > CAG-492. The sequence goes on along the minus strand of JAGBAJ010000003.1, from coordinate 28,041 downwards.
GTATCTCAAAAAATAAAAAGAGAAGGTAAAAGAGCAATTTTGAAGAAGATATGTATAAAATTGCACATTTTTCACGAATCAGAAGTTATTTATAATATTTTAAAGAATATTAAAATAATATTTAAGTCAGTTATTAAAGTTGTTATGCTTGTTTTAAAACTAGCTATGATGATTTGTATAAGAGCTATTAATGTACCATTAAAGTTATTAAAAATTAAGCCAATAAATTTATTTGATGAAGATAAATAATATAGGAAGGAATGAAGGTAATGAAGAATCCGTTCAAAGATATCTATAGATATCGAGAATTGTTAAAGACAAGTGTAAAAAAGGAAATAAGAGGGCGTTATAAAAATTCTTGTTTAGGTGTTATATGGTCATTTTTAAATCCTTTGCTACAAATTGCAGTCTATGCAATAGTGTTTCCATTAATTTTAAGGAATACACAAGAGAATTATGTTATTTTCTTATGCTGTGGATTAATACCATGGACTTTTTTTGCCACAGGAATAAACAGATCAGCATTTAATATTATTGAAAATGGCAATATTGTTAAAAAAGTTTTTTTCCCAAGAGAAATCTTACCAATTTCTGTTATAACAAGTGAGGCAATAAATTTCATAATTTCAACAATTATAATACTGGCATTTGTAATATGTGGAGGATTAGGTATTTCAAAATATATTTTATTTTATCCGATAATATTATTAGTACAATATTTATTGGTTTTAGGAATTTCATTTGTAATATCAAGTGTAACAGTATATTTACGTGATGTACAACATTTTATTGGAGTATTATTGCAGTTATTATTTTATGCAGCACCAGTTGTTTATGCTCCAGAGACTATTCCTGAAAATTTTAAGTGGATTTTAAAGTTTAATCCAATGACATATATAATAAATGGATATAGAGATATTTTTTATAATCAAGTGAAACCTGATTTAGTCGGATTGGGAATTATATTTGGAGTCTCTTTAATAGTATGTTGTGTAGGATATTTTATATTCAATAAATTACAAAAAGGATTTGCAGAGCAATTATAAAAGAGGTAAATATATGAAAAAGATAAGGAGTTTTTTTGAAAGAAGTTATAAAATAGTTGCATATTTTTTTGTTATTGGTGTACTAGCAATAATAAATTATTATCACCTTTTCACGTCGGAAAAAATACCAATAGCTAAAACTTGTATAGTGACAGTTATAGCTATGATATGTTTTATTACAATAAATAAATTTGTTATAAGTAAGATTGGTAAGAAACTATCAATTATAATCATTACTTTGTTAACGGTGATATTTTTAGGGCTAGAGGTAGCAAGTGTATATTATTTTAGAGTTGAATTCAATTGGGATTTTAAATGGATTATGGATTCTGCTATGGATATGGCAACTAAAAATCATACAGATAATTTATATTATTTTAAGATTTTTCCAAACAATATTGGAGTAGTATTAATTGTTACTTTAGCGATAAAGCTGGCAGCAGGAAATTATATCGGTGCATACATTGCAAATATTGCATTCGTTTTTTTGGCTGTAATATTTACGATATTATGCTCATGGAAAATTGGAGGAAGAAAGGTTGCTATAAATGCATCAATAATAAGTATACTATTTGCACCATTATATTTGTATACACCAATTGTATACACAGATACTTTATCTGCTGTATTTCCAGTTATGACATTGTTTTTTTGGATTCTAACGAAGGAATCATGGGAAAAAAGTTCATGTATTAAAGATGATATAAAGACAGATATTATGCTATTTCTTGCAGTTATAGCAGCAACGATTGGTTTTATTGTTAAAGCTGTTGCGGCAATAGTTTTAGTTGCTATATGTATAGATATGATATTTTGTAACAGAAAGAGCTTTAAAAAGGTTATGGCAATAACTATTACTTTTATTGTATTAATGGTTGGTTTTAATAAAGTAACAGAGAATTATTTTTTAAAGGAAAATAGAAAGAATAATTTAGAGTATCCAACAACACATTGGATTATGATGGGATTATCAAAGCCTATTTCTGATGGCGGAGATTCAATTGGATATGGAGGATATTGTCAAAAGGACTCAGATTATACAGCGACAAGTGGTAATTATCAGGAGAAAAAGGAAGCAAACATTGCAAAGATTAAGGAAAGATTGAAAGATTTTGGTATTAATGGATATGTAGAATTTTTATATAAAAAATTAAGGTATGTATGGTCCGATGGTACCTATTATTCACTTAGTCTGATAGGATGGGATACTTTAAATAAGACTAGTGGACCATATAGATATGTATTGGGAAAGGATTCTAAAAATTTCAAAGAGTACTTAGAATTATTTAATACTGCTATATTCGCAGTGATTTTGTTAGGTTTTATTATAGATGTTATAAGAAAAAATATGAATCAGAATATAAGAATTTTAGGTATTTCTGTAGTTGGAATTGCAGTATTTTTATTGCTTTGGGAAGCAAGATCAAGATATATATATTTTATGATACCAATATTTATAATTTTAGCGGCTAATGGAATCAATAGCATTTCAGATGCAATTAACTTAGGTCAAAAGGATGAGGTGAAAAATAATAGTGATAAAAAAAGTAAGGAATAAAGCGATAACAATTTTTCTGATTATGTTTGCAATAACCTTTTTTTGGATTAGCATAAATAATATAATTCATTATTATCGAATCATATATGAGTTTAAGAAAATTGAATTAGTAATAGGTATAATTACCTATATCTGTATCGCTTTTCTGATATGCAAGTTCTTAGTTCCTAAAATTAAAAAGTACAAATTAGTTAGGGGACTTATATTGATATTAATTCTTGGCATAACAATATATAGTGCTTTACAATTTAGAGTAGAAATAAAGTGGAATAATAGTAATGAATATACATGGGATATGGGAAATGTATTTTCAAATGCTGAACGAATTTCAAAAGGAGATTCATCAGATTATAATTATTTAAGAGCGTTTCCAAATAATATAATGATTACGTTAATTTTTGCAGTAGTGATGAAATTAGGTACTTTATGTGGTGTAAGTGACTTAATTTTGTTGATGACAATGTTTAATGCTATTATTATATGGTTGGCTGTATTATTTATGTATATAAACGCAAAGATGATATATGGAGATCAGGGGAGTATGATTCTTTTGATTATAACTCTATTTTGCACCCCAATATATATGTATGCACCAATTTTCTACACTGACACTATGTCGATGCTATTTGTGATGCTTATGTTGTTTTTTATTTTAAAAGTTAGTAGAAATCAAGGCAAAGCTAGTTGCATAGTTCATAATATTGCATTAGGAATAATAGCCTTTATTGGTATGAAAGTAAAGTTGACTACAATATTTATAATGATTGCTTTTGTAATTTATGCAATATTACAATGTAATATAAAATCTATAATAAGAAGGTTCTGTATAGCTGTATTAGTATTTTGTGGGTGTATGTTGTTATATAACAATTTAGTAAATAGATATATAATTAAGGATGCGAATCAAAGTAGGGTTCCTGTGGAGCATTGGATATTAATGGGACTAAAGGGTGATGGAAACTTTAATGGAGAAGATTATATATATACTATGGGATATAAAACATATGACCAGAAAAAAGATGCCGATATTAAGCTGATAAAAGAGAGATTTAGCCAATATAACAAGAGTACATTTATACAGCATTTAAATAAAAAAATGGTTTTTACATGGGGAGATGGTACTTATTATGCTCCTACAAAGTTAGGAAGGCAACCCCATAGGCCAAATAGATTGCATGAGTATGTACTTCGTGATGGATCTAAGACAAAGTATTTTAAAAATATACCACAGGCAATGCAAGGTGGTATGATCGTATTTCTAATTGTTAGTTCAATGGGGATTGTTATAAATAAATCATATAAAAAGAATACCAACGTAGTTTTATTAATTACTATATATGGATTCATGTTATTCCTTCTTATATGGGAGAATAGATCAAGATATATACTCACTGCTTTACCAGTAATGCTTATTGCTCAAGTTGATGGTATTATGTTTTTTACAGATTTTTGGACCAATAGGTGTAAAAATATAGAAAAAGAAGATGAGTATGTTGAAAATAATGATTATAATATTTTATAAAAAAGATTTACAATTAATCATGTAGGTTGTATACTTTAAGAAAAAAATTGCCAGTAATAAAATTAGAATTAATGAAATAAAGAAGAGGATGCAGAATTGATAATAGAAAAGATAAAAGATAGAATTGTCACTATATTTATAATAGTTTTTTGTTTATGTTTTTCATGGATATGCATTAATAATATAGTTAATTACTTTGAAATTGTATATAAATATAATAAGTTTCTCCAGGTTATATGTGCTGCAATATATGTAGCTGTTATACTAGCAGTTTCGAAATTTCTAGTACCCAAAATACAAAAAAATAAAATCATAAAAGGCTTGATTCTATTTTTTATTTTTTGTATGACTATAATATGTTCTATATATTTTAGAGTTGATTTAAAAGCTGAAGAAAGTAGTACTTATACATGGGATTTGGGAAATTATTTTTCTACAGCTGAACGAATTGCTAATGGAGATTATTCAAATATTGATTACTTAAGAAGATATCCAAACAATATAATGATTACATCAATATTTGTTGTAATCATTAAGATTGTATCATGTATTGGAGTAAAGGATTTGATACTAGTTGCTGTAATATGCAATTCAATTATCATTTTTTTAGCTATTGTATTGATGTACAAGAGCACTAAAAGCATTTATGGGGATAATATAGCTACAATAGTGCTACTAATAGCTATGATGACTACACCATTTTATTTGTATGCACCAATTTTCTATTCTGACACGTTTTCAATGTTTTTTATAATGTTGATGTTATATTTTATTATTAAAATAAATCAAAGTAAGGGTAAACCTAAGAGATATGTTATGAATGTTTTATTAGGTGTGGTAAGTTTTATTGGTTTTGAAATAAAACTTACATCTATATTTTTAATTATAGCTTTTGTAATATATACGATTTTACAAAGAAATGCTATAACATTTGTAAAAAAATTTCTGGTAGCTATATGTGTTTTTCTACTTTGTCTAGGAGTTTATAAATATTTAACAAACAGGTTTATAACAAACGAAGAAGAGAGCACTAGAACTCCAGTATATCATTGGATTATGATGGGATTAAAGGAAGAGGGAAATTTTAATATAGATGATTATAATTACACAGATAGCTATAAATTCTATGATGAAAAAAAGAACGCAGATATAAAATTAATCAAAGAAAGATTAAATGAATACAATATGCAATCTTTTATACGACATATTAATAAAAAGTTAGTTTTTACATGGGGTGATGGCACATATTATGCTCCAATAAAACTTGAGCGCGAACCTCATAGATTCTCTAGAGTTCATTGTTATATCATTAGAAATTTTGATAAAACTATGTATTACAAATATATACCACAATCCATGCAACATGGTATGTTATTTTTTATTGTAATAAGTGCGATATTTACTACTAAATGTAGGAAGAAAGAGGATGACTATACAATAGTATTTTATATTACAATGTTTGGATTTATGTTGTTCCTTTTGATGTGGGAGAATAGATCAAGGTATATATTTAATATTTTGCCAATTATGTTGATGATTGAAGCTAGAGGAATTGAATTTATCATAAATTATCGAATGTATAGAAGAAAATGTTTATGTGAAAAAAATGATTAATATGAATTATTTTATATATTAAAAATTAAATATAATGAGAAAGGATTGTAGAAAAATGAAAAAAATATCAGTTGTAATACCAATGTATTATGAAGAAGAAGTTGCTCAAAAGTGCTACGAAAAAATGTCAGAGGTTTTGTCAAAGATAGAGAATTATGACTATGAGTTAATATGCGTTAATGATGGAAGTAAAGATAGAACACTGCCAATATTAGAATTAATTGCTGAAAAAGATAAAAAAGTTAAGGTTATTTCTTTTGCTAGAAATTTTGGACATCAATGTGCAGTGACTGCTGGATTGCAAGAGGTTACTGGAGATGTAATTGTTATTATAGATGCTGATTTACAAGATCCACCTGAGCTAATTCCTGATATGCTAAAATATTGGGAAGATGGATATGAAGTTGTATATGGGAAGAGAAAAACAAGAGAAGGAGAATCAAAATTCAAACTATTTACAGCTAAAATGTTTTATAAAACTTTAAATGCTCTTTCTGATGTAGAGATACCAAAAGATACAGGAGATTTCAGATTGGTAGATAGAAAAATAGTAGACCAAATGAATAATTTACCAGAGCACAATAAGTTTTTAAGAGGATTATGGGGATGGCTCGGATACAAGCAGTATGCCTTTGAATATGAAAGAAAAGAACGTTTTGCTGGAAAAACAAAATACCCATTAAAGAAAATGTTAAAACTCGCCTCTGATGGAATAATTGGGTTCTCAACTAAACCATTAAAATTAGTCGGAGTTTTAGGCATTGTATCAATATTAATCTCGCTACTTGTCTTATTATATTCACTAATTGCATTTATATTTAATTTTAATAATTTAGTAAGTGGGTGGACGTCTATTATGGTAGCAATTACATTTTTTGCTGGAGTACAGTTATTGTCATTATGGATAATGTCAGAATATATTGGAAGAATATATGATGAAAGTAAGCAAAGACCACAGTATGTAATTGAAAAGAAGATAAATATAAAATAATTTTAAGTGGGGAAATAGTATTCTATTTTCTCCTTTTTTTTCAATAATTTCAATAAAATATATATTTATTTTCATAATTATATATGTTAGAATAAGACATAGAATTGGAGGAAGTGAAATATGAGAATAAAAAAGACTATTACTTTTTTTAGTGTAATTATGTTTTTTATCTTGTTATGTGCAATTAAGCAAGAGTCAAAGGCTGCCACAATAACAGATGGAGAATATGTTATAAAATCAGCTGTTAATGACAGGTTTGTATTAGATATAACAGAAGCTTCAAAAGCAGATTTAGCAAATGTAGAAATATGGAGTAATAATGGCGGAAATAATCAGAAGTTTTATATAAAAAATGTGGGTAATGGAGAATATACAATAATTGCAAAACATTCAAATAGAAGTTTGGATGTTCCAGGATTATCAAATAAAGAGGGAACAAGTTTAAAACAATACTCGTATAATGGTGGAACTAATCAAAAATGGATATTAAAGGAAACACCAGATGGTTATTTCAATATTGTATCAAAATGTAATGGGCTATTAATAGATGTTGTTGAAGGAAAAATGAGAGATGGAACTGATGTAGTTATGTGGGGAGCTAACAATGGAAAAAATCAAAAGTTTAAGATAGTACCAGTAACTACTACACCAGTGGAAAAGAATGAGTTAATAGAAGATGGAATTTATCAAATAAAGTCAGCCTTAAACGAAGAGTATATTCTAGATGTAACAGGGGCATCAAAGAAAGAATGTGCAAATATTGAATTGTGGAGAAATAATAACGGAAACAATCAAAAATATAGATTTAAAAATGTTGGAAATGGATATTACACAATTGAGAACATAAATTCTAAATTGTATTTTGATGTTGAGGGGGATTCAAAGAAAGAGGGAGCAAACTTAATTCAATATGGTTATTCAGGAAAAGATAATCAAAAGTGGATGCTTAGATCTGCTGGAAATGGGTATTATTATATAATTTCAAAAAGTAGTAATTTATGTATTGATCTTGATCATTCTAAAGTGGCAGATGGAACAAATGTCTTGATGTGGTCAAGAAATTATGGGAATAACCAGAAATTTAAATTAGTTAAGACAACTGAGACAATTCAAAATAATACAGGAAGAAGTGAAGAATTCAAAAAACAACACCCAGAAATAAAAGTTGGAATAGATGTATCTAGATATCAGGGAGTGATTGATTGGAATAAAGTAAAGAAAGATGGTATAGATTATGCAATGATTAGAGCTGGTTTCAGAGGATATGGAGAAAGTGGATCATTGAATGAAGATACAATGTTTGAACAAAACGTCAAAGGTGCAAGAGCAGCAGGATTAGACGTTGGTGTATATTTTTTTAGTCAAGCTAGAAATTATGATGAGGGGGTTAAGGAGGCCGAATATACAATCAATTTAATAAAAAAATTTGATATTACATATCCAGTAGCATTTGATACAGAGCAATCATCATCTCCTACTAATACAGGTAGAGCTGATAATATTTCGGTTCAAGATAGAACTGATGCAACAAAAGGATTCTGTAGCACAATCGAAAAAGCTGGGTATAAAACACTAATATATGCTAGTCCATATTGGCTAAATAATTATTTAGACATGAACCAGCTTTCACAATATAAGATTTGGCTAGCAAATTATACTGGGGCTACACAAGAAAACCCACTTGCTAAACCATCAAGTTATAAAGGCCAATATGTAATGTGGCAATATACAGATTGTGGAACTATTAATGGAATTGATGGTGGAGTAGATTGTAATATATTTTTTTATGAAGAAATGAGGTAACAAAATGATTAATCAAATTATATGTTTATTTATACCGAGTATTATAGCATTATACATAAACGAACAAACTGAATTATATAAAGGAATAAGATATTATCTTATGCATGTTATGCTAGTAAACTTATTTTCATATATTATAACGGTGTATATATTTGAACAACCATATATTGAATTTACATATATGTTTACAATAAAATATTTAATATTGTCTATTATGATTACATTGTTAATGGCACAAACAGAAAAGCAATATATAAAGTATTTAAACGTTGAAGTGAGGATGGAAGAAAATGAAAACAAAGGCAAAAAAGAAAGAGGTACAAAAGAAAATTAATAAAAGTAGAAAAGTTATAATAGTAAAAAGGATTCTGTTGGTATTATTTTCTATAATATGTGCAACATTAATTGTAGCTGGCAATTATTATTCAAAAAATTTTGCAGGATTAGAGCTAGATGAAATATTATTCTATATACAATCAGGACTACAGGGAACATCAAACTCCGTAATAAGTACAATTATAAATCAATGTTATAAGTCAGCAATACTTATTGCACTAATATTTTTCATTTTATTATGCACAGATGTTAAAAGAAAAATTGTGATGTATATTAGTTGGAAAGATTTAAGAAAGAAAATTCAATTATATCCAATTAAGATTATACATAACCATAAAATACTTCCAATGATATGTATATTATTAGCATCTATTATATTCTTCTTAAAGTCATTTGGTGTATTTACGTATTTAGCCAGCAAAATGCAAGATACAAAAATTTTTGATGAATATTATGTTGCAGGTGACTCTATTGAAATAAGGTTCCCTGAAAATAAGAGAAATTTAATTTTAATATTCGCAGAAAGTATGGAAAATTCAATTTTTTCAAAAGAAAATGGCGGAACATGGAATTACTCCATCGCACCAGAGCTAGAAAATTTAGCACTTGAAAATATAAACTTTTCACATAATGATAAAATTGGCGGAGCGCAAAATAATATAGGATCTACATTTACAGCAGCTGGATTAATTTCACAGACGGCAGGTATACCATTACTAATACCATCACTATATAATAACACAGATACTAATATATACGTAGGTGATGGTAATTATATGGAAAATGTGTATACATTAGGAGATGTACTTAAAGACAATGGTTACAATCTTGAAATGATGATGGGGTCAGATGGAAACTTTGGAGGAAGAACACAATACTTTACATCTAATGGAGATTATAAGATTTTTGATGTTAATTATGCTGTGAAAAATGGATATATGAAAGAAGAAGATAAAGTATGGTGGGGCTTTGACGATGAGGATTTATTTAGATGGTCGAAAGACGAAATAATAAATTTAGCTAAAGAAGATAAACCATTTAATTATATAATGCTTACCGCAGATACTCATTTTACTGACGGATATTTAAGTGAAAATGCACCGCAAGATTACCCTACTCAATACGAAAATGTACATGCCTATTCTTCTAAATGTATTAATGAATTTATAGAATGGGTTAAAAGTCAGGACTTCTATGAAGATACTACTATTGTTGTTCTAGGAGATCATTTAGGTATGCAAACAGCATTTTATGAAGACAGAATTGACGATAATTCGTATAAAAGAACTATATATAATGTATTTATAAACTCAGCTGTAGAAACTGAAAATTCAAAAAATAGACAATTTACAGAATTAGATATCTATCCAACAATATTAGCAAGTTTGGGAGCTGATATTGAAGGAAATAGAATAGGACTAGGCACAAACTTATTCTCTAATGAGCCAACATTATCAGAAAAGCTAGGAGTAAAATATCTTGATACTGAATTTAGAAAAAAATCACATTTTTATAACAAATATATTATAGGAGACAATTATTACGTCATGAAAAATGATGCTGAAGAGCAGGCAGAAAAGAAAAAAGAGAATGAGCAAAATTAAGATAAAGATATGAAAACATCCTAATTACCATGCGATAAATAGGGTGTTTTTATTTATGGCTCTTTGTCAAGAGCGGTGGAGGATAAGCTCTTTCAAACTTATCCGCCAAAACATTTATTATAGAACCTCATCTACTAAAAATATATTTTTTTATAGGAATTTGATTAATAGATTATAATTTTTCGATTTCTTCTCTTGTTAAACCAGTAACCTTGATTATGGTTTCTATATCAATTTTTTCAGCAAGCATATTTTTGGCAATTTCTAATTTAGTTCCTGTTTTGCCTTCAGCTCTGCCTCTTTTTAATGCACCAGCAATAGCGGCAGCCTCATCTCTAATAGCTTTTTCTCTTAAATAAGCTAATCTTTTTGTTTCTTCATCTCCTGTTAAGTATTCAAATTCTTCTTCAGCTTTTTTTATGTTTTCGTTTTCACTCATTTTTATAGCCTCCATATTCTCATTTATGATAAATGTAAGCCATTCTTCTAATTTACTTGAAATTCTTTTGCACTTTTCTTTAAATTTTGGTAGTTGTATGTAATGAAGTTCTAAACTATCTGTAAGTAGACTGTTTTCATAATCACGCCTTAGATGTGCTCTTTCATGAAAAGGTCCATCTTCAAATACATTATAATTTGTAATCCAAATTGAAATTGATTTGGGTATATCTATGTAATTTTCTCCAGCTTTTAGGCTTTCATGATATACTCCTGTACCATAAAAAAGTGATCTTTCAATCGTATTTAGGTAGTCTTGCACTTGCATTTCTATGTTTACCTTTGTTTTGTCGTTTAGTGTTGCAACTATGTCTAATATACCTAATTTATCAGTAAGCATTTTTCGCTCTAATGATACATCTTTATTGATTTCAATTTTTTCAATTTTTATGTCTGTTAAGATAGATTCAAGTAAATCTCTTAGTAAGTTTTCGTTTTTTGATTCTCCAAAAAGCTTTTTGAATAAAAAGTCATTTGTAGGTTTTAAACGGCTCATTTAACACCTCCATTCTAGCATTTATTTAAATGTAATTCAATTGTTTCGAAAATTTTGTGCGGATTTGCACAGATTTTAAATTATAACTCAAATCTTAATATATAATAAAATTTTATTGGCTTTAAACTACAATGATTATAACAAATTATAAGAGCTACATAAAAATATATAAGTCTTTAATTAGTTTTGAAAAAAATTAAAAAATCAAATTCCTATTAAGTTGCATTATATAATTAGAATATAAAAATTTCAATAGGTTTCGTATGACAAAATTCTACAAAGTCAAACTCGCGAAGGGTTATAAAAACACGAAAATCAGCAAAATAAAGTAGATATTTTGAGGTTTAATTCTTATTTAAAATATGTTTATAGTATAAATGAAATTTAGAAAAAATATTGTGTTTTTTTATTTTTATGATATATTATAAACAAACACATATGTAAGGAGGAATTATTATGGCAATTTTATTACCAGGTGGTGCTGGCTATATAGGAAGCCACACAGCAGTAGAGCTATTAAACTCTGGAAGAGATATAGTTATAATTGATAACTTTGCAAATAGCAAGCCAGAGGTTTTAGATAAAATAAGAAAAATAACAGGAAAAGATTTTAAATTTTATGAAATGGATTACGCAAATGAAAAGGAACTTGAAAAAGTATTCTCAGAAAACAAAATAGAAGCAGTAATGAATTTTGCAGGATATAAAGCTGTAGGAGAGTCTGTAAAAGAGCCAATTATGTATTATCAAAATAATATAGGAGGCTGTGTTGCAATACTAAAGGTTATGAAAAAATTTGGATGTAAGAAGTTCATATTTAGTTCATCAGCAACAGTATATGGAGATCCAAAAGTTATTCCAATAACAGAGGAATGTGAAATTGGAGGAACAACAAATCCATACGGAACAACTAAATTATTCATTGAGCAAATATTAAAAGATGTTTATGCATCAGATAATAGCATGGATATATGTATTTTAAGATATTTTAACCCTGTTGGTGCTCATTCAAGTGGATTAATAGGGGAAGAGCCTCAAGGTATTCCAAATAACTTAATGCCATATATTGTAAGAGTTGCTGCTGGGATTCTACCAGAGCTATCTGTTTTTGGAAACGACTATAACACACCAGATGGAACAGGTGTAAGAGATTATATACACGTTGTTGATCTTGCAAAAGGACATGTTAAAGCACTAGAAAAATTAGATAAAGAAAATAAAGGTTTATATATCTATAATTTAGGAACAGGAACTGGATATAGCGTTTTAGATATGGTAAAGGCATTTGAATCTTCAACAGGAAAAGAGGTTAAGTATAAAATAGCACCTCGTAGAGCTGGAGATATAGCATCATGTTATGCTGATCCAAAAAAAGCCAAAGAGGAACTTGGTTGGGTAGCAGAAAAAAATCTTGAAGATATGTGTAAAGATTCATGGAATTATATCCAAAACTCACAAAAAATGTAGTTTATATATTGAACAAATAAATTTATTGTGGAATAAAACATAAAAAATAAAGGGGACATTATATTGTCCTCTTTATTCGTTATATTTTATTAATTGTAAATTAAGCAGCTGGTTGCTCTGTTCCTGCATCTGGTGTTGTTCCCTCTGCTGGAGTTGCTGGTGCTGCTGGTGCTTTTACAGTTGGTTTTAAAGCTAAAATTTGATCCTTAGTAACTGTAACACCGAACTTTGATAATTTTGATGGTAACTTATTAGAAGCATTAGTAAATATCTCATCAATTACTGGTTGAAGCTCTTCAGCTTTCTTAGAGAATACGTCAAATGAATTTGAGTCTGTTAAGCTTGGAATATCAGTTTTTCCATATTCAATTGAAGATTTTGCTTTTAATCCAAATTCATATGAAGAATATCCTACTGGAACTTTTGCAGAAATATTGCATACCATGTCTTGTTTGTCAGACTCTAATCCTGTAGCTTCAAGATCAATGTCTAATGATACTGTAGACATTAATGGAGAAGTAATCTTCATTTTATTTTTTATTTCTGATTTTGAATTTACTTTTTCATATTCAACTGACAATACATCTTGAGTTTCATCAGAAGCTTTAATAGATACTGTTATAGTACCTTTCTTTGAATTATCAGAAGACTCATACTTATCAACAATTACAATTTTGTCTAGTGCATCAGCTACTGATGAAAGTGAACTACTTGATGAGCTTGAAAGAGAACTTGAGTAATCTTCATCTTCGTCTTCATCCTCGTTTTCATCATCATCTTTAGAAGAGCTACTTGAAGAATCTAATTTCTTTAATAAATCTTTTACATTAATTGTATATGTATTTTTTCCTTCTCCAACTTCTTCGGTAAAGAATACTGTTCCTTCATCGTCACTTCCTTTAGCTAAAGCTATATCAAATCTTACTGGATCTTGGTTTTTATTAGCATATATTGTAAATCTTAGTGAATATTTAAATGAAGAGAATGATTCTTCGCTTTGCTCTAATGCTTTAATTAATGAGTCCATAGCTTTTTCAATATCAGATGTCTTTAAATCTGGTATTGTCATATTTTCTAATTCGTCTTCATCAACGCTTTCTTTCATAAACTTAACTAGTAAATTATATTTATTAATGATTATGCTTTTTATATTTCCATCATCTTTAGCTCTTTCTGCTAATTTGTGAATGTAATTATATATATCTTTTCCAGATAAAGTTAATGTGTATGCAGTAGTTTTTACTTCTTCTCCATTAACTGAGACTTTTTGTCCCTTTTTAGATGAATATTTGTCTTGATCTACTAAAGATGTTAATAAATCACCATAATTTTTATTTATAGCATTATATTCATCTTCTGTTAAATAGAATAAATCATATATTAATTGGTTAGTCTTGCTGCTATTATTAAGAGCTTTTTCATAAGAATTAAGAGCTGTTTTTACTTGATTCTCATCAACCTCTATATTATTTGATTTGCAGAAGCTTACAAATTTATCCATATCAAACACTAATGTTTTACCATAGAAATCATCTGATTTTATTCCTATTTTTTTGCCATCAACGATAGCTTGTAGATTGATTATGTCAGAATCATCATAAGTAATTCCCATATCGATAGCTTGTGCTTTTGAGTCTACATCATAGCTTTGTGCCAATTTGATGTTTGTATTGTTGATCATTCTTTGTGATGAATAATCTAAAACAGAGCTTGGTAAAGAAACATTCATTGATAATTCTGTATTTGAAGTATATGATTTGTTTTGTCCCTTTAATGGCTCTATGCTAGCTAAATAATCTTGGTAGCTAACCTCCTGTTTTGCTGTTTTTCCGCCAAACAATTTTTTTGCTTGAATAGAAAAGTTTTCGTTAGCTGGTTTCATAAAATCGAATATGTCTGTAAAGAAGAATAAACCTGCGAATACTCCACCAGCAACTACTAAAAGTGCAATAATTATAATAATTGCTTTTTTCATAAAAAAACCTCCCTTTAATTTTTTTTACATCATATATTATTACATATAAAAAATTAATTTACAATAAAATAATTATTTTTTTAATAGATTTTAATGTTGTATTTTATATATCGTTATGATAGAATTTCAAAAGACTAAATAATATGAGGAAAG
This sequence comes from Clostridia bacterium, assembly GCA_017939755.1. Classification (GTDB taxonomy): domain Bacteria; phylum Bacillota; class Clostridia; order TANB77; family CAG-508; genus CAG-492. The sequence continues at coordinate 12,978 of JAGBAJ010000003.1, read as the reverse complement.
GAGATATGTAGCATATTTTTGCTGCAAATCATATGAGACAAGAAAAAGAATTAATTAAAAATACTTTTATAATAGCACTAGGAAAGTTTAGTACACAAATAGTGTCTTTTTTATTGGTGTCATTATATACAGCAAAGTTAACAACAGAGGAATTTGGAAGTTATGATTTAATAACAACAATTATTACCTTTATTACACCATTTATAACTTTAACACTAGAAGAATCGATGTTTAGGTTCCTAATAGATGCAAAGAGCAAAAAAGAAGAAAAAACCATAATTACACAAACAGTAGTAACAATTTTAACAACTTTAAGTGTAGCATGTATAATTATATTTTTAGTGTTAACTATTTTTTCTATAAAAACAACTAAGTTATTTGTACCATATGTTATAGCTGTTGTTTTAATGGCATTAATGAATGCTTTGGTAAGAGGTCTTGGAAAAATAAAACTATATTCATTATCAAATTTTATATTAAGCGTAATAACAATTGTTCTAAATGTAGTGCTTATTTTAGGCACAAATTTAAAAGTAGATGGTTTATTATTATCTGTTATAATTGCCAATTTAATAATGGTTGTATTTTTGGCTGTAAGGTTACATTTAAGAAAATTTATAGATATAAAGTTAGTAAACAAGCGAATGATGAAAGAAATGTTATGCTATTCAATTCCTTTAATACCACATAGCTTATCTTGGACAATAATTAATTTATCAGATAGAATTATTATTACATCAGCATTGGGAACATCCAGCAATGGTATATATGCTGTTTCAAATAAATTCCCAACAATAATTAATACTGTTTATAACTATTTTGCAATAGCATGGAAAGAGTCAGCAGCCAAGGCACTTCACGAAGGCGATAGCAATAAATATTATAACAAAATATATACTTCGCTTAGAAATATGGTGTATTCTGCAACTGTAGGAGTAATTGCTGTTGTACCATTTATATTTGGATTATTAATAAAAGGACAAGGATTCCAAGAGGCATTTTTGTATATCCCAATTCTTGTATTTTCAGTGTATTTTTCAAATATGGCAAGTTTTTATGGGGGAATTTTTAGTGCTTACAAGAATACTAAAATAATTGGCTCAACAACACTTGTTGCCGCAATAATAAATTTAGTAATAAATATCTTTTTAATAAAAGCAATTGGAATATATGCAGCAGCATTTTCTACATTAGTATCTTCTGTATTTTTATACATATACAGAAAAAATAAAATGAAAGAGCTTGTAAAACTACGTCGCTCAAAGGATTTAAGCTTTACAATACTAATAACTCTAATAGTATTTTTAGCATACTATTCAAATAATGTATTATTTCAAGCAATATCTTTATTATTTACATGTATATATGCTCTAATGATGAATAAAAGCATTGTAAGGGGATTTCTTGAGAAGTTTATAAGAAGATGATGTTTTTGGGGACACTGGAAAAAAACTTCATAATTTATAAATAATAAAGGAGAAATAGATAATGATTGTTATTAAAGAAAAAGAAAGCATAAATAAAGTATGGAAAAAAGCACTTAATGAATTATATAAGACAGGATTTGTTCCAAGTGATAATCGCTTTGCCAGAATGGAAAGCTTAGCAATAGAGATAGAGCATCCAATTTTAGAAAGAAAAGATAGTAAGTTCCCTATTACTCAAGAAAATATAGATATTATTAATAAATTTATTATATCTGGAGAATGTGAAGAGCTAGTTTGTCATGAGTGGACAAAACTATATTATCATAGATTATTTGATGAACCAAATTCACAAATAGAATACATAAAAGATAGAATAAGAAGAAATAGAACTGGCATTGCAACCACATGGATAAAAGATGTCGATCAACAAGGTGATATAAAACCATGCATGCTTAGCATAATAGTAATGAATCAGAACGGGGAATTGTATTTTCAGTTACATGCGAGAGCTTGTAATGTATATGATAAATTATTAATGAATATTCAAGAGTTTGTTTCATTACAAAAATATTTAGCTGAAGAGCTGAACTTAAAAATTGGAAGATTTATTTTTACTATAGATTTTGCTCAAATTGCGATAAAAGACATAAATGTTGTAGAAGAGATTATTACAGAGAGCATGGAATAAGAAATATTGAAATGTTATAATTAAAAAAGCTAAACAGAATAGTAACTTCACATTGATTTTAATATCAATAATTTTAGTAAAAGGAGAAATATAAAATGAAGCATATATCCTTGGAGCAAATTAATAACTTTAAAAATATGTATGATAAAAATCCTACGAATAAAATAATCGAAAATGCTATAACTCATAATGGAATTCAATCAGTTTGTTTAAATGAGGATGTAGTTAAAAAAGCCAAAAATGTATTTAATATAGAAATACCTACTTATAGAATATATGACCAAACTGGAAGTGCAAGATGTTGGTGTTATGCAGGAATTAATATGATAAAAAATGATATTTCTAATAATTTAAATATAAATCCTAAAGAATTAGATTTATCAATTAACTATATTATTTTCTTTGATAAACTTGAAAAATCTAACAATACTTATGAAAATATAATTAGCTTAGATAATGTTAACTATGACTTTCTCAATAAAGAAAATATACTCACAAATTGTGTTGATGAAGGTGGATGGTTTGAATGGTTTGTTGCAATAGTAAATAAATATGGTATAGTTCCTAGTATAGAAATGCCTGAAACTATTAATAGTAAAGATTCTACTATCTTAACGATGATTTTTACTGAAAAGGTAAAAAAAGATGTAATTAAATTAATAGAAATGAAACAAAAAAATATTTCAGTTGATAACATTAGAAAAGAAAAGACAAAGATGCTTCAAGAAAACTACGTTATTCTTTGTAAAGTTTTAGGTGAACCTCCTACTCAATTTAATTTTGAATATAAAGATAAAGAAAATAATTATATAAGAATTGATAATTTAACACCTATCGAATTCAAAAACAGATTCTTAAATATTAATTTAGATGATTTTGTAGCTGTTTGTCATGTTCCAATGTATAATAAGCCCTTAAATAATCGATATAGAAAAAAATATTTGCAAAATGTAATAGATAAATCATATGTTAACTTTATAAATGTACCGATAGAAGATTTAAAAGAACTAGCTATTAAACAATTGCGTGATGGAACTCCTGTATGGTTCGCTTCTGAAGTTAAAAAAATGCGTGATAAAGAAAGAGGAATTTTGGATAGTAATTTATATGACTATAAATCTGTTTTAGGAATAGAGCCACTAACAAAAGAAGAATCACTTAATTTATCTGATATAGTATTACAACATGCTATGGTATTTACAGGTGTAAATATAAAGGATAACAAACCAGAACGTTGGAAGGTTGAAGATAGTTATGGAGATAAAGTTCACAAAAATGGTTTTTATATTATGAATGATAATTTCTTTAGTGATTTTGTTATGGAAGTGATAGTACATAAGAAATATTTAAATAAAAATCAGTTAGAATTATTAGAAAAAGATCCAATTTGGTTTGATGTTAATGATCCATTATAATAATATTTTTATTCATTGAATAGTTAATAAAACTACATTAAAAAAAACAATGAATGCTATAACAAAAACATACAGATAAGGTTAAGAAAAAAATATTTTATAGCTATTTGTACAAAATAAGGAAGGAATGAAATTTTTTATGGAGTTTATTTTTGAAAGAAAAATTAATTATTATGAAACAGATAGAATGGGAGTAGTACATCATTCAAACTATATTAGATTTATGGAAGAAGCAAGATGCTCCTGGCTAGAAAGCATACAAATGCCATTTGCACTTTTAGAAGAAAATAACGTAACAATTCCGGTTCTAGGAGTAAATTGCTCATACAAATATCATGTCACATTTGAAGATACAATAAAAATAAAATTATGGGTAAAAGAGTATTCAGGAGTAAGAATGACAATTGGATATGATATAACAGATAAGAAAACTGGAAAAACAATTCTTGTAGGAGAAACAAAACATTGTTTTACAGATAAGAACTTAAAACCAATTAACTTAAAAAAATATAATTCAGACTTTAGCAATAAATTTCAAAATTTATTAGAAAAATAATAGTTATAGTTACTTAAAAAGCATAAGGCGTTATGAAAAAAAAGATAGAAGGTATTAGATTAAAAAAATAGGCTCTATAATAAATCTTGGAGTTTTGTTACACCAACATTTATTATAGAGCCAAATTTATTATATAACATATAAATTCATAAAGAAAATTTATTTAAAATTTAAATAATTAAATTATAAATAAAATTAGTGCAAATGCAAAAGACAATTCCACAGGCAGTTGGAATTGCAAATCCAAGTAATGCCCATTTAAGGCTTCCACTTTCTTTTTTGATACTTAATAGTGTAGTACTACATGGAAAATGAAGTAAGCAAAAAATCATAGAGTTGATGGCTGTAATTATAGTCCAACCATTAGCCTTTAAAATTTCACCAATTGAATGTATATCTTCAATTGAAACAAGATTTCCACTGCCCAAATATGACATTAATATTAGTGGAAGAACAATTTCGTTTGCAGGCAATCCTAATAAAAATGCTGCAAGAATATACCCATCAAGGCCCATAAGATTTGCAAATGGATTAAGAGCAGCCGCCATATAACCTAAAATTGTGAGGTCGCCAATTTGAATATTTGCAAATAACCATATTAAAAGCCCTGCTGGAGCCGCCACGATAATAGATCTTACAAGAACAAATAAGGTTCTATCGAAAATTGAACGTACAATTATTTTTCGTATTTGAGGTTTTCTATAGGGTGGTAGCTCTAAAACAAAATTAGTAGATTCTCCTTTTAATAATGTTTTTGAAAGTATATTTGATATTATAAATGTAAAAATTATTCCTAAAATTACAATTAATAAAACAGTTATTGTAGCTGCAATTGAGGAAAAAATCCCACTAAAATATGAACCAATAAAAATCATTGATAGTGTAATTAAAAATGGAAATCTTCCATTACATGGTACAAAACTATTAGTTAGCATTGCAATAATCTTTTCTCTTTTTGAATCTATAATTCTACACCCAACAACACCAGCAGCATTACACCCAAACCCCATACACATTGTTAGGGCTTGCTTTCCACAAGTACAACACTTTTTAAAGCATTTATCTAAGTTAAAAGCAATCCTTGGAAGAAAACCAAAATCTTCAAGGAGTGTAAAAATAGGAAAGAAAATAGCCATTGGAGGGAGCATAACACTAATTACCCACGTAGTTGTTTGATACACTCCAAATATCAAAGGGTTAATTATGTACGAAGGGGTATGTATTGCTTCTAAACCTATAATTAGTTTTTCTTGAATGTATCCAAATAGTGCAGAAAGCCATTGCGATGGATAGTTTGCTCCAATTATAGTAATCCATAAAATTAGGGCAAAAAATATTAGCATTATTGGAATTCCAAACTTTTTTGATGTTAATATTTTATCTATTTTTCTTGATTTTGGCGGAGTGGTGTTTGATTTATAAGATATTACTGAATTGCTTACAATAGAGCACTGTGAGAAGATTTCAGATACAACGCTATTATTGTATTGTTTTATCATATTATTTTTTTTATATTCTTCAATGTCTGAAGAGTATTTTACAACTTTTGGATTAGTATTTATTTGTTTTGAACATACTAAATAAGCTGTTTCTTGCAATTTTAAAAGAGTTTTTTTCTTATTAGCAATAGTTCCAACAACAGGTACTCCCAGCATTATACCTAATTTGTCTAAATCAATTTGTATACCTTTTTTTTCGGCTTCATCTAAAAGATTTACGCAAACTATAATGTTTTTTGTTATTTCCATTATTTGGTATACAAGATTTAAACTTCTTTCTAAGCATGTTGAGTCGACTACAACTATTGTTACATCTGGATTTTGATTGCATATAAAATCCCTTGCAATTTCTTCTTCTTCAGAATTAGACATAAGAGAATATGTACCAGGAATATCAAAAATTTTAAAATTTTTATGTTTATACTTAAAATAACCGGAGGCATTAGAAACAGTCTTACCAGGCCAGTTTCCAGTATGTTGATGCATTCCGGTTAAGCAATTAAAAATTGTAGATTTTCCAACGTTTGGATTACCTGCAAGACCTACAACAAAGTCAAAATTCTCCTTATTTTTTTTGTTTTCCTTCTTTAAAAAATTTCCAGTTGAGCTAGAAGTTAATCCCATACAATCACCTCAATAATATATTGTATTAACTGGGGGAAAAATCTGTGAAACTATTCTTGAATAAAATATTTAATGTATACTAGCTCTTATATGGTTTATAGGAATATCTATACAAAAGAATTTTGGGTACCATATACGTATAGAAAATCATTCTTTGATTTCTATGCTTTTTCTTTCTTAATATAAATTTTTTTAGCATCTTCTGAGCGTATAGCAATTACACTATCGCGAACTTGATAAGCAACTGGATCATTAAAAATGCTAGAAAAAATTGGGGTAATTGTGGTTCCAGGTATAATTCCTAAATCTAGGAATCTTCGTTGCAGCTTCTCAGAACAATCAATAGAGCAAATACATACAGAATTATTTAGTTTTACAGTATTTAATGTTTTCATAGAATCACCCTATTATAAAGTATGTATAAAGTAAAAAAAAGTTGAAAATTTGTTGAAAAAAAACTTAGTGGGTAATATAATTGCCATGTAAAATACATAAGAGCTAGAAAGGATGATAAAAATGGAAAAAAATAGAGGATTTGAAGTTGCAAAAGGATGGGAAGATAAGGGAATAAATTTACCAATTAGAAAAACTGCTCATTCTGCTGGGTACGATGTAGAAGCAGCAGAGGATATTATTATTCCTAAATTTACACCAGGGATAAAACCAACACTTATTCCTACAGGATTAAAGGCATATTGTGAGCCAGACGAATGCTACTTTTTACTAAATAGAAGTAGTGGTCCAAAGAAGGGATTTTTAATGGCAAATAGTGTGGGTTTAATTGATAGCGACTATTATGGAAATGAAGACAATGATGGGCATTTTTACTTTGCATATTTTAATTGCAGTGATCATGATATAGAGGTAAAAAAAGGTGATGTAATTGGTCAAGTTGTATTTACAAAATATTTAGTTGTTGACAATGATAATGCAACAGGAGTTAGAAAAGGTGGATTTGGCTCTACAAATAAATAATAGAAATTTATGCAAGTGTCAAAATCGTTGTGTCAGTAGATGCGGCGGTTTTTTATATAATAGGAAAAGCTTTAAGTGGAGGAAATTATGGAATTAAGTGTAAAACAAAAAAATATTTATGCAGAGGCGTATATATTATTAGGATATTTAGAACAAAAAGATTTTAATAAAATTCCAAAAGATATAATAAAGGCAATAGAGCAGAATAGAAACAGAGAATATGCATATGAGATGGATGAAAACCTAGAATTGAACAATCAAAAAATGATGCCTGAAACAAAAGCACTTCTTTTCAACATTCTAACTAAATATATTTTATCAACAGATGAAAAGAATATAATGATGGAAAAACAAATAAAAAATGAACACAAGATTGAAATGCAAAAAATAGAAAGGTACAATCCTGAAAATCTTTTTAGTAAAAAAGATGCAAAAGGCAATGTAACGGAAAGAATAAATAATAGATATAATGGAAATAAACAATTAGTAAAAGCTGAAAAAAGTCCAAATTTTCTTAAGAAGATAATTTGCAAAATAAGAGCAATTTTTAAATAAATTTAACATAATAGATTTAAAATAATATATTTTAGCACATTTTTTTCGATAACACAATACATTTTCGTTAACAAATCGAAAATAATTAAAAAAAGCAAAATAAATTTAGCAAATGACTTTGACTTTTGCCAATTTTTGTAGTATAATTATTAATGTAGTTGAAAAAGAACGATACCTTTATTAACTTCAATAAATAGCAAAAGGAAGGAGTTGATTCTTACATGTTCAATGTAGGAGACAAAGTCGTATATCCTATGCATGGAGCTGGGACAATAGATTCAATAGATAAAAAGAACATTTTAGATGAAGAGGTAGAATATATAAATATTTCAATGCCTGGCGGAGTAAAAGTAATGGTACCAAGTAATCAAGCATCAAAGCAAGGACTTAGAAGTATAATTTCTCAGGATGAAGTAGAAAAAGTATTCAGTATATTAGAGACAGATGAAACAGCGATGTCTGATAATTGGAATAAAAGATATAGAGACAATATGGATAAGATGAAAAGCGGAGACATCTATGAAGTGGCAGATGTTGTTAGAAATTTAAGTTTTAAACAAAAAGAAAAAGGATTATCTACTGGAGAAAAGAAAATGCTAAATAATGCTAAACAGATTTTAGTAAGTGAGTTAGTATTAGTAGAAAATACATCTAGTGTGGATATGGAACAATTAGTAGATAATAAGATTGATGTATCTTTCAAAGAGAATAGATCAAATATTGGTCTAGATGCTGAAATCAACACAAGTAGTGTAGTAAGTAAGTTCATACCTTTCAATGTAGAAAGTACAGGAACATCACAAGAGTAATTTGTATGGGTAGATTCTAATAAATAAGAAGCTACCCATAATTGACGTTATAGGAAAGTACAAGCTTTCCTATTAATTGCCTTATAATGAGTACACAAATTATGTAAATATTAGAAGGATTTCTAGAGTTTGTGTCGAATTATATAATATAGCAATGGAGGTAAGGTAATCTTAAATGGTACGATATAGTGATGAGCTAATAGAAGAAATTAGAAATAGAAACGATATTGTAGATGTAATAGGTAGCTATGTTGCAATAAAAAGAAGCGGTCGTAGCTACTTTGGTTTATGTCCTTTTCATAATGAAAAGTCACCATCGTTTGCTGTTTCACCAGATAAACAAATATTCCATTGTTTTGGATGTGGTGTAGGTGGAAATGTATTTCATTTTGTAAGTAAAATAGAAGGAATAGGATTTAGAGAATCCGTAGAGTTATTGGCAAATAGGGCAAATATAGCTTTACCAGTTACATCGTCATCAGATGAGGAAGACAGATTGTATTATATGAGATCAAGGATATATGAAATAAATGAAAAGGCAGCAATGTTTTACCACAAGAACTTATATAATCCAACTTCTAAAAAGGCACAAGAATATGTTAAGAAGAGAAAGTTAGACAATAGAACATTAAAGACTTTCTTTATAGGATATTCAGGCGATTATAATGAGTTATATAATCATCTAAAATCATTAGGTTTTAAAAATGAGGAAATTTTAGCTTCAAAGCTTGTTAATCAAAACGATAAAGGAGAATTTATAGACAGATTTAGAAAAAGACTAATGTTTCCCATTCAAGATGAGAGAGGAAAATTTATTGCTTTTGGGGGAAGAATTCTTATAGATCCACCAGGACCAAATGCAAGTGAAGCAGAAAAAATATCGTTTAAAAAACAAGCAAAATACATAAATTCAACAGAAAATATAGTGTATTCAAAAGGAAGACATTTATTTGGTTTGTATGCAGCAAAAAAAGCAGCACATGAAAATAGTTTAAAAAAGATTTTAATTGTTGAAGGATATATGGATGCAATATCACTGCACCAAAGAGGTATTACGAATGTTGTGGCATCTCTTGGAACGGCTCTAACAGAAGCACAAGGAAGATTACTTAGAAAATCAAGCGAGCAAGTTATTGTTGGATACGATGCAGATGGAGCTGGGCAAGCAGCTACAATTAGAGGATTGGAAATTTTGCAAAATTTAGGCTGTGATGTTAGAATATTGCAGATAGAAGGTGCAAAAGATCCAGATGAGTTTATTTTAAAGTATGGTCCCGAAAGATTAGAAAAATATATAGACAATGCAATATCTTTAGTAGAATTTAAAATAAAAAGCCTAAAAAAGGATTTAAACTTAGATGTTGCAAATGATAAAATAAAGTTTTTAACTGAAATAGCAAAGGAACTTTCAAGAGTAACTAATAGTATAGAAAAAGAGGTTTACATAGATAAAATTGCGTTTGACTATAAAATTTCAAGAGAGGCAATTTATGCAGAAATAAATAAGATCTTATATGCAAAAGGTAATAGTAATAAGATGTTAGAAAGAAAAAATATTGCAGTTAAACCTAAAATTGACAATGAAAATGTCGAAAATATAAGCAGCGCAATACTAAGAAAAGAAAATCTTGTTATATACTTATTGGTAAACTATCCTGAGGAGGCTTTTCAAAAATTAAGTGCAAATATAAGAGTAGAAGATATTAAATCTAACAAAAATAAATTAATTATGCAAAAATTGTATGAAGAGCTCGAAAAAGGGAATACTAATACAACAGGTATATTAGACAATTTTAAGGAAGAAGAAATTGTAAATCATTTAAGTGGAATAATGGCAACAGATTTCGAAATTACAGAAGTTAAAAAGTGCATTGAAGATGTAATAGCTAACTATGAAAAAGATAAAACCATAGCAAAAAGAAACGATATAATAAAAAAATTAGAAAATACTAATGAATTATCTAAAGATGAAGTAGCTAGTTTAGAAAAGGAATTAAGCGAATTGATAATAAAATTAGCTAGAATGAAGTAGGAGGTATTAATCTAAATGAAAAGTTATAGTATTGAAATAGAGCTTATAGATCAAACTGGAAAAAATGTAGAGACAAATTTTTCATGCTTAATAAATGATGAAGAAATTACAAAAAATAAATCTGGTATATTTGTATATAAGCAAAAATTTGAAGAAGCTGATGAGAGCAATGTTTTTAATATAGAATTTGGGGACAAAAAATTAGTATTAAATCTAGTTTTAGATATAGAAGACGAAAAAATAAACGAAAAGAAAAGTGAACTTTATTGTATAAAAAATGGTAAAAAGGCTGCAATTGATATGGAGGCAATAGTAGATAATATTGCTTGGAATATAGATGATAAAAAGCCTACAATTATAATTAAATTTATATCTACTGGAACAGATATTTTTTCAGAGGATTTAACAGACGAAGATATTGTTGTTGAAGGAAAAGAATTGTCAGAGGGTAACAATAATAACAATGAATCTGGTAAAACAAACGAAGCTTCAGATAAGATTAATAAAATTGTGGAAAAAGCAAAAAAGCAAGGAGGCATGACTTATGGTGAACTTGCAGTTGAGCTTGGAGACGTATCTGCAAATCTTATTGAAGAAGTATTTGAAAAATTCGAAAAAATGGGAATTAATATTGACAAAGAAGATCCTGATGAAGGTGAACCAGATTTAGAAGACCTAGAAGAAGTTGAAGAAATTAAACTTGAAGAAATAGACGTAAATAACATCGAAGGTGTAAGTGTTGATGACCCTGTAAGAATGTATTTAAGAGAGATAGGTAAAATACCACTATTGACATACGACCAAGAAATAGAGCTTGCTAAAGGTATTCTTGAGGGTGATGAGTACAGCAAACAAAAGCTTTCAGAATCAAATTTAAGATTAGTAGTAAGTATTGCAAAAAAATATGTCGGAAGAGGAATGTTATTCCTAGATTTAATTCAAGAAGGTAACATGGGATTAATAAAAGCTGTTGAAAAATTTGACTATACAAAAGGATATAAATTCAGTACTTATGCTACATGGTGGATTAGACAAGCTATAACCAGAGCTATAGCTGATCAGGCTAGAACAATAAGAATACCAGTACACATGGTAGAAACAATTAATAAATTAATTCGTACATCTAGACACTTATTGCAACAATTAGGAAGAGAGCCTACCCCAGAAGAAATTGCAAAAGAAATGGAAATTCCTGTTGAGAAAGTTGTTGAAATACAAAAAATTGCTCAAGATCCAGTATCACTGGAAACTCCAATTGGAGAAGAAGACGATAGTCACTTAGGTGATTTTATACAAGATGATGATTCTCCTGCTCCACAAGATTCTGTAGCATATACATTATTAAGAGAGCAATTAGAAGAAGTTATGGGTACTTTAACTCCAAGAGAAGCAAAAGTTTTAAAATTAAGATTTGGATTAGAAGATGGAAAAGCAAGAACTCTTGAAGAAGTAGGAAAAGAGTTTAAGGTAACCCGTGAAAGAATAAGACAAATTGAAGCTAAGGCTTTAAGAAAGTTAAGACATCCAAGTAGAAGCAAAAAATTAAAAGATTATATGAATTAATAGTATAAAATAGCAAAAATGGATGTAAAACATTACATGAGCTAATAGCATAAACGAAAAAGAAATACGTAAAATATAAAGATTTCAAAGAAAAATCAAGCCAAGTACTTGATTTTTCTTCTATTTTATGTTAATATAAAATTGTAGTTTATTTACTATAAAGAAAAAATGGAGGTGCCAATCAGAAAATGGCAGAAATTAGAAAAAAAAGGTTTAGTTTAATAGATGCTTTTGCTCCGGGACTTAAGAGATTTAGAGATTTTTTAAATGGAGTTGAGAGCGGCGTAGTTGACCCAAAAGCTGTTGAAGAATGTGAAAGTTATATTAAAGCAATGAGCGATGGTCAATATGATAAAGACGATATAATAATAGGAAATGAATATATAAGAGAGCTTCAAAATGTGCGCGACAGAGCTAATAGTAATAGTGGAGGACGTAAAAAACAAGTTAAACAAATTGAGTCCAATGAACAAGAGCAGGATAATGAAAGAGCGTAAAAAACGAAATAATTTAATTATTTCGTTTTTTTTAGTTTTATTCTTGACAAAAAATATAAAAACAATTATAATATATTTCGTTGACGGCGAGGTAGCTCAGTTGGCTAGAGCATCCGGTTCATACCCGGCAGGTCGAGAGTTCGAATCTCCCTCTCGCTACCATCAAAAAATAGTAATGTATAACATTACTATTTTTTTTAACTTTAAGGGTAAACCACGGGCTATGCCCGTGGTACAGGAAAGCTTATAGCGATGAGCAAAGGTTACAAAAATACCCACTCAAAACATGATATAATATTTAAAGTTTGACGGCTTAAAATATTAATTATGAGAGGAGT
>JAGBAJ010000002.1 GCA_017939755.1 Clostridia bacterium | reverse complement strand
GAAAAATAATAAATTTAAAGTTAAATGTTATAATGTAATAATAATGTAATATTATTTTTATAATATAAATAAATAGTATTTCCCTAGGGTTGATAGAACGAATAACACAATTAACAAGTTTGACTATATATATATATTTAATTAAAATCGATTTGAAAGTGGGTGAAAAAATGTTAGTTACCTTAATTGGAAAAAATACAACATACAGCCTAAGATTGCCAAATGAAGTCGAGGGAAGTTACTGGATAAGAGATGAAAACGATAAACCATTATTAAACATTAAAGGAAGAAATAAAAGATGGATAATAGTAAGCGACAAAAATACAAGAGTAATTAATCCACAATGTATAAAATCAAATAAAGGAAAGCTAATAGTAGTACAATCAGAATTTTCTGTAATTGCAAAAGTAATGCTAGCAGAATATCGAACATATTTTATATCAACAAAATATGCACAAGATATATTTGTCTTATACTGCACACCAAATTATGAGAAAAATAGTGTTCATTTTAATATAAATTCGTCAGAAGTTTTTATTGGAAGAAGTCCAGAAAACGATATTATATACAATTACCCATTAATAAATGTTACACATTGTAGAATTTTTATGGACAATGGTGTTTGGTCAATAGAAAATTTTGATACAAATATTGGAACCTTTGTAAACAATGCACAAATAAACGATAAAGTAGTCAAGTTAAAAAATGGAGACATAATTCATATACTAGGAATTAAGATAATATTGTTGGGAGACGCAATTCACGTATTCGGAAATTTCGAAAAAGTTAAATTCAACATTAAAAATCTAATTATGATAAATGAGGATAACAATCCACCTAACGAGGAGAGCGAAGATACAGAAAATCAGATTGATGATGGGGATATATCATTATATTCTGAAGGTGACTATTTTTATAGAGCTCCTAATATAGTCGAGAAGATTAAGGAGGAAGATGTAAGTATTGAACCACCACCACAGAAAAAGTCTCAAGGTAAAGCTGAAGAGATATTAGGAATTGTAACCTCTCTTTCAATGGGGTGCATATCAATCATAATGCTTACAAATGCAATTACTAGAATTGTTGAGAATCATATTACAGGAGTCAAATTGGTCACAACATTAATGATGCCATTAGTAATGCTCATTGCATCACTTATTGTACCGATTATAAAGAAAGTGTATGAAGCGAAAAAAAATTCAAAGTATGAGAAAAAGCGTCAATATAAATATAGAAAATACATTAATAAAAAGATAATGGAAATAAATAAAATCATGGAAAAACAATCCCAGATTTTAAAAGAAAATTATGTAGATGCATACGAATGTGAAAGAATAATATTAGAGACAGATCCTAAATTATGGAAAAGAAAAATAACGGATGATGATTTTCTTGCAATAAGAGCTGGAAAAGGTGATTTTCCATTACAAATACACATAACAGATCCAAGGGCAGAATTTTCACTAGATGATGATGAACTAAAGGATATATATGCAGGTATCGCAAGTGAGTCAAGAACATTAAAAAATGCGCCAATATCAATTTCTCTTGCAGAAAAAAATATTATTGGATTGATATGTGACAATAAAAAAATTGTAGAAAGCTATGCAAAGAACATGATTGTTCAACTGGTTGCACTACAATCATATTCTGATTTAAAACTTGTATTTTTAGTAAACAATGAAAAAGGCTCATTTGAATATGCAAAAACATTGCCCCATGTATGGAGTGAGTCAAATGAAATGAGATTTTATGCAGACAACTATCAAGATATGAAGCAAGTATCTAAATACTTAGAAGATGAATTTCAAGATAGATTAACTTCTGGTGATGACAATAAATATTTTTCACAAAAGAAAGATTATAAAAATTTCACATCATACTATATAATCATCACAAATGATTATATGAACATATATAACTTAGGAATTATGAATAAAATTCTAAAAAGTGAAGATAATTTAGGATTCAGCTTATTATGTATTACAAATAATATAAATCAATTACCAACTGAAACACAATTGTTTGTTAACATTAATGAAGATAAATGTGAGATTATAGAAAATCAAAGTTCAGAAAAAACAGAATTCATTTTAGACAATGAAGATGATTTTGATTTTGAACAAATAAATAAAATACTATCAAATATACCTATAAAAATTACATCGCTAAAAGGACAAAGTTTACCAAGCAAATACAATTTCTTAGAAATGTTTAAATGTGGAAATATTGAGCAATTGAATATTTTCGATAGATGGAAAAATAACGATTCAACAATTACTTTGCAAGCACAAATAGGAATTGATTCAACTGGACAGCCAATTTATCTAGATGCTCATGAAAAATTCCATGGACCACATGGACTAATAGCAGGAACAACAGGCTCTGGAAAGAGCGAATTTATTATTACATATGTATTATCTCTAGCAATAAATTATCACCCAGATGATGTTACCTTTGTATTAGTCGACTATAAGGGTGGAGGATTAGCAGGAGCTTTTAAAAAGAAAGATATCCAGCTACCTCATCTTGTAGGTACAATCACCAACATAGATCAAGTAGGATTACAGAGATCTCTAGAATCTATACAAAGTGAGTTAAAAAGAAGACAAGTAATGTTTAATTTAGCAAAAGAAGAGACTAATGAAAGTACAATTGATATTTACAAATATCAGAAACATTATCATGAAGGCGATTTAAAAGATCCTATATCACATTTATTTATAATTTGTGATGAGTTCGCTGAGCTAAAACAACAACAACCAGATTTCATGAACGAGCTAATGAGCGTTTCAAGAATAGGTCGTAGTTTGGGTGTACATTTAATTTTGGCTACTCAGAAACCAGCAGGAATTGTAAACGACCAGATTCGTAGTAATAGTAAATTTGGTATATGTCTGAAAGTACAATCAAAATCAGATAGTAAAGATATCATCCAGAAACCAGATGCAGCAACAATAAAAAAAGCTGGACAGTTCTACATAAATGTTGGAAATGATGAATATTTTGCACTAGGACAGTCAGGGTATACAGGAGCTCCATACGTTCCATCAGATAGCGTGGCTATAGAAATTGATGAATCTGTGGATTTTATTTCAAATACAGGCGACATAATAAAAAATGTAAATGTAAAAAATAATAAAAAAATTTCAAAAAGTGATGGCGACCAATTATCTAATGTGGTAAAATACATTTGTGGACTCGCCAAAGAAAAAAATATAACTGAAAAGCAACTATGGCTGGATCCTATACCAGAAGAAATATATGTTGATGAGCTAAGAGAAAAATATAATGTAAAAACAACAAAAAATGTTATTAAGCCAATAATTGGAGAATATGATGATCCATCATCACAATTCCAAGGAATTCTAACATTAAACTTTTCAGATGAAGGAAATACAATTATATATGGAAGTGCAGATAGTGGTAAGGAATTGCTAGTAAATACAATTATCTACGATATAACAACTACTCACACAACAGAAGAAGTAGAGTTTTACATATTTGACTTCGCTGCAGAGGTATTAAAGATATATAAGGATAACCCATTTGTGGGCGATGTTGTATGCGCTGAAGAAGCTGAAAAAGTAAATAGATTTTTCAAAATGTTAAATTCAGAAATAAAAGAAAGAAAAGAAATTTTAGCTGAGTACAATGGTGATTATAAATTATATAATAAAAAATCTGGAAAAACAATGCCGATGATGATCATAATAATGAATGATTTAGGGCAGTTCTTGCAAGAGTATCCAATGTATGAAGGAAATCTTAATGTTATGACAAAAGATTGCACAAATTATGGAATAGTATTTTGTATTACCGTAAATAATGTAAATGAAATTAGAGGAAGATTAACACAGAATTTTAGAAAAAAATTAGTACTACAGCTTATAAAAAATGATGACTACTACTTCGTATTTAACAAAGCTAGAAAGAAAAGACCGTCTGCTTTATATGGAAGAGGTCTTGTTACAATAGATGATGATGAAGTATACGAATTCCAAACTGCAAGAATGTGTAATCTAGATAATATGAATGAATTCATAAAGCGTCTAAATGATGAACAGAAAAAGCATAACAGAA
The DNA here is from genome assembly GCA_017939755.1 of Clostridia bacterium. Taxonomy (GTDB): domain Bacteria; phylum Bacillota; class Clostridia; order TANB77; family CAG-508; genus CAG-492. The sequence goes on along the minus strand of JAGBAJ010000002.1, from coordinate 10,838 downwards.
TTGTTGCAGAGTCAATTCCTGTATTACCAGATTATGTCGAATTTAATCATGTCAAGAGCAAGTTAACGGGAATAGACAGTGTTCCACTGGGAATTTCTGGAAAAACTATTAGACCATATACATATGACTTTTCAAAAGATATAGTAAATATTATTACAGCTAAAGATACAGAATTATGTGTTGAATATACAAAGAGCTTAATAAAGGAATTTGATTATCTTGAGAGTGTAGAAATAAGAATGTATGACTTTGAGTTATTAATAAACGAGACTTGTCCACCACCAAAAGAAGCACTAGAAGAGCTTACAACACAAGTAACTGAACTTAAGGAATCTAAAGGGGACAAGCACATAATATACATAATAATTGGTATAGACAAGTTCATGTCTGGCTTATTATTAGACAAAGATAAGTTTGCTCAGGTACTTGGAGATTTCAAGGCAACTGGAATATGTAACTTTATAATAGTAGAAAATGCAACCAAGTTAAAGACGCGCCAAATGGATAATTGGTATAAAACATGTGCAACACCAGGAAATGCATTATGGATTGGTAGTGGAATAGATTCACAATACACAATTGCATTCTCAAATGAAAGAAGATCTATGGATGGAAAATGTGGAAATTCTAAAGGATATATTATAGTTAAAGAAAAGGCTGAACAAATAAAATTGTTGGGAATGAAAGAAGAGGAGGAAGACGAAGATGAATAAAGTCTTAATCGATTTATATGTACCAGCTATTAATAAAAAATACGATATTTGGATTCCTATAACTAGAAAAGTTGGAGAAGTTATCAACTTAATTATCCAAGGAATAAATAGCCTAAATAAAGTAAATTTAGATTTTGAGAAAAAGGTATACCTATACAATAGATTAACAGCAGAACGATATAATAATAGTATGCGTATTATAGATACAGACATACGAAACGCTACGGATTTAATTTTAATGTAATATGGGTTGATATAGAGAGGAGAAAAATTATGGAAAGAAACGAAAGAATACAGGGATATTTTGAAATTATATATCCAAACTTTAAGGGGTTATCAATTAAAGAAAAGAAACAATCCGCTATTGATAAAAATATTATAACTAAGTATATTGATGAGATTGACGAACAAGTTTATAGAATCGAAAATGAGAAAGAGGGAAGTGCAACAAGAGAAGTACTACTTCAAATTATAAGATCACTACAAGCAGAGGAATATTTTCAAATATTGTGTCCATCATATTATAGCATTAGCAAAGAAGAAAGAGCTGAAGTAATTAAAGATAAGGCATTAATTGCAGCAAATATAGAAGAGGTAAGAGATAGATATGAGGGATATATGAAGTTAGGAGATATAGCACCTGTTATTGCCATGAAAAATGTAATAAATTCTATAAAGGCAGATAATATTTTCAACACACTATACCCAGATTTTTCAAAATTAAACGTAGAAGAAAAAATAAAAGCAGCAGAAGATAAGCAATTTATAACAGAAAATATTGATTTAGTATTAAACGGAGTAGCTATGCTTCAACAAGAAAAGGATAAGCTATCAGTTAGAAAATCAATTATAAAAGCACTAGAAGTTATACGTAATAGGAAGTACTTTGGAGAGTTATATCCAAATTATGAATCACTATCTATGAAGGACAAAGCAAAAGCAATTGCAGATAAGAGATTAATCGAGAATAACATAGACAAAATAGATGCCGAATACAAGGTGGCTATGAAAAATAAGAAAACTGCAGATTTTAGATATTCTGGTTCAAAAGTTATATATGAAATATTAAAAAACATAAAGATTCAAAAAATATTTGAAGATTTGTATGCTTTTGATGGAAGGAAGAGCACTTATGCAGACGCAATTAGACAGGCAGTAATAGACAATTTTGAAGAAGTTGAAAACGAAATGTTAGAGATGCAGCAAGTGGTTAGCTACGAGAAAGAAAGTAAAGAAGCAAGAAGCAAGAGAACATTTAACATTGTTTGGGATGTTATAGCAAGATGCGTGTTCCAAGAAATGTATCCAAATTGGAAAAAAATGCAACAATGTGAAAAAGATAAAGCTTTGCAAGATAAAGATGTAATTATTGCAAACCTTCAAGTTATTCTAGAAAGATTCTATAAAGCGCAAAGTCCAAATTCAGTAGAACAACAAAAAGGATTTAATAATAAAAAAATATTACAGGAAATTATTAAATCTATAAAAATAGAAAATGCACTAAAAGAGCTTAACTTATCAGGACATAAGTTGACACCAGTAGAATCTGACACAAAGAAACTAATTATTGAAAAATTTGATGAAATCGATGATTTAACAGGTGGATCATTAGACAAAAGAGCAATAGAAAAATCAATACAAGTGGTTAAAACTCAAAACTATATGAACATATTATGTCCAAACTATAATAATCGCTCTATTAAGAACAAAGCTGAATATAACGGTGCAAGAGCGACTATAGGCAACAATTTATTAAAAGTAGACCAAAGATATAAAGATGCACATAGAAAGAACTCTATAGAGCAAAAAAATGGATATAGTGACAAAAAAATACTAGAAGAAATTGTAAAATCAATCAAAGTAGACACATATTTTGGATATGTATATCCAAACATCAACAAATTATCGGTTGACAATAAAATAAAAGCTGCAAACATTAAAGGAATAATGAACGAGAATATAGAATATATTGATAGTTGTTACCAATCAGAAAAAAATAGAAACCAAAAGGCATCTAATGAGCAAATAATGGATGGAATCGTATATAAGGTTTTGACAGATAATTTGGTTAATAAAGCATATCCAAATTATAGTAAACTATCAGGTGGAAAGAAAGATAAGGCTGATGCAGATATACAATTTATAAAAGAAAATATGGTAACGATAAACAATATGTACACAGACAAAATTAATTACCTAAAGAAGAATGGAAATATAGAGAGAAATGTTATCCAGGATATTATTAGAGCAGTAAAAGTTGATACAATATATAATAAGTTATATCCGAATTTGGCTAACTTAACTCAAGCAGATAGAAAAAAAGCTTATCAAGATAAGGAAATACTTAGCGAAAATGTAGATATTTTTGAAAATGTAGAAATTCAAAATTTAACTCCAAATATGATTACAAAAATGATAGAAGACATAGAAAGTAATAAAAACTCAGAGGAACTAAAATCAAATGCAAAAGTGGAACAGGTGAAGCTTGGATTTAAATACAATGAGCCTTTGATGAATAAAAATGAAAATGATTATACTGAGGAAATAAAAGAAGTAAAATGGAAAAATAAACTAAAACAAAAATTTTGTATCTTAACAAAATTCTTTAAGCGTCAAAAGGCAATAGCAGAAAAAAATGTAAATGTATAATAACAAATAGGATATCTGCTATGTTAATAGTAGTTTATAAAAAAGAGCCAGAAGCTATGAAGTGAACTCCAAAGATGACCAATTTTTGGGTTCACTCCATTATTTTGGCTTTTTAGTATACATAATATTGAAAAGCGCAATAATATATGTTATAATATTAATATGGTTAAAAATCACTCAAAAGAACTATCAACGAAGGGAGTAATAAAAATGAAAAAAGTTATTTTGAGTTGTACATTTGTGGTGATATCTTGTTTATCACTCACAGGATGTGGCAAAAGCCAGACACAGGACATAGGTATTGGCGAAGACTATGGTGCTAAGCCTATAAGCATCATCCCGGCTGGACCTTTCCGGTATTATGATGTTTTAACGGATGAACAGAAGGTGATGTACGATACATTTAGTACAAACTTACAGAATCCAAAACGGGAGTTTACTGTATTTGAGTATGAAGGAACATATAACCCGGACTATTTAGAGGATGCTCAGATAGCCAGGTTATGTTATCAAATGGACAATCCCTTGGACAATCAGCTTGTTCAGATGTATTGGGTAGGAGACTACACAAGAGATGATGAATCCTTTGAAATTCTTGCAACATATCAGGACAGATGCTACTCCATCGACGAGGCAAAGGCGATGCAACAAGAGGTTACTGAAATCGTTACTGAATTCGTAATGAACCTCGACGGATTATCTGATGTGGAAAAATATCGAAGAATTCATGATTGGTTGGCAAATAGCACCTATGACATGTCATTAGCAGAGGATTCACATACAATTTATTCGGCAATTAAGGAGCACAATACTGTGTGCGACGGATATGCGTATTCATTTAAATACATGTGTGATGTTGCAGATTTGCCGTGTGTTGTTGTTGCAGGTCAGGTACCAAGTGCCAATTGTGTAAATCCAGAGGATGCAAATGGTCATGCGTGGAACGTGGTTCCTATTGATAATGAGTGGAAATTAGTTGACATTACCTACGATGTAAATATCGGAGAGCTAGAAGAAAATAAGGGGGTCATTGTAAGAGATTATTTCCTGTGTGATTCTGTGTATGAGAATGGAAGAGTTACTTATCCAGGAATTCGTACTCCAGGATATTATAACTACTAAGTTTCATATGCTAAAAATGTCATACCAATAAGAGCAATTGCTTTTTTTGGTATGACATTTTATTATTTCATAGATAGTTATATTAATTTTTTTATTTTGACCAGACATAAAAATAATTTGTAAAAATATGCTTGTTAAAAAAATATATTTATGATACGATAGCCTAAAAACGAAGGAAATATATTTATAGTATAAATTTTATCAAACTTCAGGTTACATCGGAGGAAAAATAGGCATGAACTTATCAAGTAAAAAAAGAGAAAAAATAATGGGAAATATAAGTATCATGAGGTCTAAACTTCAGGACAATCCAGAATTGTTAATAACACTAGATGACATAGAGCATGAACTAAAAAGAAAAAAATATGGTTTAGTATGGGAAAGCCATGAAGAAAAAATAGATAAAGAGATAGAAACAAGTATACCTGTTTTTGTAGAAAACAGAGATTTAGAAATAGAAAATAATAAAGACAGAAGTACAAACTTTATTATAGAGGGTGATAACTTACACAGCTTGCACTTGTTAGAAAAAACTCACAAAAATAAAATAGATTTAATAATTATTGATCCCCCATACAATAGGGGATTAAATGATTTTATATATGATGATAACTATATTGACAAATCAGACTCTTTTAAGCATAGCAAGTGGATTTCTTTTATGGAAAAACGTCTAAAATCCGCAAAAAAATTGCTAAAAAATAGCGGAGCAATTTTTATTAATATAGATGATAATGAGTTTGCACAACTAAAATTGCTATGTGATGATATATTTGGAGAGGAAAATTTTATTTCATGTTTTCCATGGCATAACAGAACATCAATTCAAAACGACACAGACATTAGCATAAATCACGAATATATAATTGCATATGCCAAAAAAAGAAGAATATCAAATCGTAGACTAAAGGCGGGCAACAAAGATACATGGTATAAGTTAGACGATTTTGTAATACAACCAAAAGAATCAGATTCAAGTAAATATGCTAATCCAGACAATGATCCTAGAGGAATATGGAAAGCAGATCCGTTTGATGCTCCAAATATTAGACCAAATTTAACATATGAAATTGTAAATCCAAATACTGGAGTTAGTTATTTACCACCTAAGGGAAGATGTTGGAGAATGGAGCAAGAAAAGTACCAAAAATTATTAAGAGACAACAGAATAATTTTTGGAAAAAATGGTAAATCAAAACCTCAATTAAAAGTTTTTTACGAAGAAGTAAAAATGAAGGGCGAAATTAGAAATAGCTGGTTTGACTCTAATATATATGATACATCTACAAATGGAAAAAAAGAATTGCTTGATATTTTGCCAGATAGAAAAATTTTTAACACTCCTAAACCTGTAAATTTATACAGAGAAATAATAAAAATGGCAATTTCACCAAAAGTAAAGAATCCAGTAATACTTGATTTTTTTGCTGGTTCAGGAACGGTGGGACAGGCTGTGCTAGAAGAATTTCAAGGAATAGATGCATCATTTATTCTTTGTAATAGCAATGAGAATAATATATGCAAAGATATAACTTATGAGCGTATAAAACGAATAATACAAGGATATACAAATCAAAAAGGATATAATATTAAAGGAATTGAAAGCAATCTTAAGTATTATTCAATTGAATATATAAACCATGAAGATTGTAAAAACAATAATTTTAATGACGAATCTTGTCTAAATAAATATGTACCAGAGATGATTCAATTGGAAAATCAAATTAATATAAAAGATTCAAAAGAATATAGAGTGTTTTTAACAGATAATGAGTTAGATACATTTACTAGTTCTGAAAGCGAAATACAAAATTGCAGGTGTGCCTATATAGGTAACAATGTTTTATTAACACAAGAGCAGCTTGATAAGTTTGAAGAAAATAAAATAAAATTGTACTATTTACCAGATTACTATTTTGAGAATGAAATATTAAAGATGGAACAATGGTAGAGCTATAAATATAAGATGATATTGGCTTGTCTAGAGCAAACCAAAACAGGAGGTTGAATATGGTAGGGATAAAACTTAAAGAATTTCAAGAAAAGTGTGTCCAAGAGTTGCTAGAGCAAACAATTTTCGGCGATAAAAAGGAAATTTTAATACAAGCGCCTACAGGAAGTGGAAAAACAATAATTTTACTAGAATACATAGATAGATTTTTTATAGAAAATAAAAAGAATGTATTTATATGGTTAACACCAGGATCTGGAGAGCTAGAAGAGCAGAGCCAAAATAAAATGAATGAACTTTTATCCAATAGAACAACAAAAAATTTAACAGACATTTTAAATAATGGTTTTGAAGAGCAAGATACAGCTTTTATTAACTGGGAAAATGTTACTAAAAAGGGAAATACAGCTCTTAAAGAGCTAGAAAAAAGCAATTTATACGAGAGAGTTGAAGAAGCAAAAAAGGATGGAATTAAATTTATAGTTATAGTGGATGAAGAGCATAGAAACAAAACGGAAAAAGCAGAAAATATAACTGAATTATTTAGTCCAGAGAAAATTATTAGGGTATCAGCAACAACAAAGAGAAATGATGAAGCATATAACATTAAAATCGAAGAGATGGATGTTATAAACTCAGGATTGATTACAAAGTCGTTATATATAAACCAAGGGATAGAAAATAATATAGTTTTAAATGATGAGGTTGAATATTTATTAAAATTAGCTATAAACAAAAGAAGAGAAATTAGAAACAATTGCACGGCAAATGGTATAGAGTACAATCCATTAGTTATAATACAATTGCCAAGTATGAGCGAAGATTTAATTGAGAAAATAGAGCGATTCTTGGGTTCAGAAGGATTTACATACGAAAATAAACTTTTAGCAATTTGGCTTGCTGACAGAAAAGAAAATATAGAAAATATAAGCAATAATAAATCGGAGCAGTGTTTCTTAATAATGAAACAAGCCATTTCTACAGGTTGGGATTGTCCTAGAGCTAAGGTTCTTGTAAAAATCAGAGAAAACATGCATGAGGACTTTGAAATTCAAACTTTAGGAAGAATAAGAAGAATGCCAGAGGCTAAACACTACGAAAATGAGGTGTTAGATAATTGCTACTTATATACTTTTGATGATGAATATACAGAAAGTGTTAAACATGAACTAGGAAGACATGCTAGCAATGTAAAGAGCCTTTTTGTTAAGGATGAATATAGAAGCTTTAAATTATATAAAGAAGTTAAGAATACGGATGCAGACAATTTTGCTCCTAGAGATGCATTCTATGCAATATATGAGTTTTTTACACAAAAGTACAAACTTACAAGTCCAGAAGAAAATATACAAATATTGGAAAAAGAGGGGTATAATTTTAATCAAAACATCACAAACGATATAGTACAAGGAAATGCAGTAGAAATCAATAAAAAGAATTTTATTAAAAGTGAGAAAATAAGAATTCAAAGTACTGTAGATACATATAAAAATGGTTTGGATTTAAGGCATTCAATTAATGTAATCGCATCAAAAATTGGAATGATATATCAATACTTATCACCAATATTACAAAGGTTATTCCTTGCGAATATAGAATTTGATCAAAAAGTATTAAAGCTTAGTAAAAAGGAGTTCTATGCATTTATAATAAACAACGAAAGAAAACTTGAATACGACATACTAGATGCTGTAATACAAAAAAGAGAGCAAAGAGTAAAACTTCAAAAAGAGCATAAGAAAACATTAGAATTTTATTTTCCAGAGAGAGTAACAGTCAAGTATAATAAAAAAGATTCAAACTTATCAGAAATGAAAAAAAATGTATATTATGGTTATCCATCAAGTACGTTAAAATCACAATCAGAGGCTAAATTTGAGAGGTATTGCGAAGAATCAGACAAGATAAAATTCTGGTACAAGAATGGTGAATCATCACAAGAATTTTTATCTATTGTATATCTTGATAAAATGAATAAAGCATGGACTTTTTATCCAGATTACGTTGTTGGAGATACAGCAGGAAATATATGGATATTAGAAACTAAAGGTGGAGAAGATACATATGGACATTCAAAAAATATTGATATCAAAGTAGAAAATAAATATCAAGCTTTAAAAGTATATGCTGAAAAGTACAACTTAAAGTGGGGATTTATAAGAGATATTGACGATTTAATATTTATATCAAATTCAAATGCATATGTAGATGACATGAAAGACAAAAGTTGGACAAATATAAAATATTATTTATAAAACATGTATAAAAAAGTTAAAAACTATCATACTAACTAATATAATGAAAAAAGAAGGAGATAGTTGTATGAAAGTTATTGACACAATTGCATTAATACTTGTAATAATAGGTGCAATAAACTGGGGACTAATAGGTATTTTTAATTTTAATTTAGTAGATACATTATTTGGAACTATGAGTATAATTTCAAGAGTAGTCTACACTCTAGTTGGTATATCTGGTTTATGGGCAATAAAATTACTATTTGATTAGTTATACATGTAAACGTGCAAAAAACAGTTAATCAGTAGAATAATTTATAAGCACTGCTAATAGTCATTACTTGGCTATTTAGCAGTGCTTTGTGGTTATATATAAATTGTAATAATAAAAAATATAAAAGTAAAAATGTTAAAATAATTCATAAGATGTATTGACAACTACAAATAAACTAATATATAATGTTAGACGTACATAGAGAATGTACATCCCAAGCAAGACTAATTGCAATGCCGGAAGGAGGGGAATATTATGTCAGAGATCAAAGTAAAAAACGGAGATGTTGAAGCTGCACTAAAAAGTTTTAAAAGACAATGTGCTAGAAACGGCGTATTACAAGAAGTTCGTAAAAGAGAACATTATGAAAAGCCTAGCGTTAGAAGAAAGAAAAAATCAGAGGCTGCAAGAAAAAGAAAGTTTTAATATAATTAAAAGATTTATATTTGAATAAGGGGTAAACAATGATGATGTTTTGCCTCTTTTTGTGTTTTTGTCTAAAAATATACCAACAAAATTATATTTTAAATGCATCATAAGAATAAACATATTACAAAAGCGTAGAAGACACTAATTATAAGGAGGGAAAATAATGATAAAAGAAAAACTATTAGATGATTTAAAGCTTGCAATGAAAGAAAAAAATACAAATAGAAAAAATGTTGTTCAAATGGTTAGAGCATCTATACTTCAAAAGGAAAAAGATAATAATACAGAGCTCTCAGATGACCAGATAATGGAGATCATCGCAAAAGAGCATAAAAAAAGAATAGAAGCAAGAGAAGAATATAGAAAAGCTAATAGAGCTGATTTAGTCCAACAGCTTGACGAAGAAATAAAGACTTTAGAGGAATATTTACCTAAAAAAATGGATAAAGCAGAATTAGAGACGGTAATTAAAAGCATAATCGAACAAATAGGTGCTACATCAATGAAGGATATGGGTAGTGTTATGAAGGAGGCAAAAGTTAGATGTGGCTTAGCCGCAGATGGAAGAGACATAAACCAAATTGCCAAAGAAATGTTGACTAAAAGTAATTAATGTAGTAAAATTAGTATAGTACTATAAATGGTCGAATTATGTAGGAAAGGGGGAATTTAACATGAAAATTCTATATAAAGAGCTAATTTGTATAATTTTGATGTTTTGTTTATCTTTCTGCATGATTTTTGGAGCAACAAAAACATATGCGGATGAATTAAACCCAGATACCTACCAACCATCACAGAGTGGCGAAATTGATGAAAATTTTGTTAAGAAATATGGAGGAACAATAAAGAATATTTTATTCGAAGTAGGTGTTATAGTATCTGTTATAGCAGTAATGTATGTTGGAATAAAATATTTAACAATAGGTAGTTTAGCCCAAAAGGCAGATTATAAAAAAGATATGATTCCAATGGCTATAGGAATGGCTATTATAGCCATGTTATCATTCATTTTATCAATAATTGCAGGTATAGCAGCGTCAATATAAGAAGGAGGGGATTGTATGAATGTAATTAAAAAAATATTTATAATTATGTTTATCGTAGCAGTAACATTGGCTACTATATCCTCAAAATCATATGCAACGAATACTTCAGATATTATTAATGGAGGAGATGCATTTATAAAAAATGCAGGAAACAGAGAAATATTTAATAAGCAGAATGAACAAGAAGGAGTAGACCAGCTATACTATATTATGACAACAATAGGAATTGTACTTGCATTTTTAGTTGGATCAATCTTAGGTATCCAATTTATAACTTCGGGAGCCGCGGGGCAAGCAAAGGTAAAAGAAAAGTTAATTCCATTTGTTTTAGGTGCAATAATTATCTTTGGAGCATACGGAATATGGAGATTAGTATATAATGCTTTTAACTCTGTATTATAAAAATTAGTTATT
>JAGBAJ010000065.1 GCA_017939755.1 Clostridia bacterium | reverse complement strand
TTTATTCTCCAATTATTTATATTTTTTACTACTTTGATTCTTCTTATATTTTATTACCTTTAATCTTATTTGTATATTTTTTAATTATTTATTATTTTATTTGTTGTTATTTTAATTTTTTATTATTCTATTATTATTTTAATTTCTTATTATTTCATTTGTTTAAGTTTTATTGTCTTTAATTATATTTTTTTAATTATTTATTATTTTATAATTTATTTTTGTTATTTATTATTTTTTACTTTTTATTATTTTATTTATTCATGTTTATATTGTTTTTATTTTTTTTATAATTTATATTTATTTTCAATAATTTTCATTATTTTATTTTCTGTTATTTATTATTTTTTTGAAATTATTTTATAGCCTAATTAATGCCATCAATAATTTATTTGCATTATTTATTGCATATTTAATTTCGCTATTATAATTTTTTTATTTAACTATTTTCCCAAATATTTTAAACTAGCAATATTTGTACTAACCTCTGTTACAATTCCACCAAATATTTGCCCCGTATATGCATTTGCCTTTATTAAAGCATATATAGCTCCTATGTATATTAATTTAGAAAAAATATTATTGTCCATTGAAATCATCGAAAAAATTATTAACAAAATTAAAGATATTATTGATTGTATTACTAATAATGACAATACAGATTTTATCCAAGATTTAAATATCCAAGAAGTTGTAGAATTTAATAAAAATATCATCGATAATGGAGTAATTAATACAAATAATTTTACCATTATATATCTAAGAGCATATGAAAATAATAAACTAAATAATCCAAAAGATGTAAAGCTTTTTATTATACCATCAAAAGAAAATACATTTAATGAACTATCTATATAAAAAAATTGATTAATTTTAAGAATTAGTTGTTCAAAATTAATTTGTGTATTTAGTATTTTTTCTCCAATTGCTCTTATGGATCCCGATATTAAAAAATTAATTTCTAAAACTTGTTCACAGATAAAAAAAGATGAATTAATACATATAGAAATAATTAATAATTTGAATATAAATTGATATGGTTTCTCAACTTGATTTTCACTATATACTGAAAACAAGTATCTAATTGCATAAAAAATAGTAAAACCAAGTAATAAAGTATTAGCAATAAATATTATACCGCTCTTTGGACTCATTCCTATAAATTTATCAGTATAATTATCATATAATATATCTCGATTTATAAATACCATTTCGTCTAATGCAGAATATACGTTATTATCTATTGATGAAAATAAATTACTAAATAATGTATTTATTGTTTTTGTAATAACATCTATTATAGCTGTACTATCCAATAAATCACATCCCAACTATGTTAATAAATTGGATATTGTTGTTAGTATAAGTTTTAGCAACAATACAAATATGTATGAAAACAATGCCGTGCGTATAAGTTTCTTTCCAGCCCTAATCTTTTCATCATCTCCAAAGCTAAATTTCTTCATAAAAGCTCCTGTAGCAATAGATATACCTGCCGCAGGTGTTGCGAGTGCTAAAAGCCACGATTGAATACTTTCAAATGCACTTTGAAGCTTTGCTATTAAAGTTGGATACGCAGCATTCGCGATACTATATTTAGAAAATAATATAGTTAAACTAATTACAAATATAAACTCTATCTTTATTAATTTTTTAATAATAAATCACACCCTTTCAAAAAATATGGAATCATATTTAATTTTTCTGGACTTGCTATTTGGTTGCCATTTGACAAAAATGTTAATGCTTGAAAAGTCTTTAGCTCTTGTGTAAAAAAATTAACATCAAATACATAATCTTTTTCATATGATGAACTTATGCTCTCAGAAATGCTCGAGTCTTTTGATTTAAAAGCTCTTTCTATATGTGAATACTTTGTTTCTTTTGCATTTTCAGAAATACTTTTGCTTATTTTCTCCTTTTCTTCTTTTCCTATTTGTTTTTGTGCTTCTTCAATTGTATATATATCATCTGTTCTAAACCAAATTTTATTAATTAAGTTTTGTAATACGACGCCTAGGGACACTTCATCTTTTAATGTCTTTAACATAGACTTATAGCTTTGTGTTGCCACAACATTTATGCACTTTGCTTCTCTACTTTGTCCAAAAAAATCTGCATCAGTTTCGGTAATATATTCATGATATTCATCAGAAATAAACGCTACGGACCTACGGCTATCGTCATTTCTTGATAATCTTGATAAAACTTCAGATTGGAAATCTAGTTTTAAATATGCAGCAATAATTTTCGATAGATTTTTATACTCAGCTATATTCATATTCAATACAATAATTTTTCCTTCGTTAACTATGCTATCAAGACCGAACTCCTTTAACTCATCTTTTTCTGGATTAAGTGTTTTAGAAACATTATAATCCGAAATAAAACATCCTGTTATTCTTGTAATTTCTGATTTTAAAATGGCAATCGATCTTTGATCGAGAGCATAAAACTCCTCTTCAAAAAATTTTACGGATGTGCTAATCTCATATAATTGCTCACTAGAGTATATGCATTTTTGAAATTTTTCTCTAACTATCTGAATTTTACTTTCATAATATTCTTTGCTCGTAACTAACTTATGTATCTCTGAAAAGGTAACATAGCCATCATTATATAATCTACAGAGCTTAATGCTCTCGCACAAAATTTGCTCTGCCTTATCAAGCCAATATGATTCGCTTGTATTTCCAGAGAATAGCTCTAATATTGTTTTTAATCTATTCGCTAGAACACTCGCTTTTAAATTTGGCTTGTCCAGAGGATTATATTTATATCTACCTCCAATTTCAATTACTATACAATCTTGTTCCCTATTATACTTTTTTACGTACTCGCTTACTTTTTTATAATAATTTCCTTTAACATCAAGAATTAGCATTCCAATCTTGCATATTTCGTCATTACATTTGTATGAAATTAATTGCTCAGTAATTGGATACATAGCGCTGCTTGTTTTTCCCGATCCAATAGTACCTGTAATAAGTATATTTTGATATAAACCCTTTTGGGGAATTTTTACAAACTCATTTTTCTTATTTTTTCCTATAACTACAGACAGCTCATCATTATCACTCATTGGCATTACGGATATGTTACTTTTTGAAGTCTTTTTATTAAATTTACAGTAGACATTATAGGTATGTTTTACCACTAAAATAGACACAATAAAATTATTTACTATGAATAATACCTTTATTGACATCCAAAGAGTTGGTTGCTTATGTGCTATATTATATGGCGTTATAGCATATCGTATAATAATCTCATCAGATTTAAATATATTAAAAAACAGAAGTGTAAAAAAAACATTTATTAATACAATTAAAAAAATAAATTTAGTTACTTTCTTTATTTGAGCTCTCCTTTCTAGTTATTTTTTGTTTAATTTTTAGCTGCTCTCCTTGTCTATTTTTTAATATAAGCTCTTCGCCCCTGTTATACATATAACAAAAAACAATAATTGAATTTATAAAAAAGACAACGAAAAATAAATCTAATAAATTAATATTAAATCACCTCTTAATTTATATACTTTTGTTTGGAAATTATTTAGAAATAAAATTCTTTTGATTAAATTTGTAACCTTGTTGCTTATGATATAACAAATTTAAACTTTTGTCTATACTTTTATATAAATTTATGATAGAATGTTCACACTAAAGTTACTAGTCAAGAAAAAATGAAAATGTTATATATTTTTATGACTAGTAGCATGTTAGAAATATATATAATAATAGAAAGGTTGTGTACTATAAATGATTAATAAAGATACAAAAATTGGTGATTTACTACAAGAGAATCCAGATAAAGCAGAAATTCTATTAGCAGCTGGAATGCATTGCCTAGGATGTCCTGCATCACAAGCTGAAACATTAGAGGAAGCATGTGCAGTTCATGGAATTGATGTTGAAGAACTAGTAAAAGAACTAAATTCATAAAATATTAAAGTCTCGAATTTGATATCGTACCTATTAACTGGTTAAAGGAAAAAAATTTTTCTTTAAAGATATGATATTAATTCGAGACTTTAATTTATGCAAAACCTCTTTTAAAATTAAATTAGTGTAAACAATTGTTGGAACTTTGTCAACAATACATGGAATATACCCACATTGTATTGATTTTAGTGAGCTTACTGTTATAATTAATCTTAGCAGCAAGAAATTATGTCTACACAAAAAAATATTTAGGAGGTTTTTTTATGAAATTAAAAGGAAAATTATCATTATTTGTTATTTTATTCGTGGTTCTATCAGGAATATGTTTATCATTTACTAATACATCATTTGCACAAGATATAGGACCAGAAGATTTAACACCATCACAAAGGAGAGATATTGTATTAACCTATGATAAAAATAAAGACGGAGTAATTACATCAAGAGATGTTACTTTAATGAAAAGAGCTGGTACCTATTCTCCAGAAGAATGTTCAAACGTACAGAAATATGTTGTAAAAATTGTTAACTTCAACTGGTGTACATTAGAAACTACATCGCTAGACCAATTCAATACAATTCTATCAAATAATAAAGTTATTTACATAGATTATCTTTATTCAGGCAATAGGTTAGCAAAAAAGATTGCACATATAAAATATGGAAATACATTCCTTTCTGTTATTTATAATTATAATAAGAAAAATAGTACTATAACAGATATCGACAATTTATCAATCTCTCAAAAGAGAGATATTATAAAAGCATACGATATGGATAGAAACGGAAAAATTACATCAAGAGATGTTGCTTTAATGAGAAGAGCTGGTACTTATTCTCAAGAGGAATGTTTAAATGTACAAAAATATGTTGTGCAACTTGTTAATTTCAACTGGTGTACATTGGAAGTTTCATCAGAAAATCAATACAACAACATTATATCAAACAATAAAATATTATATAGTGAAAGATTTTATTCCTCTAAAAGAATAGTATCAAAGAAAGTTGCTCATATAAAATACGGAAACACATTTGTTTCAGTTGTTTACAATTGTAACAAATAAATTAATAATTATTTAATTTATATTATATAAAAGTAAAAATTCACTTTACTGCAAAAAAGCCTATCATTAAAGATAGGCTTTTTTCACCTATATATTATACAAACCAATTTATAGCTATTGGCAAATCTGTAAATTTGTAGTATAATACACATATTGAAATTAAAAATAAGGGAGAGTAGTTATTTATGTTTCAAAAACTTGAAGACATTGAAAAAAAATATGAAGATTTAACCATAAAAATAAGCGACCCAGAAATAATTGCAGCTCAAAACGAATGGAAAACATATATGAAGGAGCATGCAGATTTAGAGCCTATAGTATTAAAATACAGAGAGTACAAAAAAGTACAATCACAGCTAGAAGATGGCAAAGAAATGCTTTCTGATCCGGAGCTAAAAGATTTGGCAGAAATGGAAATGTTAGAAGCCAAGGAAAAGCTTCCAAAAATTGAAGAAGAGCTAAAAATTTTATTAATACCAAAAGATCCGGACGACGATAAAAACATTATTTGTGAAATTAGAGCTGGTACAGGTGGAGATGAGGCTGCTTTATTTGCAGGAACTCTATTTAGAATGTACACAATGTATGCCGAAAGAAAGCATTGGAAATTAGAAATTTTAAATGAAAACGAGACTGGCTTAGGCGGATACAAAGAAATATCTTTTATGATTACAGGAAAAGGTGCTTATAGCAGATTAAAATATGAAAGTGGAGCACACAGAGTTCAAAGAGTTCCAGATACAGAAAGTAGTGGTAGAATTCATACATCAGCTGCAACAGTTGCAGTGTTACCTGTAGTAGAAGATGTTGAAATAGAAATTAATCCAGCAGATATAAAAATGGATGTATTTAGAGCATCAGGTGCTGGTGGACAGCATATAAACAAAACATCATCAGCTGTTAGATTAACACATATTCCAACAGGAATAATAGCTGAATGTCAAACAGAAAGATCTCAATTCCAAAATAAGGATTACGCTATGAAACTATTAAAATCTAGACTATATGAAATTGAAAAAACAAAAAGAGATCAAGAGCGCGAAAATAGTAGAAGAAACCAAGTAGGATCTGGAGATAGAAGTGAAAAAATAAGAACCTATAACTATCCTCAAGGACGTATTACAGACCATAGAATAGGAATGAGTATATTCCAAATGGATAACTTCTTAAACGGAGATTTAGATGAGTTAATTGACAATTTAGCAGCCGCCGCAAATGCAGATAAATTACGTAGTGAAGATGAATAATTTTCGAATAAGACCAAAAAGTACTATACTTTTTGGTCTTTAGTCTATAAGTTGTCTAATACACATAATCTATAAAACAATTAACCTTTTAATAGAATAGCAAAAAGCTTTTTATCCAATTTTACTTGAATAAAAAGCTTTTTTACTATTTTTAAATCTTCATACTTAAACTTACTTTCTGTCTTTCATTATCAATCTTAATTACTTTTACTTTTACAATATCTCCAATTGAAACTACATCAGCTGGATTTTTTACAAAGCTTTCACTAAGTTCAGATATATGAACCAACCCATCATGTTTTACACCAATATCTACAAAGGCTCCGAAATCAATTACATTTCTAACTGTACCATTTAAGACCATACCTTCTTTTAAATCTTCAAATTTTAGTACATCAGAGCGAAGAATTGGTTTTGGCATTTCGTCTCTAGGGTCTCTTCCTGGTTTTGAAAGTTCATCTATAATATCTTTTAAAGTCATTTCACCTATATCAAGCTCTTCTGCTGTTTTCTTTACATTTAAGCTTGCTAGTTTTAATTTAATATCTTTTAGTTTTTCGTTATCTTTTAAATCATCTTTCTTATAACCTATAGAATCCAATAATTTTTCTGCTTTTTCGTAACTTTCTGGGTGAACTGCTGTAATTTCTAGCGGATTTTTTCCGTCAAAAATTCTAATAAATCCAGCACATTGTTCAAAAGCAACTTTTCCTAACTTAGGAACTTTTAAAAGTTCCTTTCTTTCTAATATTTTTCCATTTTCATCTCTATATTTTACAATGTTGTTTGCAATTGTTTTATTTATTCCAGAAACATATGAAAGAAGTGATGGAGTTGCAGTATTAACATCAACACCCACGCTATTAACCGCATCTTCAACAACACCAGTTAGGCTTTCTGCTAATTTTTTTTGATTAACATCGTGTTGATATTGACCAACACCAATTGCCTTTGGATCTATTTTTACAAGCTCTGCAAGTGGGTCTTGTAGTCTTCTTGCTATAGAAATAGCTCCTCTTAAAGAAACATTAATATCTGGATATTCCTCTGTAGCAAGTTTAGATGCAGAATATACAGATGCTCCTGCTTCACTTACAATTGCATAATAAACCTCTTCTTTTATTTCAGAAATCATATCTGCAACAAATTTTTCAGACTCTCTAGATGCTGTTCCATTTCCTATTGCTATCATATTAATTCCATATTTCTTTATTAATGCGGTAAGCTCTTTTTTTGCCTCCTCAACCTTATTTTGAGGCTCTGTTGGATATACTGTGGTTGTTGCTAATAATTTTCCTGTTTCATCTATAACTGCAATTTTGCAACCAGTTCTATATGCAGGGTCAAATCCCATTACTGTAAGCCCTTTTAAAGGTGCTCCCATTAATAGTTGTTTAGCATTTTGTCCAAAAACCTTGATTGCTTTTTCTTCAGCTTTTTCTGTTAAATCCGACCTTATTTCTCTTTCTACGGATGGCTCTATTAGCCTTTTAAAACTATCTTTTACAGTATCATCTAAAATTTCTGCATACTCACTATTATTATCTTTAATTATATCTCTCTCCATAAAATTAATAATATTTTCTTCTGGTTTTTGCACTTTTAATTTAATAGCATTTTCTTTTTCGGCTCTATTTATTGCTAAAATTCTATGGCTTGGAATTCTTTTTAAACTTTCATTAAAATCAAAATACATTTGATATGTTTTATTTTCTTCTTCTTCTGTCTTAGCATTTGACTCTGTTGAGATTATACCTTCTCTATAACAAAATCTTTTTATTTCCTTTCTGTAATTTGGATTATCAGATATATTTTCAGCTATTATATCTTTAGCGCCAGCAATTGCTTCTTGGGTAGTTTCAACACCTTTTTCTGGGTCAATATATTTCTTTGCAATTTCTTCTATAGAAATATTTTTATCTTGATTAATTAATATCTCAGAAAGTGGCTCTAGTCCTTTTTCTTTTGCAATAGTTGCTCTTGTTCTTTTCTTTTGCTTATATGGTCTATATATATCTTCAACTTCTGCTAATATTTTCGCATTTTCTAAAGCTTTTACAATTTCATCGGTAAGCTTACCTTGCTCCTCTATGGATTTTCTAACTTCTTCTTTTCTAGTCTCTAAATTTCTTAAATAATTTAGTCTATCAAATAGTGATCTTAAATCTTCGTCACTAAGTCCACCAGTTACCTCTTTTCTATATCTAGCAATAAAGGGAATTGTATTACCCTCATCTATTAATTTTACTGCACTTTCAACCTGTGTGCTCTTAACACTAAGTTCATCTGCAATCATTTGAAAAATGTTCATTTTTAATTTCCTTTCTAACATAATTAACTATTGAGAATTATATCAAAGGCTTATTGTTATTTCAAGCAAGATTTAAAATTAGGGACGGGGTTCAATTTTAAAAATTTGAAATTGAACCCCGTCCCTAATTTAAAATTTATTTTTTTACCCAAACAGAAACACTTCCACCTTCACAATAGAATATTCCATTTCCATCTTTGTCAACATATACATTTTCGCTCATATTTCCAGTTATATCTCTAAGTACACAATTTGCTAAATATGGTCCTACATTCATTTCTTTTGAGCCACCTGCGTTATCGCTCATAATCGCAACAAGTCCAGAATCTTTATGTTCCTTATCTCCTTGCCTAACCCACGCAATTATATGTTCATCATCAAAATAATCTATCTGCTCTCCATATGCATTTACTTTTCTTGCCTGCATAATTGCTCCAAGCTTTCCCCTTAGCTTTGATTCGGTACTTCCATGAGTTCCATAGTAATCTCCATAAAATACACATGGTAATCCACCTTTTCTTAATAAAATTAAAGCATACGCTAATGGTTTAAACCATTCTTGAACTTCAGATTGCAATGCTTGTCCTGCTTGCGTGTCATGATTGTCAACAAAAGTTACTGCATTATCTGGTACTGCTTGAACTAATGTGCCATCGAAAATTTTTCTCATATCATAATAACCATTGCTATTTGATGCATTGTATAGATTATAGTGAAGCTGAACATCAAATAAACTAATATTCCCATTGCAATTATTAATGTAATTACGTAGCACATCTACATTAGAATTCCAATACTCACCAACAAAAAACAAGTCTTTTTCGGCACTATTCCCCATTTTATCTATCCAATTTTTGAAGAAACCTTCACGCACATGTTTTATAGCATCTAATCTAAAGCCATCAAGCTGACACATATTTAAGTACCATTTTCCCCATCGCTCTAGCTCTTCTACAACATCTACGTTATTTAAATCAACATCTGCTCCCATTAGATAATCAAAATTTCCATTCTCCTTGTCTACATCTTTGTCCCAGTTTTTACCATAAAACTTAAAGATTGCGTTTCGTTTTTCTCTATCATCCCAGTCAATCCCATGAAAATGAGTCCAATTCCACTTAAACTGAGAATATGTATCGCCTCTTCCATAAAAATTAAATTTTGACCATGCAACAATTGGATAGGGATTTCCTATACATATATTTCTATCATTCATGTATACTTCTGTTGCAATAACTTCTTCGGTTTCATCTGCTCCCATTTTCTGGTTAAATACAACATCCGCAATTACTTTTATATCATTTCTATGTAAAGAATCAATAGCCTCCAAATATTGGTCCTTATGTCCATACTTTGTCGGAACTGTTCCTTTTTGTTCAAATTCTCCTAAATCGTACAAATCGTACACACCATAACCAACATCATGAATTCCAGCAGCTCCCTTATAAGCTGGCGGAAGCCATACCATATTAACTCCTAAGTTTCTTAAGTTTTGCGCATCCTTCTTTAATTTGTGCCATAAAGTACAATTGTCTGGACAATACCATTCAAAGTACTGCATCATTGTTTTATTATTTCCCATATTTTATCTTTTGCTCCCATTTAATATTTCTCCTAAATTTTATCACAAGAAAAAAAATTGTTCAAGAACAATAGCAGGATGATTAATATTTCATGTAATTTAAAGTTACTAGTCAGCCATATTTGAAAATATATGTAATAAAAACACCTTCATAATAATGAAGGCGTTTTCATTCTATTCAAATGCTTTCATAGCATCTGATAAACTATTTAATTTTTCTGCGGAGTCTTCCAAACTTGTTCCTTTTACACCAATGTAGAATTTAATCTTTGGCTCTGTTCCTGAAGGACGAACACAGCACCATGCATCATTTTCTAGTTGGAAATATAAAACATTTGATGTAGGTAGCTCTGTTTTTGTACGTGTACCATCAACATAGTTTTCTAATACTTTTTCTTTATAATCTCTGTATTCTATAACATTGTATTCACCAATTTTCTTTGGAGGATTAGATCTCATATTATCCATAAGTGCTTTTATCTTTTCTGCTCCATCTGCTCCCTTCATAGTAATTGATGTCTGACCTTCTCTATAGTATCCATATTTTTCATATATGTTTATCATCTGATCCCATAAAGTAAGATTCTTATTTTTATAATAAGCTGCAGCTTCACATAATGCCATTACTGCAACAATTGCGTCTTTGTCTCTAGCATGTGTACCAACCAGGCAACCATAACTTTCTTCGTAACCAAATAAATATTCATATTCATGTGTTTGCTCAAATAATTTCATTTGTTCACCAATATATTTAAATCCAGTTAATACCTCTATTAATTTTATATTGTACTCCTTAGTTATAGCATCTGCCATATTTGATGAAACTATCGTTTTTATTAGTGCTCCATTACTTGGTAAAATTCCTTTTTCTTTCTTTTGTGATAATTCGTACTCAGCAATTAATAATCCTGACATGTTTCCGGTAAATTCCATGTACTCTCCAGTTTTTATATCTTTTGCATAAATCCCTAATCTGTCTGCATCAGGATCCGTTGCAAGTACTATGTCTGCATCTACTTCTTTTGCCAATCTTAAAGCATATTCAAATGCTTTTTTATCTTCTGGATTTGGATATTTAACTGTTGTGAAATTTCCGTCTGGCATTTCTTGCTCTGGTACTACATATACGTTCTCGAATCCAATTTCATTTAAAATTCTTTGAACAGGTACATTGCCTGTTCCATTTAATGGCGTATAAACAATTTTTATGTCTTTTTGAACTTTAGCAATTACATCTGGATTCAATACTAGCTTCTTAAGCTCCTTTATATATTCTTTGTCAATGTCCTCACCAATTTCATTATATAAACCTTGCTCTTTTGCATCTTCAATACTCATGTTTTTTATGCTTGAGAAGTCAGTAACTGCTTTAACCTCTTCCATAATATTCTTATCTACTGGAGGAACAATTTGTGCTCCATCCTCCCAGTATACCTTGTATCCGTTATATTCAGATGGATTGTGGCTTGCAGTTATTACAATACCTGCAATACAATTCAAGTGTCTTACCGCATATGAAAGCTCTGGTGTTGGTCTTAGTGATTCAAATCTATATGTCTTTATACCATTTGCATTTAAGCAAAGTGCAGCCCATGTACTAAATTCTATTGACATATTTCTAGAATCATATGCAATTGCTACACCACGACTTTCTCCTCCTACTTTCTTTATATAATTTGCCAATCCTTGTGTTGCTTGTGTAACAGTATACTTATTCATTCTATTTGTTCCTGCTCCTATTACACCTCTTAAACCTGCTGTTCCAAATTCTAGATTCTTATAAAATCTATCCTTTATTTCCTCTTCGTCTGTGATAGCCGTTAGCTCTTTTTTGGTCTCTTCATCAAAAATTTCACTTGTACACCATTCTTTGTATACATTTAAGTAATCCATTTTCTTCATTCCTTTCTCTTTTATCATTAAAAACTTTAATTTTTCCTATTAAGCGAAAAGAGGCAGCCTAATTACTATTAGGCTTACCTCATCATTCAGTATTTTATTTCATATTATAAAAATCCTTGTATAATTTTCTAGCAGTTTCTGGGCTATCTGTTCCCTCTGCATTCTTTACAGGAGCAAATTCCTCTTCTCTCTTTACTCTTAAGATTGCCATATCATCTAACATATCAAATGCATCAAATATAAATGATTCAAATTTATATGCATTTGGTTTTTCAGGAACTACAAGATTTCCGTTTTCATCTATATAACTAGCCTTTTTGTGTGCTATATGATAAGGTAAGTTTTTGTTAGCTACTTCTTCAATTGCTTTTACATTAAACATGTTGCAATTTAAATGTGATTCTGCAAATACTAGCTCACCTTTTTCATTGACTCTTTCAGCCATTTCTTTTGAAATTTCTGTATACTCAACAACTCCAGGTTTACCATTTCTTTTACAGAAAACGCCTACCTTCTCGGATGCATTTGCTTTTACTGTACTTTTTCCACCAGCTAATACTTTATTATCTATCATAATACCAAGAAGTATAGGATCAACCATTTTTACTAACACGTTGTCAACTGGACCAATAAATGCCCATTCAATACCTCTTGCTTTCATGTCATCTGTAATTCCATTTTTCTTCATAGATTGGAATATTCCACCATGACCATCTGAAGCTTCTTTTATTATTCCTTTTTCATTTATTAGAATTTTTCCATTTTCATCACACATTGGAAGCTTTCCTTGTTGGAAGAACTTTATATAGCTCTTGTCATACCCAAAGTAATTATGATTTTCGAAAAACTTAATTGTGTCATCGTTATTCTCTCTACTTGTCATAATATACCATGGAATAGTTACATTATATTTTTTACAATCTTCCTTTATACTATCTATTAGAATTTCAAAAATTGATTTATGAGAATCTAGCCCAATATCATATGTACCTTTTGGACCTGTATGACCTAATCTTGTACCTTGACCTCCCGCCATAGTTACAACTGAATACTTACCAGCTTTAATTGCCTCTTCTCCTAAAGATAGATATTTCTTATATTCTTCTTCTGAAATTTTCTCTTTGTCAACATATGCAATTGGATCAATTACATCGTTACTAAAATTTACTTCTTCTTTTGTTGTTTTAAATAAATCTGCAACCTGTTTAAGGTCAATTCTTTTTATTTGATTCATTAATGTTTCTTTTGTTTCTTCGTTAGCTCTTTCATATGCTTTTATTATATGCTCTTGATTATTTGCTTTAAGCTTTGAAACCATTTCATCATAATCCATATATTATCCTCCATTAGTTTATTATTGTCTTATATTATAACAACTAACGCTATTAGTCAACATCAAATTTTTAGGATTTTTATTTTAGCAAATAACCCTTTCTCCATTTGTATTTAAAATCGTTTTATAATTATTCTCACGTATAATATCTATTTGTGAACTATTTTCATTTATCTCATAGCAATTAATAATCTTAATTTTTTCATCTTTGTTTTGATAATACTCTTGTATCATATTATTCTTCTCTTCTATAAATTCCTCATTTCCAGAAATAATATAAATTTTTTCATTTTCACACATTTCTTCATCTTGAATATTTTCATTCCATTTTATTTCATTAATAAAATTTTTATTTTTTAATTCCATTTTATCTATTAATATTTGTATTTTTTCTTCGATGCTATTTTCAAATTTCATGTATATTTTGTTCTTTTCCTGTATTTTTTTATTTATATATGGCAATAGCATTACAGCTAAATGCCAATCACTTGCATATAGGCAACAAACCTTGTTTATACATTCATTTAACTTCATCTCGAAGCCTCCTTATCATTTTTAAATTTTACCATCAAAAAAAGGCACGTGTCAAACTAATTCGAACCCGAATTTTCGACATTTTACTTCTGTATATTATTTATAAATTTGTCAATACTCTTGTAAACAATTATATGGAGGATACTATGAAAATTTTTAATTCATCTTTTTCTAAGTTTGCACTTATCAGCATACTTTTTATTTGCTTTCTAATAATATTGATAAAAAACTACTCAGACCATGTCTTTGGTAACATTTCTAATAATTTCTTTAGATTGCACATTGTGGCTAATAGTGATTGCACAGAAGACCAAATAATTAAATATGAAATTCGAGATTCTATACTAAATTATATTTCTCCCAAATTAAAAAATTCGAAATCAAAAGATGACGCCCTTAGAATTATACAATCTAACATTCCAGTTTTTTATGACTTATCCCATAACATACTATCAAAACACAATGTTAATTATTCTGTTAATATTTCTGTGGGCAACTATAATTTTCCAACAAAAGATTATTCCAACTTTGTCTTGCCAGAGGGCAATTATGATGCTCTAAAAATAGAGCTTGGTAATGCGTCTGGGCAAAATTGGTGGTGCGTAATGTTTCCATCAATCTGCATAATTGATAATTCCACTTTTTCTACACAAGATTCAACCAATAGTATTTTAGAGGATGCTCTTGATTCAGAAGAACTATCTATTATCTCTAAAGATGCAAATTCTCCTGATATAAAGATAAAATTTAAGCTAATAGAATTATTTGAAAATCTATAGTTTATTATTGTCAAAAAATTGAATTTATGTTATATATAGAGAGATTACATTTGTGGAGGTATTGAATTGGAAAAATTAGTTATTCAAGGTAGAACAAGATTACATGGTGAAGTTACAATTAGCGGTGCAAAAAATGCTGCTGTTGCATTGATTCCAGCCACATTATTAATAAATGGCGTATGTACATTAGAAAATTTACCAAACATTAGTGATGTACAAATCCAATGTGAAATTTTAAAAGAATTAGGAGCAACTATAGAATGGTTAAATCCAAATACTGCACGTATTGATACATCAACTGTTGATAATTATAAAGCTCCATTAGATAAAACAAGTAAATTTAGGGCATCATATTATTTGATTGGTGCACTATTAAGTAGGTTTCATAACGTTGAAGTAGGTCTTCCTGGTGGTTGTAACTTAGGTGCAAGACCAATTGATCAACATATAAAAGGTTTTGAGGCTCTTGGTGCAAATGTAGAAGTTGCAACAGGAAAAGTGACTGCTAGTGCGGAGAACTTAATTGGAGCTCCTATATATATGGATACAGTTTCTGTAGGTGCTACCATAAATATAATACTAGCATCCGTATTTGCAAAAGGGACTACAACAATAGATAATGCTGCCAAAGAGCCACATATTGTTGATGTTGCAAACTTTTTGAACTCAATCGGAGCAGACATTAGAGGTGCTGGAACAGACATTATAAAGATTAATGGTGTTGAAAAACTAAAGAGCGGCTCAACATACTCAGTTGTACCAGATCAAATTGAAGCAGGAACTTTTATGCTTGCAGCCATGGCAACTGGTGGAGATATTGTTTTAAAAAATTGTATTAGTGAACATTTAGATTGCTTAACTGCCAAAATAATAGAAATGGGTGGAAAAGTTGACGAATCCGGAGACGAAATACGTGTATATTGCAATAAAAGACCAACAAAAGCAAATATAAAAACTGCACCATATCCTGGATTTCCAACAGATTTGCAATCACAAATGGGTGTTGTATTAGCCCTAGCAGACGGAACAAGTGTTATATCAGAAAATATTTGGGAATCAAGATTTCAATACACATATGAGCTTATAAAAATGGGAGCCAAAATCACATCTCAAGGCAAAACAGCATTTTTTGAGGGTGTTGAAAAACTATCTGGTGCACCTGTATATGCAACTGATTTAAGAGCAGGAGCAGCATTAATCATTGCTGGTATTGCAGCTGAAGGAACAACAGAGCTTTATAATTTACAACATATTGATAGAGGATATGAAAATATAGAAGAAAAGTTTAGAAAACTTGGAGCAAATATAATAAGAGTAAGAGAATAGGTAATATTATGTTTAAATTTTGCAGTTTATATAGTGGAAGTAGTGGCAATAGTTTATTTGTCCAAAATGACAGAACTAAAATACTAATTGATTGTGGAGAAAGTGCGAAGAAAATCATAGCTGCACTTTCTTCTATTGATGTGTCTGTCCAAAATATAGATGCTATAATAATAACACATGAACATTCAGACCATATAAAAAGCTTGAGTACTCTATCAATGAAATATAATATTCCAGTATATGCTACAGAGGAAACCTGGAAGGCAATGCCTAATCAGTATGAAAAAATTTCTAATGATCTTCGAAAGCGATTCGTTCCATCAGAAGTATTTAGCATTGGTGATTTTAAAATTGAGCCTTTTTCAATTCCACATGATGCGGCGAATCCTTGTGGATTTAATATAAAATATGGTTCAAAGCAAATAAGCATTGCAACTGATTTAGGACATGTTACACCAGACATTATGCAAAAACTTGAACCAAGCTCATTTATACTTCTTGAATCGAATTATGATCCAGAAATACTAAGGTTTTCTAAATATCCATTTTATTTAAAGCAGCGTATATCTGGAGATGAAGGACACCTTTCAAACACTGATGCAGGAAAATTAGTATCTCATCTCTCAAAAATTAATTTGACATCAGTAATGCTAGGACATCTTAGTAAGGAAAATAACTTTCCAGAATTGGCATATAAAACTGTTGCAGAAGAGCTAATAAATAGTAATTGTGATTTGTCAAAGATTGAAATAAATGTTGCAACAAGGGTAAAGCCCTCTAAAATTATAGAAATAGCGTAAGGAGATTATTATGATACATATAAATGTTATTTGCGTCGGAAAATTAAAAGAAAAATACTTACAAGATGCCCTATCTGAATACTCTAAAAGATTATCTAAATATTGCTCTCTAACTATTACAGAATTACCCGATGAGAAATTACCTGATAAATTAAATTCATCACTTATAGAGATGATAAAAGAAAAAGAATCAAACAATATAATTTCTCATATAGAAAAAAATTCTTATGTAATATCATTAGATTTAAAAGGGAAACAATATTCTTCTGAAGAATTTTCAACCAAAATTAATAATATTTCTTTAAACATTTCTAGTAATGTTACATTTGTTATCGGTGGTACCTTAGGATTATCTGAAAAAGTTTTAAAATGCTCAAATGAATTAATATGCTTTTCAAAAATGACATTTCCACATCAGTTAATTCGTATTTTTTTGCTAGAGCAAATTTTCAGAGCATTTAAAATTTCAAATAACGAGACTTATCATAGGTAATATATATGTAATTGTAGAGGAAATATTATAATTCACATTTTTGTTATAGGGGTATGTAAACTTAAACTAAGACAAGCGAAAAGGGGGCTTTTCTATTACCTAAATATTTTTCCTCTACAAAATTAAAAACAAAACCATTTATTTAATTCAGTCTATTTATTTTTTTCATTATTTTTTTTAATTTTATTTGGATATTTTATTTTTTCGAATCAATTCTTTCTAGATTTTATCATAAATTTTTTGAATTAATTTTTACTTGAATTAATTTTTATTTGAATTAATTTTTATTTGAATTAATTTTTATTTGAATTAATTTTGCTGAATTAAATTGTTCCTTGGCTATACATTTATGTTAGCGCATTTAAATCAAAATGTCAACAATTTTCGAACGACCGAATTCGTCATTATTCTTGTTTTTTCTGCATTTTCCGACTTTATTATATTGATTTTTACAAAAAATGACATATTGCAATTGTGCAAATTATACCCGCTATATCTGCAATTAACGCTGAATAAATTAATTTATTTTCTTTTTTTACTTTTAAGCAACCTGTATACAATGCAATAACATATAAAGATGTCTCTGTTGATCCCATAATTACAGCTGCAACTCTACCAATATATGAATCTGCTCCATATGTTGTAATTATATCAACAGCCATTCCCAATGCTCCACTTCCAGAAATGGGCCTAATAATCATTAGAGGTAATATTTCTGAAGGAAAACTTACAGCTGATGTAATTGGATATATTATTTTGCACATTAAATCAATAACACCTGACGCTCTCAACAGTCCCACGGCAAAAAAAATACCTATTAGAGTTGGTATTAATCCAACAATAGTATTCATTCCATTTTTGGCACCATCTATAAACAATCCAAAAACATCTTTTTTTTCCTTCATTCCCCACAAAACTATAGTAAGAATTATTGCTGGAATTACAAAATTAGATGCCTTAATCAAAATATTCATATAGCTATCTTCCTCTTTTTATTAATACTTTCATACAAAATATTCCACACATAACTGCACATATCGTGGAAATCCATACTGGAATAATAATATCTGATGGACTACTTGAATTTGCTGATCTCCTAACAGCTAAAATTGTCGTTGGAATTAATTGGATTGATGCTGTATTAATTAGTATAAATAACATCATTGATGTGCTAAGTTTTGATTTATCTTTGCTTTCTTTTTGCATGTTTTTTATTGCTTCTAGCCCAAGTGGAGTTGCTGCATTTCCCATTCCAAGTAAATTAGCAATAATATTCATGGAAATTTGCTTTTTTATTGTTTTGGACTTTTTGTATTCAGGAAAAAGATAATTTACAATTGGTTCAATTACCTTGCATAACTTATCCATAAGACTAATATTACTTGCAATATTCATAATTCCACTCCACAAACACATCGTACAAAATAATGTTACAATTATTTTTACAGAATTTTCGGTTGTTGAAAAAATTGCATCATTAATATTTTCAACACGTCCAGAAAAGATTCCATAAGCAATCGAAATTATAATAAAAAAAGACCATATTGTATTTAACATACTTCCTCCATATGCTATATATATTCAAAATAGTCAAATATAACACTTAAAATTTCTGTGCATCTGTTTTCGGCGAAGCCTTTTTTATATATAAGGAAAACTCAGCATGACTTTCCTAATGTATAAAAAATACATGGTTGCAATATTGCAACCATGCTACATAAAACATTTTAATATAAATCTTCACTTTAATCTTCATTTAAAAATTGCATATATATATCATTTTTCTTTACTCCCATATTCTTTGCAATTTTCTTTATTATTTCATTTTTTGTTAATCCTTGTTTTTTATATAATTCATATTGAGATTGTGCATCCAGCTCTTCATGGCTTTCTTCTTCTATACTATTATTTCCTTCAATTAAAATTATCATCTCACCCTTTATATCTGCAATTTTTTCAATTATACTTGATACTCTGCCTCGTAAAAAACTTTCGTGTATTTTTGTTATTTCACGTGCAAGAACAATATTTACATCACCCATATTTTTGTATATATCACTTAATGTGGTAGCAATTTTGTGTGGTGCCTCATATATAATAATTGTTTTATTTTCTTTTTTTAGCTCCTCAAACTTAGCTGCTCTTAATTTTTTATTTAATGGTAAAAAACCATAAAACGAAAATGATCTTGTGTCTAACCCAGAGCAAATTAATGCATTTATTAATGCACATGCGCCAGGCACTGGAATAATTTCTATTTGATTTTCAATTGCTTTTTTTACAATAAGCTCTCCAGGATCTGATATAGCTGGAGTTCCAGCATCTGTAATTAATGCTATATTCTCTCCATTTAAAAGCTTATTAATTAATCCGTCCGTTTTAACTTCTTCATTATGTCTATGATAACTAATTAATGGCTTGGTTATTTCCAGATGGTTTAATAGTTTTAAGCTATGTCTTGTGTCTTCAGCGGCTATAATATCAACCTCTTTCAACACTCTAATTGCTCTTAATGTTATATCTTCTAAATTTCCTATTGGTGTTGCCACCAAAAATAATTTTCCACTCATATTTAAGCTCATTCTCCTATTCTTACTACAATCTTATAGCAACTCTTTATTATATATTTTTAACACTTCGTTTGTGTATGAACCATCACTATTATATATGTATAGCGGCTTTTCAGTTTTTAAAAATGGTTTGCCATTTTTTACTGCTTCAATTAATACAAGTTTACTTTCACTTTCATAATTTGAATAAACAAATCTGATTCTTTTAGGTTCCATTTTATTTAATCTCATTTGAGATAAAATGTCCACTAAACGTTCGGCTCTATGCACAATAAATAGTGACCCCTTATCTTTAAGCATCTTAAAACTTACTTTTATAAAGTCTTGCAAACTTGCTTCAATTTCATGTCTAGAAATTAACTTTGTTAGATTCTCATTAATTTTTCCTGAATTAATCTGTTTATATGGAGGATTCGATACTATTGCATCATAATGGTCTATTGGCAATATTTTATCTAAATCTTTTATGTTAGCATTAATAATTTCAAACTTATCCTGTAATTTATTTAACTTAACACTCCTATTTGCCATATCAGCAATTTCCTTTTGAACTTCAATTCCAATAACTTTTTTTACATTACTTTTTGCTAAAAGTAAAAAACCTAAAATTCCTGTTCCAGTTCCTAAATCTAATACTTCACCATTTTTTTTAATATTTTTTGAAAAATCGGAAAGTAATACACTATCAATACCGAAACAAAATCCATCTGTTTTTTGTATTATTTTAAAATTGTTTATTTCTAAATCATCTATTCTCTCATTTTCTTTAATGTTATCCACAAATTGTCCTCTCTTTGTTAACAAAATTTATAACTAAAAAATATTATATAATAAAAATACTTATTTTTAAAGTTTTTTATTTACTTTAAATTATGAAAGGAGCAACAAAATGAACAATGATTATAAACCTCCTAAGAAAAATAAAAAAAATGTTATAGATTCTTTATTTCAAATAGAATCCTTTTTAAGAAATTTATCTACTACAACAAGTACACTAAAATTTGTAAAGTGTTTAAAAAATAGAAAAAAACAAAATTAGTCATCATTTGTAAAAACTTGTTTAAATGTTATATTGCCATTTTTAAAACCAACGTTTTCATCTCCAGCTATCGTAATTTTTACAGCATTTACCTCGGTGAATTGTGTTAAGGTATTTACAATTTGACTAATTATGACTCCCTGTTTTTCTACATCTTCTGAAGCATTTTCAACAAACTCTTTTGAGAAATCAATTATTACGCACTCTCCACTTTTTTCAATTTTATTAATATTAGCATTTTTAGGTATATTAGAATGCAATTCCTCGTTACTAGGACCTTGTATTAAAAGCTCCAGTGTTTTTTGATATGGATTTTCAATTAATATCTTTGAATCAACCTTTCGAATTTCTTCAACAATTTCTTCATTATTATCAGCAAAGTATAACTTAATTGTAGTTTCTCTTAGTTGCTCATCTGATATTTCTTCCTGTGGAACTATCTCGTTTTCAATAGCCACCGGATTCTGTTTACTATTTCCAGTATTAAAATAAATCAATATAGCTATACCAACCAATAAAAAAGTGGCAATCACTATAGCTATTATCTTTCCCTTATTTTCTTTCATAAATATCTCCTCCAATCTTTTCTTAATCATATTTCTAACAAGTCCAAAATATGACCTCGAGCCCTACATATTACAAGCGTTTTTATTTGACAAATTTCGAGTTTGCATATAAAATACATATTGAACAAAATTCATTATAAAGGAGAAAATTATGGAGAAAATTTTACACGTAGGATTGGATGTAGGATCAACAACTGTAAAGATTGTTGTATTAGACTCACACCTAAATATCATCTATCAAAACTACGAAAGACACTTTTCTGATACTAAAAACACAGTGTGCAATGTATTAGAAAAATTAGAAAGCAATTATCCAAACTCAAAATTTACCATTTCTCTTACAGGCTCTGGAGCAATGTCAGCAGCTAATTTTTTAAATTTACCATTTATACAGGAAGTAATCTCTTGTAAAAAGGCTGTTGAAAAATATATTCCAGAAACAGATGTTGTAATTGAGCTTGGCGGTGAAGACGCTAAGATAATATATTTTGATAAATTTATAGAGCAGAGAATGAATGGAACATGTGCAGGTGGCACTGGAGCTTTTATAGACCAAATGGCATCACTATTACATACTGACGCAAGTGGTCTAAATGAACTCGCAAAAAAGCATTCTACAATATATCCTATTGCATCACGCTGCGGTGTATTTGCAAAAACGGATATTCAACCATTATTAAATGAAGGAGCTGCCAAAGAAGATATCGCAGTTTCAATCTTTCAAGCTGTTGTAAATCAAACAATAAGTGGCTTGGCATGTGGACGACCAATAAAAGGTAATGTTGCATTTCTTGGAGGGCCTTTAAATTATCTGTCTGAATTACGACAAAGATTTATTGAAACATTAAATTTAAAACCTGAAGAAATAATTCTACCAGAAGAAGCTCATCTTTTTGTTGCAAAAGGAGCCGCAATTAATTCAATAGAAAATAAACCAATAACAAATGAAATATTAAAAAGTAAAATTATGGTTTTAAGAGATTCCCATGATTCAACTACTATTCCTTTAGATCCATTATTTTCTATTGATGCTGACTATGATGAATTTAAAGAAAGACATAGTAAAGATTGCGTAAAAAAAGGATCCTTAAATGGATATACTGGTGATTGCTATGTCGGTATTGATGCTGGATCAACCACAACTAAGTTGGTTTTAATTGATAATGAAGGGAAACTACTATATTCTTTGTATGGAAATAATGAAGGTAACCCATTAAAGAGCGTAATGGGAATGTTAAAAAAGCTATATGAAGTTATTCCTGACACAGCAGATATTAGATATAGTGGAGTAACTGGTTATGGTGAACAACTAATAAAGACTGCATTAAAAATTGACTTAAATGAAATAGAAACTATTGCCCACTACACAGCTGCAAAAGAATTTATGCCAAATGTAACAAGTATCGTTGACATTGGTGGACAAGACATGAAATATATAAAAATCAAGAAAGGCTCTATTGACAATATTATGCTTAACGAAGCATGTTCATCTGGATGCGGATCTTTTATTGAAACATTTGCAAAGAGCTTAAACTTAACAATTGAAGAGTTTGTTCAATCAGCTATAGAATCAAGAAAACCTGTTGATTTAGGTTCAAGATGTACAGTATTTATGAACTCAAAAATAAAACAAGCGCAAAAAGAAGGATATTCTGTTGGAGATATTTCTGCAGGTTTATCATACTCAGTAATAAAAAATGCAATTCAAAAAGTTATGAAAATTCGTGACGTTAGTACTCTTGGAAATTCGATAGTTGTACAGGGCGGAACTTTTTATAATGATGCAGTACTTAGAGCTTTTGAATTGATTGTTGGCAAGAACGTAATTCGACCTGACATTGCTGGTCTAATGGGTGCATATGGTGCAGCATTGTTAGCAAAACAACAATTTGAATCAAATCTAGACATTGAGTATCATTCATCAATACTAAAATCAGATGAAATAGACAAACTAGAAGTAACAACAAGTCATGTACGTTGCCAAAATTGTGAAAACCATTGCCTCCTTACGGTTAATAAATTTAATGACGGAAGTAGATATATATCTGGAAACAGATGTGAAAGAGGTGCTGGCATTACAGATAAAAAAATAGATTTGCCAAACCTTATAAAATACAAATATGATAGATTATTTAACTATATCCCTATAAAGGAAGAATATGCTAAGAGAGGCACTATTGGAATACCACGTGTACTAAATATGTACGAAGACTATCCTTTCTGGTTCACATTTTTAACCAATCTTGGTTTTAGAGTTATATTATCAGAAAAAAGTAATAGAAAAACTTACGAAAAAGGTATCGAATCTATGCCATCTGAGTCGGTATGTTTTCCTGCCAAACTATCACATGGACATATTGTTAGTTTAATTAGGCAAGGTATTAAGACAATTTTTTACCCTTGCATACCATATTCAAGAAAAGAATATTCAGACTCAGACAACCACTACAATTGTCCAATAGTAATATCTTATTCAGAAGTTCTAAAAAATAATGTTGAGGATTTGAAAGCAGATGATGTTGAATTTTATAATCCATTTTTGCCTTTTGAACCAGAAAAACTAGCAAAAACTATGATGGAACTTCCTGAGTTCAAAAAATATAACTTTACAAAGAAAGAATTACTAATCGCTGCAAAAATGGCAGAGCTTGAATATCAACAATATAAGAAAGATATTCGAAAAAAAGGTGAAGAAACATTAAAATATCTTGAAGATAATAATTTAAAAGGTATAGTAATTGCAGGTAGACCTTATCATACAGACCCAGAAGTAAATCATGGAATAGACACTTTAATTACAAGCCTTGGATTAAGTGTATTAACTGAAGATAGTGTGTGTCACTTAACTCAGGCCAAACGTCCATTAAGAGTTGTAGATCAATGGACATACCACGCAAGGCTATATGCAGCTGCAGACTTAGTTGGAAAAAAAGACTTTCTTGAGTTAGTACAATTAAATTCTTTTGGCTGTGGAGTTGATGCTGTAACAACAGATCAAGTTGAAGAAATCTTATCAAGTTATGGAAAAATGTATACACTTATAAAAATAGATGAAATAAATAATTTAGGAGCTGTAAGAATAAGAATAAGATCTCTTCTTGCAAGCATGAACAAACGAATTAAACAACAACTTGAAGAAAATGTTGGTGATTATGGAATAAAGAAGATACCATATACAAAAGAAATGAATAAGGAATATACAATTTTATGCCCTCAAATGGCACCAATACATTTTGAATTAATAGAAACTGCTGCCCGAGCATCTGGATATAAAGTTGATTTATTACGTGATTGCACAAATCACACAGTAGAAACAGGGCTAAAATATGTAAATAATGATGCATGCTATCCATCAATACTTACAACAGGGCAATTTATCGAAGCATTACAATCTGGAAAATATGATGTAAATAAAACTGCAATTGTTATGTCTCAAACTGGTGGTGGATGCCGTGCAACAAACTATATAGGATTTATCCGAAAAGCATTAAAAGATGCCGGTTTTTCACAAGTACCTGTAATCTCATTTAATGTTGTTGGTATGGAAAAAAATCCAGGATTTAAACTTACACTTGGCTTTATAGAAAGATTATTAAAATCTGTTCTTCTAGCTGATCTAATTCAAAAATTACTTACCAAAAATAGAGCATATGAAGTACATAAAGGCGAAACCGAAAAAACATATTATGAATGGCTTGAAAAATGTAAAAAAATAGTTGAAAAATCTTCATTTAAGCAAATGAAAAGTTTTATGTGTGATATGGTGGATGCATTCGAAAAAATAGAGCTTGATACCACAATCAAAAAACCAAAGGTTGGAGTTGTTGGTGAAGTATTAATAAAATATCATCCATTTGGAAATAATTTTGTTGCTAATAAATTAGAAGAAGAAGGTGCAGAAGTTATATTGCCAGACTTTATGGGATTCATAAAATTTATTGCAACACATAAAATTACATTTAATCAACTAATAAAAACTGGTGCTCTAAAAGCAAATGTATTTAAATATGCAATTAAGCTTATGGATGTATTAGAAAAAGGCTCTATTGAAGCTTTAAAGAAATCAAAAAAAGAATATTTATTACCTTGCAATATTTGGGAGTTAGAAGATAAAGTAAAAGATATATTATCAATTGGTAATCAAACTGGTGAAGGCTGGTTCTTAACTGCTGAGATGATTGAATACATAGAGCATGGAATAACAAATATTGTTTGTGTACAGCCGTTTGCTTGTTTACCTAACCATGTTGTTGGAAAAGGCGTTATAAAAACAATACGAAGTAAATACCCAAGTGCAAACATAGCACCTATTGATTATGATCCAGGTGCAAGTGAAGCAAACCAAACTAATAGATTAAAATTATTAATGACAGTTGCTAAAGATAATATGAAATATAATTCTAAGAAAGAGCAATAGTGGAATAATTAATATTATATAATATCCTAGATTGCTCTTCCTGCCACAATTATTTTGTGTACACAAAATTGCCCAATAACTAAATGTTATTGGGCAATTTTTATTTATCTAATAATTCCATTATTCGCTCTAAATCCTCATTTGAAACATACTCTATAATTATTTTTCCTTTTTTCTTTCCAGCATTTAGTTTAACCTTTGTGCCAAAGAAACCTTGGAATCTATTTTCAATATCTCTATATATTGCTTCATATTGCTTATTTCCACTTTGTGCTTGTGCGGATTTTTTATTTTTTACTTTTCTTTCTATCTCTCTAACACTATCACCGTTTTCTATAATCTGCAATGCCATTTTGTATTGTTTATCAGGATCATCTATAGCCATTAAAGATCTACAATGACCTTCTGTTAGTTTTCCTTCTATTGTTAAATCAATAACTCTTGAATCCATATTTAAGAGTCTAACTGTATTTGCCAAAGCGCTTCTGCTTATTCCTATTGTATCAGCTAATTGTTGTTGAGTCATACCATATTCATCCATTAATGTTCTAAAACTTCTAGCCTTCTCAATTGGATTTAAATCCTCTCTTTGTATATTTTCTATTAATGAAATTTCTTTATTCTTTCTTTCTTCATCTTCTCTAATTATACAAGGCATTTCAGTAAGACCAGCTTTTTTTGAAGCCCTCCATCTTCTTTCACCAGCAATAATCTCATAAAAATTATCCTTTTTAGTAACTATTATTGGTTGAATAACTCCATATTTCTTAATTGAATCAGATAGTTCATCAATGCTCTCACTATTAAAAGTTCTTCTTGGTTGATTTTTATTTGGTTCAATTTCTGAAATTTTTATTTTATGTATAATTTCCGATTCATCTATTGGTTGTTGCCCAATTTCAACTTTTTGTGTTATAGGCTCCTTAGTCTCTTCAACTTCATCAAAAGATTTAACACTAAATAATGCATCTAAACCTCTACCTAGACCTGTTTTCTTTGCCATTGTAAAACCTCCCTAAAAACTTTACTTTTTTTCATTTTTTTTAGTCTCATTTTTCTTTATGAATTCTTTTACAAATTTATCATAGCATCTTGAACCTTTTGATCTAGAATCATACATACAAATAGGCATACCATAACTTGGAGCCTCACTTAGTTTAACATTTCTTGGAATAATAGTTTTATATACCCTATCTTCGAAATAATTTTTAACTTCTTTTGCAACCTGACTTGATAAATTTGTTCTTGCATCATACATTGTTAACAAAGCACCTTCAATTGTTATCGCTTTATTTAATCTCTTCTTAACGATATTAATTGTATTTATTAATTGACCAAGTCCTTCTAGAGCATAGTACTCACATTGAACTGGGATAAGAACACTATTGGATGCTGTAAATGCATTTAAAGTTATTAGTCCCAACGATGGTGGACAATCAATAATAATGTACTCATAATTGTCTTGAACTTTTTCAAGTTTATTTTTCAATCTAAATTCTCTCAATTCTTCTGATACGAGTTGCACTTCCGCACCAGCCAAATTAATATTAGATGGACAAACATCTAGATTATCCATTTGTGTTTTTTGAATTATATTTTCTATTTCAACATCTTCTACTAATACGTCATATACTGATAAACTAACACTTTTATCTACGCCCACACCACTTGTAGCATTTCCCTGTGGATCTGTATCTATTAATAGAACTTTTTTACCTTTTTTTGCAAGTAATGCACTTAGATTTACGGCAGTAGTTGTTTTACCTACACCACCTTTTTGATTTGCAATTGATATAACCTTTCCCAAAGTTCTACCTCCATTCTTATGTACTTTTTAATATAATATATGATATATAAATATCGTAAATATGTCAATAAAAAAATAGACTTTTTGAGTGTCAAAAAATCCATTCTTTCATTTTTCTAATTACATTTTATAGCGGATTTTTTTTAGGAGTTCCAGCTTTTCTGGGATATACTTTTTTTGTTTCTTTTTCTTTCTTAATTACTAATATATACCTATTTCCACTTTCTTCTGGTAGCTCCGTTTTCTCATTTTTTTCGATGGTAACATCTAATTTTTTCATTGCACTTTGTGCCTGTGATATCTCATCATTAACACTACTTCCCTTCATTGCAATTATGCTACCATTTACCTTGGCATATGGAACCAAGTATTCCAATAAAATGTTTAATGGTGCAACAGCCCTTGAAATAGCATAATCATACTTTTCACGATAACTACTATTTTGAGCAAAATCCTCTGCTCTACCATGGACTGTTTCAATGTTATCTAGATTCAGCGCATTAATAACCTCATTTAAAAAGTTAATGCGTTTATTTAATGAATCTAGAAGCGTAACATTGTAGCTCTCATTATATATTTTTAATGGAATTCCTGGAAATCCAGCCCCTGTTCCTATGTCAATTATCTTGGAACTATCATCAATATATGTAGCTATTGTTAGAGAGTCAATAAAATGCTTAATTATTATTTCCCTAGGTTCCACAATAGCTGTTAAATTGATTTTTTCATTCCATTCTATAAGCATATTCATGTATGTATAGAACTTTTTTATTTGATTACTATTTAATTTAATATCCGCCATGTTAGCATATTTATTTATTTCATTAGCAAATTCATTTATATCCATCATATTACCTCATTATTATATTTAGGTTAAAACCTATAAACTTTTATTTTCTTCTTTGTTGTTCCAAATAAATAAGAAGTACAGAAATATCTGCCGGAGAGACTCCTGAAATTCTTGAAGCTTGACCCACTGAAAGAGGCTTTACTTTATTAAGTTTCTGTCTTGCTTCAATTCTCAAACCTTTTATTTCATCATAATTAATATCTTCTGATAGATGCTTATCTTCTAATTTTTTGAATTTTTTCACCTGTTCTTCTTGCATCTTGATGTATCCTTCATATTTAACCTGTATTTCAACTTCCTGTGCTTCAGCTGGTGTTAGTAATGGTCTATCATTATCTATTTCTGAAAGTGCCTTATAATTCAATTCTGTACGTTTTAGTAAATCCGCCAACTTTACGCCTGCAGAAATTTTTGATGATCCATGTTTTTCTAAGAATTCATTAACTTCTTCTGTTGGTTTAATTGTCAATTTTTTTATTCTTGCAATTTCGGTTTCTATATTTTTCTTTTTTTTCAAGAAACTGTTATATCTTTCATCAGATATTAAACCTACTTCATGTCCTATCTCCGTCAATCTTAAATCTGCATTATCCTGCCTTAATAGCAATCTGTACTCTGCTCTAGACGTCATCATTCTATATGGCTCATTTGTTCCCTTTGTAACGATATCATCAATCAAAACACCTATATATCCTTGAGATCTATCTAATATAATAGGATTTTTTCCTTTTAACTTTAATGATGCATTTATTCCAGCTATTAAGCCTTGACAGGCAGCTTCTTCATATCCAGATGTACCATTTGTCTGACCTGCAAAGAACAAGTTATCTATTTTTTTATATTCCAAAGATAATTTTAAATCTGCTGGATCTATGCAGTCATACTCAATTGCATATGCGGGTCTAGTAAATTCTGCATTTTCAAGTCCTGGTAATGTTCTATACATTTCTATTTGAACATCTTCTGGCAAAGAAGAGCTCATCCCTTGCACATACATTTCGTCTGTGTTTTCACCCATTGGCTCAATAAATACTTGATGTCTTTCTTTATCACTAAATCTTACTACTTTATCTTCAATAGATGGGCAATATCTTGGTCCTGTACCTTCGATTTTTCCACCATATAGTGGTGATCTATGAAGGTTTGCTTTAATAATATCATGTGTTCTTTTGTTTGTATAAGTTAAGTAACATGGTAGTTGCTCTTTGCTAGGATCTATTTCATCTTCTAATGAAAAAGCTTCAATATTTTTTTCTCCTTCTTGAATTTCCATTTTTGAAAAATCAATACTCTTCTTGTTTATTCTTGCAGGAGTTCCTGTCTTAAATCTAACAAGATTAACCCCCAGATTTTTTAAACATTCAGATAGTTTGTTTGATGGGAATACACCATCTGGTCCGCTTTCAAATGATGTGTCTCCTATAAATATTTTTCCTTTTAAATATGTACCTGTTGCCACTATAATAGCATCAACATCGTATATAGCGCCAATATTCGTTTCTATTGACTTAACCTTATTATTCTCTAATGTTATATTAACAA
The DNA here is from genome assembly GCA_017939755.1 of Clostridia bacterium. Classification (GTDB taxonomy): domain Bacteria; phylum Bacillota; class Clostridia; order TANB77; family CAG-508; genus CAG-492. The sequence continues at coordinate 8,684 of JAGBAJ010000065.1, read as the reverse complement.
TTTCAGCTTGTTTAATATATAAATTTTCTTGTTTTTCCAGTGTATGTTTCATCTCAGCTTGATATTTTTTTCTATCGGCTTGAGCCCTTAACGAATAGACTGCTGGTCCCTTTGAGGTATTTAGCATTTTTAATTGTATATAACTTTTGTCAATATTTTTTCCCATTTCTCCACCAAGACAATCTATCTCTCTAACTAAATGACCTTTTGAACTTCCTCCTATGTGTGGATTACATGGCATATTTGCAACAGCTTCTAAACTAATTGAAAACATTAAAGTCTTCATTCCCATTCTTGCTGCAGCCAGTGCAGCTTCACATCCTGCATGTCCAGCTCCAATTACAGCTATGTCATATTTACCTGCATAATAACTCATTTTTTCCTCCTCTTACTATATCTATTTTACATCAACTATTAAAATTTTAGATGTATCTACGTGTTTACAAATGTTTCCCGTTTTTTGTTTTATGTGAAACTTTTATTTTCCTAAACAAAATTTAGAGAAAATCTCATTTATTATATCTTCTGACACATCATCTCCTGTTATTTTTCCTAATTCAGTTAATACTTGCTTTAAATATATCTCTATAATATCTATCGGCATACCATTATATATAGTTTCTTTTGCTTTTTCAACGCTCTTAATTGCTTCATCTATTTGCTGTTTATGTCTAATATTCGTTATTATATCTCCATCATCAACTTCGATATTGTTTATCTGGTACATTCTTGAAATTTGTTCATATAATTTATCAATATTATCCCCATTTTTTGCTGACATTTTTATAATGTTTTTATGGCAATTAATTATTTTTTCATTAGAATCCAGTTTGGAATCGCATATATCAGCTTTATTCAATATAATAATTGCATTTTTATCTTTAATAAGTTCCAAAATCTCATAATCTTCTTCTTCTAAATCTCGGGTACCATCAAAAATAGCAATTACAAGTTCTGCATCTTTAATAATTTTTTTAGACTTATTAACTCCGATTCTTTCTATTTCATCAGTAGCATTTCTAATACCAGCAGTATCAATTAATTTTAAAGTAATTCCCTCTATTGTAACGAACTCTTCTATTGTATCTCTGGTTGTCCCCTGTATTTCGCTTACAATTGCTCTTTCCTCATTTAATATGGTATTTAGCAGTGAAGATTTTCCTGCATTTGGTTTACCAACAATTGCAGTTTTTATACCTTCTCGTAGTATTTTTCCATTTTTAAAAGAATTACTTATATTGTATAATTTACTTTCTATTGTATTTAATGCATCTAAAACCTTATTATTTGTTACATCTTCTATATCATACTCTGGATAATCAATTGATGCTTCAACATCAGCCATTAAATCAAGTAAGTTAGCTTTTATACTATTAATATTTTTAGATAATTTTCCCTCTAACTGATTAATAGATGCTCTAGCCTCTTTTTCGCTTTTAGAATTAATTAAATCTATAATTGATTCTGCCTGTACAAGGTCAATTCTTCCATTTAAAAATGCTCTTTTAGTAAATTCTCCTGGTTCGGCAAGTTTTGCTCCATTAGCAATACATAATTCTAGTATTTTTCTTTCTACAACAAAACCTCCATGAGAGTTTATTTCACACATATTTTCGGTTGTGTAGCTTTTAGGTTCATAAAAATATGAAACTAACACCTCATCAACAATATTCTTATTAGCATCAATAATATGTCCATATTTCATTGTATACCCAGATGCTTTTTTTTCATTTTTTGGTACAAACACTTTATTTAATATTTCAAATGTTTCTTTGCCACTAAGTCTAATTATTCCTATTCCACCATTGCCCGTAGCCGTTGAAATTGCTGCAATTGTATCCATTTCTTCCTCCATCTAAAAATAATATTTATTATAGAACAAATCGGAAAATCGAAGATTTTCCGTGAATTTGTTCGGCGCCAAACTTTACGTTGTAAAGTTTGTGTGCATCTGTTTTCGGCGAAGCCTTTTTTTATACATTAGGAAAAGTCAGCATGACTTTCCTAATGTATAAAAAAAGTCAAAGCATGATATAGTTATTACTAAAATCGAACTTTGACTTCTGATTTATTTGTTTATTTATTTACTTTTTCAATTACTATCCTTCTATTTGGTTCTTCTCCAATACTATGAGTTCTAATATTATGCATATCCTGTAATTTACTATGAATTATCTTTCTTTCATATGCATTCATAGGCTCTAAAGTAATAGATTTATTGTTTTTTAATACAGTCTTTGATACTTTTACTGCTAGCTCTTCTAATGCTTTTTCTCTTTTTTCCTTGTAATTATCTATATTTAAAAATACTTTTATTTTACCACTTATATCATTATTTACTATAGATGTTAATATTGATTGTAATGCATTTAATGTTTCGCCTCTATACCCTATTAATGTTCCAGATTGCTCACCATCAATATTTACAATTATATTTGAGTTTTCTATTTTTATTGAATATTCAAAAGAATTGTCTATTTTATTTAAAAATGCGTTGATGAAGTTTTCAAGTTTAGACTTAGCATTTTCTAAATCCTCTATGCTTACATCTATCTTAGTTTGTTTTCTTTCATTCCTTTGAATCTCTTCGTCTTTCATTGTCAACTCAACCTTAACAACTCTAGGAGCCAATATATCAAAGAAACTTCTTTTTTCTTGCTCTAATACCTTTATTTCAACGTTATTTCTAGTTGTGTTTAATTCCTTTAAACCTTTTTCAATAGCTTCATTTGTTGTTTTTCCTTCGGAAATAATTATTCTAGACATTTGATTTATCCTCCTTAGAATCAACATATATACTTATTAACTTTCTTTCCGCAATCATAAGAACGTTGCTAACTAACCAATATAAAGCTAATCCCAGAGGTGCAATAAAAGCAATTGAAACCGCCATAATAGGTGTAATTAGTGACATGCTCTTATTCATTTGCTCTGATACATCTAGCTCTGCTGCTCCGTCCTTGCTTCCATCACCTAAAGTTTTTTGATTGCCATTATTCTTCCTATTAGTTGCAACTTTCATTGATAAGAACGATGATATAACATAGAGCACTGGTATTATATATACTTTGTAATCTGATAGATTTTGACTTGGAACCTTACTTAAATCTAATCCTGCAAAGTTCATATTAATTCTAACATTTTCATCTTGCTCTGCCTTCTTTTGGATTATTTCAATTTCATAATAACTAGACTTACCTTTGTTGTTATTTTGCTCATTTATTTCATTTTGATAGCTTGTTATTATATTTGGATCAATTTTTTTCATATATGTTAGTGGCTTGCTAACTAACCAAAATACGGATAATATGATGATTATTTGTAAAATTGCACTTAAACAGCCTGAAAAAGGGCTTAAATTCTCTTTTTTGTACAATTCCATAATTTCTTTATTCATTTGGTCTGGATTATTTTTATACTTGAACTGAATTTCCCTCATCTTTACCTGTAATTTTGCACTTTTTTTCATTGATTGTTGTTGTTTAATCGTTACAGGAAGTAAAAGAACTCTTAGTAATACAGTAAATAGAATTATAGCAATACCATAATTTTGTCCTACAATATTATATAGCCAGTCCAGTACATATCCAAATATATTTGCTATATCTGAAAACAAAAACATAAATATTTGTTCCTCCTTACTTTAAAGGGTCATATCCACCTTTTGAAAAAGGATGACACCTAACTATACGTTTAATGCCTAAATATACACCTTTAAATATTCCATATTTCTCAATTGCTTGTTTAGTATAATCCGAACATGAAGGATAAAACTTACAATGATATCCTTTTGCGGATATTACGGGGGAAATTATTTTTTTATATAGCTCAATAAAACTTAATATTATTTTTTTCATTTTACACCATATTTGCTTTGTTCATCAGAGAACATATATCTTCATTCATCTTGGAAAAGTTAATATCTTCGATATTTGAGTGTTTGTTCCACATGAAAACAATATCTTTACCTTTTTTTAATTGATTTTTATTAATCCTATAACTCTCTCGGATTAGTCTCTTAATTCTGTTTCTTTTAACAGCCTTTCCTATTTTCGTATTAACAGCTATTCCAATATAATTTTCATTTTTATTATTGTCCTTAATGTAGATAGTTACATATTTCCCTAGATAAAATCTTCCTCTTGACAAAACATTCTTAATTTCATAATTCTTTTTTAGTGTTTTAATTCTTCTCATAAAAAAATTCTATCTTTCCTCTTATTTTAAAAAAGAACCACTTTTTGTCTGGTTCTCATTTTAACTAAGCACTTAATTTAGCTCTTCCTTTAGCACGTCTTGCTTTTAATACATTTCTACCTGATCTTGTTTTCATTCTTTTTAAAAATCCATGCTCTTTCTTCATTTGTCTATTTTTAGGTTGGAATGTTCTTTTCATCTATTTAGCACCTCCTAATATTCTATATTTTATCTAATAATTTTCCTAAATTATTCATCAATGTCACAATTATACAACCAATGGTTTGTTTATGTCAATAGTTATTTTTAATTTTCAAAATATTTTATAATTTTATTGACTAATATATGACTGATTTGATATTATATACAAAAAGATAGGGAATACGGGTTTTGAGGGATTTTTTACTAGCTATTTTTAGCTAAGTTATCCACAGTTTGTGGACATTTATCAACATATGTGGATAACTTTGTGGATAACTCTCAAAACTTTGATTTTGGAAGGATTGAATCATGATGCAAAGTGAATTAAATGAACTTTTAACAAAAGCAAAAGAACTTTTAAAGGATGAAACAACAAAAATATCTTATGAAACTTGGATAAAAAACTTAGAAATAAAGAGCTTTGACAATAACTTAGTTGTTTTAGTTGCTTCTTCAAGTTTCCAAAAGGAATCAATACAATCAAGGTATAGTGAATTATTCACTAACACATTTAATTTTATAACGAACAAAGAATGTACAGTTTCAATTATTTCTAAAGAAGAGTTAGAAGAGTCTTCTGGAACATCTTTTACTCAAGACAATAACTTTGGATACTCTAATTCAACACTTAATCCAAAATATACATTTGACTCATTTGTTGTTGGAAATAATAATAGGTTTGCACATGCAGCCGCTTTAGCTGTTGCTGAGGCACCTGCAACATCGTACAATCCTCTATTTATATATGGAGGCGTTGGATTAGGAAAAACTCACTTAATGCACGCAATTGGTAATTCAATTTTAAGAAAAAATAAGAACTATAGCATTCTATATGTTACATCTGAAAAGTTTACTAATCAATTAATAAATTCTATAAAGGATAATACCAGCGCCCAATTCAGGGATAAATATAGAAATATTGATGTACTTCTTATAGATGATATTCAGTTTATTGCAGGAAAAGAACGTATCCAGGAGGAATTTTTTCACACATTTAATACATTGCATGAGAGCGGTAAGCAAATTATTTTATCAAGCGATAAACCACCAAAGGATATACCTCTATTAGAAGATAGATTAAAATCAAGATTTGAATGGGGATTAATTGCAGATATATCTAATCCTGATTATGAAACACGTTTAGCTATATTAAGAAAAAAAGCCCAATTGGATAATATAATTGTAGATGATGAAATTCTTTCGAATATAGCAACGAGAATAGACTCTAATATTAGGGAGCTTGAAGGAACATTAAATAAACTAATAGCTACATCTTCATTAACAAATAGCCCAATCACTAAAGAGATGGCAGAAAGGGCAATTAATGATATTGTAGCCCAACAAGAGAAAGTAATTTCTTCAGAATTTATACAAGAAACTGTAGCAAAATATTTTAATATAAGTGCTAAAGATTTAAGAGGGTCAAAAAGGTCAAATGATATTGCCTTTCCAAGACAAATTGCAATGTATTTATGCAGAAATGTAGCCCAAATGTCTTTACCTCAAATAGGAAAAGACTTTGGAAAAAGAGATCACACAACTGTAATGCATGCATGTAACAAGATTGAATCAGATATAAAAGAGAACCAAAATACTAAGCTAATTGTGGAAAGTGTGAAAAACATTCTTTTAGACGATAAATAGCTAAATATAAACGAAAAGCAGTATTTTTACAAACGTTCGTTTTTGTACGTAAATAGACTTCAATCTAGCCCTACGGAAGCAGTTGCTTAGATATCCACATAGGGGTGTGGATATCGTGTGGATAACCTGTGGATAAGTAAGTTTTCCACATTTTCATTTTTTTACTGTGGATAACTTGTATACTTTTCCACAAAATTATCAACATCTAAACACCTAGGGATACAAGTTTTGCACATAGTTATCCACATAATCCACAGTACCTACTACTACTACTACTAAATATATTTAATTATTTAAAAAAAGGAGACATCAAATATGAAAATCATTTGTGAAAAAGAAAATATCATTAAAGCCCTTAATTCCGTAACGAAAGCTGTAGCATCTAAAGCTAATATGCCTATATTAGAAGGTATACTTATTCAAACTAATAATACACAAGTTAAGTTGACAACATATGATTTAGAAATTGGTATTGAATATGTATTTAATTGTGAAGTAAAAGAAGAAGGAGCTATAGTTATTAATGCTACAATGTTTAGTGAGATAATAAGAAAACTTCCTAATACAGAAATTACAATATATGTAAATGAAAATAATCTATTAGTTATAGAATGTGAAGGATCTTTATATAAATTAGCAACTATGAATCCGAGTGACTTTCCAGAATTACCTCAAATTAATATAGAGAATTCTATTGAAATAGAGCAAAATACCTTAAAGGAAATGATTAGAAGAACAATATTTGCTGTAAGTACCGAAGAAAACAGACCTATATTTACTGGCTGTTTATTTGAAATAATTAATAATAAATTGAATGTGGTTGCAGTTGATGGGTTTAGATTAGCATGGAAAAGTAAATTTCTTCAAACTAAAGTGAATGACTTTAAAGCTGTAATTCCTGGTAGAACATTAAATGAAATAAATAAAATATTAGTTGATTCTTTCGAAACAATAAAAATTGGTGTAGCAAAGAATCAGGCTTTATTTGAATTAGAAAATTGTAAAATTGTAACAAGATTATTAGATGGTGAATTCTTAAATTATTCAAACGTTATTCCTGAAATATGGGAGACAAGGATAAGAGTAAATAGAACAAATTTATTAAATTGCTTTGAAAGAATATCTCTAATATCATCATCAAGTATGGAAAAAGAGAAAAAATATCCTGTAAAAGTTTCAATTGATATAGGAAAAATCATTATTTCGTGTACAAATCAAACAGGAGATGCTAAAGAAGAAATGATGGTATCTACAGAAGGAAAAAACTTGGAGGTAGGGTTTAATCCTAAATACTTTCTAGATGCTTGCAGATGTATTGATGATGATGAAATATTTGTAGATTTTGGAACAAGTATTTCACCATGTATTATAAGACCAATTAATGAAGGTGACTATGTTTATATGATTTTACCTATTAGAATGAAAGAATAGAAGAAAGTTATCCACAAAAGAGGCACAATATGTTAATAACTAATATGAAAATGATTAATTTTAGGAATTATGATGAATTTAATATCGATTTTAATAAAAATATTAATATTTTTTATGGAAATAATGCACAAGGAAAAACAAACATTATTGAGGCAATTTTTTTATGTGCAATTGGAAAGTCCTTTAGAGCGAATAAGGACAAGGAATTAATTAAATTCGAAAGGAATTTTCTAAATGTTGAAATTAATTATAATAAAATTGATAGAGATGGAAAAATAAAAATTGAAATTTCTGATAAAAAAAATATTTATTTAAATGGAATAAAAAATAAAAAATTAAGTGAATTAATTGGAAAAATAAATATTGTTTTATTTACGCCAGACGATATTAATATATTAAAAAATGGACCAAAAATGAGGAGACGTTTTTTAGATATAATGATTAGTCAATTGAGACCTAATTATATTTATTGTTTAAATATGTATACAAAAACATTAGAGCAAAGGAATGCTTATTTAAAACAAATAAAATTAGAGAAAAAAAGTGAAGAATTACTCGATGTATGGGATGTAAAGCTTGCAGAATATGGCGAAAAAATATTTAATTATAGAAGAGAATTTATTCAAAAAATAAAAGAAAAAATAAATGATATTCATAAAAAAATAACAAATAATAATGAAAATTTAAAAATAGAATATATTTCAGACTTTTCTGACGCACAAACCAATTATTATATATTAAAAAATCACCAAAAAATAGATATATTAAGAGGGTCGACAACCAAAGGAATTCATAAGGATGATTTTGATATATATTTAAATGAAAAAAGTGTTAATACATATGGATCACAAGGGCAAAATAGAACGGTTGTATTATCATTAAAAATGTCAGAGCTACAAGTTATACGAGAAGAAATAGGAGAAAATCCTATATTATTATTAGACGATTTTATGTCAGAATTAGATGAGAATAGAAGAAATAATTTTTTGAAAAATATTGGACAAACACAGGTATTTGTAACTTGCACTGACAAAATAGATATAGAAAATATAAATTATAGTGAATTTAATGTAATTAATGGAAAATTAAAAAAAATAAAATAAAAGAAAAAATAAATCAAAACAAAATAAATAAAAGAAATATTTTAAATTATATGTGGATAACAATTTATATTAATAAAAAAATAAGAATAATTAAACAACTGAAAAAAT
>JAGBAJ010000064.1 GCA_017939755.1 Clostridia bacterium | reverse complement strand
TATACATATAAAACCTCCAAAAAAAATAATCCCAAATGCCTTGAGATTACTTAGTATATTTCACTTCACTTTAATATTATTTCTTTCCCTTTATTTTCCCTTTATGAAACAAATTTTAATGATTTTTAACGGTTTTTAATGTACTTAAATGGATTACTTCAAAATTTATAAAAGTCCCTATTTCTCAACGAAAATGGGACTTTTCAGTGGTTGCGGGGGTAGGACTCGAACCTACGACCTTCGGGTTATGAGCGGCTCCTGACACGTTTATGAAATTTAGTGAAATCAACGGTTTTAGGCTGTATATCAATAAAAATTGGGGATACAGTTTTTCGAACATTTGTGTAATTTTTTGTGTTTTTTTGAATTGATTCACACCAGTTTATCCCCAATTCGATTTACACAAATGTTTGTATAATTTTTATGGAAAACCAATTTGATTTTTGGGAGGTTTTATAAATGAATTTTAGAGAAGTTAATAAAAATGATATTTTAAAAAGTTGGTATGATGCTATGGAGGAAATTTATTTGTGTTATATGACTGAACAAGATAAGTTTCATAATCTTAAGTTTGATAATTATAGAGAGAATATTTTAAAGAATTTACCTAAGCAAAACAAGGAATATGCTGAAAAACAACTAGATTTAATTTATGATGATTTTATGAAATATACTGAATATATGACTGAAAAGTATTATAGAAACGGTTTTGTAGACGGTGTGCAATTGATCAAAGGGTGTTGTGATAGTAGTCGTCCGTTTTAAAGTGCAAATTTTGCACTTTAAATTAATTTTATAATTAATTACATTATGTGAAAAAAGAGTGTGAAATTTGACTTTTACATTTAAAAATCATTTTTTCATACTCTTCTATTATTTATAAAATTTGTCGAAATCTGTCGAAAAAAGAAAAATAGAGCTATGCTTCATGAGCACAACTCCGCAAAAGTATTAAACTTTTTCTATATAATATATATTATATGTCATTATTATACCAATTGTCAATGATTTTATTCAAAAAAAATAAATTTGATTGTATAAGATTATTTTTATCATAATAACTTATATGATATTCAATTCTTGATTTTAACTTTTGTAAATCTTCTGTCTGATGTTTTAAAACACCTTTACTTGTTGTGATTTTTTTATTCAAATATAATAATGTCACTATTTGTTGAATTCTAGAATTACTCATTCTTTTATTTCTAGTTTCTTTTGATATACCAATACTCGCAATTTCACCTAAAATTCTATAATTTGTTTTATACTCAGATGTACCGGCTTTTAGATCATTTAATATACAATTATTGTGAGCACATGCATTTCTTAATTCCCTTACATTTTTTAGTAGATAGGCTTCATCTAACATTTCTTTATCTTTTAATTTATTAGCTGCAAACATATAAAATTTAACAAATCTACCAAAAGGAATAATTTCCACAAATACCCAAATAGGATATTCTCCTTTATATTTTGCAACTAAATCACCACAATAAGTCCCTTTTATATTTTTATTAAGTTCATTTTCTAATAATTGATATTCATTTTTATTTTTTAAATCTTCAATATATTCTTCTACTAATGTATACCCATCTTTGGTTATACTTTCAACCCTCGATAAAAGTTTTACCTTTGCATAATGTTCTAAATCAAGTACAATGCTTAACATAGTTTTTCTTAATCTCATATCTATTATTGATAAATCCTCTAACATTCCAAAATCAAGGTTAATATATTTTCCAATATTCTCTCCCTTTTCATGTTTTAAATAATTTTTTCTATATGATACTAATTTAAAATAATTATTATTTTCTTCAAGATATTTTTTTGCATCTTCCATAGAAGTTAATTCAAACTTAACTCCTTTTTCATTTAAATGATTTATCAATTCTTCTGCATCAAGCATTGGTTTAATTTCTTTATACATTAGTTCTCCTTTTTATCACATTTCTCATAATTTATCTTTTTCTCCATAATATAATTACAAAATTTATTAATTTCTTCTTTATTTGGTTGTGGCATAAATCTCTTATCAGTATAATAATTTTTACTAAAACTATAATCTGATCTTGAATTTATTTCTGATATTTTCTTTATCTGTACTTTTTCATTTGAATTATTTAAGTAATATTTTTGCTCATTTCTCATTTCGCTTTTATCTAATATTTCAGGATCATGAGTTGTAAAAATTAGCTGACTATAATTACTATTTTTTAAATATAACTGTATAATTAATTGTACTAACTCTTTATGTAATGCTGTTTCAATTTCGTCACATAACATAACTCCATTATTTTTAATAGTTTTAATAATTGTTATAACTAATTGTAAAATTCTTCTCGTACCTGTTGATATATCCCATATGTTTAATTTCACATTTTTATTTGTTCTAAATTTTATAATTTCATCTCCATCTTCATCATTTTCAAAACTAACACCTGTGATCTTAGGATCAACTATTTTTAATAATTTTACAATTACATCCTCATTTTTTTTGATAAATTCTATAGTCTCTTGCATATTTATATAATCTACATCATTTACTCCAATTTGATATATTGAATCTCCCAAATAATATTGATAAAATGTATTATAATATTTTATAGTTTCATTAAATTTATTTACTAATTGTTTTCCAACAGTTTCATAATCTTTTATAATACTATCCTTATAAAAACACTTATAACCTATATCACTTCTTTTTGTATCCGTATTAAAATCTTCGATTAATTGTTGTTTTTTTGATTTATATTTCTTTCGATAAAAAAGTTTTTCGTTTAATCTATCATTATTGTATATTAACGAATAAGTATAATATCCTGGTATTTCTCCATTTGGTATATACATTTCTAATGTTATCTCACTATCTTCATTTAAATTTTCTAAATTTCTCTCAGGTAGAAATCTATTACTCATATATTTTAGCATTTTTTCATCTTTTTTTTCTTTGGCAGTTTCAACAATTTGATATTGAGCTAAAAATATTCTTAATTCCAATAACGAATGTATAATGCTAGATTTTCCTGATGCATTTGGGCCTATTATTCCTATAACTTTATTAACATTTATATTAGGTTCAATTTCTATTACTGTTTCTTTCTTTTCTTTCTTTTTTGGACCTGCTATAAAATTTAATTCAACCTTATTATTTATTCCTAATATATTATTTATAATAATCCTATTAAACATTTTTTATCTCCTTTAATTACATATTATATATAACATATTTCATTTATTTTGTCAAGTTTTTTCTTTATATGGTGATATTTTTCTCCATGTTTTTATCTTTTTCTTGACTTTTTACATTTTATAATGTATAATCTCCCTAACAATAGAAAAACATTCCATGTGTTATAAATAACATGAAATGTTTATTAACAAATAACTTCTCCCAAAAGTATTGTTAATAGCATTATAACACTTTCTATTGTTAGAAGTCAATATTTTGGTCTTCTTTGGAATAGGAAGGAGGTTAGCCTTTATGAAAGCAACTAAGATTAAAATGAAACCAGGTTGTGGATATTCAAACAACTTAATAGAAATAGATCAAATCTATCTAGAAGGTTGCAAACAAAATGGTTTCTATCCTAAAGCATCTGTTCACGACTACTTAAAAGAACATCCAAATAGCATCCAAGTAAACATCTATCCATATCCTGACTTGCAACCAATGCTAAGTCAAAATGGTGAAAAATACGTTAGGTCAGAACCAGATTACACAGGAAAAGATAACTTATTAAAGTTACCAAGAGAATAACAATTAAAAGACTAGCTTTACTAGTCTTTTAACACCTTACCAATATTTTTCTATTTCTTGTTTCCTTTTTTCCTATTTATTTACCTTCTCAAAAAAATGTCCATTATACATTAATCCACTTTCAACAACCATAACTTCTTGCTTTGCATGTTTTTTATAATCTTTGTTGCTTTCTTGATTTGTTCCTATATTTTTATTAAATTCATCTACCATCATTGCTGCACTATCAGTATAATCATACTCAATATATAATTTTCCATCTTCAAATAACCACGTTCCACTTCCGTTTGGACATATCATTGATTTATCTTTTTGAAGTGCAATAATCGCTTCTTTACCATTCCAAGTATTTGTTTTGTACGTTCCAACAAGATCTTTATTTCCTTGTGGATTGCTATTAACATTAATCCCTACTATAAAGCCGACAACTCCTGAAATTAATGCAATTAAAACACAAATTAGAATTATATTTATTTTATTCATATTTTCCCCTTTCTTCATTTATTCATACTTATACTCTTCACTATCTTCTGCAACCATTATATTGTTTATATTTTCTTCATCATCAATTGAATAAATTATTTCATCTTTTTGATTTAATCTTTTCTTTAAATAATCAGATAGTTTTTTATCAGTACAATAAATATAACATCCTTTTTGCCCTCTTGTCATTAATGTCCTATATGTATTTTTAATTATTTCATCTGCAATTTTATTTGCTTGTTCAGGATTTTCTTTGCTTAATTTATTTATTCCTTTTATTGATTGGTCTGTTTTAGCTCTTTCTTTGACATCTGTAATTACTCTACCATTTTCGTATCTTAAATCATTTCCAATAATTACTCCTGCATAATCAAATTCTAATCCTTGAGCAGTATGTATACAACCTATTTCATTTACCGAATTTGGATCAATAGCCCATGTTGTACTATTTCCTAAATTCCAGCTCATAGCAAAATTGCATTCAGGAATTGTTATATCATATACATCTGATTTATTTTTCCCATCAGCTATCCAATCCCAACAATATCCTGCAAGTAATCTTGCCTTATTATTTGTCTTATTTTTTTCAAAGATTAAATCTCTTACTTCATTAGGAGTATCACAAATTCTAATATCATAATCTAAATCAAATCCATCACTATTAGCAGTTTTTCTTATGTCTAATACATCATCTAGCCATGCAATATATCCATCTGATCCATTACATCTAAATTGTGATTCTAATTCCATTAACTCTGATTCAGCATTAGCATTTCTAATATATTTTTGTATTTCTTCAATACTTCCTATATCTTTTAATGTTACTCTTTGAGATTCATCAATAAAGAATATTGAAAACTTAGAAGCTTTGATTATTTCTTTTATCTGATTTTCTCCTAAATTTTGAAACATACCAGATTTGGCATTTAATCTATGTGCTTCATCTACAATTAAAACGTCAAATTCATTTTCTGCTGATTCCACAAATGAGCCTGAGCCTTTAAATAGATTATTAATTCTTGTTTTTCTAAAATCTCCACTCAATTTTGTTGCATATACATTTCTAGGTGCAGCATTTTTGGTTACATATGAGCAAACCATGTTTTCATTAGTCAATCTTACTAAAAGATTAATTGCTAAAACTGATTTTCCAGTTCCAGGTCCACCTTTTACAACTAATACTCTTTTATTACCATCTTTATATGATTTTCTTGCCATATCTAATGCTGTTTCATAGACAAGTTTTTGATCATCTATCATTACAAATTCTTCATTTCCTTTTAACATACTTGATAATGCGTCTTGTAACGATTTAGAAGGTCTTATCTTTCCATTTTCAATCATATATAATGTTTCTTTATCATCGCCATATTGAATATATTTATTTATAAATTCTCTTAATTTTTCTACATCACCTTTAATAAATGCAGGTGCTTTTTCTAAATAATACTTATAATTATCTGATAATAATGTTGGAGGTGTTAGTGCTAAATAATTATGAAGATATGCACATGGATGTAAATCTATTTGTCTATCTTGTACTGTTTCATTGTAATCTTCTATTGTTGTAGCATACGACCATGCCTGATAAGAAGGATGAGCTACTTCTCTTAAAGCATGTCCTGTAAATGCTTGTACAATTCCATCTTTTCCTTCAACTATATTAGCCTCAGTCCATTGTTTTAGTTCGACTATAATTGCTGTATTTTTAAATTTTCCATCTTTACCAGTAATAATAAAATCCACTCTTTTTGATGTATTAGGAATTTTAAACTCGATTGCGATTCCTACATTACCTGGTATTTTATTATCAATTAAAACTTTCATCATATATTGCATAGAATTATTCCATGCTTTTCTTTCACTTTCAGATGTATGATAACCCATTTTCTCATAGAATTTTCTATCTATATTTTCTTCAATTCTATCTTGAACAACATCTTCTACAAAGAGTTGCTTTGTTGATTCATATACTATCATAATAATTGCCCCCATTATTTACTACTATAACTTGTTATATTTTGTGCTTACTCCTTTTGCTTTATCTACTGGATATTTCTTTCTTGTTTTATCTAATTTTTTTAATATTATCTCTTTTGGGTCTACTACTAATTTATCAGCCATCATAATACAATATGTGAATACATCTGCCAATTCCTCACATACTTCGTCTTTATCATAATTATTATTCCATTGAAAACATTCTAAAAGCTCTCCTGCTTCAATAGATATTGATTTTGCTAAATTTTCGGGTGAATGAAATTGATCCCAATCTCTTTCTTCATTAAATTGTTTTATTTCTTTCATCAATTCTTCCATTATTATCACCTCTCCTATATTTTTATATCATAAAATTCGATTTTTCTCAATAAAAAATATAGAAAGAGTATCTCTTTCTATATTAATTTACTTCTTACAATTTTAATTAAAATAATATATATCTTCTCTGAATATAATTCATAAAGTTTTAATGCTGTATTATCTTCATTTAAGCTATATGCCAATCCATCATATTCAATAAAATATTGATTTAAATCCTTATGTGTGTATTTATTTCTAAGACTTCTAAATCTATGTAATATGTTAATTTCTTCTTCAGTAATAAGGAAACTTAAAGAATTAATTGATTCTTCAAAACTGTTATTAAAATTTTCGTTTACTGATCTTATTATACTTTCAACTATATTAAAAAAGCATAATGCCAAAACAAATCCTCTTCCTTCTTCATATAAAGATTCACATTCGTATAGAATATTTGCATAGTGTTTTGAGTAATGAAAAATTAAATCTATTGCTTCTTTATTCATCTTAATCCTTTCTAACTAAATATTACTTTTCTCATTGCTTCATTATTAATTTTACTTACGATTTTAACTGTTTCTTCAATTCTACTAAATTTCTTAGCTTTTTCATCTTGTAATATATTCTTTTCAATATATATAATTTGCTTAAATATTTCTTCTAAGACATTCACAACTATACTATTTCCAGCCATTTTATATAACTTATCTCTAGTAAAGAACATTTCTCCTTTTCTAGCTTGAAAATTATTATCTATAATTCTCTGATAATCTTGTTCATCAAACCCCATTAATAAAAAACATTCTCTTGGTGTAAGATATCTATAATTGCTTTTATTGGTATCTTCACTATAATAATCAATCAAACCAGAATTAGGATGTCTATCTTGCTTTGTAGTAACAGTTGATACAACAATATTATTAACTTTTTTATTTGTATAAAGTATATCATTCTTTTTGTATATTTCTCTCCTAGACATTGTATCATTAGGTTGACATTCATCTGCTTCTATTTTATATTGAATATTATTATAATCTAATTTTAATATATCATCTTTTAGGTTTTTATGTTTTTTTATTATTCTATGTGTATATTTTGGATTGGCTAAATCATGCTTCTCGAAATAATTTTTCACTTGGTTTTCTTTTATTTTATCATTATTTGTTAATACGCTTATCATATATGTTCTAACTCTTTTTTGAGGAATTCCAAAATCGCTAGCATTAAGTGTATAAATATGATTAGTATAGCCTATTTCATTTAAATATCCTGTCCATTCATCAAAATTTGCCTTATGCCTACTTGTTAAAATAGCACTTACATTTTCCATTAATAAAAATTTTGGTAACTCTAATTTTGATTCTACTCTCTCTTTTAAGATTCTTTCTACTTCCCAAAGCATTCCAGATCTATTATGTGCATTTCTGTCAATTCCGTCCTTTATTTCCGTGCCAAAATCCCGCTACAGATAAATCTTGGCATGGGAAAGAATAGGTTAAAAGATCTACATCATTGGATAATTCTTCACCTTTTATATCCGTTATACTAACTAAGTTATTTGACCTTTCTATGGCCGCTAATAATCTTTTAGCAATCTCATGATTTAAATTTTCAACTGCTTTTTCAGTTGCTGGTTTTTTTCCATTCATACTTAATGTGTATTTTTTTAATTTATTTATTATTTCTTTTTGTGATAATTTATTATATTTTTCTAAATCTTGCTTTCCATTATGAATTAAATCATATGCAATTATAGCATTTATATCCCAATCAACTGTACATAAAATTTTATGCTTTATTCCAATATTTTCTAAAGCTTTTGCTTGGCTTCCTATACCACTAAATGTTTCTATCACCTTAAACATACATGTACCTCTTTTTTGTTATATTTAATATTGTACCAGATTTCAATTTTAATTACCAGAGTTTAATCAAAATTTATATTATTTTTTTAAACCTTCTCCATATAGTTTTTCTCTTATTTCAAAAATTCTTTTAGCTTGTTTATTTGAAGGTGTTTTGTAAGTTTTATCAAGATTAGCTGCCACCTCTAAAAAGCTTTGTTCAATAGGATTAATCAGTTTTCTTTCTAATCCCCAATTCAAAACATCTCTCCAATAATCAGCACCTAGTTTTACAACTTCCATTTCCAAATTTAAATCATTTATCATTTTTCTTTCTTTTTTTCCATCTTCAAGTTCTTCTTTTTCCTCTTCCAAATCTATTAAAGAATTAATAAATTTCTCACTTATAGTCCAATTTTCTTTCTGTGCCCTTTCCCAACAAGTATCTTTTTTACACCATTCTGTAACGTTATCTGTAGTTCTATCATCACGAGTTATAAAATCATATACTTCCCTAGTTGTAATTAACAATTGTTGTTCTAATTCATTATATAAACTTTGTTTATTCCAAATTAATTTTAAATTTAATCTTTTATTTTTGTACTGTGTTTTAATAATATTTGATAATATACTAATAGAATATGTAACTATATTCGCTCTATAAGCTCTTTTTTCCTTATACCAATCTTGATTAGTTACTAATTTTTCTGTTTCCTTAAATAAAATTGCTAAAGAAATGACATTTCTGTAATACACTTCATTAAATCTTGCATTTGATTTTTCCCACTGACTATCTATTTTTTCAGCAAAAAATCTCATACTATATTGGGCCCCTTTACTAACAATTTGTGGAAACCCTTCATATGTATTTATATATTTAGCTAAATCAACTTTTTTAATAACTTGATTTTTAGGATTTTTTAATTGATATTTTTTTCGTTCACTTGCTGTAAGCTTCATTTGTTCCTGAGTATATTGACCTCTTGCTCTTTCATAAAACCATATAGTTTGATATTGATTTCCATTAACAGCTGGAGCATATACTTTTCTTGAATATTCTTCCATTCTTATATGGTATGGATGATTTGAAAAGAAATCTGCTTCATCAACCTTATTTTGACTATTTGCACATCTTGAAATTGTCGGAATCATTTCTGTTGCCCTTTCGTGATCCACGACAGATAATTTCATAGGCACAAAAATATTTGAAACATCTTTCTTATCTTGTAATACTGCATTAGCTATAGATGCTGTAGTTTGACCACCATTTATTATTTGTAAATCTTTAATTTGAACTATTTTTAGTCCATCATTACCTAATTCTGTTTTTATTTCTGTTGCAGTTGCTGCAATACCATTGTTATATGCAAAAAACATCTCTTCTTCGTTCAATATTGTATTTCTTATCCCTTTATTAACTTTACCTTTTATGCTTAAAAATGATCTAACATTTCCTTCAAGTAATCTTGCACCATAATCTATATACATTTTTGCCAAAACATCACCTGGGATAACCGCTAGATATGCTGAGTATTCAGCATTATTTATTGCATTGACACAAGGTATTCCCCCTTTTTCCATTTCAGAAAAATCTATTTCAATACTTTCCTTACCTAAAGAAGAACTATATATATCATACATTCTTTTTATATCCCATACATTTAGTTCTACAGGTTTATTAGCAATGTCTTCTTTTTTTATATTTTTTACTCTTTCACTTAATTTTCGATCTGTAATTATATAAAATCTAAATTTTACTATTTCATTAATATTATTTAATAATTCTTTAGCAAAGCCATATCCACTTGAACTTTCCTCAAATCCCTTACTAGTTATATATCCATTTACACTTGCTTCTACTAAATGTCTCATACAATCATATAGTTTGTTTATTTCTGTAGTTGTTAAATTTGTCGTTTCATCTAAATTAGAAAAATCACTAATTAATACAACACATGATTTATCGTATGGATCAAAATAATATCCATCCATAACCATTTTTCTATTTCTTTCTCCTATTCCTTCAAAATAGCCCTCTGTAAAATCTTCAAATTCCTCAGCATTAATTAATATTTCTACAACATGATTAACAAATTCACTTGACATATTATTTATTTCAGATTCAGCAGATACTCTTACATCTTCCAATAAATCTTTTCTATATTCTTCTAAATCCATATTAATCACCTACTACAAAAAAATCTTTCATTTTGTTAATATATATTTGATAACTAACTCTAACAATTCCATCTTTTAGCTCGTTATTATTTATTCTTGGGAATCCTTCTATTACTTTATATTTTTCTATTCCTTTATTTGCATAAACATATTTATCATATTCTTCAGTATAAAAATAATTTCTTTCTTCTAATTTTTTATAAAATAAATCTATTTGATTTTTATCTTCTAACATTTTTTCTATAGATTTTATATAATCATTTAAACTAATAGGATTAGAAATAGCTAGATTACTAGGTTCTAATTTTACCAAAACCAATTCTCCATACAAATTAGATTCTAATTGTTCTATAGAACTAATTTCTACTGTAATAGCGTTTTCTCTTATTGCCTTTAATTCATACCACATATCTTCAATTTCAAAATCTTTATGTGACATTGAACTGCCTATCCATGATTCTAAGCTTTTGCTTATACCATACTTTTTTATCATTATTTCTTTTAAGAATACTAATTCTCCTAATAATCCTCTTATTTCATTTTCACTCATTATTGTAGAATGAGGATTTTTAAACATTTGTATCCATTTTTTCCATCTTTCTATAATAAATGAAATTGAATCAATTTCGTTTGATAGGTTAACTGTTTTTTGTACTATATCATCACAAAATTGATAAAAAATGTCGCTCATCATGTCATCTAATAAACTAAAACTTAAGCTTAATCTATCATCTGCAGTTCTTTTTGAAATTTTCGCTTCTATTAGTTTGGTAGATTCAATTTCTTCTATCTCTCCATACGCAACAATTGCTAGTGTTTTATATCCACTTTCATTATAGCCAACATATGTATCTATAGGATGTTCAGCATTGATCCTTATAAAAGACTTTGTTTCTTTACATTCTTCAAATTTTTCCTTTATTAAATTAATCATTTACTTCCTCATCCTCCTCATTATCATATTCCTCGAAATTTTCAAACTGTCTATATGCTATTAAATTAATTTTATAATTTGCATAACTAGTCTCTTCATTTAATAGAGTAGGTATTCCTATACTTATTCCAACAATCGGATCTTTATCTTTTATGAAAAGTTTTTCATTATCTCCATCTTCTTTATTTAGATCTAATAAATATATCATCAGTAAAGGATTTCTTTTTATTCTAAAATAAGCAATTTGTGGAATAATTTTTCCAATTTTATCTGGATGGTCACTATAATATTTTTCTTTTACTTCATCTAATTGTTCCTTACTTAATCCAAATACTGAGTCTCCTGGATTACCTAAACGATTTCTTTCTTTAGATAATTGTATTACTTTATCATTATTTCTAAACATAAAGCTTCTCTGTACTAAATTAACCGAATAATTTTCATCTATTATATATGGATCCTTACTTGATTCACCATTAATAAATACCACATCCCATAAATTCAATTCATCTCCATCATATTTTTCTATAAAATTCATTATAGTCTCTGCATTAAATCTTAGGTTGGCATATGATGCTTCATAATTTTTTAAGAAATCAATAATAATATCCTTTTTTATTCCTTCATAACCACATGAAGTACCTATTTTTTTACATCTATATTTATTTAATTTTATTGCATAAAGTAGGTTTTCTACAGCACTTAAATTTGTAGTATTATTTATTGGATCATTATTAATTCTAGGCGTTTCTACAACTACTTGGCTTAATGATTGTGCTCTTTTATAATTAGAAGCTGTTCTCATTTTATTTCTTGCTGTTATCATTAAAGTCTGTTCATCATTTCTAACACGTAATCCAAATTCTAACGGAGTCTTGCCTAATTCTCTCATATGTTTTATATCTCTTTTTAATTCACTCGTTGCTTCACTTATTTCTTTATAATAAAAAATATTTTCATTGCTCATCCATACCTTACACAAATCATCATAATTTGGTCTATAACCAAACCATCTTCCCATTTGCATTAATGTATCATACATTTTTGAATTTCTATGAAAATAACTAATAACTAATCCTTCTAATGTTAAGCCTCTTGATAATCCCATACCACCTATTGCTATTACTCTTAAACCATTTTTTTCATTTTCTTGATAATTTAATGAATCCTTATTTTTTGTATTTACTACCTTTACTTCTATAGGTGAAATCGATTCATCTATTATTTTTATTATTTGGTTCCAATCAAATTCAACATATCCATATGAACTAATAAAAGTTTCATAAAGGAATTTAATATGTTCGTCTTTTAATGAATTATCTAAATCTAATTTGCTATATAGTTTTACTGATTTTTTTATATCTTCAACATAATCTGAAATAATATCACCAAATTGCTTTTGAACTTTAACAAATCTACTAATATTTACAAGCATAGATCTATGAGTTGTAGTATCTCCTCTTAAATCTCTAATTGCATTTACTATTAAAAATTCATTTATTGCCTTCTTTAAGCTTTCTGATAGTTTTTCTACTACAAAATCAATTTTATGATTTAGTGGATATATCTCCCCATCTCTTATTGGTTCTAACATACTATAATATTTACTATCTTCATCATATATATCTTTTGCTCCAATATAATTTGTTGGTGCATCTAAACAATAGATATAATCTTTAGGAAAAAGATTCTCTTTTTCCATATCATCTTTTGTATCAGGATTTATAAAAACATTAGCATATGGAGTGGCTGTAAAACCAACGTAACTTGCTTTTTTAAATAATCCTAACATTTCTACTATTTGAGCATTAGTTCTTGTAGGGTCACAATCTTCTTTATTAGTATTTATTGAAGCATTATCTGCTTCATCATCTATCATCAAAAGAGAATTATTTATATATTTTCTTCCTGGATCTAAATTTATTTGTTTTAACCACTGATTTAATCTCTCAAGTACTGTAACATTCTTTTTTATAACGAAAATCACAGGATCCTTTAAAGTATTTAAAAATAATCCTAAATTATTAGCAAATTTTGTATTAAAGTCATCACTTTTTGTGGTTAACACAGCTGTTCTCAATGTATTATCATGTTTCCCTACTCCAACTAATTTATCAGTTTTTTGCTTTTTCATTGCATCACTATCTATTCCTGTAAATCCCTCATCAATTCTTAGTTGAGTTTGCTGCCTTAAACTTTCTATTGTTCCCGTTAATAGAACAATAACTTTATAGCCTGCATCTGCTGCTTTACATATTAATCCAGTATAATTTGCTGTTTTTCCGGATTGTACGTCTCCTATTATCAAGCCTCTTCTTTGGAATTTTTCTTCAACATTAGGGTCACCTAGTAAATCTGTCAATTCATCAGACACTTCATCCATAGTTTTTACTACAGGTATTGGAAATTTTTTGTCATGTAACAAATATTGTTCATATCTCTTCCAATATTTCATATTCAAGTCTTTCTTTCGCTCATAAAACCACTTAACATGTTGTTTTGAAATCAAAGCTTCTCCCAAATCAAGCTTAATTAAATTTTCTGCATGTATAGTGCTTCTAGCTATTTTTATTTCTTCTTCCGTTAATTCAAACGGCTTCATATTTGCAAAGTTATTTATAATCTCATCAATTTCTGTTTCTGTTAAAGTATCTTTGTATGTATATGTTTTTACTACATCTATTAATTTTTGAATATTTTCATTCACCCTATAACTCCTCCTCTTTAAACATTGACCTTAATTTTTCATAATTGCAATATGGTTCTGTTTTTAATAACGCATCTAATGCCGTTTCCTTATTCATTCCTATACTAGCACATAATTCTAAACTCTCTTTAATTTCATTATATAATTTTTCTATGACTTCATTATTTTCATCATTTTCAGGTTCAATTACTTTTCCTTGAGAAGCATCCAAATATAAAGAATTAGTAGGAAATTGTTCTTCTATAATATTAAGTGCTATATCTAATGCTTTAAGTTGATTTGGATTTAAAGTCTCTTCTAGTATTTTTAATTGTTGTATATTTCTATTAATTTTGTACTCATAGCAACCATCTCTTAGTTCTATTCTCTCCCATATATAGTTTATATCTTTATCTTTATTAACTTTTCTTCCTCTATAATTGTGGACTGTTTTACTTTGAAATATTGACTCATCAATACATGCATATAATTTTTTCTTTATTATATCAGGTAAATTTGCTGTACTTTTTTTAATATCTATTCCCCACATATAATCTAGAGAATTTGGGATATCTACCATAACTCTAGCCAATTTTCCTAATTCTTCTTTTCTAGTTAATCTAAACCATGTTCCCCATATTATTAATCTTTTATTTCTATAGATATAAAATCCTTGATTATTTTTTAAATCCTCTTTTCCTCCAACTTTCTCCAAGTCTTCTTGAGTTAATTTACTTATATATGGCAATATATATGGTTTAACTTTAATGTTTTCATTATCAATTGTAATATTTTGTTCTCTTAATGCCATTGTAGATTTATTTGAAAGTAAAAATGGATCTCTCGATTTTATTTTATTGTTATTTACATATATTTCTACGCCATCATCTAAATACCTGTGAAATACAAGTGCTAAGTGATTAATAGTATCGCTCATATAATCTCTTAATGTATTATTTAAATTAGCTGTAGATGATGAAACTCTATCAAAATTTTCTAACAATAAATATGTTCCTGTATCAACATTATCAAAAAGACTAATATTAGGTAATTTTCTTATTTCATCTTCTCCATATTCAAGTAAATACCATCCCTGTCTCTCTATTACATAATCAAGATCCCAAGAAAATCCAGATAATTTCCCATCCTTTTTACTAATTACAATTAATTTCCTACATTGAGATAGTGAAGCAGATTTCATCCCTAGTCCAAATCTTCCTAAATCGATTTCACTCCTCTTTTCTAATGGATTTTTAGCTCCATATCGTAGTGCTTCTTCTAACTCCTCTTTACACATTCCGAATCCATTATCAAATATGATCAATTGAGGATATTCATTTGGTATTAAAATAATATCAATTCTTTTTGCCATTGCACTTATACTATTATCAATTAAATCCGCAATTGCAGTTTGAAATGAATACCCTAAAGATCTTATAGCTTCAATTAAAATTGGTGCTGATGGTAAGCTTTGTTTTTCTAACATAACACTCTCCTATTTTTATTTATAATAACTCTATTATATTTTATATCATAAATCGACTTTTTTCTCAATAAATCCCTAAGAATTTGCTTTACAAATTTTTCTACTTTTTTCGACAAAAAAATACAACTAAAAAAAGGGCTTGGGATCTCCCATAGTTTAGAATTGTCGACCGGCCAATTTCAGTGCTTGCTAAAAAGCAAGAAATGAAATTTCCGACCGACCAAATTCAATGCTTGCTTAAAGATAAAAATTTAATAAAAAAATTGAGATTTTTTTTCAACTTTTAAACACACAAAATAAAAAATGCTTGAACATTTTTTATAAACATTCAAGCATTTTTTGGTTAAACATTTAAGCTATATTTTTTTAATAATTTAAATAAAATTGCTTCTTTAGCTCTGTTTCTTACTAAACAAGGAACTTCTTCATATCCCATATTTTTTGCAGCTATAAAATGTATTCTACCAGCTGTTATTCTATATTTATTTCCAGTCTTTACTACTTCAAATGGACTTTTAAATCCATATCTTATTATATTATTTTCCGCTCTAATTATTGCATCTTTTATCCTTTTATCTTTAATATGTACTCTAGCTCCTTCTATTTCATTAACATTTATTATTTTATATTCTTCGTATACTTTGTTCATAAAAAACCTCCTTTATTATTTACAAATTTAAAATTTTGTACTACAATATTAATATAATGAATTGGGTTAGTTGTTTTGTTTAGCGGCATTCACTAACTCTTTTTTCATGCTTTTTAACGTTATACCATAGCACATTTGATACAATTTCGATATAGTTGCATCTATTAAATCTTGATCATTACTATAACTAAATCTCGAAATTAATCCTTTTTTGTCGAACCTTGTTGTAATTATAATTGGTAATCCATTTTCAAATCTATTTTGAATTATTGTATATAATTTCTCTAATGCCCAACTACTTATTTTTTCTGTTCCTAGATCATCAATTATTATCATATCCACATTAGAATATAACTCTATTAATTCATTTTCCGATTTAGCATTATCTCTAAATGTTTCCTTTATCAAATCTAATAATGTTGTTAATCTACCCATCAAAACTATTTTGTCATTCTCAATTAATTTATTTGCAATTGCAGCTGCCAAATGTGTTTTTCCTACTCCTGACTCGCCCATTATTATCAGACCGTTGCTTAATATTTTATCTTTATTTTTATTTATATAATCATTTGCCATTTTTACTGCATTTTTATTATTTAAATCAATAATAAAGTTTTCAAAATTTAATTCTTGATATTTTCTTCCAACATAGTTTTGCTTATAAATCACCTTTATCATATTTCTAAATCGTTTTCTTTTTTGTTCTTCTGCATCTTGCTTGTCCTTTTCTTTCCAATATTCTTTAGCCTTGTCACAAGTACATCTTTGATATTTAACATATTCCGAAGATATATTTGCATACAAATAATCTAATCCTATTGGTTCCAATTCTTTACCACAGAATTCACATTTCTTTAATTTCTTATGGATATAATTATCATAATTTATATTCTCTAAAGCCATTTTCTTCCTCCTCTCTTTTAGTATCTTCTTTTATAATTTCTTCTGTATTATTATCTATTCTATTCTTTTCTTTTGCGTTATCTAACGTTATTGTAACGTTACTATTTTCTTTTTCACTATTTGTCTTATCACGATATCTTTTTTGCCTTTCTCTATTTTGTATTTGATATTTTTCATATTTATCAATACTTTGATACTTATACCAATTTTTAATTAAGAATGTTTCACCATCTTTTATTAACATTCCTAACTCTAGAAATTCATCCAATATTTTTTTCATCTTTTTCGAAGTTTTTCCCATTATCTTCGCACAATGTTGTATTGTAATTGGTTTTTCTCCAATTTCTAGTCTACCATTATTACCACATTCAACTGCTAATGATAATAATTGCATCCATACTCTAAAATAAGTATCACCATCTTTTTGTTTAAGAAGTAATTGAATTTTTCTATTATTAAAAATATTTTTGTCTATTTTGAACCATTGTATTTCATACATAGCCTCCTTTCCTCTCTTTCTTTAAGAATTAATAATTTACTGATTCTTGTTCTTTGTTGCTTAAGTATTCATCTAATACTTGGACTCTAAACAAAAATTTTCCACCGACTTTAGAACAGGGTATTTGTTTTTTTCTTACTAATTGATTTATTAACCAATATGAAATTCCTAAATACTCAGCTGCCTCTTTCATTGTTAATGTCGTTCTTTTTACTTTTTGTAATTCCATATACTCACCTCCTTTTTTAGATTATTTGTTGACATCTTTGTTATAATGTAGTATATTATTGTTAGCGATGTTCTGACTAGATTATAATTGCTAACTTGTTAAAAAGCAAGAAATATCATGCTTTTTTGATATCACTTTTAAATTTAAGTCAGTCATTTAAAATTGTTAACGAGGTGGAATATGCATACTTCTCCATTTTTTGAGATAGATTTTGAAGATAAAACTGAATATATATTTTGTCATTATTTTAGAATAGCACCTTTTACCTATAGACCTAATAAAATGGATCAATATGAAGAAGTTCTAACTAGCGACAAATTTAAAACTAGTGAAGAATATCATAAATATATTTTTGACAATGATATTTCTGATACAGAAAATAGATATACTGAAGATATTAAAAAATATTCAAATCCTATTGGTACATTATTATTAGAATTTCTAGACGCTAATTTATCTAATACCAATTTCATAAAAAAAAATACTATTAAATTTGGTTCAGTTGCTGTAAGTGAAAATAATCCAGGTAGTAATGATTTTGATTATGATATAACATATCCCAAAAATGGAGAAAGCGAATATGACAAAAGTATTGATATGGAATACTTTGATAGTTCTTTAGATAAAATATCAAAAAGAAAATTAGAAGATTATCAAAAAGCTCAAAAAGAATTCAAAAAAATCATTGATTATTCTTATAATTTAGATAATCTATCCTACTTAAATGGTCTTACTCCAACTCAAAGATATTTTATTTATAAGAGAACTTTTGCTAAAGATGACTACTTTATGATTACAAATCTTTACCTATCAAATATAAATATAGGCTATGGTATAAATTATAGAGAATTTCCAATCGATTTAAAATACTTTAAAACTACTCCTCAAGACTTAGCAAAGGAACTAAAGAAAAACGATAAAAAGAATCATCACTATCATGGTAAAGCTTATGTATATTCATTTAATTCACTTATAAGTGCATATTATTTTAGCTTATTGTATTTTATCGAAAATAATATACCTATAAAAAAATGTAAAAATTGTGGTAAATATTTTATACCTGAAAATAGAAATTCTTCTGTTTACTGCAATAGAATATACACAGATAAAAAGACTTGTAAAGAAATTGGCGCAAATAATGCTTATAATGAAAAACTAAAAAAAGATGAAGTAAATGGATTATATAGAAAAATATTATCAGCCAAGAAAATGACAGCAAATAGAAATCCTGATATACCACTTTATTTAGAAAAATATGAAAAATGGAAAAATGAAGCAAATCAATTTAAGCAAGATATAAAATCTGGTAAAAAAACAGAAGAAGAATTTAAACTATGGTTAGAACAAACAAAAAAAGCTTATTAATAAAGGAGCATTATATGAATGATGATATTGATATTTTAGAAAAGAAAATTAAGGTTTTTAATAATCTTTATAATAAATACAAAAAAATGAATTTTGTAGATGAAACTGAATTAAAAGAAATTGTTTGTGATATATTAGGATGGTTTGAAATTTGTTTAAAAAATACATATAACCTTAATAAAATAGAAAGAAAAAAAATAAGTGGAATTAGGCATGCAAATAATGTAAAAAAGCATAGTAAACCAATATTTGAATATACTTTACAGACATATGCATTATTTCCTTCTGATGATTTATTTCCATCAGAAAGTCTTTTTCCTTCAGATTTTAATATTTTTTGGATTTCATTACCATTAGATGATCCTAAATTTACTTATCAATTTGATTGCTATAAATTATATTTTGAAGGAAAAGACTTATATACAACTATTAATGAGGTTTTTAATATTATAAAAAATCATTTTAAATAATACATTCCTCTCCCATCCATAGATATGCCTGAAAGGAGGTGAAAAAGGTAATGGCTGGGAGTATTGAAAAAAGAGGAAAGAATAGTTACAGATTAGTTTGTTATAACGGATTCGACCTAAATGGAAACTCAATAAGACACACAAAAACAATTCATGGTAGCAAAAAAGACGCTAAAATAGAATTAGCAAAATTTGTTGCAGACGTTCAAAACGGTATGGTTGTTGAAGGTAAAGCTCTTAAATTTTCTGAATTTACTGAAATTTGGAAAAGAGATTATGGTTCAAAAGAACTTGCACCCTCTACTTATAAAAGATATATAAGAATGTTGGAAACAAGGATATTACCATACTTCGGACACTTCTATGTTAACAAAATTAAACCAACAGATATTATGCTATTCTATGATCAACTTAGTAGAGATACTCAACTTATTAGAAAAAAAGGTAATAATGGAGCTAAAACTATTAAACCTTTATCTTCTAAAACAATATTAGAGCATCACAGACTATTAAGAGCAATGCTACATAGAGCTGTTTATTGGCAAATGATAGTTTCTAATCCTGCAGAACGTGTTCAACCACCAAAAACAATGAAACCAAAAAGAAAATATTATGATGATGACCAATCTAAAATATTATTGTCTAACTTAATGCAACTAGGTGAAAATCAAATTAAATATAAAGTTGCAATCATCTTAACAATTTTTACTGGATTCAGACTTGGTGAGCTTATGGGATTAGAATGGGACGATATAAATTTCAATGACGGAATTGTAAGTGTAAATCGTTCTAGTCAATATTTAGCTGATAAAGGAGTTTTTACAAAGACACCCAAAACAGAAAGCTCTATTAGAGACGTAGCAATACCCGAATTTGTTATTTCTTTACTTGAGGAATATAAATTATGGTATGAAGAACAAAAATCGTTATATGGCGATTTATGGACGAATTCAAACAGATTATTTGTACAAGCAGACGGCAAACCTATGCATCCATCAACTATAAGCAAATGGTTTGTAAAATATGTTGGTCAAATAGGACTACCTGTAATTAACTTTCACGGATTAAGACATACTAATGCTACATTATTAATCGCACAAAATATTGATATAGCAGTCGTAGCAGCAAGACTTGGACATGCACAAATTACTACAACATATAATTTCTACGTACATCCTATTATTTCTCATAATAAGAAAGCAGGATATGCACTAGAAGATCTGTTGCTACCACAAAAATTAGTCTAAAACTTTTTTCGATTTCACTAATGGTGAAAAGCCATTATATCTTTTCACGAAAAAATAATAAAATTATCAGTAAAAGACTACTAATTTAATTTTTAGGTTTTCCCATAGTTTTTTACTGAAATTTTATTAGAAATATAAACGTTTTTTGAGAAAATTCACACCAATTTATCCCCAATTTGACATAAAAGTGCCATTTTAAAGCATTATTGTAAACGATTTTTAAACAACAAAAAATCGCTATAACCTTTACGATTACAGCGATTAACTAGTTGGTTGCGGGGGTAAGACTCGAACTTACGACCTTCGGGTTATGAGTTACATCGATTACAGCCTGCAATCTCCCCTATTTTACTTTTCATGTACTTTGATCGTGGTTTGCTCTAATCCACTCTTCCGCTTCTTCTCTCTCCTTAAACACTACAACATTCTTCCCATCTCCATACTTCTCCAATAACTGATAAATCCCTGGCAATTTCTTTTCTGAAAACTCCAAAATTCTCTGCTTAAATTCCTCATCTAATTTTTCCTCTACCCAAGGAAACTCATCTCTTTTCGTACCAATACGGGATTTTGCACCTTCTATACAAACTTCAGTTGGATAGTCCAATAAGAAAATGGTATCGCATTCTTTCAAACGCATTTCTAGTGTTCTCTGATAATTTCCATCAATAATCCACTTGTTCTCTTTAAATATTTCTTTTAATTTCTCTTCAAACTCTTCTTTTGAAATATGGGTACCATCTTCATTGTAATAGATCATGTCCATATGGTATAATGGTAGTTTAGTAATGTCTCTTAGCTTCTGCGAAAATGTACTTTTCCCTGCACCAGGGCTCCCAATAATAATTACCTTTTGCATCTTTTTACCTCTCTCTCGTATTTCTACTATATTCTTATACATATGCCAATTGTTTCCCCACTATATCTTATATCTGTTAACAACACTCTTCAGCTACAAATTCAATTCGTCGTTTTCTTCTTCCTTATTTACAATTTCAAATCTCTTCCATTTTTTATGTGTAGAAATATTGTTTTTATAGTTTAATAGAAAAAGACAAAAAGCTTACTTCTATAATATTCTTAGCTTACATATTAGATTCTATCTAGCATCTAGAGCCAAGTTTAGCATAGATTCAAGCTTTTTTATTTTCCCCTTCAAATTTACTAAGAATATCACTGCCTTAATAATATCTAAAAATCACATTTTAGCTGCTCTATCAATTCTATGATTTACTTTTTCAGCAATGGATTTAAGTTCATCTAATATAAATTTTGTACATACAAACATGACATAGCTATCACTATCTATATCAATTGCACCAATTGATATATCCTTAGCAATAGGCTTTTCTTCCAAATATTCGCACCAGGTTGGAATCTCCTCATCCTCTATATTAGTTAATTCATCTTGGGTTATACATATATTCTTTTCTTTCAACATTTTTAGTTCATTCATAAAATAAATAAAATCTTCTAACTCGTCGTTATAATCTCTTTCACAAGCATAGTTATTATTTATTAAAATATCCACTAATCCAAATAATTTCATCTACATTATTTGCATCTTCAATTCCTCTCTCGTTATATATATCACTATGACTATTAAAATATTGAATTGGATTCTTTACGCACTCTGTAACCTCGTCTACGACACTAGAATTATTGTTAGATATCTTCTTTGCAATTTCTATACATTGATTATAATCAACTTCTTTATTATTTTTGTTTGAGCTATTCTCAATGGTATCTCCTGTAGTAATTCTATTTTCTTCAGATTTTTTTCTAAATATATTAAACATGGATATCTCCTTATATTATAATATCTCTTTATTATTATCTATAAAATAATATATATCTTATGCCTTCCATAATCCATGTAAATTGCAATATGCGTATACAGCTTCTATTTCGTCGCCTTCGCATAGTGCAAAACAAGCCTTTGGCTCATCTCCTGGTTTTAGTGCTTTTCTTTGGTTTCCAAACTTTGTTTGTATTGAAATCCACTCTATATAATGCTCCTCTGCCATAGGATGATTAACTTCTCCAACAGTAACGACAACCTTATTTCCTTCTCTTACATATACAGGAACATGTTTTTCTTTTGCTCCATCGCTTTCTCCTGGTATTAATTCTACCATTGGCTCTCCACAACATTTAATTCCGCAATTTTCGCAAGTGCAATCTTTAACAACTCCTACCATTGCACCACACTTGTTACATTTTAAAAATTTTTGTTTCATAATTATTTTCCTCCTATTTAATTAAAACTTTTTTTGCCGAGTATATTTTCTCGTGTGCAAATTTTACTTATCTTTATCCTTATGTGACCCATATCTACGCATAAAATCTTACATGCGGATAGTCAATACTCGTATGGTATAATTCGTTTTCTTCTTTTTTTCCATTTTTTTGTACTTTCCTTATCTTCCGAATTATATCATTTAATTTTGGCGAATTCTATATTTAATAAAATTTTTATAACAGATTTTTGTTACTATCATTCATCCCAATTAACTCTTATAACATCGCCATCCCTTAATGCTCTATAATTTATGTTATTATTTTCAAGGTAATCCACAACATTATCTATCAATTTTGATTCTTTATTGTCGGATTTATAATGTGGTGCAATTGTATAGTCTACTAGATTTATACCTTCATATATAATTTCATCATTGTTATAAGGATTTATTGGCTCATCAACATATTGCAAACCATCTAGACATTTAGATACAACACAACTTCCTGCGCTATAACCTATATACAAAATATTTTTATTATTGATATTATCAATCAAGTATTTATCAAAACCACTAAGCTTCATTGCTTGTCTTAATACAAAAGCATTCCCTCCAATAGCACAAAAAGCATTATAGTTTTCTATGTCTTCTTTTAGTTTCTCATTATCCTTAAAATATTCTTTTAAATCTAAGATTCTGACTTCAAAGCCCAGCTCTTCTAATATTTTCTTATGTGTTGCAATTTTATTCTTTTCTACCTCGGCATTCTTTTTCGCATCCCTTGCATTTGGAATTAGTAGTATTTTATTATCATTGTTAGATATCCAATCCTTTAAGTATTGTGAGTCATTGCCCAATCTATATGATGATAAATATAACTTCATATCTTTATACCTCCTTTGTTATAATTTATAATAATAGAGCCTTTTATATCTGTATCATATCATTGAGTTTCACTAAATATTCTTCATACATAGTATTCTATCCCTATCCTAATTTATCGTATTCTTCATCTGATACAGGTTCACACCATTCATTTGATGTGTCACTACCTGGCACTTCTACTGCTATATGACTAAACCAGGAATCTTTCTTTGCACCATGCCAATGTTTTACATTTGCGGGTATTGTTATAACCATACCAGGTTTTAAGCTAACAGCTTCCTTACCTTCTTCTTGATACCAGCCTTCTCCATCGACGCAAACTAAGATTTGACCTCCGCCTGATGTTGCCCTGTGTATATGCCAATTGTTTCTACATCCAGGTTCAAAAGTAACATTAGCGAGAAATACATTTGATTCCCCTGGTTTTGTTAATGGTTTTAAATATGAATTTCCAACAAAATATTGAGCAAATGCTGTATTAGGCTCTCCTTGTCCAAAAAATCCCCCATGCTCTTTTTCGCAAGTATCATCACTATCTGCATATATTTCTTTTGCCATATTAAATACTGCCCAAGCATTTGGCCACCCTGCATAAAATGCAGCATGAGTTATAATCTCTGCCATTTCTTCTTTGGTGATGCCATTATTTTTAGCATTTATTAAGTGGAATTTTAAAGAGCTATCAACCATTCCTTTTCCCATAAATATGCAAATTGTAACCAAACTTCTATCTCTTAAAGAAAGTTTATCCTCTCTACTCCATACTTCTCCAAATAATACATCATCATTTAATTCTGCAAATTTTGGTGCAAATTCTCCTAAAGAATCTCTACCTGCTGTTTGTTTTACCATAATAAAATCCATCCTTTCTCATCTAAAATTGATTTAAACTATACTTAAAATATATAAGTTCACTGCCCTAAAGTCAATCAAAAAAATAATTTAGGAGCAGATATTTTTATCTACTCCTAAATTATCACCATATTTCAAATCTTCTAAAAATTACTGCTCTATCAGAGCATATCTTAACGATTTCCATCATCACCAGGATCTGTTGGAAAACTAACGTCTTGCTTTCTTCCTTTAAGATACTCTACTGCCTTTGGTATATCAGTTGAAGGCAACCCACAATCTCTAAAACCATTCTCTTGGTATATACCTTGGCATAATATTCCTATGTAACCCAATTGCTCTATATTTTGTTCATTTATGTAGTCAAATAAACTTATCTCACCTATAATTAGAGCTCTAGCAAAATCGTCTAAATTTTTATATCCCAAACTAATTGCAAAATCTTCTACATGCTCTTCTAATGGTGCATATACATCATGCTCTGAAAAATCAGTTACTACTTTTACTTCATTACCTAAAATTGTATGAACTTCATCATGTTTATCTACTGTATTTCCACTAATCGCACTATTGCATTTTTCACAGCACCACTGAGCTAATACCTCATCAATAGAAATTAATCCGTATGCAGCATCTATGCCTGATAAATCTTCATTATTTTGGATACTACTATATTCATTAAAAGCTCTTACACTTTCGTTTAGCTGTTCACTCATTTCTTTATTATATGCATTACTTAAATGTGTCATTTCATGCAACATTAAAAAATTATTTCTCTTAGTACCATTCTTTTCAAAATTGTTCTTTCTAACATGAAAAAACTTGTTTACTTGGCTAACCTCAAATGTTCCTGTGGTTCCAGCTTCTTCGTTAATTTCTATGGAAATTTCATTAATTAATTCTTCTAAAGCTCTTCTATCAACAGGAATATTAATCATTTCCATTGCTTTGCAATAATATCCTACATAATCCTTTAAATATGCTCTTATCTTTTCTTCTTCTGCTCTATCCTCTATTTTTTTCATAAAAAAACCATTCCTTTCTAAATGGCACACATAGTTTGGAAAGAATTAAATTTTGACAAGGAAATGTTCATTAAAAAGGTAAGGGCGCATACTTTCTGTATGTAACCGCGTTTTTAATGAATATTGACGCTGTCAAAATTGTAATTATTTTCAAACTACCTCCTAAATTACCATTTTTTCCCCGAATAATACTCATAGGAATTGCTATCTTTAACTGAACCTACGTCTTGTTGACGGGATTTATTACTTTGTTTTTGTAGCTCTTTTATCTGCTTTTCTTTTCTTTTTAGTTCATCATCTTTGTTGTTATCGTCATCTTGTGAATCATCTTTATCCTTATCTTTTTTATTTTCCTTATCATCTTTCGATTCTTTCTGTTGTTTTTTTAATTTTTCTTCATATTCTTCAATATCTTCTTTTAGTTGCTCTGCCTTTTTGCTATGTCCTTTATTATTATCTCTATTGGCACAACCACCTTCGCATAGGACTTCTTTTGCTTCAGCTAATACATCTAAAATATCTTCCACATTTGGTTCAGATTCATTTTCTATATTATTAATCATAGCTAAAGCTAAATTTATTCTAATAGAGCATTCTTTCTTTTCTGGTGGAAATAGTTCTAATGCTCTTTTGTATTCATTTATTGCTTCTTTATGATCTCCTAATTTATATAATCTATTACCATTATTGTAGTGTGCGATATATGGCTGATAAACATTTACCATTTTCAACACTTCCAATGTTTTATTATTGTATTCATTTTTTTCATAATTTGAAATAAAAATCTCATTTAATATGTAAAAAAATAAAATTACAACTAGTAACAATATGAGTATACTACAAATTATGGTATGAACTTTGCGAGTTTTTTTCATGTTAAAATTCGTTCCTTTCTCACTTCATTCAAAGGCTCACATAATTATGAAAAATTTTCTAAAATTATAATTTTCCTATAAGAGCAAATCTATTCTGTGCAAAATTTTATGCAATAAAATTTCTTTTTTAATTACAATTTTCTTTTATAATAAAAAAATTCAAACATCAATAAAACAATTAATGGTATTACAAAAAAGTAATATATATCTGTAAAAGAGCTTATATTCTCAGGGCTAATATCAGATACCTTTCCCTTCTTTAACTCATTTATTTTTGATGTAATATTTGATTGCTTATTCATATTTATGTAATCTATGCCAATATCTTTAGCTATATCTTTTAAATTGTCTTCATCAATCACAGAAACTGCATCTACATATGGATAACCTGACTTATCTTGTAAATAATAATATTCCTCTTCAAATGTATCCTTAACTAATATCTTACCGCCTTTTTTTGTTCCATAACCAAGCACAGCTCCATCATCTACATATTTTTTTATCTCTGAAAACGATTTTAGCTTTTCTCCATTTGTTATTTCTCCATCACTTATAAAGAAAATAATTTTCTTTCTATTAGACTCGTTTGACGCGCTCTCTAATGATTCCTTAATTGCATCTTTTGCAACATTAAGTGTACTCCCTCTAGCATACAATGTATCTATTGTACGAATAACCTCTATTGATTCATAAGCTAAATTTGTATCTCTAGTATATGGTACTAATACTTGAGAATCATTATTAAAAGAAATAACAGAGAACCTTGATCCATCCAGCTCTTCCATTATATATTTGCAATCTGCTTTTACGGCGTCAATTCTTCTCTCTTTTCCATTGTAGTCTTCTGCACGCATACTTAAGGTATTATCCACCACAAATAAAACATCATAGTTGCTTGATAAAATTTGTGCATCTGGTGATACTATCATTGGTCTAAGATTTATTACGAATAGTAACACTAAAATTAAAATTTGTCTTACTAATCCCCATTTTTTTCTACCTTTAACTATTATAAATACTAAAAATATAATGCATATTAATCCCATAATCCATATGGGTATAATTGGATATATTGTCATAAATTCACCCTTTTATTTAATACAAACAAAACTAGTATTGATATAACCAACATTATAAATGGAACTTGAGGAATACCAGTTTTTATTGTTTTTTTATTTTCTTTAAGTAGAGTTTTTTCTCTATTATTTATATTTTCTACTATATCTTTTATTGTTGTTGAAGAATCTGATTGATATAAATTCCCTCCAGTTAATTCCATTGCATCTTTAAAATCCTCTTCATTACGAACCAAACTTGTAGTTATCCCATAAACAGTTACTCCTTTACTTTTACAAACCTGCGCCGCTTCTTTTAATGTGTATATTGGAGTTCCTTGTAAATCATTATCTGTAGAAAATATAATGGTTCTCGCTCTATTTTCTTCTAAATTTGAAAACCCATAAACGCATGATGCTAAACCATCACCTATAAGCGAAGATCCCCTTTCATCTGGACCTTCCATTGTTCCTGCATAATTGTAATAATAGTCTGACAAACTGACTATATTAGCATTTTCTCCGAATGAGTCAAAACCCTCCTCTAACTTATCTAATGTATCCAACAGATAATCATAGTCATCTGTAAGTGGTACCATAATTACCGCTGAACGATTAAATATGGTAATTCCAATTCTTTCCCCATTCAGTTCCTTTACAATTTTCTTAAATTGCTGCACAACTTGTTTATTTATCGTAATAACTGATGTAGAAATATCCATACATAGAAAAATATCTCTGTTATACTTTTCTGGTTCGATTGTATCTACTGAAACAGGTCTAGCAAAAAGTATTAGTGATAATATAATGGTTAACACACAGACTACTTTTATAGTGGCAGATAAGAATTTATATTTCCTCATTATTTTTTTATAATATGGCATATTCGTTACATATTTTGTATTTGCTACTTTGCTACCACTTTTAAACTTGTCCTGTCTTTTTATCTTCCATAATATAGTAATAATTAATAAAGGTATTCCTATAATTAAAACCCAAGGATATACTAGCTCCATTTTTCTATTACCTTTCTTGTCTTTTCAATTGAATTTTTTATATTCCCAGACGATTGCTCAGCAAACTCTGGCGTATAATACTCTTTTACCAGCTCATATAATACTGGCATATTCAAATCTTTTATTTCTTCTAACGTATAATTTTGAACTTTAATACCAGAAACTTCATGTACAAAGTTTCTGATAATCTTGCTTGTACTTTGATACGCTGTTCTTATTGAAATTTTTTTACTATCCAATTTATATTCAACATCATCCAATTTTTTTATGTACCTAGGTTTTATTCTTTCGATATCTACAACCTGCTTTTTTGATATAGATTTAACTTTTACCTTATTTTTATGTTTACAAAATAAAACTATAATGTAGACCAATAAAATAATTATTATAAAAAAAACTGGATATATTGCATATGAAAAAGGGTCCTGTAGATTAACGGATGTTTGCATTTTCAATCTTATTCCTTCCTCAAGGCATAAATCCAGTTGGAAAGGAATTAAATTTTGGCAAGGAAAATTTCATTTAAAAGGCAAGGGCGCATACTCGTTGTATGTAATCGCGTTTTAAATGAAATTTGACATAGCCAAAATTGTAATTACTTTCCAACCCTATGCCTTTCTAGTAATTCTATTACCTTTGTCGGTATTTCCTTGTTTGAATTTAATGAAATCATAAAAATACCATATCTTTTTAATTTATTTTCCCAATTCTTATAAATTTGCTCTTTTAACTTGCTCTCTAATTCGTGAAGTTTTTTATCACTAAATATAAGCTTTGGTATGTATAATTCACGCTCTACATCAAAAGCCATATTATTTGTTATATCTGCATCAGTAATATTGACAAATAACACATCGTGCATGGTTGTTAAATTTTTTAAGGTTCTTTCTTGAACATTTTGTATTCCATCAATATCTGTAATTACAAAAATTATCATTTTCTTTTTTACATATTTGCTTATATATTCTAATGACTGCTGCAAAGAAGACTCACTAGATGTCTGAATGTCTTTGTTATAGCTAGTAAGTATTTTTTCTATGCTATTTAAATCTGATTTAAATGGAAAATACGTTATTTTATTATTTTTTCCATATACAGATCCAACATAATCACCATTTTTATTAGCTAAATATGCAATGGTACCTGCTGACATAAGAGCAACATTGCTCTTGCTCTCATTTAGCTTTGTATCTGCCAACATCTTTTTTCCTGTATCCATAACTATCATTATGTTATGTTTCTTTTCTGCTATAAATTGTCTAACTAGCAAATTTCCGCTTCTTGCAGAAGCTTTCCAATCAATATCTTTAACATTATCCCCCATAACGTATTCTCGTAAATCTTCAAAGTTCATACTACGGCCCTTATATATAGATCTATATGAACCATCTAAAACATTCATTGTTTTTTTATTTGAATATATTGATATATTTGCTTTTATTTTTGTGATGTAATCCATTATCATGGTGTAGGTATCGCTCCAAATATAGCATCAATTATTGTTTCAACACTTACGTTATCCGCAATTGCGGCATAACTAAGTGATATTCTATGCCTTAGAACGCTATATCTTAATGATTTAATATCGTCTGGGGTAACGTAACTTCTTCCATTTATTAATGCAACTGCTTTAGCAACTTCCATAAAAGCAATTGCACCTCTTGTACTCGCCCCCAATGTAACATACTGAGCTAAATCTTCTGAAATTACATTTGAAGGATTTCTTGTTGCATCAATTATATCAACAATATATTTCTTTATAGAGTCATCTATATAGACCTTTTTGGCAACATTTTGTAAATAAGTAATGCTTTTTAAGTCTAATACAGGTTTGCTTTGACTGAATACATCTTTTTCTATTCTATTTAAAATTTCTAATTCTTCGCTCTTTGTTGGATAATCTAATTTTTCCTTTAATAAAAATCTATCTAACTGAGCTTCTGCAAGCATATATGTACCTTCTTGCTCTATTGGATTTTGTGTTGCTATGACAATGAATACCTCTGGCATTTTATATATTTGACCACCAATACTTGCTTGCCCTTCTTGCATTGCCTCTAGCATAGCACTTTGTGTTTTTGCACTAGATCTATTAATTTCATCTAACAAAACAAAATTTGCATACACGGGACCTAGTTTTGTTTCAAAAGTATTTGTAGCATAATTAAATGTTTGTGTACCAACTATATCACTTGGTAACAAATCCGGTGTACACTGAATTCTAGAAAATTGACCAGATACTGCTTCTGTTAATACTTTTGCAGCAGTAGTTTTTGCTAAACCTGGAACAGATTCTAATAAAATGTGTCCATTGGCAATTACAGCTGCCAATAATGATACTTTTAGTCTATATTGACCAACCATTTTTTCACTATAATAGTTTTGTATTTTTGTTATAATCTCGTTACATTTTTGTAATTCAAGTTCAGATATTTTTGATATATTTTCTTCCTCCATATTTTACCATTCCTTATAATTTTTTCACTACAATTATTACACATAACCGCGATATTGTCAACGTTTCTGGCATTTGATCGCTGCGTTAACTTTATAAAAAATGAATAATTTTATTTACGATTAAGGAAAATACTTATGTTTTGTTAACGTCCCTAAATTCTATATATGACATACCTGTCATCTCCTTAAAAATTTTAAACTTCATTGCTGTTTATTAACAATTATCTATTTTCTATATCATGTCCTGTTTCTGCAGGAGGATTTTCGCCATCGGCTTGACCTTTATTATCTCCATCACTATTACTTAGAGTAATTGTATTCGCCTTTCTTTCTCCATTTTGATCATATTTTTCTGGGTGCTCTATTTTGTATCGTTCATAAAACTCTATTGCCCATTCTATCATAAAATTCGGTCTTTTATTTCTTTCTGATTCATAAAATACATAATCAGTATCTATAACTACAAGTTCACCAGCTTTCAACGGTTCTGCTACACTACAACCCTCACGAACATCATAGTTCACAGCGTCTGGACTAACAGATATTACTTCTCCATTTAGCGTTGCCTCATTATCCTTCAATAACACCCCCACATTTTCACATTTTGAATCTCCCCATATAATTCCTTCATCTAACATTTCACAAAAAATAGGATATAAATCTTCCTTCTCTATGTCATCTCGTATTTCCACCCTATCTTGTACCTCTATACAAACATCATCAAGTTCCAATCTTACTAATGGCTGTATTAGTCTTCTATGCATTGGAATTCTAGGGTTTACCCTTTTTTCACCAATTTTAATCACTTTATCTTTAATTTGATATACCCTAGAAGATCCACCTTGTCCAATTTGTTTAATATCTATCAATCTTTGATTCTCACTTTTAAGTAATTCATCTAACATGGTTCTTACTACCTCATAATTCTGAACTATATAATTTTCCTCATATATATTAGAATCATACATTGAATTACTATATTTAAATTTTTGTAATAGCCATGAGGCATAGCAATTTTTAAATGACTCTAACTTATCATTCATAAAATCTCTAAGCTCTGTAGAAGATGTATCTTTATAATTATCTATTATCATAAAAGATAATGGTGGTTCCGATTCATCTATTAAATCCTTAATTTGAGATTCATCTCCGTTTATCCTATTAATATATGAATTAAAATACATATCTAAGTACTCACAAATTTTAGATGTGGTCTCCATATTCTCTGTTTTTTTTCCTTCCATCGCCATAGTTTGAATAGTTTTAAATTGGTCTACAAAAGTATAAATATCTTCTTCTAACAACCCATCAAATAATTCATCACTTGTTAATGTTTTCATAATATCTAAAAGGGATGATTCATCTTGATAATCTAGATATAATTTGAGGTTTGTAAGTATTTCAGCTCTCATTTCATCGTCAAAGGCTTCATCCTTTCCCTTCAAGGCTTTATATGCACTTATTTTAACAGGCAACGCAACACAATCAAACAATATACGAAATTTATCTTCAAAATAGTCT
This sequence comes from Clostridia bacterium, assembly GCA_017939755.1. GTDB lineage: Bacteria > Bacillota > Clostridia > TANB77 > CAG-508 > CAG-492. Next base: position 57,365 of record JAGBAJ010000064.1, on the reverse strand, counting down.
GGCGTTTGACACACATTTGGCATACGTTGTATTATCTGCTCTATAGCTTCACCCATTTCTTTATTTATTTTATTTCCAGACTCAATTTCAGACTCAATTCTTCTATTAATATTTGTATATAGTTTTAGTAGATTAGCTGGACTCTTTGAAAATTCTGCATTTTTTAAATACATCAATGAAAATATCTTTATTTCTTCTGCTGTCAATTTTTCAATTATTTCTACTAAATTTTCGTCTATAAAATTGGTAACTTTTTCATTTTCTATATGATTATATCTACACTCAATAATCATATTTCTGATTATCGATGTCATATTTAATTGACTACATCCATTCGAACTATCGTAGGATCTTATTTCATTTAAATATTTCTCCATACTTTATCTCCTTACTTTTATTTATTTGTAATTGGACTGGAAATTCATTTGTTCATCTTTACATCTTATTAATTATATCATTTCCATCTATTTATGTCAACTTAGGTAATGCTTGCCAAATTGCCTCTGCGCTAAAGAACAAATCGGAAAATCGAAGATTTTTCGTGAATTTGTTCGGCGCCAAAATTTATTTCATATATTTTGTGTGCATTTGTTCTGGCGTAGCCCTTTCTTCAATAGGAAAGTGTTACTTTCCTATTGAAGAACAAATTGAAAAATCGCAGACCACCTACTTAGATGACCTGCGTTTATTTCTTAATTCTGTTATTTTATAAAAAGACTTCTTATTTTTATCCAAATTTTTTTATACCACTTTGCCTCTTCATATAGCATTAATTGCATTGTTTCCTCAGCTTCATCAAGATTTTCCCTCTTATAATTCTTAAATAACCTATCAACACTATATTTGGCTTGTGCTTCATTTTCCTTTTCAATTTCATTTTCAATTAATGTTTTATCGAATTCTGCTTTTTCCTCGTCATTGCAAAAATAATCTCTATAAATCATGGATATTATTATTTTTGTTTCTTTTGATAGTAGCTCCTCATGCTCTAGAGCATCTTTTGGTAATGTAACGGAAAAGTCTTTATTTTTATTTCTTTCTAAAAAATTGATAAAATCTTTTGAAATTTTGCTTTTATTTTCTTCGCTTAAATTTTCAATTATAAATAACACTTCACAAAAAGCGTTTCTATATTTTAAATTCTTATCTTTTGTAGACACTTATTTCACCCGCCTTCTTTGGATTATTCTCTTTCTAGATTTTCTTTATTCTTACTAGCATTATCCTTCTCTTCTATTGCTTGCTCTATAGCTGCTATTTCTCTCATACTAGCTATAACCTTATTATAATCTCCAACTATCATTTTACTTTTTAATGCACTCATACATTTAATCTCATCAGCAGGACTAATTCGTTTATCTTTTGAATCTCTCATATAATCTCCTATTATACTTATTATTATATTACACACTTATCTACATACAATAATATCAATAAATTAACTCTAAATCAATATTAAAATTTAAAATTAATCCGGTCCCGTTACTATTTGTTACAATTCACAGCCATAAAATTATATCGCTAATCTTATATGAAATTAAGCCATGAATTGTAACTACTATTTAATGGTTTATCTAGTAACGGCTTTGTAATATAGTAATTTTAACTTTCAACCTCGGATGCTTTGCTATTTTAATTTTCCCTTATACATGTTACTAAATATACCTTTTTGTTTAATTAAATCATTGAATTTTCCATCTTCGGCAATTTTACCTTTATCTAATACTATAATTCTATCGCAATTTTTCAAAGTTGTTAATCTATGTGCTATTGCAATTATTGTGGTATTGTTCTCTTCCTTCATTTTTTCTATTTCAGCTTGAATATATTTTTCTGAAGTATTATCTAGTGCTGACGTTGCCTCGTCCAGAATTAAAATTTTAGGTTTTCTTAAGAATATTCTTGCTATTGCTATACGCTGTCTTTGGCCTCCAGATAGGTTGTTTCCTCCTTCAGATATAATCGAATCAAATCTGTCTGGTAATTCATTTATATAATCATATATGTATGCTTTTTTAGCAGCCTCTTCTACCTCTTGGAGTGTAACTTCTCTATTCAATCCATATGTAATATTTTCGTATATAGTTCCTGCAATTAAGAATGGTGTTTGTGGTACCAAAGCAATAATTTCTGATATATCTTTTCTACTTAAGTTTGCTATATTTTTGTTGTCTATAATTATTGTTCCCTTTGCTTTTTCCAACTTACAAATTGATTTTATAAGAGATGATTTTCCACAGCCTGATGGACCAGCAATTCCAAGATACATTCCCTTATCTATATCAATGTTAAAATTATCTAATATTACTTTATTTTTATCTTCTGAATAATAGAATGTAACTTTATCCATATTAATCATTTCTTCGGTTTTCTTATTTCTCTTTTTAGTTTTTATCTCATCAAAAGAAAAGTCATTTGGTATTTCTACCATATCAAAGAAGTCTCCTGCTAATACTGTACATTCTGAAACCTCGTCAAATATTCTGTGTAGCTCTTCTAGAGGTTTCATTAGTTGATTAAAACATAAATATGCTGTTAAAACTTGACCAACTGAAATTATCCCTTTTGTTGCTAAATACGTTGATATTCCAATAATTAATACGGTAAACACTGCTTGATTCATAAATTTAAAACAATCATATAAAGCCATTGCTTTATGGTGTTTCATTTCTTTATTTCGCAAAAATTCCGACTTATCGTCGAATCTATTTACTTCAAAGTCCAAACTATCAGAAATTCTTATAACTTCTATTCCATTAATAAGCTCTACAATTGTTCCATCCATCTTAGATTTACTTTCTAAAAGCTCTACTCTAATTCCCTTTTGACTATTAATTTGTTTCATTACAATAAATACACCAATTGGAATTACAAACATCATTGGAATTGCCAAGCTTATTGGCAATGTTATAAATATTGTTATAATTGCTGCTATACTATTAAATATTGCAGGGGCAAAATCCATAAATATAAGTTTTTCTAATTTTATTGTTCCATCCAAACATCTATTTAATTTACCGTGAATGTTACCTGTCATATTTTGTCTAAAATATGATAATGGTGCTTTTAGTAATGACTCAATTACTAACCCTCTTGCTTTCTTTTCTGTTCTTGTTGCAGTATCTTCAACCATAACACGTCTTACAATTTTTATTATTTCATTAACTACATTTACAACTAATATAAATAATAAAAATGGTATAGCTTTTTCAAAAGATACTCCCTTTTTAAGTACATCATCTGTTAGCCAACCAATTGCCTTAGGTGTCATTTGTGCTAAAGCAGCTGATACAATCATAATAACTATAATTATTAAAAATTTAAACTTTTGCTTTCCATCTAAAAGTTTATATAATTTTTTAAATACACTTTTTAAATTATTCTTTTTCATTTAACCAACTCCTCGCCAAATTATACCATATTATGTAAATAAAGTAAAGAACAAAAGTGGGCTGATTATTATCTCAAATTATTTAATATAGAGCTCAGCCCGCGTATGATTGTTCGTGCGCATGTATTATATGAAAAATAGGCAAAGATTATAATAAACCTTTGCCTATTTTTAAGTATATATTTTTTCAATATAATTTTTCTTTTATTATATTTATGCATTTTGAACTGGATCAGCATTTGCACCTTGGTATTCATATTTTCCGAATCCTACTATAAAGTAGAAAATTACTGGAACGATGATAAGACCTGCAATGAATCCACCTGGTAAGTTATATGCTGTTCTCATCTTTATTGCAAAGAAAATTCCTACAATAAATGCACCGATACTTCCAACATATGAAAGTATTGTAACTGATAATAAGTTTCCTGTAAATTCTTCAACTTCTTTTTCAACTTTTTTAGCTGAATTTGAAACTTCTATAGCAGAAATAATGCTCTTTTCAGCCTTCTTGCTTTCAGATACCAAATCATCTAGTTTGCCCATGAAAGACATAGTGCTTATTACTATTATTATTTCAGCAATAATATAGATTGCTCTAAACACTGAAAGAAATCCATTTAATCCTACAGTTTTATACATTACATATAAGTTATATACTGGAATAAATGCTTTCCATCCTTCAACCCCAGCCTTCTTCATACAAGCTCTAAAAGCTATTGCTTCAACTACATAAGAAACAATAAGCATTACTATTGCCATTGTAATAGTAGATGACAATGATGCTTTTGCAACGTCAATTGATGATGAATAACTCATTTCTTTTTCCCCCTTTCGTTTGATATATGGATTATATCATTTAATGTAATATTGTGTCAAAAAAAATATAAAAATAATATATATTTTTTTATAGGTATAATTAAACTATAAATCTGGTGCTCTCAGCACTATTTTTGTATTCATTCCCCCATTAATTTCACATGGAGCCTCAACTTCTAACAAAAATTTATTTCCAGCATCATATTGCCTCCTTCTTCCTCCATATATTGCAATATGTCTATCATAACACATTATATCTCCTGGCATAATGTCCTCATTATTTATTTCTTTCCAACCTTTTTTTATTAGATAATTTTTTAAATTATTTGCTCCATTCAAATAATTATCTATATGCTCTTGTTTAGTTAAATACCCCGTTTCTTGTAATACCCATGAAACATATGTTGCACAGCAAGTATTGTGATGTCCTTTTTTTGATGCTTCGAATGTAGCATTTAGTCCACATTTTTCTTCGTGTTCACATCTTTCATCATATGTACAATATCCATAATTATTCTCTCTAATATAGTCATGAATTTCTTTTGCCTTAGTCGAAATTACGTTGTCAATAATTGGCTCTTCATATATTGGACTTGAATTCGTTATTTGTTGACCAACTGTTGTTTGTACATTTCCATTTTTTAATGATATACACATAACTCCAGTAATTATTATTATAGTTGCTAATACTAAAAAAACTACTTTCTTCATAAGCTACTTTACCTTTCTATACATTGTTAATTGAATTTGCTGCTCATGATATTCTAAATAACATACTTTTTTATTTAGAACTTATAACTAAATGGTAATAAATCTTGCATTGTGTATTGTCTTAGACTATCTCCCTCTACTGTGTTTATCCTAAATTCTTCATCGACAAATTCGCTCATAAATTGTCTACAATATCCACATGGAACACATTCTTTATTTGGCTTTTTTCCTGCTGGTCCTCCAACAACTGTTATACATTCGAACTCCTTCTCACCTTCTGATATAGCTTTAACAAAAGCAACACGCTCTGCACAAATTGATTGAATTCCATTATTTTCTACATTGCAACCTGTATAAATTTTCCCAGTCTTTGTTCTAAGAATGGCACCAACTTTATAATTTGTAGTTGGTGCATAGGCATTCATCCTAGCCATTTGCGCTAATTTAATTTCTTCATTCATAAAAAATTCATTCCTTTCTAAAAGGCACACATAGTTTGGAAAGAATTAAATTTTGACAAGGAAATGTTCATTAAAAAGGTAAGGACGCATACTTTCTGTATGTAACCACGTTTTTAATGAATATTGACGCTGTCAAAATTGTAATTATTTTCAAACTAATTCCCTCCATACGCCTCGTGCTATAATTCTATCATATATTTACTTTTTTCCAAATACTTAACAGAAAAATATTAAATATTTTATAATTATCAGAAATGCAACAAAAGAAAGCTTTATTTTATGTACTTTAAAAGCAAATTTTATTATATTTTTATGATATAATAGGGAAAAATGAAAGAAGGTTTTATATGATTAAATGTTATCCATCTTATTATAAAAATTTTAAATGTATTGCAGATAGGTGTCACAATAATTGCTGTGCAGCTGGTTGGGAAATCGACATCGATGAAGAATCCATCAAATATTATAAATCCGTTTCCGGTGTTTTGGGTGATAAGCTTCATAAAGGAATTGAAATTACGCCGCCTTCACATTTCATCTTAAAGCCTGATGGTAGGTGTCCATTTTTAAACAGTAAAAATTTATGTGATATTTATATAAATCTTGGTGAAGAGCATTTGTGTCAAATTTGTAGTGAACATCCGCGTTTTTATCAGTGTTTTAACGATGTAATTGAATGTGGTCTTGGACTTTATTGCGAAGAAGCTGCCAGAATTATTTTATCTGAGTCAACTCCATTTTACACATATAAAGTAGAGACAAATACTTTCGTACATTGTAAGTACAACAAAGAGCTATATTCTTACTTACGTATAGCTAGAGCAAAAATATTTAAATATCTTTCAGATACATCAATAGACATTTTTTCAAGAATAAAAGATATTGTTTGGTATGCACACACTTTACAACAAAATATTGATTTTAATATGATGGATAATGAAGAAATATTCTCGGTTACTAACTATTCCAAATCAGATATCTCTTTTATTTTTGATTTTCTTCGAACTCTTATACCAAATGACCAAAATTGGCCTAACTACTTAAAAGATTGTAAGCAAATAATAAAAGAAAATCAAAATGAATTTAGTAAATTTATAGTTGAAACCCACGAGCTTGAAAAATACCTTGAAAATATTTCTACATATTTTATCTACAGATACTTTTTAGATGCTGTTTATGATGAAGATGCTCTTTCAAAAGTAAAATTTATGGCTATTTCTGTAGCTGCCTTACATTCAATGTTCTTCTGTAAATGGCTTGAAAAGAACTCATTATCACTTACAGATTGCATATTTATTGTACAGAAGTTTTCTGAAGAAATTGAATGTAATGACGACAATATATTAAAAATTTACAATTCAACATACGAACTAAATGAGTTTTCTACTGAAAAAATACTTGGGCTATTTTAAGAACAAATCGGAAAATCTCCGATTTTCCGTGAATTTGTTCTGCGCCAAAATTTATGAAATGAATTTTGTGTGCATTTGTTAGGCTCATGTATTATCCGTAGCTAACTTCGTTGTACACGGCTAATCGATGTGCATCTGTTTTCGCGAAACCTTTTTTATACATTAGGAAAAGTCAGTATGACTTTCCTGATGTATAAAAAATCATATCTTACTATAAATATTTCATCAAAAAAGAGTCCCTTGTGCGAAACTTGGAACTCCCCTTTGATTGATTTTACCTACCTTATCTTTTTTTCTCTTAGGTCTTTTTCAATATTTGTCACTAATTGAAATGTCAACATCTGAGTCTTACCGTTGTTCTGAACATGCAGATGCTTATACTGTTGGCTTTGCTGCGCCTTCAGTAGCATTTTCTACAAGCTCAACATTGCGAGAACTCTGAAGCCATTTTGAAAACACGCTTGCAGCTGCCTTTTTTGCAAACACTGCAGTGGTCTCCACCTGGTTAGGACCCACGACCATAGTAGCAACACTAGCCGCTCCATCCTTCAAAGCTTTCTGACGAATTGCGTCGGCTTGCTCATGCGTGCTTCTGACTCTAATTGGGTCTGGTGCGCTTTTTGCATTTGCCGGCTTGAGCTTAGGATTTTTACCTTCGCTCCTATTCTTCTGCTTTGCCATTGGATGCATACCTCCCTTCTCGGTTGATATGGCAATCATAACATATAAAATTAGTCATAACAACACTTTTTGCATATATTTCTACAAAATTTTTTTTCTTTTCTCAACCTATTGTAGTTTGCACTTTTTATTGTTATAATATTGGGTTATGCTCTTATAAAACTTCTCGTAAATTTGTTTCTTTATATATGCAATACTTTCCTTTATTTTACTATAACTAACATTCCCTTCCGTTATTATATACAATCCACCTTTTTAGTGTAAAGCCTATTACAATCACTTATGTATTTAATTTCCTACTTTAACATCTCCACAATCAGAGTCAATTTTTAATGTAACATCTGAATGTCTATTACTACTATTAATTTTACATTCTCCTAAATCAACATTTGCATCGACATATATATCATTAATTTCGCTGATTTTAACGTCTCCTAAATCTAATTTTATTTTTGAATCTTCTTGTAGTTGTACTTTTTCTATTTTTATATCTCCACAATCAGAATCAATGTTTAATTTATTTAATACTTCTCCTATTTCTACATTTCCATAATCATTTTTTATTGTAACATTCTTTATTGTTCCTAAGCGTACATCTCCACAATCTGCCTTAATATCTATAGTTGCTTTTTCTAAATCTAATACGTTAATATTACCATAATCTAAATCAACTTTTATAGACTTATCATAGCTCTTTGGAATATATACTATTATATCATTTGTATAAAAATTAATGCCAAAGAAATTGATTTTATTATTTTCAGAGTAATCCACTTTTAATTTATTATCATAAAAGTCAACTTTTAACTTTCCATCATTTTGACCATATACAATAACTTTTAACTTTCCATCTGTACTTTCTTCAAACTTTACATCTCCTGCTGATGACAAAATTTCTATATTATTTATTGAATCTGCCTCATAAAATTCTTCAAATATTACTTCTTCACTTCTCTTTCCCATATTAAATCCAAATTTAAAATTACCATTTATCATAAAAAATAATAGCACTGCCAAACCTATGGACAGAAAAGATAAAAGTATAATCATTATTACTATTACCCCTTTATTCTTCATTATCTGTTTCCTCCTTTTCATTAAGCATAAAGAAAAGTTTTACAATTTGGCACAATATTCCATCGATTATAAAAATTATCCATGTTATATGCCACGCCATTGTTGCGAAACTAACAACAAAGTATATAACAGTACAAATGGATCCTATTATACCATTAACCTCTTTTATAATTTTTTCTTCTTTTTTCTCTTGTTTCGTTTTTTCAAACTTAGGAACGGACATATAATGTTTAACAATTCTAGCTGTAGCCCATGCTATTATGCATAAGAAAATTGCTGAAGCCACAATTGGGTTCATTCTAAAAACAGGAATTGCTACCATTAAAAAAGCAATTGATACTACATATAAAAAAACTGACGTACTTACTACTTCTGCAGACTTCTGTTTTACTTCTTCTTTTGTTAGTATTTTTTCTGTTTTTTCTTCTGCCTTTACTTCTTCATTAATTTTTTCTTGTTTATTTCCAGTTAATAATTCCTCTGTGCTTATTTCAAATAATTCACATAATGGTATAATTTTATCAAAATCTGGTGTGCTTTGATTTGTTTCCCATTTTGATACAGTTTGCCTCGTTACATTTAATTTTTCTGCAACTTCTTCTTGAGACAGATTTTTTTCCTTTCTTAGTTCAAATAATTTTTCTCCAATATTCATTTTAACACCTTTCCTTTCTGATTAAAATTATACCTTTTTTGTTAGTTGCGCTCTACCAACTCTGCATTGAACTTTGTCAACTGATATTAACATTCGCCTTTTTTCAAGGTTTTCAGGGCTTATGTATTTTAGCATAATCTCTTCATCAATTATGTATCTTTTATTTAAAAATGTCAAAATAGATGCCAATTCTTAACACATATTTTTCTTATAATTATTGTAAAAATAATTATATATACATGTCAAAAAATGGCATCCATTTTGATTTGTTTATTGCTTTTGATTTGTTACAATTCACTGCTAATATAAATTTATTATATCTTGAAATCCTTGTATGTATATATGGCTGTGAATTGTAACTTTGATTTTCTAATTTCTGAGCTCTATTCACTCGATTCTTTTATGCTTCTTTACTTTTCTTTACTTTTCCCTTTATTAATTCACATATAGTTCCAAGTACAAATATGCCTATTAAAATTGCAACTAATATCCATGTATTTGTTGCCAATAAGCTATGATCTGTAGAAACTAGTGCGTCCCTTAAAGCTCTAATCGTATATGTCATTGGTAATAATTCTGTAAATCCTTTAAAACTATTATCAATTGTTTCAACTGGGAATGTTCCTCCTGATGCGGCTAGCTGCAATACTAGAATTATTAAAGCTATAAATTTACCAACATCTCCGAAATTTCTTATTAAAAATTGTATTACACTCATAAACACTAGGCCTGTCAACATACATTGGACTATATATATTCCCATACTTTCAACAGAATATCCTAATCCTACTTTTAATATTACGCCTGTTATAGCACCCATTATTGCACCTATAGCCATATAGATACAATTTTGAATAATTCTACTTTTCTTTGTATCGTGATCTAATATTCCAAATCTGTGCTTCTGATCATAGTATAGTACAACATAACACATCAATGCACCTACCCATAAACCGATTGATATAAATAATGGAGCAAATGCCACACCATATGAGTCAACTTCACCATAGGATTTCTCTTCTATTTTAATTGGGTCTTGCACATATTCATCTAATCCTTCTACCTTTGTTATTTCTTTTTTTGCAGTATCCAATCCTTCTTGAATTTCCGTCTTGAATGTGTCTGTACCTTCTTTTAATTGGCGGCTTCCTTCTACTGCTGTTTCAGTACCATAGCTTAGTTTTTCTAATGAATCTTTTACAATTGATGAACTATCATTTAAAGTTTGTATTCCATTAGATAAAGTTTCTGCTCCTTTTCCTACTGCAGAGCTTCCTAATTGTAATGCTCCAATTCCGTCGGCTAGACTTGTTGTTCCATCATCAATTTGATTTAAAGCTGCCTTTAATGTACCTATTCCGTTCGTAATTTCATATAAACTTGATGCACCATTTTTTAATGTTGTCGTTCCATTACTTAAAGTTTTAGCTCCTGCCTTTAGCTTATCTCCAGCAGACACTCCATCTTCGCCTTTTCCAACTAATTGATTTGCTCCTGCCTTTAATTTTTGTCCAGCTGACATTCCAGTTTTATCTGCCATAGTCAACTGACTAGCTCCGTATTTTATTTTTCCACCTGCGGTTAAGCCTGTTGAATCTGTCGCAATTAAGCTGTTTGCCCCAGATTTTAACGCTACTAAACTTTCATTCAATCCACTATTATTTTCTGCATTTAAAATTGCTTGTGATTGAGCTGCAAGCTCAGCAAGCTCTGGATTTGACTCTGCAGCCGCAATTACTGCTTTTAACACTATTGTTTTGTTGTCGTTAATTTTACTCATTCCATCAATGTAAGAGCTTGTCCCTTTTGCTAAATTTTCTGCTCCATCAACATACGTATTTATTCCTGCTGCTACCTGCTCTGTTCCTGTAATATACTGATTTAGTCCTTCGGCTAAAGTTTCTGCTCCATTTACATATTGGCTAACTCCATCATTTAAAGATTTTGCCCCTACATCCAATGTATCAATTCCTGATGTAAGTTTGTTTATTCCATCGCCACCTTCTTTTGCAAGAGCTCCAACACCATTATTAACTTGCGATACGGCACTACCTAAAGTATTAGCTCCAGATGCTAAATAATCAATCCCATCATTTACCTGTTTTATTCCATTTGATAGCTCTTTGCTTCCTTCATTTGCATTTTTTATACCATTATCAAATTCGGTATATTTGCTATCTAAAGTATTCACCCCATCAGATAACGTTTGTAATCCTTCATTTAAAGATATTGCTCCTTCGTTAATTTGACCAGCTCCATCTGCAATTTTTTGCAGATTTTCTGGAACATCCTTCAAGCTTTTAGAAAGAGTGGCTGTTACTTCCTTGCTTACCTTTGATTCTAAATTAAGCTCTATTGTTTTTAATGCACTATTTAATATTTGTGAAGCTAAATAATTCTTTCTCTTATTTGGTGTGTATGTAATTGTTGAAATTTGTTTATTTTCTGATGACGCACTATTTAATGTTTCTGAAAAATTCTCTGGAATTGTTATAACTGCATAATATTTATCTTCACCTAATCCATTTGCTGCATCTTCTGAGTTTTTAACACTAACAAAATCAAATGTTCCTGATTTTTTTAGCTCTTCCTCAAACTCGTTACCTCTATTTTGACCATCTATGCCTTTATCTAAATTTACAATTCCTACTTTAATATCACTTAAATGTCCATAAGGATCCCAATATGATTTTAAATAGAAAAAACTATAAATAACTGGTATTAGTAAAACAGCTATAAAAATTATAGTTTTAAATATCCCCTTTAGTTGCTTTTGATTATTCATTTTATTCTACTTCCTTTCTTTTTAAACCATGCTCTAATACTTGTAAAATATTATCTGCAATTTCTTTCTCGTCTAGTTTTTTGTATGAATCGTTCCATTCAATCATTAGTGCTATATACATTTTGTATATCAAAAAGGACATGATTTCTATATTGTCTACTTCTATTTTTCCTTGGATTTTTGCCTTTTCTAACAAACTTTTTATGTAGTTCATTATATCCTCTTCAATTACTTTTATAATTTCTTTAAGACGGTTATTCTTTACTACTTCCGCTTCTTCAAAAAGAATTTTAAACAAATTGCTTTTCTTCCTAAATTTTAGTAAGCTGTATATTCCATTATGAACATTTTCAAAAAATTCGCCATCTCCATTTTGTATTTCATCGATATCTTTCCTCATTTTTTCTAATTCTTCTTTTATTAATACTTTCAGTAATTCTTCTTTACTTGAAAAATATGAGTACACTGTTTTTTTTGTAACTTTTGCCTCTTCAGCAATTTCGTCCATAGATACCTTTTTATATCCATATTTTGAAATTAACTTTTTAGCAGCCTTAACTATTTGCTCTTCTTTCATATTTCACCTCCTACACTACTACACCAATATTGTATACTAGTATACTGCATATTTATGAAAAAGTCAAACATTTATTCCTATAATACAAATAAATCGGGAAATCAAAAATTTCCCGATTTATTTAGAGCTAAATTTATATAATATTTTTGTGTATCTATCTTCTATTTTATTCTCTATCTGGATGCTGCTCTGTCTCTTCTTTCAAAGTTGAATCTGTATAAGATTTCATCTTTAATAATTTTAATCTTTCTTTGTAATCTTTTTTCTCTTTCGATGTCATTACACAAGTCATAATAGGATTGTCCCCTCTGGTTACAATATATCTAGCTTCTCTGGGATTTTTGTTCTCGTCGTTAATTGCCTTTTCCTTCAGTTTCCATTTTTTTATGAGATTAATAATCATAAGAGAAACATTATTATTATCCCATTCTGAACAATACCATTTAAGCTCTGATTTCTTTTTCTCATATTGCCTTGAACTATTAAAACATGGTTTTTCTCTTCTAGTTATACCAACCTTGGACATAAAACTCTCATCTGTAAAGTCGCCATATTGAGCATTTTCTATTAGACTCAACATTAACTTCTCATTATCCTCACTTATTTCATTGATAATTTGTTCAATATCACTCAATCTTTGTGTCAGTTCATCTGATAGGAACGAAACATTTCGTTTTACATCTATATATAAATTATATCTATCATACTTCTCAAAAAAACGATTCTGTCTGATAATATATTTTTCAATCTAGTCGCACAACATGCAATTTCGTTTTTCATTTCTACAGCCTCTCTATATGATTTATTACGATATAGCTCCAATCTACATAATATTTTATCTGTACAACAATTGTATAATGCCTCTAATGAATTTCTTATATTATATTCATCATCAATTGTACTTCTCGCTTGATGGCTCTTTGGATATGTAGTAGAAAATAATAACGCTGCACCCACTTCAAGCTCTTCTAAAAATTTTTCTGCATCATTGTAGGATTCATTTCCCCTAGAAGCTAAGAACTTTGTTAAAGCCGTTCTACCTTCAATTGCATTAGATAACAGCTCCTGCTCATTTACACCATATGTAGCTTCTATCATATCCAAAATAAATGTTATATCATCATAACCAAAAGAATTCTTGTTAAAACCTCTATACGATCTATTGGTTTTATTAACTGTCCTATATGAAGCCTTTTCTACAAAAAGCTCCTCATACACTTCTGAGTAGCCAATTAATAATTCATTCTTTTTATCAAAACTACCAATACCTTTCTTATTTCTATATAGTACATGATACAACTCGTGACATATTATTCCAAACACTACTTCTGGATTTTCCTCAAAACATTTTGTAGATATTAAAATTTCCTTCTCATTAGTGTCATAAACTGCAAGTGATAGTTCATGGTCTTTTATGTCTCCTTTAACTATTGTAATTTTTCTTAAATTAGCTTTTAAATTCGTAATATCTAGATTAATTCTTCTATTCGAAAACCTGTATTGCTTTGCTCTTCTTAGCAATGTTTCAACAATTATATCCTTGTATATACTATCAATGTCCATGTTTTCAAGTTCTTTAGAAATTTTTTTTCTTAATATAAAATTTTTTTTGCAATTTCTTTTCATATATTCCTCTATAGACTTTCTATTTTATATACTTATTGAATTAAGTCAGACTCTCCATTAAAAAATTGTTGTCGTACTTTATCAATAATTGTTTTTTCTTCAATCTTTGTATCATCTAAAAACCTTCCTGATTTTTCATCACAGATTGATTTATCACTATACAATATATAATTTTTTCCGTTCAAACTTTACTTTTATAATTTCTTTTTTATTTGTTCCCATATACATTTCCCCTTATACAAATTATTGAAATTATAGCACTTTTTTTCACTATTTACAAATTAAATCTTTTTATTTACAAATAAAATCTTTTATTGTATAATACTCACATATTTTGTGAGTATTTGGTCTATTTGCGACCTCGTATATATTGATTTCTTCATTGTATTCGATATACCTCTTTAAAAAGAAGCCGCTGACATTGTCAGTGGCTTCTTTCATTTATATTATTCTGCTGTTTCTTCTGAACCTGTTGTTGCATTTGAACTATTTTGTGATTGTTGTTGTAATAATTGTTGATATGTTGCTTGATATTGGTTAATTGTTGAAATTGTTGACTCAACATTAATAATCTCTGGAACTTCATAATCTGCACCAAAAGTTTCAACTCTTATACTTTTCATTTTTGGAACATTTTTTTCTTCTGTATTTTCTGCGGATTCACTATTTTCAGTCTGTTCAGCGTTATTTTTGTCATCTGTTTTTTCTGTATTGTTTTCTGAATTTACTTGGTCTGTATTGTCTGTATTTTCTTTTGATTTATCAACGTATAGCTTTGTTATTTCCTCGATATATTCATAACCTTCAATTACTTTTCCAAAAGGAGCATAGTTTTGGTTTAGACTATTAGAAGCAGATTTGTCATCTGTATTTACTATAAAAAATTGTGTACTTGCTGAGTTATATCCTTCTTCTGTCATACCATATGAACTATAATCTGATCTAGCCATACCTATAACGCCTTTTTCAAATTTCAATGAGTTATTTACACCATTTGCAGAGAACTCTCCCTTTATACCATATCTATAATCGTTTACATTTGTTTGAAATTTGCCATCGATATTCCAAATCATTTTTCCAACTTCTATATCTTTTGGTAACTCTGACTTTTTAAATTCTTTTTCTTCACCTGTTGTTGTGTTTTTGCATTTTACATTTTTATTTTCAATATTAGTGATAGTATAAGTTTCTATTAGATCACTATACATTCCTGAACCTGAACCAGTTCCTTCTTTATCTCCACCTTGTATAACAAAGTCTTCGATTCTGTGGAATGTTAATCCATCATAATAACCATTGTTTGAAAGTGCTATAAAGTTTGCAACTGATTGTGGAGCTACATCTGGATATAATTCAATTTTTACAATTCCATTTTTTTCATTTCCATCTGCATCAATATAAGAAACTTCCATACTTACTATTGGATTCTTCTTACCTTTTGTAATTCCATAACAAATATATGCAATTACCGCTACAACTGCTAGTATTACTACTATTAAAACTATTTTGCTTTTGTCCTTCATCTACATTTCTTCCTTTCGTTTTTATTTGTATTTTATTACAAACTTAAATTATCAAATATAAACTGCTCTTGCATTCTTTTTAATGAACGTTTTATAGCTTTTGCCCTTATTTCTCCAATTCCTTCTACGTCATCAAGAGCTGGTATATCTGCTTGAATAATATATTGGAATGATTTGAATGACGATACTAAATTTTCTACAATATTGCTTGGCATTCTTGGTATTTTATTTAGTATTCTATATCCTCTTGTAAATACATTTACTTCCTCTGAATTGTCAAAATCATCATATCCTAACACCTTTGCCATAAGCTGCGAATTCATAAGTTCCTCATGATCCATGCTTCTTATCTGGTCTAATGCCTTTTCAACTGTTTTCTTTCTTTTATAAACTAGATAATCTTTTATTATTAGGCTTTCTTCTTCCTCAATGTTTCCAAGCAGTTCTTCTAATTGCATTTGGAATAGTCTACCTTGCTCTCCTAGCTCATAAATAGCCATTTTTACTTCATCGACAACCTTCAATACCATTTCTGCTCTTTGAATGCAGACAATTACATTTTGTAAAGTTACTATATCATTAAATTCATATTCATTCAATAGATTTAATTTATCATCAAAAACTTTTTTATATTTTTCTGCAGTTTGTAATGCTTGATTTGCTTTAGTTATAACTCTTGAGCTATCTTGCAATACATATCTAAGTTCACCTTTAAAAATTGTAATAACATTTCTTCTTTGTGATACACTTATTACAATTTTTCCGGTTTGCTTGGCTGTACGCTCTGCTGTTCTATGCCTTGTTCCAGTTTCGTTTGTGCTAATACTAGGTGATGGTATTAATTGTGCATTTGCATATAGAATTTTTTTTAAGTCTTCACTTAAAACTATTGCACCATCCATCTTAGCTAATTCGTATAGTCTAGATGAAGTATAATCTACATTTAAATTAAATCCGCCATCAACTATTTCCAAAACCTCTTTAGTGTCACCAATTACAATTAAGCCACCGGTTTTAGCTTTTAAAATATTTTCTAAACCTTCTCTTATTTTTGTTCCTGGCGCAATTAATTTTAATATTTCGGTTATAATTTCATCTCTGCTCTGGTTCAATTATTAATCACCCCTATGTAAACCTTATTTTATTTTTAATGTTTGCATCGCTTCATTAATATTTTTCACGCCTATTATATCTAATTTGAATTTTTCTTTCAATAGTTTTTTATTACTTTCTGGAATAATGCACGTCTTAAATCCCAATTTTTCGACTTCTTTTATCCTTTTTTCTATAAAATTGACACTTCTTACTTCTCCTGTTAAACCTACCTCTCCTATTGCAACTAAATCTTTTGGTATACTTAAATTTTTATAACTAGATGCAACTGATAAAATTACACCTAAATCACAAGCTGGTTCAGAAACTTTTATTCCACTTACAACATTTAAATATATATCTTGGTTCGACAAATTCATGTTTGCTTTTTTTTCAAGCACAGCCATTAATAAAGTAAGTCTATTATAATCAAATCCATTTGCAGTTCTACGTGGAAGTCCAAAAACAGTTGTACTCGTTAATGCTTGTAGTTCAATAAGTAATGGTCTGGTTCCTTCCATTGTTGCAATTATAGTTGACCCTGGCGGGTTATCGTCCCTTTCAGAAATTAAAATAGTTGATGGATTTGATATTTCTACCATACCTTCATTTACCATTTCAAACATACCAACTTCATTGGTTGATCCAAACCTATTTTTTACACTTCTTAATATTCTGTATGAAAAGTATCGCTCTCCTTCTAGATATAATACAGTATCTACCATGTGCTCTAAAACTCTAGGACCTGCGATATTTCCTTCTTTTGTAACATGTCCAATTATTATAGTTGTTATATTGTTACACTTACATAATTTCATTATTCTTGCTGTTATCTCTCTTACTTGACTAACAGTTCCTGCAGCAGATGTTATCTCATCAGAATACATAGTTTGAATTGAGTCAATAATTACCAATTTAGGATTAAGCTCTATTATACTTGCTTGTATAACATCTATATCTGTCTCCGCTAAAAACATAATATCATCATTATTTATATTTAATCTATCCGCTCTTAGTTTTATTTGCTCTGCAGATTCTTCTCCAGATACATATAAAACCTTTCCATTGCCATTAATTTTATCACACAATTGTAAAATCAGAGTAGATTTGCCTATACCAGGCTCTCCTCCAACCAATATAAGTGAGCCTTTTACAATTCCACCACCTAAAACTCTATCAAGCTCTTCAAATCCTGTAGAAGTCCTAAAACTTTCTTTTCCAATTACAGAATTTAAGGACATAGGTTTATTTGCTTTTTTATTTTCGTCCCTATCAATTATTAAATCATTTGTCTTTTGTATTTTTTCTTCTACCAAACTATTCCATTCGTTACATGCTGGACATTTTCCCAGCCATTTTGCTGATTCATATCCACAATTATTACACATAAATATTGTTTTTGCTTTAGCCATTTATATCATCCTATTCCTTGTTTTGTTTCAGCAACTCATCTAATACTATAATAAACATTGCATGAGCCCAACCAAGACCAATTACCCATTGAAAATTAGGGTCATCATTACTTACTTGCTCTGATAAAAAGCCATGCTTTGAGGCAGTATTTACTACATACTTAAAACATTTCTCTGCTTGACTTTTATCATTATTTTTTAGATAATAAAGAGCCATCCATAATGTTGTTATAGTCCATGGCTTATCACCATTCATGTAGGAATCCCCTTCAAATCTTAAATACCCATCTTTATATGTTTTTAGGGTCATATTTATCTTTTCAACTGTGTTTTTTATAGTTTCTTCATTTATATCAAATATCTCGAATGGATATACCGATCCAATAACACTAATATCCATTTGTTCATCTTTTAAATTTCTTTTTAGGATTTTCGTTTTTTCATCAATAAAATTAGAGCGAATAAATCCTTCTAACATTAAATTATATTTATTAAGTTTTTGGGCTAGCTTATTCCTTTTTTCTCTTTTTAAACGTGCATTTTTCTCATTTTCGTCATCTAATAATTTATATATACTTATCATTGATCTAAATGCCGCAATTATGCTTGAAAGTGAATATAAATGTACACCTTCGTTCATCTCCCACAAATCATAGCTTTCATGTTTAGCTGGATTAAATACCTTCTTGTATTTCTCCTGGAGCTCCTTTTTTACTAAATCGCTTTCATCTAATTCAAGTATATTTTGGACATATTCTAATAAAAATTTAGTAGCATTTTCGCACATTTTAAGATTTTTTTCTAAAAACTCCTTGTCTTTAGTATGCTTATAATGATTATATATTCCATATATAACACTTGAAGTTTCGTCAACCTGATAACCCCAACATGGTGCTAATCTTCCATCTGAATAAAACCTTTGCTCCCACATTCCATTTTTACTTTGTGTGCTCTTACAAAATTTATTGTAGAACAACTCTGAATCTTTTTCCATTTTTAATAAGTCAAAAGCTTTTGTTATAAATATGGCATCTCTCGTCCAACAATATCTATAGCCACCGCTTCTGTTTCTTTCGTCATCAACCTCTAAAGCTGCCGCAATTCCACCATAATCATAATTTATTAATAATGGATACAATAGAATTGTTCTGTTATATATCTCCATAATTTTTTTGTTGTATTCATTTGCGTCATTTGGCAACTTTATTGATACATGATTATTTAAGTATGCTCTCCAATATTTTTTTACACCTTCAAGCTCTATTTCATCGTCTAATCTCAAGTAACTTAATATTTTATCTTCAATGCCACAAGAATTCTCATCAATATATACATATAAGAAAAATGTTTGCTTTTCACCAGGCTCAATTTTTCCTATATTATAAGAAATTGCAGCTTCGTTTGACATACCTATATAATCTTTATCTTTTAGTACTGCCCCTTGAATTTGACTTGCTACATCATTTAATTTATATCCTATAAGATGCTCCTTAGAAAATATAGAAAGGGCATAATTATGATTATATTGTATAATTCCATTTTCAATAATTTTACTTCCATAATTTTCTAAACTATTTGAAAGTATTTTACTATTTACTATAAACTTCGTGTCTAGATCTATAGAATTTTTATTTTCAAAAACATATTTTCTTACCAATATATTTTTTTCTATTAAGACATAGTCTGTTTGCTCTATGGCTATATTAAAATAAGCATTTTTTATTTCAGTTAAAAGAATATTTGTATTTTCTATATATCTTTGATTATATGAATTATTAATATCATCATGTATATATATAATGTTAGAATCATTTATTTTAATTCCTACATTGAAGTAATCCACAAATTGCCTACCATCTACATATGGGTAGCAAAACCTTGTAAGCCATCCATTTTCATTAAAACTTGCTACTATATTTTTATTTCCTATGATTGCTTTATTTGAATATTTATCCATATAAAAATCCTTTCCGAAATATAAAATTTGTTATAGTCCACAGTCAAATAGCAATATATACGGATTTCAAGATATTATATCAATTTATAAGTTTCGCCCCAACTGCGTAGAATAAATACTTGTTGCTTCGCTGAACGCTTGCAACATTTACTTATTCTACCTTGTTGGTCCCCACCTTAACTTCACATTATAAATTGATATAATATCTTGAGATCATGATAAATTTTTACTTGCTGTAAATTATAACTAATTATTCATTATAATCTCTAATATTTGTCTTTCTAGTTGTTTTATTCTCTCATTTAATCTTTCAACCTCGATATCATTAGCTATATTTGATAATATATCCTCTTTTACAATACTTTCCATATCAGAAATTTCTTCTTTTAAAGTTTCAATTCTATCGATAACCTCAAGTTTTGCATATTGTTTAGCTTTATCTTGCTTATAAACATCAGAAAGCTTAACATTTGTAGTTAATTCATAGGTTTCTCCGTAGTCAGGTATTGTAACTGGTAAATTTGTGCTCTCAACAATTTTATTTTTTAATATCTTTTGACCTTCCTCTTCACCATGAACAAGGAAAATATGCTCTGGTTTTTTAATAAAAGAATAGACAAAATTTAATAATCCCTGCTGATCTGCATGTCCGGAATATCCCTCTATATATTCTATTCTCGCATTAACAGCAACCTCTTCACCAAATAATTTAACAGACTTTGCACCATCAACTATTTTTCTACCAAGAGTTCCTATTGCTTGATATCCAACGAATAATATAGTATTTTTAGGGTCCCACAAATTATGCTTTAAATGATGTTTTATACGACCCACCTCACACATACCGCTAGCAGATATTATAATACACGATTCATTGCTCTCGTTTAAATCCTTTGACTCTTCAACTGTTTGTGTAAATTCAAGTCCTGGAAACTCAAGTGGATTATCTCCTCTTCGTATAAGTTCTTGAGTTTCTTCATCAAATAGTTCCATATTCTCTCTAAATACTTCGGTGGCAGAAATTGCAAGTGGACTATCTACATATACTGGTGTATTCATCAAAATTTTAAATCTCTCATCAAAATCAGGACTATCTTTATCTGATTCTTTTATTTTATTTAATTCATATAGTATTTCTTGAGTTCTTCCTACAGCAAATGATGGAATTACAACAGTTCCACCTTGTTTTATTGTATCTGTTACTATCTGTATGAACTTTTCTGCTTTGTTTTCACTTTCAAGATGAAATCTATTTCCATATGTTGATTCCATTACAAGAAAGTCTGCATCTTCAATCATTGTAGGCTCAGATAATAATGGAATATCATTGTTTCCTAAATCACCTGTAAATACAATCTTTTTGTTAACACCATCTTCTCTTATCCATACCTCAATAATACTTGAGCCTAACATATGTCCAGCATCATTAAATCTTATGTGAATATCATCGTCGATTTCTATTATCTTATCATATGCAAAACCTTTAAATAGCTCAAGTGATTTTAAAGCAGTCTCTGCATCATAGATAGGAGTAAGAAGTTCATCTCCTCTACGTATTCTTTTTCTATTTTTCCATTCAGTTTCTGTTTCTTGTATATGACCACTATCTGGCAGCATAATAGCACATAAGTCACATGTTGCATATGTTGCTAAAATTTTATTTCTATATCCATCTTTGTATAATTTGGGAATTCTTCCTGAATGGTCAATATGTGCATGTGTTAATAACATAAAGTCAATTTCATTTACATCATAAGGAAATGGTTCCCCATTTTTCATTTCCTCTTTAGTGGATCCTTGATATAATCCACAATCTACTAGAAATTTTTTTCCAGCTCCTTCAACTAGAAAATTAGAACCTGTTACTGTCTTAGTTGCTCCAAAAAAAGTAACTTTCATTAGTACCTCCCACTAAATAAATATTCTTATTTTTTTTCCAATTTTTTTATTCATATTTTTATAATCGTCTACATCTATTTTTATTGTTTTTTTAAGCTCAACATCATGATCGTCATAATATTCCATGTCCATTTTTCCATCTTTATATTCCAACTTCACGCTAGTCTTATTTAAATCTATGATATTTGATCTAAATATTTGTTTCGTAATTTCGTAGTTTAAATTACTATTGCTAGAAAACTTTTCGATTACTTTTGCTTTGCATAATTTGTTAATGAAGGCTTTTTGCATTGTATCTAAGTTGTTTTGTAGCTCTTTTATGCTCTTAATCTTTTTTTCTGCTAGTGGCAAATTATTGTAGTATCTAATTTCATACACTAAACCAATAAGTTCCTTTTTTAAATCATATACTGCCACTTTTTTATAAAAACATTCAATAACTGCCCTCTGTAATCCAATTAAACTTGTATATACACTATCATTCATTGAATAACATAATTGTACGTCGTTTAATGTCTTTAGTTCGTTCTGAGTATTCTCTTTTAGCTTAATATATTCAAAAGGATTCATTATCTTCTTATTTTCACTCATTCTACTTACAAGACTATTTTTATATTTAACTAGTGATTCTTTATATGTTTCTATATCCTTATATTTTTCAGATATATTTTTTGATGAGTATTTCTTCTTTAATAATGATTCGCTTGATAATATTGAATCTATTTTACTTATATTTCTTGTGTACTCACTATTTTGACTCGTTATATTCATAATAAATTTTGCTTTATCTTGCATTTTATGCAAAGTATCCTTTTTCTCATCAATATATTTATCAACATCTTTCTTATTTTTTTCACTATTACTCATATATATAAGAACACAAACCCTAACAAGTTTATTAATAACATCTTCCGTTTTATTTTCTCCATATATATCAAACATTTTTTCTTTTATTTTCTCAATAATATTATTACTTTTTATTATGCTCTCTAACTCCGTTTCGCCAATTAAAATAATTAAGCTTTGATATATCAAATTATAATATTGGCTATTATCATTGCTCAAAGTATTATTCCATGACCAGCCATTAAAATCTCTAATTATTTCAACACCGTTTATTGCCATTCCTTTTTCTAATATCATCATTGTAGCTTTTTCAAAAATATTTTCAATCTTTTTAGCATATGGCGTTTTTATATAGTATATCGCTTGTAACAAATCTACTTCATGAGGAAATGTCTTTATTATTTTCTTTCGTCTGTCTACGTATAATTTTGCCTGTTTTTCTTCTGGGTTTAAAATTTCTAATGTGTCACATCTATGTTTTATAGTGTCTACTATGTCTCCAATTATTTCGCTCTTTTGTTTTACATTTTGCTTTATAGTTTGGTAATCTTTATATGCGTTTTCTATTCTATACAAAATATTTAATACCAAACTCTTTGCTTCATCAGTGTAATTTTTTTCATCTAATAGAGCCTCAAGTTGCACATCATATTTATTTTTTGAAAATAGGTTTTCCTTATTTCTCAAATTAAATCTCCCCTTCTACTCATTATTGCTTGTTGACATTTTCAGCTCTTCCCATCTTTCCTTGCTCATTAACACTTCCCTTGGTTTACTTCCTTGATATCCAGATATAATGCCCCTTTCTTCCATTTGATCTATAATTCTACCTGCTCTTGCATAACCAACTTTAAATTTTCTTTGTATAAAAGATGTTGATGCTTGCCCTGTTTCTACCACAGTTTCAATAGCTTCGTCTAGTAGTGGATCACAAGTATTATCGCTTGTATCGCTCTCTAACATTTCTTTATCTGATTTATTACTATTTTCTATTGTTTCCATTATTTCTTCATTATATGATACCTCTCCAACGTTCATTTTTATGAAATCAACAATTTTTTCAACTTCATCATCTGAAACAAATGCACCTTGAATTCTTTGAGGCTTATTTGATCCAACGGGACTAAACAACATATCTCCCTTTCCAAGTAACTTTTCTGCACCTGAACAATCCAATATTGTTCTAGAATCTATCTGTGATGAAACTGCAAAAGCAATTCTTGATGGAACATTTGCTTTAATTAAACCTGTAATTACATCTACAGATGGTCTCTGTGTTGCTATAACAAGATGCATTCCTGCAGCTCTAGCTTTTTGTGCCAATCTACATATTGCCTCTTCAACATCTTTAGCAGCAACCATCATTAAATCTGCAAGCTCATCTACAATAACAACAATTTGTGGTAATTTTAAGTTCTCATTTTCTTTTTCTATTGCCTTATTGTAACCTTTTAAATCTCTAACACCTTTTTGCGCAAATTTATTATATCTGTCATCCATTTCTATAACTGCCCAAGCTAATGCTCCTGCAGCTTTTTTTGGATCTGTTACAACCGGAATTAGTAAGTGTGGTATTCCATTATATACAGATAGTTCAACGACTTTTGGATCAATCATTACAAGTTTAACTTCACTTGGTTTTGCATTATATATAATACTTGTAATTATAGAATTTATACAAACGCTCTTACCAGATCCAGTGGAACCTGCAATTAGAACGTGAGGCATTTTTCCAATGTCTGCTACTACGGTTTTTCCTGCCACATCCTTTCCTAATGCAACACTAAGTTTAGATTTATTATTTTCAAATTCATCACTTTCTATAACTTCTCTTAAATGAACGGCCTCCTTTTTGTCATTTGGAACTTCTATACCAACAGCCTGTTTCCCAGGTATTGGTGCTTCAATTCTTATAGTTTCTGCTGCTAAATTTAAAGCAATATCATCAGCTAAATTTGCTATTTTGCTTACTCTTGTTCCTTCAGCAGGTTTTAGTTCATATCTTGTAATTGTTGGACCTACCGAAACATTTTCAACTTTTGCGGATACACCAAAACTATATAACGTTTTTTGTAATTTTGCTGCATTTTCCGCTAATAATTTAGCACTACCTTTATTTCCTCTTTTCTCCCCCATACTTAATATTTCAACTGGTGGATATTCGTAATGTTCATCTTCCACAGCAATAGCATGCTCAAGCTGTAATACCTCTTTTGTTTTATCTTCTTTTTCTTGATCTACCTGTTTAAATAAATTATTTTCGATATAACCTTCGTTCTTATTTTTTTTCTGGTCTTCCATCATATTAATTGTAAGTTGATCATCAACCTGAAGTGCAGCTTTTCTTTTTTCTTCTTTTTCTCTTGCTTTTCTTTCTTTTGCAGTTTCTGCCCTTACATCAATCGTATCACCAAAATCTTCTTGTATTACAGATTTCTTATTTTTTTGAATAGTATTATCTTCTTCGTCATTTTGTTCATGTTGCTCATGCTTTCTATCTATGTAATTTCCAATGCATTCACCTGGTTTCAGTCCGAAAACAAATACTACAACTAATATTGCAATTCCTATTATTACAATTAAAGCTACAACTGGAGACATTAGTTTAGCTAATGGATACGCAATCAGAGCTCCTAATACTCCTCCGCCCTTACTTGTAGTCCCTAAATGATATGCTCTATCCATTACATCTCCGAATGAAATGTTATACTCTAATACATTATTTAACATTTGGTATATTGTTGTAGTTGTTGACAAACAAAGTAACAGTATAGAAGTAGGTATAACCTTTGCTAATATTGACTCTTTATACTTACTAGCCATATATATTGCGCATGTAAATGGTATAATAGGTACAAGATATTTTAATATTCCAAATATTCCTCCACATACATCATTTAATAAATTTCCCATATAACCAGAATTACTATATAGTAATGCTGCCATTACAATACTTATAAGAAAAAGTAATACAATTTCAATGTCTGAATTCATTTTTATCTCTTTTTTCTTTGTTTTCTGATTTTTTTTATTGCTACTTGATTTTCTTTTCTTCGCCATATGGTATTTATCCTCCTATCAAAAAAAAGTAATCGGAATATATCTACCAATTAAAATTCCCCGATTACTGATTTTATTATCTCTATTTAAGTTCGTTACGATTATTTTGTATTATTTTTAGAGCCTCCTGTAGTGCGACTTCTATTCCATTTAATACATTATCTGCATACTCTTTTGTACCTTTTGAAATTTCTCTAGACATTTCATTTGCAGTTTCAATAATCTCCGCTTTCTTTTCATAAGCTTTTTTAGTTATTTCATGTTCATCTATCATTGAAATAATTCTGTTTTCGGCTTCTTTAACTATATCATCTGCTTCTTTTTGAGCTTCAACTAAAATACGTTGACGTTCCTCTTTTATCCATTTTGCTTGTTTTAATTCTTCTGGTAATTTTAATCTTAACTCACTAATTTGCTCAAGAATCTCTTCTTTATCAACTAAAACTTTATTAGAGAAAGGTACACCTTTGCTTTTTTCTAATATGTCTTCAATGTTTTCTAGTAAAGTAAATATTTCCATTGCTTAACCCCTTTCAACTAAAAATATAAGATTAGCTCTCCCATATTTTCTGGTATCATAAATTTCCACGTTCAAATTCTCTATGCCTTTTATCTCTCGTTCTTTCTGATCTGTTTCAATTATTATTATTCCATCATTGCTTAACAGCTTGTACTCTATAATTAAAGCAACAGCATTCTTAGCTATATCCAAATCATATGGAGGATCCAAAAATACAATATCAAACTTTTCGTTTTTATTCTTTAAATCCTTTAAGAATTCTGCATAATCTTTATTTGAAATAATAGCGTTCTCTTGCAGTTTAGTTTTTATAATATTATCATATATATATTTAACTGCCTCATGTGATTTATCACACATGTATGCACGTTTACATCCTCTGCTTAAAAACTCAATTCCAATTGCCCCACTCCCAGCAAATAAATCTAGTATAGTTGAATCATAAATTTTATCATTTATTATATTAAATAATGATTCTTTAACTCGATCTAGTGTAGGTCTTGTCGAACTGCTTTCTATTGAATTTAATTTTGTTCCCTTTGCCTTTCCGGCTGATAACTCTCATATATTCTCCTCTTGAACAAATCTGAAAAAATCTTTGATTTTTTCAGTCAATTTGTTCGGCGCATGTATTATCCGTAGCTAACTTCGTTGCGCACGGCTAATCGATGTGCATCCGTTTTCGGCGAAGCCTTTGTTATATATTAGGAAAAGTCAGTATGATTTTCCTAATATATAACAATTAAACTCTACTATTATTTTATATATATTTCAATATATGTCAATATTTATTATAAAAATGTAATATAGATTTAACAAATTTGTAACATAAATATAGATTTATATAACTATAACAATTTTCAATATTATTGTTTAGACGAAACAAATTCTGAAAAATCAAAGAATTTTTAGTAAATTCTTATGTATTCAATCATTATCTGTAGTTCATTCACACAGATGTCCTAATTTCACTCACACAGCTACCTTAAATTTCACTCACTCAAACTAATCGATGTTTAGTTTCAAACTTTACAATATATAATTTTTGTGCGTTTGTTTTTGTAAAACTTTATCTAATAGGAAAGTTAGCAAGACTTTCCTATTAGATAAAAAACTATGATTAAATATTTAATCATAATTTTTTCACTAGACGAATGGATTTTTCTTTATCTTTTGGAGTTTTAGTTTTTTCTTTTGATTGTCTATAATTTTTTGAAATAATATGCTTTATCTTTTGTAGAATATATACAAAGTCAAAAACAGAGGGTACTATCTATCCTCTGTTTCATCTTTCGTAAACTATATTAATTATCTTTCTTTGCATCCTTTATTAGTTCTAATTGTGAAATCAATAAAGACTCCATTTTTGCTCTATAAACATCTAATTGTTTATCTAAATCTTCAAGTTCTTTCTTTTTCATAACAATTGATTGAGATAAGTTTTCAACTGATTGTCTTGCAGTTCCTTCCGCATCTTTTATTATTTGAGAAGCTTGTTGTTTTGCATTGTTTTTTACCTCATCAGCAGCTGACTGGGCAATTACTAAAGTATTTTGGATAGTTGATTCCATACCCTTGTAGTGCTCTAAGTCTTGCTTTAGTTGCTCAATTTCTTTTGTTGAAGATGATAATTCTTTACATTTTGTTTCTAGCTCTTCTGTAATTTGATCTAGAAATTCGTCTACCTCTTCAACACAGTATCCATTCCATCCGTTTAGAGAATTTCTTATTTTCTACATCTAATGGTGTAATCATATCGTATCCCTCCTCTTAAACTTGTTTTTATTCGTTTGGCATATTATTGTTTTTTAACCATGAAACAGAAAGTTTATTTTTTATTTCTTCTCTAGCCATTTCTGTTGTAATATCATAATTAAATGGAGCAATTAAAAATATAGAGTTTGAAACTTTTTGCATATGTCCATCTAAAGCATGAACTGCTCCACTTACAACATCTATAATACGTCTAGCAATATCTTTGTTCACATACTCTAAGTTTACTATTACTGATTTTTTTTCTTTTAAAAGATCACAAATACTCTCAGATTGTTCAAAAGTAGTAGGTTGAGATATTACCATTTTTACTTGTTGAGCTTGTGGCAAACTTAATAGTTTTGAGCGTTTTCCCCAAGCTTTCTTTTCTTCAACTTCCTCTTCTTGCTCGTAATCTTCATAATCGTATTCATTTTCATCTTTATCTTCTGCGGTATCCATACCGAATAAATCCCAAACCTTGTTCATTATTGCACCTGACATATATATAACCTCCTAAATCTAATACTCTTCCTTTGTATTAACTTGCATATAGTATCTAACTTTTTTCCAATCGTGTCAATACTTTTGCTCTTTTGTAATATAAAATTAATATTTCTGTAACATTTCTGTAACATTTAATTTTCTACTTGGTCATGTACAGAGATTGTCTTTCTATTAGACAATGATGACATATCGTACCCAGCCTCTTTTAGCTCTGCATATGTATAGTTTTCTACTATAGAATATTTGTCATTTGATCTTAATACTTTAACTGATACTTTTTCTCTTAGACCTGCTCTATTCCTTATAACATACGCAAAATCACCTTCATACTTTATTGCTGAATTGGCTATCTTAAGTCCAGAATCACTCCACCATATAATATCAAATGAAATTTTCCTGTATTTTATTAAATCTATAACTGAATCTGTAATTTCGAGTATAATTAAATTTTTTCCTGATTCTTGTTCCTTTTTCTCTACAATTTTTGCTGGAATTTCTTGAGCGTCAGAGAGTCTAATCTTTACGCTTTTTCCAACTTCACATTGTTTTGTCTCTTCAGAATTTAAAATACATGCTATGTTGCACTTAAAATTATCCACTATTTTTCCGCGATCTGTACTTGATGCAACAATCTCTCCTGTTTCAAGCTCTAATTCCTTCAAGTAATTTTCGTTTATCTGCGAAAAATTATTTCCATTCAAAGTACTTTCCAATCCATCTATCCTATATGATATTACTCCACTATTTTCGGCTGTTATATATGATGATTGTTCTTTTAATTGTTTTTCATAGTCTTCCCTTTTCTTAACTAATTCTTGCAAAGTCTTATTGTCAGACTCTTCTGCTCTAATTTTGATTTTCTTAGTTAAATATGTGTTTATATCGCTCTTGTCCTGACTATTCTTTTTTAAGTCATCACTTCTACATAAATTATCTAGTTTGCTATCTATTTGAGTATTGATAATCTTTATATCAGCAGAAAAAAATTCTTCATTCATATTAAGGTTAGCTTGTATTTCTTTATCCACGTCTTTGATTTTTTGGTTTATTTCTGATTCATTTTCAACGCAATAACGGTATACAGGATCCCCTTTTCCGACTTTATCACACTCAGATTTAATAGCCACAATTCCGTTTTTGGAATCGTCAATATCAATTAATTGTTCATTTCTAATTACATACCCTTCTGCAAATTCTTCCTGATATATCCTTCCATTCTCAACAATAAATGTAGATGTTGGTTTCTTAAAAATGTTTATTAATAAAACAACTAAATATAAAGTTACTATTGCTGCTATCCATATAACAGTAACCTTCATTATTTTTTTCTTATCAATATCTTTATTTTTTTTAATCTTCTTTTCTATTGTATCTTCACCTTATTTCTCTCATAATAATTTCTGTGTTTTTATCTATTCCTTTTGAAGCATCCAACCATATAATGCTTTTATTCTTCCTAAACCAAGTTAATTGACGCTTTGCATATCTTCTGCTTTCTAGCTTTATCTTATCAATCATCTCTTCTTTTGACAATTTTCTTTCAAAATACTCTACAACTTCCTTGTATCCTAAACCCTGCATTGCAGTTGGCATATTTGTATATTTTTTTGTTAAGTCTTCTACCTCTTGTATTAATCCTGATTCTATCATTATATCTACTCTTTTGTTAATTCTTTCGTACAACAATTCTCTATCCATATTAATTGCAAATACATGATAGTCGTATTGTACACCATTCTTTCTTGACTCAATTTCAATTTGGGTCTTGGTTTTGCCCGTAGCTTTATAAACTTCTAAAACTCTACAAATTCTCTTCCTATCATTTATACTTATTTTTTTCATTGCCTCAGGATCTATTTTGCTAGCCATGTCGTATAGATACCTTAGTCCTTTTTTTTCTGCAATTCTATCCAATTCATCTCGATATTTCAGGTCTACTTGCATCTCGTTGTAGTCTATTCCATATACTAAAGAATCAATATATAGACCTGTACCACCAACAACAATAGGTATTTTACCTTTCTTTAGAATCTCTTCAATAGCATTTGTAGCATCTTTCTTAAAATCTGCAACACTATATCGTATTTCTGGAGAAACACAATCAATTAAATAGTGCTTTATTCCATCCATCTCTTCCACAGATGGTTTAGCAGTTCCTATATTCATGTCCTTATATATTTGCATAGAATCTGCCGAAATTATTTCTCCGTTTATTTTTTTTGCTAATGCAATTGACATAGCCGTTTTTCCAGATGCAGTTGGGCCTCCTATTACAACTACTTTTGCCTTACTCATTTATCTATTCCCTTCTACTTTTTTGAAAGTTTCTTTTCAATTTCTGTTTTTGATAATTTGATAGCCACTGATTGTCCATTTGCCCCAACAAATGGTTTTTCAAGTACTAACAATCTTTGCATTAGTGAATCTATCTGTTCAAATGTAGTAGAAATTTGAATGTTTTTAGCTACTTTTCTAGCGATTGTAGCAATAAATTTTTGCTCAATCTCATCTTTTGATGTTCTTGCAACTGTATTTATTTCTTCCAAACTTTCCTTAAACAGATCTTTGTTATCTAGGTTAATACAAACACTTGGCACTCCGGTTATTTTTATTGTATTTTCTCCAAATTCTTCTATGTCGAATCCAGATTTATTAAATAAGTTTAGATTATCCCTTGCTATATCCATTTCCTTTGACGATAGTTCTACAATATCCGGTAATAGCATTACTTGAGAATCTCGCTTTGTTTCATTGTAGTAGTTCTTAAGTAAGTTTTCGTATATAACCCTTTCATTTGCAGACACCTGGTCTATTATGTATAACTCCTGGTCTATTTCAATAACAACATATGCCCCAAATGCAAGACCAATAAATTTATATTTTACTTTGTTAAACAAACTTTTGCTTTCTATTATTTTTACATCTTCTGCTGTTTGAATACTAAAATCTTCTTTTACATCTTCAGTATCTTGGGGTTTTTTCTCTATAGGAGATTTTCCAAACGTTTTTCTATACATTTCTTCAAAAGAGCTATCTAAACTATCTTTTTCTGTTTCAGCAGATATTTTTTCCTTTTTCTGTTCGCTTTTTTTACTTTCAATATTATCATCAATTTCTTTATCTATAATATTAGCAGAAAAGTTATCTTCGCTCTTTTCTTTTATCTCATTTTTCTCGTATACGTTTATTGTTTCTTCTGTTCCAAGAGCTGACTTTTTAATCTTATCATTATATAAGTCTTCTATAAGATTTCCTGTACTTTCTTCTGCCCTAGATTTTTCTTCTATTTCAGCTGGTGTAGAATATATAAACTCTCTTTGCTTTTCTAGCTCTTTAGAGTCAAACTTAGTATTTGCGCCTTCCTTTATTAACTCCAATATATCTTCTTCTTCATTTTTGTTAGATTTATTTTCTTCTTGTAAAAAGGCTTCCTTAATGGCGTGGTATACTAATTTAAATATTTTGTTTTCTTCTTGAAATCTAATTTCAAGTTTTGCAGGATGCACATTTACATCAATTTGATGAGGATCAATATTTAGATTTAAAATTAGAAATCCATATTTTCCAGGAGGTAACATTCCTCTATATGCTTGCTCTGCAGCACTCGATAAAGTCTTATCTTTTATAAATCTTCCATTTACAAAGAATAACTGACCAGTTCGGTTTGATTTTGCAATGTTTGTCTTACCTACGCATCCAGAAACACTCATATCATCAAGTTTATAATCAATATTTATAATGTTTTCTGCTGTCTCTTTTCCATAAATACTATATACAGAATCATTTATTTTTCCGTTTCCTGTAGTTTGGATAATTGTTTTTCCCAAACTTACTAATTTTACAGCCACGTTTTGATTAACAAGTGCTATTCTCTTTACCGCATCCTCAACATATCCCAACTCTGTAAAATCCTTTTTTAGAAACTTATATCTAACTGGTGTATTATAAAAAAGATTTTCCACTACAATTGTAGTTCCTTTAGGACACCCTACAACTTCTTTACTAATTACACTTCCGCCCTCTACAACAATTTTATAACCAATGTCACTATCTGCAGTTCTTGATGTTAATTCAACATGAGCAATCGCTGCAATACTTGCAAGTGCCTCACCTCTAAATCCCATAGATTTAACTACTTCTAAGTCCTTAGCGCTTCTGATCTTACTTGTTGCATGTCTTTCAAATGCGATTTCCATGTCATCTGGCAAAAATCCTTTACCATTATCTGTAATCCTTATATATGTGATTCCACCATTCTTTATTTCAGCTGTTACAGATGTGGCTCCAGCGTCTATAGAATTTTCCATCAATTCTTTCACAACTGAAGCTGGTCTTTCAATAACCTCACCTGCTGCAATTTTGTTTATTGTTAAGTCATCCAAAAGTACGATGTTACCCATTTGATTTTATCATTCCTTTCTAGTGCATTAATAAATTAATTTTTTTCATACTAATTTTTATTTTACTTGTTGATTCCTTTTTCCCGAATTATATCATTGTTCTTGCATTTTTGTACATACAATTTCACATTTTATTCAACTTTTTCGTAACAGATTTTTATAGTTTGAATAATATATATCATATAAAACATTTGAAGGGAGGGAATTGAAGAATGCCTGAAAATAGAAATTGCGGATGTGGTTTTGGATTTGGTGATGACTGCATCTGGATAATAGTTTTAATTCTTATAATTTGCTGTTGCTGTAATGGTGGTAACAGGGGTGGATGTTGCTAATTTAAACTTTTCTTAATTAAATAAAAAAGAAGCAGAATATTAAAATTATTCTGCTCTTTTTTATTTTGTTGTTTTACCTTTATATTCTGACTTAACATTTCCCTCGTAAGCATAAATAATTATAAAGTTGTCTCCATCTATTAAATCAAATTCTAACTTATATGAAGTTCCTTCTATATTATCTATAGTTTTCTGCTCATTGTTAAAATTATATTCTACTTTAGTAATACCATATTCATCTGTAATATCAGCTATTATCTTGCCCGCTTCTTGGTCTTTTTTTACTGAAATTTGAGGACCATCTGTTCCATGTACCTCTTTTTCAAATTCTTTAGTATTTCCAGCTTTATCTACGCTCTTTATTTTAAGAACATTATCCCCTTTCATAGCATCTATACTAGCTGTTATAGACTTTTCATCTTCTGATAACCCCGTGATTTTTGTTTCTTCTCCATCATTCCATTTATAAGTTACATATGACATTTTTACATTGTCTCTTGCATTAATTACTACTTTGCCTTTTTCTGCACTTAGTTCAATCGTTGGCTCTACCTTGTCATTTGCAACTGCATCTTCCCAACTTTGATCTGAAGGAGGATCTTGCTCTGTAACTGGGCTTATAATTTCTTCCTCATCATACACGATTTTAACATCGTTATATGTAATTGTATTTCCTCTTGAATCTATAATTTTTATTGATAAATAATTTACACCGATTCTATTATCTATTTCAAAAGATGTCTCTTTTTCGCCTGCTTTTTCGATTGTTGTCTCCTCATTAATTATTGTTTCATCGTCACTTATCCATTTATATATAATTTTTTGGACACCATTATCAGCCTTAATATCGAATATCGTTTTATTTAAATTTCTATGTCCTATCAGCATCGGTTTATCTACATTGACTTTTTTATTTAAATTTGTATATAATCGCCATCCACCTTCACCAATCATGACTAATGCAAATATTATTAAAAGCATACAAAGATGTTTTAGGTTATTTTGTATTATTCTTCTTCCGTTTGCAGAATTTTGAAATGACAAAATTTGATTCATTCTACAGCACCTTTCCTATATATTAATTTTCCATCATAATTATATCATACAGATTTTTTTATGTAAAGATTTACATATTAATTATGATATCTAGAACTTTTTTTATTACATATCTTTTCAAATATGGCTAACTAGTAGCTTATTAATGTACAAAAAAAAGCCCCTAAAATTAATATATAGGGGCTCTATACTATTTGCACACTTTTGCAACTATTACTGTCATGTCGTCCTTTTCTTTCCCATAGTTATTATCTATAGCTTGGCTTATTATTAAGTCAGCAATTTGTTGAACATCATTTGTTTGAAGCTCTTCAAGGAAATATTTTAGCCATAGCTCTTTATGTGTATAGTCTTCATTTGACTCTATAATTCCATCACTACACATAACTATAATATCACCATCTTCAACATCTTTATCGTACACAACTAAATCAACTTCATCTATAATTCCGGTTGGCAATGTAACCGAGTTTATTAGCTCTACACTTTTATTATGCTTAATATATGTTGGACACGCTCCGTTCTTAACAAACTCAATACTTCCCTGATATAAATCTAAAATAGACATATCAAGAGTTGCATACATATCATCATCCATATCTGCTGCTAATGTAGAATTTATCATTTTCACAGATACATCCTTTTTAAATCCAGATGATAACATCTTTTCTAACATCTTTATTGCAATTTTGCTGCATTTTCTTGCTTCCGGTCCAGATCCTTTTCCATCACTTATTGCAAGTAAATACTTGCCATCACTAAGTTTAGTTTGAATACTTGTGTCTCCTGATACCAATGAATCGTGCTTTTTTGCTCTTGCAATTCCAACTTTTAGATTATACATATCCTTTGAGATAAATTGATATCCACATATGTTTGTATTTGACTTTGCTCCGCATTTTCTTTTTTGTAAAATTATCGGCTCTTCAAATACCTTTGCTAGTACTCTTTCAATTTTTTTGTATTCGCAACTATCTTGCTTGCAATTATCTTGCTTTGTGTATATACTAATTGTCTTTCTCTTTGAATCGCTTTCTTTTATTTTAATTTCGGAAATATTAATTCCCTTTTGTGCTAATAATTTTGTGATTTGTTCCTTTTTTTCAGAAAAAATATCTACATCTTCATGCTCTATATCTTCTGCTAAATCAGATATAGCTTCAGAAACACTTTCTAATTGGTTGCACATATTTTTATTTTTTTCTTCTATTTTTTTCTTCCATACAAAATTAATCTTTGCTAAATCATAAGATTTGTTTATTGCATCAATCATAGCTATTATATCGTTATCGACACTAGCATTGCTAGAATTTCCATTCTCGATACCAATAATATAATTATTATATTTTGCAAAAATTGCAATTAACATATCTTTAGTAAGTTCATTGTTATTCTTTAAACAATCATAGATATCACTCATAATTTCATTAGAACAGCTTATATCTTGATACAAAATATTATCCTCTAACCCTTCAAGATTGTTTTTTAGCTCTTCTTCAAATATTTTTTTGTTTGCATCTTGTATTTCATCTTTTTCTTCAATAGTTGTTGCAGCTACCTGATTATAACTTTTTGCAATTTCAGATATCGTTTCTGAGATATTGTTTAGTTTTGTTGCTGTTTCTTTGCTCGTATTTAATGTACGTTTGGTTGTCTCCGGTAATACTGACGTTCTATCAAATAAATCGTCCATAACATGCTCTGCTCTTTTTGGAATTAATAACAATCCAAGTGATGCTATTAATATTTCTTGAAATACAATTATAGGCTCTACGTCTCCATTAGAAAAATATGTTATTATAACATTTCCTATTACGAATCCAATGATAACTCCAATTTTTCCTATTTTGCTAAATATTCCTGCTAACATACCAGCAATTGAAAATGCTGCAACAACAATTGGATGTTCATTTCCAATTATTCCTAGCACTATACCTATAGTAGCACCGCCTGTAGTACCGAATAATACACCACATTTCCATCCTAATATTAGAACAATCAAAATACATAAAATATTTTTTAATGAATATCCTAATATATGTACTGGTGCAATAGCAGATAGGGCTATTGCTAGAAGTAAGCTTGCACCTATTACCTCTTCAACAGAAAATACAGTTTTATATCCATATTCGTAAATTAAATCTAATGAATTAACAAATATTTTATAAAAAATATACGTAACTATAGTTAGCATTATTGCCAATATCAAGCTTGAAACTTTTATTGATGTAAACAACATAGGAACAATTCTTACTAATAAAATTGATATACATATGTTTTTCCCTAACATAACCTTTTCATTTACATCATCTTGTTTTTTGGCCTTTATAATAAATAACGTTGCAAAAAACACTATACTAGTTAAAAAATAATTTCCAGTAATATCTGCCCCAAGTCCCACATAGCTACCTAACAGAGTTGCTATATAGACAAAACTTATTGGAATTCCAGTACTTGCTGCTGCCGAAACTATTGCAAGTGAAAACGGGGCAATTCCAAGCGAAGCATCTCCACCAAAACTGACCATCGAGATCATAAAAGAAATTATGTATATAATGATATTTTTTACTGAAAATAATTTCTTTAATAGCTCTTTCATTTCATCGCCATCAAATTTAACATCCTTACTATGATTTCGTTTATAAAAATCATTAGTCGTATCTTGAAACATCCTTACCACCTCTTGCTTTTTTATTTATGTACATATCTTACACAATTGTGACTAAAATATTTGTCGTATTTGATA
The DNA here is from genome assembly GCA_017939755.1 of Clostridia bacterium. Lineage (GTDB taxonomy): Bacteria > Bacillota > Clostridia > TANB77 > CAG-508 > CAG-492. The sequence goes on along the minus strand of JAGBAJ010000064.1, from coordinate 20,065 downwards.
CATAAATAATAAAAAGTTTTTTACATATTGTGATATAATTTATATTTATTCCCTATTATCTTTCTTAATAACACAAATTATGTTTTATATTCTACCGCATAAATCCTCAAAAAACAATATTTAGAAGAAAAATTATATATACTTATTTATAGTGACTGTTATCAGTCAGCCTTAAATCAAATTATAATGTAATAAAAAGTCTTAGTATTTATATTACATATCTTTTCAAATATGGCTGACTAGTAACAGACGACTAATGCTTTAGGTAAAAATCTTAGATATACTACCAATTTATACCTGGAAAATTCATAAAAAATGAAATTATGCTGTGAATTTTAAGAATTTGTTGCATATATTATAATAAGAAATATTTATGGAGGATTTATGGACAATAATAATGTTGATATGTCAAAACTAATTAATATCCTATCTCATATGGATAAAAAGGACTTAGAAAAAGGAGTCGGTCAGCTAAGTAATATTCTGAGCACTAATGATGGAAAAAATTTAGTTAATCAACTGAAAAATACAATGAACAATAATAACGGGCATCAATAACTTTTTTATGCTCTCATAAAATGGAGGTAGCTTATGGATGGAGATATGAATGATATTTTTCAAAAGTTAAATAGTATGCTATCAGATGAAGAAACACGTTCAAACTTGAAAAATATTTTAGGCAATATTTCTTCATCTGATAACTCTTCTAGTAAAACAGATTTTACTTCACAATCTAGTAGTACTGAAAATGCCAATAACGCAAAAGATAATATTAATGATTCATCAAATAGCACGAGTGATTCTAATAAAGCAAAAAATTTTGACTTTGATATACAAACATTTTTAAAATTACAATCTATTTTAAAAAACATAAATAATAGCTCTAATGATTCTCGCTCTAATTTACTTCTTTCTCTAAAACCTTATCTTCGTGATTCGAAAAAAGAAAAATTAGATCAATATATAAAAATGCTTAATCTAGCAAAGATTATAGAAGTTATGGGGCCTTTAGGTGGTGAAAGCAAAAAAAATGAATAGATATTATTATCCAAGATATGCAAATTCAAGACGACCCCTTCATTATCCCAAATCTAGTATTAATTCAAACAAAATAGATACACTAGCTGTAAACAAAAATTCATCTGTTTTTGGTTCTAATCAAGAGTTCTCTAAAGAAAATCCGGATTCCAAATTAGAACAGCGAAAAACGCAAGTCAACGAATTAAATATTGATAAACCAATTCTAGAATTCCATGGTATACAAATTTATCAAGATGACTTGCTTATATTAATGCTCTTATTTTTTTTATATAAAGAAAATGTAAATGACGGATTATTATACATGGCTCTTTTAGCTCTTTTAGTATTATAGAACAAAAGTGGCATGATTAATATTTTCTGACATTTTAGATTATTTCTCATGCCACGTATTTCCTGTGTATGTATTATCCGTAACTCAGCTTTGCATAAGATATCTGTAGCTCATTTCTTTCGCACAGCTATCTTGATTTCATTCGCACGGCTAATCGATGTTCGTGCGCCAAATTTTCAAGGAAAATTTGTGTGCAATGTAATATTTCCTATAATAGAAAATATTCCTAGGTATAATATCAATTTATACCTAGGAAACTTAATACTAATCTTCATAAAAATACGATTCAAAAATATCTCTTGCTATTTGTGCAGCATATGCACCATGACCACCATTTTCTACAATTGCAACAACTGCAATTTCAGGATCATCAAAAGGTGCAAATCCAACGAACCATGCATGTGTTTTCTTACCTGCTTGAGCAGATCCAGTTTTTCCACCTACTGTTACAGAAGAATCTTTGAAGATTGAATATGCAGTTCCTCCCGATTCTGTAGTAACATTTTTCATACCATCTAGTACAGCTTGTAAATTTTCTTGATTAAATGTTTTTTCATCAATATCCGCTTCCTTTATTCCCAATAAATTATTAACATACTTATTTACTTCATCCTTAGAAATCTCCGCTCCATCCGAATTTCTTACAGATTTTATGGTTGTAACGTTTATTTGGTGACCACCGTTAACAAGCATACTAATATATTTTGCCATTTGAATTGGTGAAGCGTTATTATAGCTTTGCCCAATAGCTGCAGATAAAGTTTCTCCTAAATACCAATCTCTGTTTTCCTCCTCTGCATGCTTTTTTGATGCAATACTTCCATTTGTCTCACTAGGTAATTCAATTCCTGTTTTTCTACCAAGCCCAAAATACGCTGAATACTCTGATAAAGTATCAATTCCAATTCTATTTCCTATTTCATAAAAATAATAGTTACATGAATGTTGAATTGCCTGTGATACATTTAGACCTCCATGGCCACCTTTATAACTTGTGTAATACCAACAAACTGGCTTATGTGCATATGGATAAACACCTGTACAACTTATTTTATCATTTGGTGAAATCTTGCCGCTTTCTAATCCAGCAATCGCAGTTACCATTTTAAATGTTGAACCTGGTGCATATGCCCCACTAATTGCTCTATTATATAGAGCTTGTACCTCATTATATTCTTTATACTTCTCTGTACCAATACCATTTACAAATAGCTGTGGTTCAAAGTCTGGATAACTAGCTAAAGCTAATATTTCACCATTTTTTGTATTCATAACAACCACTGCCCCTGCAGTTGCATCGCTTTGCTCTGCATAACCACCTGATGCAATTTTCTCTATATCTGCCTTTAATGATTCTTCAGCTACTTTTTGAATATTTGCATCAATTGTAAGCTCAACATCGGCACCAACTATTGGCTCTTCTGTTATATACTCCCCAGTAATATTTCCATTGACATCCATATCAATTTGTCTCTTACCATTTTTTCCTTTTAAATATTTTTCAAAAACATATTGAATTCCTGTTTTCCCAATTAATTCACTATCAGTATACTCATCGCCCACTTTTTCTAATTCTGCTTGTGTAATTTTACCACAATATCCTAATAAATGTGAGGCTAAGCTTCCATAGTTATATGTGACTACTGGAGATGTTACTATATCAATTCCAGAAAATCTTGAGCTACCCTCGCAGAAATTCAAAACAGAATTTTTGCTAATATTACTTGCAATTTCGACAGGCTTAACATTGCTGAATCCCTTAAGTGTTATCTCATACCTTATTGCCATAATTTTTCTCGCCTGTACAATATCATCGTACTCAATTTGGTATTTATTTTTCAAGCTATAAAAGCATTGTTCAGCGGAATAGCTTTCATCCATTGAATTATTTTTTTTCCATTTGGTTATAGTCTCCTCATTATCTGTTGTAAATCCGAAGGGCTCTACTGATAATATCAGGTTATCAATATATGAATCATCATTTAGCTCTAATACCTCAATAATGTTTTTTATATTTTCATTTAATTGTTTGTTATCTGTAGTCGTCCTATATAGATTTAACGAATAGCCCGTACTTGTTGTTACAAGCTTTACGCCATTTCTATCTAAAATTTCGCCTCTATCAGCATGTATAATAGTTTCTCTTGTAAGCCTTGTACTAGATTGTGCTCTATATTCATCTCCATTGATTATTTGCAGGTTTATCAACTGACACAGCAAAATAAATCCTATTATAAGAACTACTATTGTTAACAAATTATATCTAAGATTTGACTTTTTCTTCTCTCTATCTTCCAATATATTCTCCTTCCCTAAAAATATCTTGTTAACATTTTATTATTACTATATACACTTTCCACAAATAATCCAAATCTGTGTATCAACGGATAAAATATTATTATCAATAGCATATTAAATAGTAGCTCTATAGCCAATATATATATATATGAAAGAAAATTTATTGAAGCAGAGAAAAATAACGACTTATATGCAACGCACAATAACTCATATACAGCTACTGAAATCGTACCCATTAATATAATCGTTAATTTACTATCTCTTGAAAATCTTTTAACTATTTTTTCTCCACAATGTCCTATAAAAGTTAAAAGTACTGCCGAAATTCCTATTGAATTTGAGAACAAGAAATCTGTATATAACCCAATAATAAATCCACAAACAGCACCCATTTTTTCATTTGTAAAAATGCCTATAAATAATACAAAAAGTACAAATAAGTTTGGTTGTACTCCTGCTATATTAAACCAGCTAAAAAAATTAACTTGTAAAAAATATATTACAAAATATATAACAATTAATGATACTATAACTCCAAACTTTTTCAACTGGTTCCCTCCTTACTTCTGTTTTTTTAGCACAACAATATCACTCAAATTGTCAAAATCAACAGCGGTTTCTACATAAACATATCTATTGGTTTTGTTCTGCGTATTTACTATTTCTTTTATCTTACCTATACATATATTTTTTGGATATATCCCTCCTATACCCGAACTATAGATTGTATCCCCTTCATTTATTACAACATCATTATCAATATAGGTTCCTTTTATCTTCTTATTTGAATCCAAAACACCTCTTGTCACCATGCTTTTTTCGGAATTTGATATAAGACAACTCACTGCACTTGCAGTATCAACTATTGTTTGAACTTTTGACGAATTGTCCTCTACTGAAACAACATATCCAACCAAGCCTTTATCGGTAACCACTGTCATATTATTTTCAATTCCGTCTTTTTTTCCAACATTTATAACAATTACCTTGCTATAATTAGAGAAATCTCTTTGTATTACATAACCTGGAACCAATTCATAACTCAAATAATTTTCCGCAACACCAAGTTGCTCTTTTAAGGTTTTGTTTTCAGCCTGTATTGCAATCATTTTCTGATTCTCATCTTTTAATTTTTCGTTTTCTTTTTTCAACTCTTCATATTGAACTTTAGCAGATTCTAAAGACGAAAAATACGCCTCGTCTTTTGTCATCTTATTTACAACACTTGTATATGCACATTGTATTGACATTGTAGCCTTTGTAAATGGGTTAACAATTTTATCAATGATATTGTTATCCAAATTTGTAAATATAACTAGACAAATCAGAATTACAATTGTTATTATAATACCTAATTTTCCGCTCTTATTGTCTTTATACATTATAATCTCCTATATTTATTTATGTCTTCTTGACTTTATAAAAACATTTTTTAATCTTTCTATATCATCAAGTGTTTTTCCAGCCCCTTTTACAACGCAATCTAATGGGTCCTCCGCAACGTAAACTGGCATTCCAGTATGATCAATTAAAAGCTTATCTAAATTTTGAATTAGAGCTCCACCACCAGCCAGAATTATTCCTTTTTCCATAATATCTGAAGACAGCTCTGGAGGTGTCTTTTCAAGAGTCATTTTAACCAAATCTACTATTTTCATAATTGATTCATTCATTGCTTCAAGTACTTGTGAAGAGTAGATTGTGTCAGTTCTTGGTAAACCTGTTGCATAATCTCTTCCTCGTACTTCCATAGACATGTCTGTCATTAACGGTTTAGCACAACCAATAGTTTTCTTTATTTCCTCTGCAGTTGTTGTTCCAATTGCAAGATTCATTTCTCTTTTTATATAATTAACAATGTCTTCATCAAGCTCATCTCCAGCCACTCTTAAAGAAAAACTAACAACTATTCCACCTAGAGATATTACAGCAACTTCTGTTGTTCCTCCGCCTATGTCAACGATAATATTTCCGCTTGGTTCAGCAACATCGATATTAGCGCCTATAGCAGCTGCCATCGGCTCTTCAATTAAATATACTTCTCTAGCACCTGCTTGTAATACGGATTCCTGAACAGCTCTTTCCTCAACTTCTGTAATTCCAAAAGGAACACCTACAACAACTCTAGGTCTAGTAACATTATATTTTCTGCAAACTTTTTCTAAAATATTCTTTAACATTAATTGTGTTGCAGTAAAATCTGCTATTACACCATCCTTTAATGGTCTAATAGCTTGTATATCCTCAGGGGTACGTCCAAGCATTTCCTTTGCCTCGAAGCCCGTAGATAAAATACTATTATTCTTCTTATCTATAGCAACAACTGAAGGCTCCTTAAGTACAATTCCTTTTCCTTTTAATGTAACTAAAATATTTGCTGTACCTAAGTCTATTCCAATATCTTTTGACACCAACTTAAATAGATTAAACATTGCTATCTCCTCTTTTCAAAAAAATACTCACATAATTTCCGTCACCAATAACTATATGATCAAGTAACTCAATCCCTATAATTTTAGACGCTTTCTCAATTTTCTTTGTCATTTCAAAATCTGCAAAACTTGGCTCCGAATCTCCACTTGGATGATTATGGATTAAAATCATTTTCGGAGCTCCAATCTTTATAGCCTCAATCAAAATGTCCTTTGGTTCAACCGACGCAGAGCTTGTACCTCCATATGAAATGTCCATAATCTTCATTATTACATTTTTTACATTCAATAAAACAAGTTTTACAATTTCTCTCTTTTCTTGCTTTAATTCATCCATAAACATTTCAGCAACATCTTTTGTATTTTTTATTTGAATTTTTGTATCATTAATTGGTCTTGACATTCTCTTTGTTAGCTCACAAACAGCCTTAAGTTGAATGGCTTTTACTCTTCCAATTCCCTGTATATTCCTAAATTCCTCCAATGGTATATCTTGTAAATCTTTCAAATTATTATCTATTCTAGAAAGGATTATATTTGATATATCGATAGCGGTATGCTCTTTTGTTCCATTTTTAATTATTATTGCCAATAATTCCGAATTTGATAACATCTTTTCGCCATACAATTCTAATTTTTCATATGGTCTTTCTGTTATGGGTAGTTTTTTTATTTTTATAGCCATAAAGTATCCTTCCTGCCCCCATAACCCCTTACTCTTTTTTTGTGAAAACTTTTTGTAATAAAAAATATAGCTTTCCTGTTGTAGTTAGATTTTTCTATATATGAACACGGCAAGGATCATTCCAAGAATACTAGAAATATTAAGTTTGATTAATAGTGAAAACGAAAATTTAATTACACTTAAGTCAACTGATAATGGCTCTCTTAAACCAAACTCTTGTCCATATGCAAGCCACCATAATCCTCCTGATTTTGCAGCAATATCTCCAATTAAACTTCCTACTACTATTCCTGATAATATAAAAATTATTAATATCCATATACTCTTATCTTTTGTTGCCATATATAGTCCTCCTTATTATATCTTGAAATCCTTCATATTATATCGTTTAATACTCAACTTTTCAATAGTACAAATCCGAAAATCTCTGATTTTTACTATTGCATGGTTACAATTCACTGCTATACATATAAAGATTACAAGATATAATATCAATTTATAATGTGTAGTTAAGGTGGGGACCTACAAGGTAGAATAAGTAGATGTTGCAAGTGACTAGCGAAGCAACAACTACTTATTCTTCGCAGTGGGGGCGAAACTTATAAATTGATATTATATCTTGAAATCATAATAAATTTATTTTAGCTGTGAATTGTAACTATTGCAGAGCAATAAAACTTTAGGTACCACCTAAAGTTTAGTCATACATAATTTAAAATAATCCCATACACATTTTTTATCTATGAAGTTTTTAAAATATATTTTATCAATCTCAATAATTTCATTATCTACAAGAATTTTTTGCTCACCAATTAATGTGTTCGCGTCAATAGGAGCTTCATAGTTGTATACTGCGTTTATTTCTGTTTTAATTTTACTAATTTGATTTTTATTGAGAATCAGAGTATCCTGTTTAAGATCATCTTTATATACCTCATAACAATCAATGTTTGCTTTTTTTACATGTATTCTTCCTAGATTTATATCACACCATTCTTTAAACTCTTTATCAACAATTTCTTGTATGTTAATCTTTTCGTAGTTACCAAAAATATAATTAATTAAATTTATACTATCTTTTGTTCTGTCTTTTTTTGTATCAGCTTGTATAACTATAGTAATAATATCCATATTATCTTTTTTTATTGATGTTACCAAGCATCTTCCAGCATTATTTGTAAACCCTGTCTTTACACCATACACGTTTGGTAAATACCCTAAGAGTTCATTTGTATTATTAATGCTTTTCGGGTATCCATTAATCGTAATTGTATAATTTTTGCTTCCTACAATCTTACAAAAGGTTTCATTATCCAAAGCATAGTCTGCAATTTTTGCAAGCTCTGTGGCGGTTGTATAATGCTCTGGGTCATCTAATCCATGTGGTGTAACAAAGTTGGTAGTCTTTAAATGTAATTTGTCTGCTTTTTGATTCATCATATTAGCAAATTCTGGTACACTGCCTGCGACATATTCTGCTATAGCTACTGCAGCATCATTACCAGATCTTAACATTAATCCATAAAGTAAATCCCTTAATGAAATTTTGTCACCTTTTTTTAATCCTAATCTAGATCCTCCAGTTGCTGCAGCTTTAGCAGAAATTTCCACCTGATCATCTATATTTGAATTCTCTATGGTTACTATTGCTGTCATTATTTTAGTAGTTGATGCCATTGCTGTCTTTTTATTTTCATCTTTTCCCCAAATAACTCTATTGTTTTCGCGATCATATGCTACTGCTATTCGAGAATTTAGATTTATATCCCCATCAACTTTGCTAGTAGTCGCTAAATAATCATCTATATATTCGTCATATTCCTCTTCTTCAAAGTCATCTGCAACACAATTTGTTGTACAAGAGCCACAAATAACTATTACCATTACAAGTATAAATAAAAATCTCTTCATGTATCTCACCTTTTTTATTTATATGAATTATTATTTTTATTTATTCTCACCATAGTCATATTATATAGTCAACCAATTTCTAAAACTCGTACACTTCTAATTGTTGGCAGAAAAGCTCACCTTTGGTCGTATATAAATTTACATTTCGATTTTTTCTCAATATTTTTCTAATTATCCATAAACCTAATCCATGCTCGTTCCCTATGCTTTCTTTAGAGGAAACACCTTTTTCAAATATTTTTTCTACATCAACTTCTTTATTATAATATGAATTTTCTATAATAATTAGCTTTCTATCTACTTTTGCATCTTTTATAAATCTAATATTAATCACTTTATCTTCACATTTTTCAGCAGCTTCTATAGCATTATCAATTAAAATTCCTAGAATTCTACATAGTTCATATACAGACATTTTTATACTATTAATATCTATCATCACTTCCACATTCATTTGAATGTTTTTATCCTGAGCCGAATAAAATTTGTTAATAATTATGCTGTATACTGCAGGATTATTTATTATTTTAAAATCAAGAGTTCCCATATTTCTAATAGAAATGCAATCTTTTGTTATAGATTTACTTAAGTCCTTTATTCCATCTAAGTCATCCATCTGTATATATCCATTAAGAGCTTGTATAAAATTTGCATAGTCATGACGAAATCCCCTAAGGCTATCATACATAATTGATAATGTTTTATTATATGTTTCTAAATTATGTATTTTCCCATCCTTCTCTTCTAACATTGCTCCTCTTACAATTAATTTTATACTTATATATGCAATAAAAATTAATAATAAAATATTTATGAAAAAAATAGGATATATGAAATTTGTTAAATTTAATACAACTTCAATCATAAAATATACGCTTATAGTTACAATAGTTGTTAATATGATGCTATATCTTGTTGAACTTCGTATGTAATCTCCTATAGTTATTGATAACTTTTTTATTTTGATAATTGCGTATACAATGGCTCTAAATAAACATATTCCTATCATAAGCCAAAAGGTATACTTATATTTATAGTTTTCCTGAATGGATATATTAATATTTGGATAAATATTGAAGAATATTTTTGAAAAGACTAATTCTGAAATTACAACCATTACAACATTAAATAGCACTCCTACTATACTTTTTTCTGTCGATTGTTCAAGTAAAAATTTATAGATAAAAAAGAGGACTATAATACACAATCCTCTAAATATTGGCATAATAACATAAATCATGCAAAAAATATAGACCGCACTATCAATAAGTACAGAAACCGCGATTGCTATTTTCTTATATCTAACCTTGAAAATTTGTATAAACATTAGTATACCAATGAATGAGGATAGTGCAGAAAGAAATACGGCAATTAATAACCACAAACCAAAATTATTATCTAGTATTAAATTTTGTAGATCCGACATCACTTTGCACTCCTTTTTTTGGATATTCTATCATCATGCTATTGCAAGTACAATATTTTAGAGCCTATTTTTTAGGTTTTCGTATGCCATTTTTCGACATTTGATTGCATTATTATTTTTACTCTGTAAACCCTCTACCTAAAGTTTCCATAGCATCCGCTGTAACAATAAAAGCATTTTTGTCAATATTACTCACTATGTTTTTTATTTCTGTAATTTCTTTTCTGGATGCTACACAAAAAAGCATAACTTTATCTTCTTTTGAATACATACCTTTAGCGTATATTCCTGTACTTCCTCTTTTAACACGATTTCCAATTAACTTAGCAATATCTTCATACTGATCAGATACAATAAACATAACCTTGGTAAAATAAAATCCCTCAAAAACAATATCTATTAATTTTCCCATTATATATATTGAAATTACAGAGTATAGTCCAATTTCTATCTCTCTAAAAAATAAAATATTAATTGATATGATAAATATGTCTGCAATTAAAATTAATCGACTACTTCTATATTTATTATTGTATGATCTAATGATATATGAAAGTAAATCTGTTCCACCTGTTGACGCTCCAACTTTAAGTATAATTGCAGTGCCCAACCCTGTAAGTATTCCACCATATATACATGCTAAAAATCTGTCATTAGTTACTGTTCCAAAAATTTCAAATTTATCTATGAAGAGCGACAAAAAGACCGTTCCAATAACGGACTTAAAAAAAAGACTCTTATCTATTCTAAAAAAGGCAATTAATGATAATGGAATGTTAAGAGCAATTGTTGTTATTCCAACAGGAAATTTAAATAAATAATATAAAATCGTTGAAATACCTGAAAATCCACCAGTAGACAATTGATTTGGAACTAAAAAATTTGATACTGCAAATGCCATAAGAATTGTTCCAAGTAAAATGAATATATGTTCCTTTATTATCAGAAAAATCTTTTTATAACTCATAAAAACCACCTATAATGTATTTATTTACATTAATTGGTGGCTTTATACATAAAAGTTATCTTTATTTAATTGTTACAATTCACAGCTTGGAAATTAAATAATAAAGATTAGGGATATAGTGTAAATAGTAACATTTAATTAATATGATATAGAAGATATTTTAAATTTACCTGTTTTTATTTTATTATTTGCTTTTACAATAACGTTTATGTCATATAGTTCGTCAAATTTTTTTATATTTGATTTCTTATGTCCAATAATATTATTTATGTCATATGGATTAGCATCGATTTGAATATCTTTAACTTTCATATTTACTTCTTTTATCTTTTTTGCGACAACATCATACCATAGCGCTGACTCAACTAGTTGTCTAAAGGCTGGATGATATGGTCCTGCAACGACCTGACTATCTTGACTACTTGGATCATTTATCTCTGAGGTATTTTGCAGTCCAACTCTAATTACTCTTATATTTCTTTTATTAAATAACATTAACAGCTCTTTAGAAATCTCAACAGCTTGATTTACTGATAAAGGAGTATATTGTCCTTTTCTATAATCTTCTTCCAATTTTGTACCACTTATAACAAGTACAGGATATATTCTAATAATTTTTGGTTTTAATTTGATTAGGTCATTTGCAGTTTTTCTCTCATCTTCCCTTGTGCTATCTGGTAACCCTACCATCATCTGGTGACCAAGTATAAACCCAAACCTTCTTATAAGCTTTGATGCTTTCTTTACATCTTCAAAAGTATGTCCTCTCCTACTTTTTTCTAGTACATAGTCGTTTGTTGACTGAACACCCAATTCAATTGTTTTGACACCATATTTTTTTAATCTTTTTAATACTCCTTTATTAATATAATCTGGCCTTGTAGATATTCTAATACTATTTACTTTTTTATTTATTATATATTTATAAGCAGCGTTCAATAGCTCCTCTTGTTTTTCAGGCTCTATTCCGGTAAAGCTTCCCCCGAAAAAAGCAATTTCAACGTAGTTATTCCCCTTTTTAAAGTTTCTTAAATAAAACTCAATTGTATTTTTAACATCCATCGCATTAACCATCTTAGTTTGTCCACTAATTTTCTTCTGATTACAAAACGTACAATCATTTGGGCAACCTAAATGAGGTACAAATATTGGTATGATATATTTTTTTTTCATATGACACCCCCTTATTTCTATAAATTATTAATTGTTTTTATTACATTCTGTTATCTGAATTTTAGAATCTATTTTTTCATGTTTTCTAGTGCTCTTTTTGCTGCTTCCATCTCTGCCATTTTCTTATTCTTTCCAATTCCTTCTGCTAGCTTCTTTCCGTCACATAGAACTTCTGCCACAAATATCTTATCATGATCTGGTCCTTTTTCGCCAATAATATTGTACTTAATTAGTACGCTTCCATGAATTTGTAATTTTTCCTGCAACACAGTTTTGTAATCTTTCATTCCAACATTAGTACTTGCAACTTCAATCTCATCTTTTAGGTTATCTATAATAAATTTTTCAGCACAATCTAAACCCGAATCAAAATAAATTGCAGCAATAACAGCTTCAACACTATCAGCTAAAATTGCTGGTCTTACACTATTTTTACTATATTTTTGGCTTCTTCCAAGATACAAAAAATCACTAAAATTATGTCTGCATGCTATTTTATATAAACTTTCTTCGCATACAACAGCAGCTCTAACTTTAGTCATTTCTCCTTCTTTTAGATTTGAATATTTGCTATATATATATTTACTTGATATGAATTCAAGTATGCTATCCCCTAAGAATTCAAGTTTTTCATTGCTCTCTATTTCTTTTTCATATGCATATGATGTATGGGTTAAAGCTTTTTTTAATAATGTTTTGTTCTTAAAAATATATCCTATGCTCTTTTCTAAATCACTGAACTCCATATGATCCCCCTATTAATTTTTGTATTAAAAAAGAAAGGATAAAACCCTTTCATTTTTTAGTTGTATTTTAAGAATTATATTTTCTAATTCACTTTTATCATAAGATTATTCTTCAACATGCTCTTTTATATAGTCTACAACATCACCTACTGTAACTATTTTTTCAGCATCTGAATCTGGTATTTCTGTATCAAATTCTTCTTCTAAGGCCATAATAAGCTCAACTATATCTAAAGAATCTGCACCTAAATCGTCTATGAAAGAAGCGTCTAATTTGACAGCATCAGCATTAGCACCTAATTGCTCAACTATAATTCCTTTTACTTTCTCGAAAAGTTCGTTCTCTGAATCCATAAGTTCACCCCCCTTCAAAGTTTGTTCTTATGTCTATTACAATAATATATGCGTACATAAATGTCAAGTTTTTTTTTATATATTTTATGATTGCTCTGTTTTAGCGTTGTTGTTTAACTGCTCTTTATCGTCATTTTCATTGGAACCCTGTTCCTCAATTCTTTGATACTCGTTTATTATTGTATCAACAGTTTTGTCCTCTGCAAATTTTTCAGCTTGTTTTAATGTATATACGAAAAGTTTCTCGTCACTACTTCCATGAGCCTTTACTACAGGCTTTTTTACTCCTAAAAATGGTGCACCACCATATTCTTTATAGTCCATGGACTTTGCGAATCGTTTTATAATTGGTAATGCAGGTATTAAAGCAATTTTAGAAAATAAGCTCTTACCAGCTTCTTTTTTTAGATTGCTCTTTACCATTTTTCCAACGCCTTCAGCTGTCTTTAAAAAAATATTTCCAGTAAAGCCATCTGTTACAACAGCATCAACCACACCAGAAAATACGTCTCTACCTTCTATATTTCCATAAAATTCGAATCCCATTTTTTCGGCATTTGCTTTTAATAGTTGATATGACTCTTTCATAAGATCATTTCCCTTACACTCTTCTGTACCATTATTAAGTAGTCCTACTTTTGGCTTTTCAATATTATATGTATTTTTTAAATATATTGATGACATTTGAGCAAATTGTAATAAATTTATAGCTTTACAGTTAGTATTTGCTCCAGCATCCATAAGTAGAAATCTGCTTTCAAATGCAGGCAACATTCCAGCTAATCCAGGTCTATCTATTCCTTTTATTCTACCAACAAGCAATGTTGCTCCAGCAAGTAATGCCCCAGAATTTCCTGCAGAGACAAAAACATCCCCTTCATTAGCTTTAAGCATATTAAACCCAACCACCATAGAGGAATCTTTTTTGCTCTTTATTGCTTTAGTTGGTATATCCTCCATAGTAATTACCTCATCTGCATTTACTATTTTTATTCTATCGTTAAGTTCACTAATGTTTTCTTTATTATATATCTCTTTAACCTTGTCATCGATAACCTGCTTTTTACCTATTAATATAATTTCTGATTTTATATCTTTAGCTGCTGTCACAGCAGCTCTTATATTTGCATCGGGAGCATTATCTCCTCCCATAGCATCAAATAGTATCTTCATAAACTCCTCCATAATACAATGTATATCTGCTTTTTAATTTTATTACTTTATATTTATAAAGTCAATAAACTAAATGCATTTAAAAGCAAAACCGAAAAGCCTCTGTTCGTATTCTATATAACAAAAGTGGATAAGTCTAAAACCTATCCACCCATATATATTCTTTAAAGAATCTAAATCTTACAATTTAAATTATTGTAATTCAACAACAGCTCCAACAGCTTCAAATTTAGCTTTTAAATCTTCAGCTTCTTCTTTGCTTGCTCCTTCTTTAACTGCTTTTGGTGCTCCATCAACTAAGTCTTTAGCTTCTTTTAATCCTAATCCTGTTGCATCTCTAACAACTTTGATTACTTGGATTTTATTAGCTCCTGCATCTTTTAATACTACATTGAAAGATGTTTTTTCTTCAGCAGCTACAGCTGCTCCTCCTGCTGCTGGTGCAGCAGCTGCTACTGCAGATACTCCAAATTCTTCTTCGATAGCTTTTACTAAATCAGCTAATTCAACAACTGTCATTTTCTTGATTTCTTCAATCATTTCTTCTTTATTCATTATTAAATCCTCCTATAATTTAAATTTGAGCTTATGCTCTTATAATATCTCTTATTAATATGCGCTCTAACAACATATTCTAATTATTTTATTATTCAGCTTCTTTTTGAGCTTTTACTTGGTCAAGTGCAACAGCCAATTTTGAAATATTTGCAAGTAAAGCACCAGCAAGCATAGATAGTAAATCTTGCTTTGAAGGTAATTTTGCAAGTGCAATAATTTCTTCTGCTGTCATAACCTTTCCATCTATAATACCACCTTTGATTTTATAAAAATCATTGTTTTTAGAAAAATTGTAAATTACTTTAGATGGTTCTAAGTAATCTTCGTCACCCATTAATATAGCAGTAGGTCCTGATAGTAAGTCATCTAAACCATTTTCGCCATTCATTTCTAGTGCTCTCTTTATAATGTTATTTTTAATAACCTTATATTCTGAATTAGCGTTTCTTAGGTCAGCTCTTAATTTTGTAACATCAGCTACATTAATTCCTCTATAATCCGTTAAGATAATAACTTTTGCAGTTTTTAATCTCTCTGCTAAAGCTTTAACAACTTCCTCTTTTTGTTTAATAATATTTTCACTAGCCATTTGTTTATAGTTCACCTCCTAAAAATTTGCAAAAATAAATCCAATCTTTATAGCCACAAGGCATAATAAAGATTGGATAAATCCGTTCATTATATATGCCTCGGTAGGACTTACTGTTGCCTACTTTCTTTGGCTATTTATTTATAAATTATTTTTGATCAATATACATACTAGGTCCCATAGTTGTAGAAATTGCAACACTCTTTATGTATTGTCCTTTTGCAGCTGATGGTTTTGCTTTTATAATAGCACCCATTATAGCATCATAGTTTTCTACTAACTTGTCTTTTCCAAATGAAACCTTTCCAAATCCTAAGTGAATAATGTTAGTTTTATCTAATCTATACTCTACTTTTCCTGATTTAATTTCTTGAATAGCTTTTGTAACATCCATTGTTACTGTTCCAGATTTAGGGTTTGGCATTAATCCCTTTGGTCCTAATACTTTACCCAATCTACCAACAACACCCATCATATCAGGTGTAGCTACAATTACATCGTATTCAAACCAGTTTTCTTTTTCAATTTTTGGTATTAATTCTTCAGCACCAACAAAATCAGCTCCAGCTTTTACAGCCTCGTCTGCTTTTGGTCCTTTAGCAAATACTAAAACTCTTAAAGTTTTACCTGTTCCATGTGGAAGTACTGTAGTACCTCTAACTTGTTGATCAGCATGCTTAGAATCAACTCCTAATTTAACATGTAATTCAACAGTTTCATCAAATTTTGCTTTTGGCATTTTCTCTAGTATTTCCATAGCTTCTGCTATTGGATACACTTTTGATTTATCAATAAGTTTTTCACTTGCTTGATATCTCTTTCCATTTTTATTCATTTTAATCCTCCTTTGGTATTAACGAATTTTTCAATTCTCCCAATAAAATTTTTAATAAATTAGTCTGCTACAACAACACCCATAGAACGAGCTGTTCCAGCTACCATGCTCATTGCAGCCTCTAATGATGCAGCATTTAAGTCTGGCATTTTTTGTTCAGCTATTTCTTTAACTTGTGCTTTTGTTAATGTAGCAACTTTTTCTCTGTTTGGCTTTCCTGAAGCCTTTTCAATCTTAGCAGCTTTCTTTATTAATACAGCTACAGGTGGAACTTTTGTTATAAATTCGAAAGATTTATCTTTATGAACTGTAATAACAACTGGGATTATCATTCCAGGTTGATTAGCTGTTCTATCATTAAATTCTTTAACGAATTGCATAATATTAACACCTGCGGCACCTAAAGCTGGTCCTACTGGTGGAGCTGGTGTAGCTTTACCTGCAGGAATTTGTAGTTTAACAATTTTATCTTGTACTTCTTCTTCTTTCTTGCCTGCCATTTCTCTATTGCACCTCCTTTAATATGATATTGAAAAAAATAATTTATATAATTGTAAATTATTAACTAAATTAAACTTTTTGTACTTGTGAAAATTCAAGTTCAACTGGTGTTTCTCTACCAAACATAGAAACTAAAACTTTAACTTTATGTTTTTCTTTGTTAATTTCTTGTACTGTTCCTACACATTCGGCAAATGCACCTTCTATAATTTTAACAGAATCATTCACATCATAATCAACATTTATTTCAACCTTTTCAAATCCCATTGCTCTAATTTCTTCATCAGTTAATGGAATAGGATCTGTCCCTGAACCAACAAATCCAGTGACTCCTCTTGTATTTCTTACAATGTACCATGTGTCTTCTGTAACAATCATTTTTACTAAAACGTAACCTGGAAAAACTTTTTTAAGGTTTGTTTTTCTTTTACCATCCTTAATTTCAATTTGTTCTTCCATTGGAACTACTATATCGAAAAAGAATTCTTCAAGCTCTCTGTTTTTTACAGTCTTTTCTAAATCTGTCTTAACCTTATTTTCATAACCTGAGTACGTATGAACTACATACCATCTTGGAATTAACTCCTCGTTTTCTCGAGACATATTTTAGCCTCCTTTTTAACTGTATTTTAAAGATTACTCTGCATTGTTGTTTTCAGTATTTGCACTATTGTCTTTATTCTCTTGATTTTCATTGTTATTTTGTTCTTGATTATTATTTTGTTCTTGATTGTTATCTTGAGAATTAACTTGATTCATTATAGTGTTGATATCTGTAGTAACTGAATTTTGGTTATTATTTCTAACCTTTTCTTCAGCTTTTAATATTACATTTTCATTTATATTTAAAAATAAAAAATCCAATATAACAACTATAATTGCTACTATTAATACTATACTGACAACAGTAGCTGTATCGTTAACTAAGTTCTTTGGTGTTGGCCAAACTACTTTTTTTAATTCAGCTCTTGAATCTTTAAAAAAACTATTTTTTTGTTCTTTCATATTTTTACTTTTTTTACTTTTTTCATCTTTAGCCATAAAAAATTCCTCCTCAAAGGTTATTTTGTTTCTTTATGTGTTGTACGTTTTTTGCAGAATGGACAGTATTTTACTACTTCAAGTCTATCTGTATTATTTCTTTTATTTTTTTCAGTTGTATAGTTTCTTCTTTTACAATCTGAACATGCTAATGTTATTGATTCTCTTGGTCCTTTTGCAGCCATCTTAGATACACCTCCAGCCGTTTATTATTTGCTTTTATATTAAGCCACTTTTTTTCTAATCATATGCTTACCTATTCTATCACTTGTTTAGGCATATGTCAACCTCTTGTGACGTTATTTTTTCTTTTATTTTTCTTTTTTTGAACAGAAAATCCAAACTTTCCAATTTTCTTCTGCATACTATAATAATTTCCGTTGGAATATGCTATTAAATCACATTTTGATATGTCAAAAGCGCCATTTTTATCAATATATTTTTTATCTGCATCAATTGATAGGACATCGGCTATTATCATATTGTGGCTACCTAGCTCCTTTATTTCTCTAACTTTGCACTCAATGCAAGCTGGGCTCTCCTTTATTAATGGACAACTTACAAATTTTCCTTTTTCTTTTGTTAGATTCATTTCTTTAAACTTATCATATTTAGATCCTGATCTGACCCCACACCAATCTGTTGCATATGCGAGCTGCTGATTTGTTAAATTTATAACAAATTCCCCATTCTCTTTGATTAAATTATACGAATATCGCTCTGGCCTTACAGATATATAACACATTGCTGGATTTGTATTTACAATTCCCGTCCATGCAACAGTCATTATATTTGCATCTTCGTATGTTCCTGATGTAACCATTACCGCAGGTAGTGGATATATAAACGTACCTGGTTTCCATATTTCTCTTGCCATTCTATCACCCCTTATATACATTTTCTGTATCTAAATTATTTATATATGTATTAAACTCTTGAAAGGTTAGTCCTGTTGGCACATCAAAAAATTCCTTTGTTGGACTTTCCTTTCCTTCTCTTAGCTCAATATAATAATCCACAATTGCCTTGATAGCCTCATCTTCACTATTGTATTCATATATTCCGGTTCTATTAAAATTAGGGTGCTCCATATGATATACTTTGTTGTTTAAATAATACAGTAAAAAACAATGCATATGCTCATCTTCTTCAGGGTTATTATAATCATCTGGTTCATATAATCGACAACAGAACATTTTATTCTTTATACCTATCTTATTAAAAAGATAATGCATTAAATTAACTTGCTCTATACAAACGCCCATTCCTACTTTTATTGTTTCTTCTATAGTTATAGTTTTATAGAGCTTTCTAAAGTCTTTCATGGTCATTATATGTGCTTTATTGTTTAGATCAATCCAACCATATTGGATATGTTCTTCTAAATACTGCAATATATCTTCTGGCGTTTTTATGTCCTCAATATTCATGTTGTCCCTCCGTTTTACTATATTTGACAATACTATATCATATAATTTAACAAAAATCACTATGTCTATATAAGAAAAATAAAGCATAGATTAAAAATCCAACTATTCCTAATCTATACTTTATTTATAAAATAAAAAAAATCTGGCAACAACCTATCTTCTCAGCAGGGTAACCCGCAAATATTGTCGGCACATTGGAGCTTGACTTCTGTGTTCGGTATGGGAACAGGTATTACCTCCATGTAATCATCACCAGAAATGTTTTGTATGCTTTCTAGCACACTCAAAAATATATAGCTTGAAATACTTAAGGTCTACTAATTACCTTAATATTTTTATTATAATAATCGTGGTTAAGCCCTCGATTTATTAGTATTGGTCAGCTGAGTACATTACTGCACTTACACCTCCAACCTATCAACCACATAGTCTACGTGGAATCTTACTATCTTACGATATGGGATATCTTATCTTAGGGTGGGCTTCACACTTAGATGCTTTCAGCGTTTATCCCATCGATACTTAGCTACTCAGCCATGCCATTGGTATGACAACTGATACACCATCGGTATCT
>JAGBAJ010000063.1 GCA_017939755.1 Clostridia bacterium | reverse complement strand
TTTGCTGGGTCTCTCTCATCTTCTATTATTCCAAAATACATATTAAAAATCTCATTCATACTCACTTTCATCACCGAGATGAATACTAACATATTTTATCAAATATTACAATTCTGTAATATTTGATGAAATTACCCTGTAAATATTTCTATTTCACCATTACTTTTTAATGATTTGTCTATAAATAGGAGTCAGTGTATTATATTAAATGATAGTTATAATGTCCTTCTATTGTATGTAATAACATTAAATATCTACTTTTCAAAAATGAAAATGGACTATGGAAAATTTCTCGCATTGAGTCTTTCCATAATCCATTTTTGTCACAATTCTTTAAATAGCGGACATGCCAACCTCACAAAACATCCATAGCACTTTATCGGAGTATACTCATGAGTTTCCCACATTGTTTCGCAGTTATTAATATACTGCTCTCGTGACGTGGCTATTATTGCACATGTAGCAACATGTTTGCACATTCTGCACTTCCTATTGTTTACATGTGGATTGCAGATCCGGCATTTCTTAGCCATTAGTAGCCCTCCTATCGTTTTTGTTTCATTATTTTATCATACATCTTCGTCATTGTAAAGAATTTATAATCGCAATAATTCGCAATTTATGCTATATTTCGATAATTACATAATCACTTTGGAATGTCGCTGACTTATAATTAGTTTCTTTTATTTCTTCGGGTGCCTCCTCAACCATACCATCATAAATTACATTGCCATTTTGTATTACCTTTATTTTTAGTAGCTTTAAGTCTCCAATTTTTATATACATTACATACTCCCAATAAATCTTTTTTTGAATTATTATACTATATTACCACAAAGGAACAAATTGGAAAAGTCAACATGACTTTCCTAATGTATAATAAACCTATAAATTGTTTAAATTTTATAGGTTTATCCTTTATAACTATATTTTATTATATCTTTATTTTAATGTCCTTCATGCTCTTCGATATCTGTTTCTTTTTTAGTATTTCTTTCTACTGGTGCACCTTTTGGTGACAAATCTTGTGATTGCTCATTAGTATCAACATGAAGAGAATCTGCATATTCCTTCACAGCATCTTGTATATTTGATGATTTAGAAATTTTATTTAAATCATCATCAGAAAATTTATTTCTAATGTTTCTTCTATCACCAGAATCTCTACGTCCTAAGTTAAATAGTAGGTCTATTATTATATCAATTAAACTTCGTGATCCTTGATATTTTGCTATATCACTTGAAGATAATGATCTTCCCCCTATACTATCACGTAGTCCTTCGCTATCATAAAACTCTTCTAATTCTGAAATATCAACTGATTCATCTGCACCTTCGAAATCTATATGCTCTTTATCATTAACTTGTCTTCCAGCTGCATCTCTTATATATGTAGGCTTATATTGCCATGCTTCATGGTATTTAAAATCTGCATCGCTCTTCATAAAATATGGAAGTACTTTTCCATTGGCATATGCATCCCATGTTGGATCACAATTGTACCACTTACCATCTACTTTTACTCTTACCCAAGCATGATCGCATGCTTTTGCTTTTTTTGATGTTCTTGCTTTACCTTGTACATATTGTGCTTCAATTCCATTCATTTTGCACAATTGTACCAAAGCATCTGCTGTTCCTGCACATACACATTTTCCTTTTACAAAATAGCCTTCTAAATTTTGAGCAATAAGTTGTTTTTCAGATCCTTTATCCGCTTTTTCTGCATCACGATCATATACAGCTTTCTTTATAACAGCAGCATATATTGCCTTGAATTTATCTTTTTCAGATGCACCATCTTTTACTTTAGACATTGCCTTTTTTGACATTGCCTCAGCATTTCCTATTATCTTTGAATATACATCTGCAGAATATCCCCTTTTTGCAGCTTTATCCAAACCACTATTTACATATACTTTGTCAATGCCATATCCTAATTGTTTAACTTTTTCAAACTTTTCGCTTCCTAATTCATCTATTCCATATACATCAATGCTTAAAGAAATATTTGTGCTTTGAATGAATTTTTTTATTTTATCATTATCTTTGTTTGCTATAGCCTGATTAACAGCTGCAGCATCCATTCCTAATGAGATATTTCCAGAATTAATGTCTTCACTTATAGCTGAAATTTCTTGATCAGATGCTCCTGCTAAAATAACATTAATTACCTCTGTAAAATTTACTCTGCTATAGTCTTTAATTTCTCCTTTGTTATCATTTTTCTCTGACATTATTTTCTTGAAGAAATCACTTTTAAATTCATAATTATCTTTTTGTTTCACTATTTACACCTCTTTAATCTTCCCAATCTAATATATAATTTTCATCTTCGTGTATAACTTCGATATTCTTATCAAACTTACTCATGCGTTTTACTTTTGTTCCATTTAAATTTATCTTACGCAAATTCTTCATTTCTTTAAGCTCTTTTACCTCATTTAAATTTAAATTTTGTAAATATACTTTAGTTACTTTCTCACATTTTGATAATCCACTTAAATTAAAATTTATGCAATTGATTGCTCTAATTGTTTCTAATGACTTTAATCTACTAAATGTTTCCATATTCACGCTAGTACATTTTTCTATTATCAAATAATTTATGTTTGATGTTAAATATGCATCCTTAGGCAATTCACACCTTACTAGCTGCAAAATTTCTAAACTTTTAACTGAACTTAAAACATTTAGCTCTTGAATCGATATGGTTTTATTAATTATTGTACAGCTTTTTAAATTATTAAAGAATACCAAATCAAATAAAGTTATATCTGTAGGTTCGTCTAAGAAGTCTAATGCATTTAATGTTAAATCTTCTATTCTGTCTAAATCTTCATCGTATAATGGATCTTTCCTATTTTTTTCAAGCTCTAAATATACATATTCTTTTAGCTCTTTACTTTTTAATTCTACCTCTATCATCTTATACTCCTTTGGTAAACATATACATTATATCATAAATTATTCATAAAATCTAGTACTTTATGTAAATTTATATTTTGATTCATTTATAGCATTATTATAGAGTATTTTTTAATTATTTCCAATATATATAATTAAATTTATCATTAATTTATAGAATATGGTTACTAGTCAGCCTTTAGAACAAATTATAATGTAATAGAAAGTCTTAGTATTTATATTTGTAAGCGTCAAGGTACTAAAATAATTATCTTTTTAGATAATTATTTTAAGTAGCAAAGCGTCCGTATCAAAACATTTATGTTTCGATAGCTGTAAAATATAAATTCTAAGACTTTCTATTACATATTTTTCCAAATATGGCTGACTGGTAACTACTTGTTACGATTCACAGCTAGTGAAATTTTATCTTGAAATCCTTATATTGGTATATAACTGTGAATAGTGAAAAAAATATATCAAAAAAACGCTATCAATAACACTAACTGACTATTTTTAAGTATCTCTTAAAAGTTTACTTCTTTTTAGTCATAATATTATGATAACGTTTATATTCTTTAAATTTCCATTTGAGTTCCTAAAAAGCTTGCTGCAGATTGTACTACTTTTTGCTCAACTTCAGACATATGATCATTTGGTTCCTTTGAAAGTAAAATTACACTTCCTATTGATTCACCTTCAACAATTATTGGATACACAACTTGTGCATTTTTTGATTTATCATTGGTTTCATTATTTGTGATTGGAATAGCTGTATTATTGTTTTCCTCACTTGAATAATTCTCCTTATCATCCATTATTTGCTCTAGTTGTTTACTAACATTTTTTTCTAGGTACTCTTTTTTAGATCCTCCAGAAATAGCTATAACTGTATCTTTATCAGTAATGCAAGCTATGTGTCCTGTTGTTTTTGCTAAAGTTTCTGCATATTCTGTAGCAAATTCAGAAAGTTCACCTATAGGGGAATACTTTCTTAAAATAATTCCACCTTCCTTATCTGTAAATATTTCAAGCGGGTCACCCTCTTTTATTCTTAATGTTCTACGAATTTCCTTTGGAATAACAATTCTACCAAGGTCATCTATTCTTCTTACAACACCTGTTGCTTTCATCTAAATCCTCCTATTCTATATAAAATATCAGTTTTATATTGCTTTTATTTACAATTTTAGTATCTCAAAGAAATATTTTTTTATACAATTATTTAAGAAAAAAAAAAATAAAGAAATTGACTTTCTTTATTTTTATATAATTATTTTTTTAATTCATTGTAGCAAGCTCTACAAACAGGTATGTACTCTGTTTTACCAATTCTTATATCTGAACATTTATCATTGAATTTATAATAACTAAATATTGCATTATCTCTGTTGCAAATGCCACAAATAGATGTCATCGTTTGAACATTATCAGAAACACACAATAAATCTCCCATCATTCCAAAAGGTTTGCGCTCTGATGTAAGATTTATTCCTGCAATATAAAACTTTTTTCCTTCTGCAGCCATTTGCTCTATGCAATTTATATCACCTTTTAAAAATTGAAATTCATCTATAATATATACATCCGCTTCATACTTTTTTATATCTTCTATACACGAAATACGCTCTGTTTTAATTTTGTTTCCATTTCTATCTGTAATATAATCTTCGGTATCTATTTCTGGTTTAAATATTATAATTTTCTTTCCAGCTATCATTTGTCGTTTTGCCTCATCTAATATCTTGTTGCTTTTTCCGCATCTGATTGGTCCAGTATATACATTAATGTCGCCCATTTTTTTCCCCTTGTTTTTTCAGAAATTTTTCCAAGTCGAATTATATCAATGTCATACTTTTTTTTCAACATATTTAATTCATTTTATTAATAATTATTTTAAAATTGTCAATACTATTTTTAGGTGGTGATTAATATGACTTCAAAAGAACTTTTATATGTTGAAGATGCTTTAGGACATGAAAAATTTATGAAAACATGTTCATGCTTAACTTCAAAACAACTATCTGATGTAACTCTTTCTAATTATGTTAAACAATTAGAAACAACTCATACAGATTTAATGAACAAATTTTTAAATTTACTATAAGAGCATAAAAAAATTGCTCCTTGTCAAAATTTAATTGGCATGAGTAAAATTAATCTTACGCCAAATATTAATTTGGCACAATAAGAAAGGACTGAACACAACTATGGAAGATAGAGATTTAATGGAAAAAGAGCTTCTAAATTTAAAAGGTGTATGTGACCTATATATGCATGGAACTATAGAATCTACTACAGCAGAAGCACATATGGCATTTAAAGATGCTTTAAATAAAACTTTAGATATGCAAAATAAAGTATATAACTTAATGGCTGAAAGAGGCTGGTACCAAACAGAAACTGCAGAGCAGCAAAAAATAAATCAAGTAAAACAAAAATTCTCACAAAATAACTAATTCTTTTAAATTGGGGACGGGGTTCAATTTCAAATTTTTGAAATCGAACCCCGTCCCTCTTTTAAAATTTAATTATTTTTTCCCATGGTAAATCTTTCTTTCCAAAATGTCCATAATTAGTTGTCTTTTTGAAAATTGGTTTTTGTAGCTGTAAGTAATTAATTATTCCTCTTGGTGTAAGGTCAAATTTTTCATAAATTTTTTCAACTAATTTATCTTCGCTTATTGTTCCCGTTCCAAAAGTATCTACATATATTGATACTGGTTTTGCAACACCTATTGCATATGATAGTTGTATTTCGCATTTGTTTGCGTATCCATTAGCCACAATATTTTTTGCCAGAAATCTCGCCATATATGCAGCTGATCTATCAACTTTTGTTGAATCTTTTCCAGAGAAAGCTCCTCCCCCATGTCTTGCATATCCGCCATATGTATCAACAATAATTTTTCTACCTGTTAATCCGCTATCACCTAAAGGTCCTCCTATAACGAATCTACCTGTTGGATTTATGTAGTATTTCGTCTTATTATCTAACAATTCGACTGGAACTATTTTATCTATGACACGTTCCATTATATCAGCTTTTAAAGTTTCGAGCTCTACATCACTGTTATGTTGTGTTGAAACAACTATTGTGTCTATTCTTATAGGTTTTTCCTCCTCATATTCTATTGTTACTTGAACCTTTCCATCTGGTCTTAAATAACTTAGCTCTCCGCTCTTTCTAACTTCTGTTAAACGTCTAGCTAACTTATGAGCTAGGTATATTGGAAGTGGCATGTAGCTCTCTGTTTCATTACAAGCAAAACCGAACATTAATCCTTGGTCTCCAGCACCCTCAGATATAATATCTTCACCCTCTTTTTGCTCTAAGGACTTGTCTACTCCAAGAGCAATATCAGGTGATTGTTTTGTTAAATTAACATGAACCTTACAAGTTCTATAATCAATGTCAGTTTCAGCATTATCATATCCAATTTCTTTAATGGTATCTCTTACAATTTGCTCCACATCAATGCCTTCTGCGGTTGAACTAATTTCTCCTGTTAGTATAATTTCTCCTTTTCCTGCAACTGTTTCGCATGCTACTCTTGCATTTTTATCTTTTGCTAAAAAACTATCCAAAACACTATCTGATATATAATCACATAATTTGTCTGGATGCCCTTCTGTTACGCTTTCTGATGTAAATAATTTTCTCATAATAATTCCTTCTTTCTGTTCTATATGTTTTTAGGGACACTGCAAAAAACAGCAGCATATAAAATATCCCCGCTTACGTTATCAATCAATGTTCTTTATAAAATTCTACTAATATATACAAAATATTTATAAGATAATTCTGAAAATATTTTTGATACTTTTCCAATGTACTTAGAATCATAAAACCTCTAGCACAATGCTAGAGGTCGAATTTTATAATTTTTTATAAAATCATCATCCAAAGCACTTTGCTTTGTCGGTATTAGCACCTTTAACTTGCAGGTTGCTGTGGAGTCATAAAGCCGAATCTCTCGTCCACTCTTGATAACATATTAGTATTATTATAATTAAATATATCTATACTGTCAATAACTTGATGATATTTTTTCTTTCAGCTATTTTTATTGTTGTTACAATTTACAGCTTAATTTCATTTCATATAAGATTATGGATATCGTGTAAATTTATAATATGAAGTTAAGGTGGGGACCAGCAAATTAGAGAATTTAATTTTTACAAGTGTATAACGCAGTAAAAACGTAATTTCTATTTTGCAAACTTCTCAAAAATTGATTTCACCTTTGGTAATAAATAATGGCTTCCGCCTCTAGCTTTTACATCTTCTACCATGCTTACAACTAGTAATTGCTTTTTACTATTTTCATCTGCAACAAAGCTATTGAACCAGCCTATTTCTGTTCCTTCTGTGTCATCTTTAGATTTTTTTATTTCGGCTGTTCCTGTTTTTCCTGCTAATTTTATTCCAGAAATTTTTGCTGAGTTAGCCGTTCCATTTGCATCTTCTACCACTTGCACTAAATCCTGTTTAATTGTTTCTGCTGCTTCTTTTGTAAATGCATTTTCTATGTAATATTCTGGGCTTACGTTCTCTTTATATTCAATATATGGCATTATCATATTTCCTTCATTTACAAAAGCTGAATATATTGAAGCAATATGTATTGGATTTACTAATACCTCTGCTTGACCATATCCAGTATCTGCTAAAGCTCCTTCAGAGCTAAAACTACTTCCATTTGCATATTGTGAAGAATTTGTCACTTGCCCAAAATTTATTGATTTATTAAATCCTATTTTTTCAAGCTCAGTTTTTAATGTTTCTGAACCTATTTTTAATGCTGCTTTTGCAAAATAAATATTGTCAGAATAAATTAATGCATTTTGCAAATTGGCTGTTTTACTATATGTAGCAAGCGTTGTTACAAAATGATCACCCCAGCTTGAATCTTTTTGCCAGCTAGTTCCACTTGTTCCAAAGTCTTCTTCTGAATTTATTTTATTAGTTGAAACACCTATAGCACCAATTACTGGTTTGAATGATGAACCTGGTACCCATGTAGCTAAATATCTGTTATATAAAGGTTTTGACTCATCATTTGACAATTCATTCCACTTATTTGTACTCATACCTAATAGGAAATCATTTGCGTTATATGTTGGAGTACTTACTAATGCTAAAATTTCTCCTGTCTTTGGATTCATTACAACAGAGGCTGATCTATCATCTTTAAATTGCTCATATGTTTGTTTCTGAATATCTACATCTATTGTAAGTTTTATATCTTCGCCATTCTTTTCTGATACTTGTGCTATTGTTTCTTTTTTATTATTTGAACTATCTGTTATATATATTTCGGCTCCATTTGTACCTTTTAATCTATCTTCATATATTTTTTCTAATCCCGATTTTCCTATTTTGCTAGTAGAAGTATATCCTTTTCCAGCATTTTGTTTTAGCTCTTCTGCTGTGATATTTTGTATATATCCGACAAGATGTGCTAGCTCTTCTCCATATGTATATACTCTAGATTTTGCATCTGTTATTTTTATTCCTTTTATTTGTAATAGTTTTTGTTTTAATTCAGAGTTATCTTTTGCAACATTTTTTAAAGCTACAAATGTATCATCTTTAACATATGATGCATTTAAAGCTTTATTTATTGAATCCTCTGATATTTCTAAAAGCTCTGCAATTTTTTTAATATCTGCTTCTTTAGTATTTGAATTAATCTTTCCTGGAACTAAACCAACAGACGATACTATCCCTTCTGATGCAATTACTTTATCGTTTCTATCATATATATTTCCCCTTTTCGCTTGTTGTGTATTTACTTTTATTTTATCTGCATTATTTAAATTAGGGTATATTAAGTTAGATGACCAATCTATATAATATTTTCCATCATTTTTTATAAGCTCCACACTATTATCAAATTCTAATTTTCCTGCTAGTGTATCCATCGATGTTTTATATGTTATATTAGAATTTTGGTTATCTAATTGTTTTATTTCTTTTAGCTCTATTTTTATATTTGATGCTTCTATGCCTTTATAAATATTGCTATTTCTTTTTATAAAATCCTCTTTACTTATTGTTTTTTTTGATTCTTCTGTTAGTAAATTATACATTTCTGAATAATTTTCATCATTAATGTATGACATATATTGTGTAAAAACTGTTTCTGGTTTTTCTTTGTTATTTTGAATATATTGAAATACAAATACTCCCGATAAGATTGCAATTACCGCTATAGTTATACCTATTAATACTTTCTTTTTCATTATTACCTCCCATTATTGTTATATTGATGTTTATTTGCAGTGTCCCTAAAAGCACTTTTGTCAATTAATAAATCAATTGCTGTTTTTTGGCAGTGTCTCTAAAAACATAATAAAATTGTCATAATACTCTTTTACACAGCTTGATATTTCTATGTATATTTTATCTTCTTCGGGAAAAGTATGTATTGCAAAATGACTTTCTGCTAAAAGCCATAATCCAGTATAACCCTGCTTTGTAAAATAATGCTCTATCTTGTCTATTATTGTAAATCCGCTTTTTACTAGAATATCTTCAAATTCCTTTATAAGCTCCACTTCAGCTCTATATTTTATCCATGTGTTATAATTATACATTACTGCTTTCATAATTATAATCAACCCTTTCTTAGCTATGTACTGCAATATGCTAAAATTCCCTATTTACAAGTTCTATTTCTTGTTAAGTTACTACTAATTATCTAAAAAATTTAAATTGAACCCTGTCCCTAATTTTAAAAATTTAAAATTGAACCCCGTCCCTAATTTAAAATTACCAGTCTTGTACTTCTTTATTGTAATATGCAATAAGTGCTGGCTTGAACATGCTATTTTCTTCTACGCTATCTAGTGATACAATTTCATCATTGCCAAACACAAATAAGGATGCTATATTGCTTGAGTTTAAATATTTTGTATCTATAGTTAGATTTTTCATTTGATTGTTTCCGTTGAAGGCTAAATTAAATCCCCAATCTCCGAATGAAGGTACTTGCAGATGATATGGAATAACATTATTAAATTGACTTTTTATAGTTTTATTTATGCACCAAAATGAATTTTTGGCGTAGTATGGGCTTGTAGATTGACAAACCATTACGCCATTTTCTGTTAAATTTGCCTTAATATAATTATAAAAGACATTAGTATATAATTTGTTTAAACTTTCATTATTTGGATCTGGAAAATCTATTATTATAACATCAAACTTATTTTGATTTTCCTTAACATACATGTATCCATCTTCATTGATTATTTTTAGTTTATTATTCTTTAAAGACCCATTATTTAGCTCTGATATTTGCTTATTGTTTGAGCATAAATCCGTCATTTTTTTATCTATGTCTACAAGTACAATTTCTTCTACATCATCATATTTTAGTACTTCTCTTGCAGCTAGTCCATCCCCTCCACCTAAAATTAATACTCTATTATGTCTTTCAGCATACATCATTGGAACATGCACTAGTGCTTCGTGATATCTGTATTCATCCATAGAGCTAAATTGTAAATTTCCATCCAAAAATAATCTTAAATCATCCTTATGTTTGGTCATAACAATTTTTTGATATTCTGTTTGCTCTGATAATATAACATCATCTCTATATAATCCACCTTCAATTTTTTTAGTAATTATATTTCCTGTGCATAAAAATACTAGAATTATGCCTAGCATAGCCACAGAAACTACTCGTACCACTTTATAATTCTTAATAAATTCCTTATATTTTAAGACTATAAGTAATGCCACAACTATATTTATTGTACCCACCAAAAAGGATGTTGTTATAAACCCTAGTTTTGGAAATAGTAGTATAGGAAAAGCTATTGATCCAATCAATCCTCCCATATAATCAAATGTAAAAATATTTGCAAGATTTTTTCTAACATTGCTTTCGTTGCTTTCTATAACTCTTGTTAGTATTGGAATTTCTAATCCTACAAATACCCCTATTAATATTATTAATATATACATTATTAAAGTATATATATTCGTATATATATTAACAATAAATAGAATTAGGCTGGAAAAACCACCAAGTATTCCAACACTCATTTCTATAAAAATAAACTTATTAAACAAATTGTCTTTTATATATTTAGATATATATGACCCAACTCCCATTGCACTCATATATAATCCTATTGTAATTGAAAATTGTAGTACACTATCGCCTTGCAAATATGAGCTAATACTACTTATTATTAGCTCATATATAATTGAACATATTGATATTAACAGAGTTGTTACTAGTAATAGCCTTCCATCAAATTTTATATCTTTATTTTTCATACTATAATACACCACTCATTATAATTGCTATACCAATAAACAAACCGCCAATCATAATTCCAACTGCCTTATTATGATTGTCAACCTCTTCAGTTAATTTAAAATGTTTTCTATACTTAAGCTCCATTAATTTATAACCAATTATTGCATATGCAATTCCTATTGCAACATATATTACTATTTCTAATAGCTTAAACCATATTGTTTGTTCCATAACTATTTTCTCCTTTTTTAATATTATTACATAATTACTGTTCTAATTATAATAGCTGTTGCTATAAATAAACCAGCTATTATAAATCCAGATGCAACGTTTTTTTCTTTTAGCTCTTGATTAAAATTATAAGGTACTACTAAGTCAAAAACAAACATAGCAATAAACATTATAATTAAACCAACTCCTCCATATATTAAGGTTTCTAAAACTTCTTTTCCTAATGTTTCCATGTTAATAATCCTTCCTTATATTAATATATTTAGGTTTTTAAAGGTCACCTATAAACCTTTATATAAAATTATATCTTATTATGATACAATAATTATTTTATGTTGTAAGCTCTTATCAGCACATCCATTCATAGTTTTATTTTCCAGAGCTTGTACCTCCACCACTTGAAGACCTACTATTTATACTACTTTGTCTAGCTGAAGAAGCATAACTTGAATATGTGCTACTACTTCTTGAACTTCTATATGCGCTATGGTAATAAGATCTATGACCACTATGATATGTTGAACCTCCGTTATTTTCTACATAATCTTTTTTAGAGACCTGGACATAAACATCTCCATCTTCTTCATATATGTAGGCAAACTCTTTTTTAGTTTGTAAACCAATTCCATCTTTATCTGTACCTGGCTCTGGATCTATTGTTTTTGTTATTCCTTCTGGAACTCCGTCTATAATATTTTTTACTGTTTTGTCAATCGTACTATATGATGATTTATACACTTTTGCCTTTTTATTGTTTGTATTGTTTGTAACTGATGTTACATATTTATATGATGAGCTTTTGTCTAAATATTTTTGTATTGACTTATTTACAAATAGTCCAGATATTGCAGAGATTATTGGTCCAAAAAAACATAATACAAGTATTAAAACTGTTGCTATTATACCATTTTTATTGATTTTCACCTCTGGTCTTAAATTTGTAGAATCGAATTCATCAGTAACTCTAATTGCCGAACTATCTATATATTGACCTATACTTCTTTCAACTTCGCCTTCCCAATATTCTACTGACGCAATATACATTTGGTCTTTAGACATGTAGTCCGTATAATTGCAAGTTTCATTCATATCTACATCAGCATCTCCAAAGTAGTCTTTTACAGTCGCTTTACCTTTTTCATATAATTCATATTCTATATCATTAATATTGATTGACATTTCATTATCGTTTATATATCCTCCATATGATTCATATATAGAATATTCCTCATTACCATTTTCATCTTCTTCAATGCATAACCATATACGCTCTCCTTTTTCTCCTACAATAGCATACTCATACCATATCCAAGTATCTTCTGCATACTTTACCATATTGCTAACTATATATTTTACATTATCAATATATATAATTTGCCCTTTTTTTAACATAGTTTTCATATATTTCCCCTTCTGATTTCAAATTTATTTTATATCATTTATTTTTATTCTTTTTCCAATGCTGACTTCTAATTGATTTTTCCATTTTTCAATTGATATAAATTGATTATTATCATTTTTATTTATGTATTCGTAATAACTTGCCTCCTCATTTAAACCTACATCTGTCATTCCATAATATGTTTCAACTTTCTCAGTGCCTTTTTCATATAACTCATATTCTTGCTCTTGGAAGTTTATTGACATTTTAGGCTCTATTGTTGTGTTTTCTATAATTTCATATAAAATTACCTTTAATGATTGTTCCACATTTAAATAATATATTTTATTATCGTCTAATTTTCTTAATTTGTACTCTATCCAAAAAGAAGATTTTTCTTTAAATTTTGTCATATTTAATATTTCATATTTCTGCTTTTCTATTAATAGCTCTTGTCTATATTCTAATTCTAATAAATTCATATTTTTCTACCTACTATTTTTGTATTTTTTTGATATGATTTTATCATATAATTTAATAAAAGTACAACAAATTATTTATGCAGAAAAAATGCGGAATATTTCTATTCCGCATTGTACTTGGTCAGTTAGTATTCTTAATAAAATTTAAAAGTTATATAGCTCTGTTATTTGCTTGGTCTCTGTATTATAAACAAAGTAAATTGTTTTAGCTCTTTGCTTTATAATTAAATATTTTGATTGAATGATTTTTTCCCTAAATATACAGCTACGTCACCTAATTCATTTTCAACGTTTAATAATCTGTTATATTTAGCAACACGGTCTGTTCTACATGGAGCACCTGTTTTGATTTGTCCTGCATTTGTAGCAACAACAACATCAGCAAGTGTTGTATCTTCTGTTTCTCCAGATCTGTGAGAAACAACTGCTGTGTATCCGTTCTTCTTTGCTAATTCTATAGCATCTAATGTTTCTGTTAATGTTCCAATTTGGTTTAATTTAATTAATATTGAGTTAGCAGTCTTGTTATCTAAACCTTTTTGTAATCTTTTTGTATTTGTAACAAATAAATCATCACCAACTAATTGAACTTTTGATCCTAATCTATCTGTTAATTTTTTCCAATTCTCCCAATCTTCTTCTGCTAAACCATCTTCGATAGAGATTAATGGATATTTATCTGTTAATGAAGCTATCCAATCAATCATTTCATCTACAGTTTTCATTTCATCTGTTTTCCAGAAATAATATTTTCCTTCTTGTCCAGCTTTTTTAGCTTCATCATACATTTCTGTCGCAGCTATATCTGTAGCTAATGCTATATCTTCTCCTGGTTTGAATCCAGCTCTTTCTATAGCTTCAACTAATAACTCAAGTGCTTCTTCATCACTTGATAAGTTTGGAGCAAATCCTCCTTCATCACCTACAGCTGTAGCTAATCCTTTTTCTTTTAATATTTTCTTTAATGTATGATATGTTTCAGCACACCATCTTAAAGCTTCTGTAAAACTTGGAGCTCCAACTGGCATAATCATGAATTCTTGTGATGAAACTGTGTTATCAGCATGTTTTCCACCATTTAATACGTTCATCATTGGAACTGGTAAAGTTTTAGCATTAACACCACCAATGTAATTGTAAAGTGGTAATCCTAAAGACTCCGCCGCAGCTCTTGCTACAGCTAAGGAAATTCCAAGTGTTGCATTTGCACCTAATTTTGCCTTATTGCCTGTTCCGTCTATTTCTATAAGAGTTTTATCAATAGCTACTTGATCATAAATATTCATCCCAATTAATTCTGGTGCAATTATTTCATTTACATTTTGAACAGCATTCAATACTCCCTTTCCATTATACCTCGATTTATCTCCATCTCTTAACTCTACAGCCTCAAATGCTCCTGTAGACGCGCCCGATGGAACCATAGCAACTCCGCATGAACCATCAATAGTAAATATCTCAACTTGAACTGTTGGATTTCCTCTTGAGTCTAATACTTCTAATGCTTTTACATCAGCAATCTCTAAATAATTTTTCATACTCATACCTCCTAAAAATATTTTGAACAAGTATGAGTTTTTTAAACATGTTTATGACCCTTTCTTTTTGGAAAAGTCAGCATGACTTTCCTCTCAATGTGCTATTTTATATAATAGGGAGTAAAATTTTCCTATTACATAAAAAACGGATGCATTTTTCAATGCCTCCGTTTTCTATAACTAATATTATTTTTATTTCATAGCTTCTTCTACTGCAACAGCAACAGCTACTGTAGCTCCAACCATTGGGTTGTTACCCATACCAATTAATCCCATCATTTCAACATGAGCTGGTACAGATGAACTTCCTGCGAATTGTGCGTCTGAATGCATTCTTCCCATTGTATCTGTCATACCATAAGAAGCAGGACCTGCAGCCATATTGTCTGGATGCAATGTTCTTCCTGTTCCTCCACCAGAAGCAACTGAGAAGTATTTTTTACCTTGCTCAATACATTCTTTTTTGTATGTTCCAGCAACTGGATGTTGGAATCTTGTTGGGTTTGTTGAGTTACCTGTTATAGAAACATCAACACCTTCCATATGCATTATAGCTACACCCTCTCTAACATCGTTTGCACCATAACATCTAACTTTTGATCTTTCTCCATCTGAATATGGTATTTCTTCTACTACCTTAACTTTTCCAGTAAAGAAATCAAAGTCTGTTTTTACATATGTAAATCCATTAATTCTTGATATAATTTGAGCAGCATCTTTTCCTAATCCGTTTAGAATTACTCTTAATGGCTCTTTTCTAACTTTGTTAGCAGATTTTGCTATACCTATAGCTCCTTCAGCTGCAGCAAAGCTCTCATGTCCTGCTAGGAATGCAAAACATTTTGTTTCTTCTGATAATAGCATAGAAGCTAAATTTCCATGTCCTAATCCAACTTTTCTGTCGTCTGCAACTGATCCTGGAATACAGAATGATTGTAATCCCTCTCCTATAGCTTTAGCTGCATCAGCTGCTTTTGTACAACCTTTTTTTATTGCTATAGCTGCACCTAAAGTATATGCCCAAGCTGCATTTTCGAAACAAATTGTTTGGACTCCTTTTACTATTTCGTATGGATTAAATCCTTTGTCTGTACATATTTTTAATGCATCTTCAAAATCTTTAATTCCATATTTTTCCATTACTGGTTTAATTTGATCTATTCTTCTTTCATAACTTTCAAATGTTACTGCCATTTTATTATCCTCCTATTTTTGATTATTTTCTTTAATATTCCTAATAAATCCTCTTTTATTCTTCTCTAGGATCTATTTTCTTAACAGCTTCATCAAAACGTCCGTATTTTCCACTTGCTTTCTCAATAGCTTCCATTGGCTCAATACCTTTTTTGATATTTTCCATCATTTTTCCTAGGTTAACATATTTGTAACCAATGATTTGGTTATCTTTATCTAAACCAATTTCTGTTATGTATCCTTCTGCAAGCTCCAAGTATCTTGGTCCTTTTAAAGATGTAGAATAGATTGTACCAACTTGGCTTCTATGTCCTTTTCCTAAGTCTTCAAGTCCTGCCCCAACTGCTAATCCTCCTTCTGAGAATGCAGATTGGGTTCTACCATATACTATTTGTAAGAATAATTCTCTCATAGCAGTATTTATAGCATCACAAACTAAATCTGTGTTTAATGCTTCTAATATAGTCTTTCCAACTAAGATTTCTCCAGCCATTGCTGCTGAATGTGTCATTCCTGAGCATCCAATTGTCTCAACTAAAGCTTCTTGAATTACTCCCTCTTTAACGTTTAATGTTAACTTACAAGCTCCTTGTTGAGGTGCACACCATCCAATACCATGTGTAAAACCTGATATATCTTTAATTTCTTTTGCTTTTACCCATTTTCCCTCTTCTGGAATTGGTGCTGGTCCATGGTCTACTCCTTTTGCTACTGGACACATATTTTCTAATTCTTTTGAATAAATCATCTTAAATTGCTCCTTTCAAATTACATTTTAAATTTCTGCTCTTATGTATTATTTATCTAAAATTTATACAAAATTAAACTCTATTTATTTTGTATAATATTTTATTCTCTAATTATATGGATACGTTCCACAATCATCTCTCCAGGTGACTTTGGAACGTGTTTCCAAAATTATTCTCTAATTAATAAACTTTCTCCTGTCATTTCAGCTGGTTTTTCTAATCCCATAATATCAAGCATTGTAGGTGCTAAATCAGCTAGCTTACCAGATTTAACTTTTGTATTTTCCATTCCCACTAAAATAAGTGGAACTGGGTTTGTTGTATGAGCTGTGTGTGGCTCTCCTGTTGTATAATCAATCATTTGCTCTGAATTTCCATGGTCAGCAGTTATAAGTAATACTCCACCATTATTTTTCATAGCTTCTACTACTTTTCCAACACCATCATCAACAGCTTCTAAGGCTTTAATTGCAGCTTCCATACTTCCTGTATGTCCAACCATATCTGAATTAGCATAATTTAGAATTATAGAATCATATTTCCCTGAATTAATTGCTTCTACTACTTTTTCTGTAACCTCTGGTTCACTCATTTCTGGTTGTAAATCATATGTTGCAACCTTTGGTGATGGAACCAAAATTCTGTCTTCTCCAGGATACTGTTTTTCTTCTCCACCATTAAAGAAAAATGTTACATGTGCATATTTTTCTGTTTCTGCTATACGCAATTGTGTTAATCCTTTATTGCTTATATACTCGCCAAATGTGTTATTTAATCTTTCTGGTTTAAAGGCTACACTAACATTTGGTAAAGTTGCATCATATTCGGCCATACATACAAAATTTAAGTTTAAGTCTTTTATTGTTTCGAATTCGTTGAATTCAGGGTCTACAAGAGTTCTAGTAATTTCTCTTGCTCTGTCTGGTCTGAAATTAAAGAATATTACTGAATCATTCTTTGATATTGTTGCTACTGGAACATTTCCATTGCAAATTACAGTTGGTACAACAAATTCGTCAAAAACTTCTTTTAGATATGAATCTTCAATTGCTTTAGTAGCTGATTGAGCTTTTTCACCTTCTCCTCTAACTATTGCATTATATGTTTTTTGAATTCTATCCCATCTTTTGTCTCTATCCATGCTATAGTATCTACCAGAAACTGATGCTATTTTTCCAACACCCTTTTCTTTGATTTTTTCTTCTAGTTCAATAATGTAATTTTCTGCTGATGCTGGTGGCGTATCTCTTCCATCTAAGAAACAATGTACATACACATCTTCAAAGCCTTTTCTTTTTGCCATTTCTAATAGTCCATATAAATGACGATTATGGCTATGAACTCCACCATCAGATAATAATCCTAAAATATGTAATTTAGAATTATTTGCCTTACAATTTTCGATAGCTGAAACAAATTCTGGAATACTGAAAAAATCTCCATCTTCAATTGATTTTGTTATTCTTGTTAATTGTTGATACACAATTCTTCCTGCACCAATATTTGTGTGTCCTACCTCTGAATTTCCCATTTGTCCGTCTGGTAATCCAACCTTCATTCCACTTGTGTAGATTTCTGTTGTTGGACATGTCTTAAATAGTTTTTCTAGGTTTGGTGTATTGGCTGCTTTTACAGCATTACCTTTTTCATTTTCATTGATACCATAACCATCAATTATCATTAGCATTGTAGTTTTTTTACTCATTTTATATACCATCCTTCTTACAATGATTAGCATGTTGGATATGATAAATTCATCTTCAACAATGCTTGCTCAATTATTATTTCGTATGCGTATTCTATTTATTATAGTTTACTATTTTTGCGAACTCTTCTGCTTTTAAACTTGCTCCACCTATTAGTCCACCATCAATATCTGATGTTTCGAATAATTCTTTTGCATTTGAAGATTTAACACTTCCGCCATATTGAATTATTACATTTTGTGCAACTTCGTTTCCGTATATTTCTGCAATTTTATTTCTTATGCAAATTATACTATTATTTGCATCCTCTGATGTTGCAGTTTTTCCGGTTCCAATTGCCCATATTGGTTCGTAGGCTATTATTGTATTTTGAACTTGCTCATTTGTCAAGCCTTCAAGAGCAAGTTTTGTTTGATTTGTTATAACTTCTGCAGTTTTTCCAGCTTCCTTTTGCTCTAATGATTCACCAACACATACTATTGGCTTTAATTCATTAGCAAATGCTGCTTTTATTTTTTTATTTACAGTTTCATCTGTTTCTGCAAAATATTGTCTTCTTTCAGAGTGTCCTATAATTACATATTCTACTCCAATTGATTTAAGCATTTTACCTGATACTTCTCCTGTATATGCACCTTTTTCCTCAAAATGCATATTTTGTGCACCTATTTTTATATTAGTATCTTGTGCTGTTAATAATGCATAAAATAGGTCTGTGTATGGTACACATAAGATAACTTCATTTTCTGTGTCTTTAACCATCGGTGTTAATTCTGTTATCATGCTTATTGCTTCGTTTGGAAGCATATTCATTTTCCAGTTTCCTGCAATTACTTTTTTTCTCATGTTTCTAAACTCCTTTCCTTTGAAAACATAAATTTGTTATTCATATAATTTTAGTTCTATAAAAATTCAAGTCTGATTTTATTTAACTTTGTTTGTTATTTATATAAATTTGGCTATGTGTGCTACTTATTTTTATCTTTTGAAAAACAAAATACAAAACTCAATATTGTAAATACTAATTCCAACAACAATGCAAATATTACAATAGCTAAACTTATTCCATTTTCCTCTAATTGAAACATAGTTCTACCCATTGTAGAAACAAAAATTGATATGATTGGAACTATAAGACCAATTCCGGAAAAAATTGCCTTTCCAACATTCTTTTTAACTATATTCATTATTAGTGATATTAAACATACAATCCAAACAACAAATGCTAATATTATTGTTCCACCCCACATCCAATTTACAAGCGTATAATCTTCATCGTATGTTTTATAATCCATATCGTACTCATCACTAGTATTAACATTGCTTATTATATCTTCTATATCTTTCTTTGCAATTATAGCTTTGCTTTCTTCATTCATTGATACTTTACTATTATTAATACCTACTTCAAAATTATTAATACTCTCAAACTTCATTTTCTAATTCTCCATTTTTTCATTTGTTTTATTTATCCATTAAACATTCAATTCCTGGTAATTTTTTTCCCTCTAAAAATTCTAGTGAAGCTCCTCCACCTGTTGAAATGTGTGTAAACTTCTCTGACAATCCTGCTTTTTCAACTGCAGCTGCTGAATCTCCTCCACCAATTATTGTTGTAGCACCGTCTAATTCTGATAAAGTTTTTGCAACAGCATTTGTTCCTACTGCAAATTTATCAAATTCAAACAAACCAACAGGACCATTCCAAATTACTGTTTTAGCTGTTTTTAGCTCTTCTTGATACATTTTTATTGTTTCGTCTCCAATATCATATCCTTCCCAACCATCTGGAATTTCTCTCCATCCAACTACTTTTGATTCTGTATTTGGATCAAATTCTTTTCCAAGTCTTGTGTCTACTGGAAGCATTAGTTTAACGCCCTTTTGTTTAGCTTT
Organism: Clostridia bacterium; assembly: GCA_017939755.1. GTDB lineage: Bacteria > Bacillota > Clostridia > TANB77 > CAG-508 > CAG-492. Next base: position 16,504 of record JAGBAJ010000063.1, on the reverse strand, counting down.
TTCCATTAATTCTTTTGCTAAATCTAGTTTATCTAATTCGCAAATAGAATTTCCAACATTATATCCTTGAGCTTTAAAGAATGTATAAGCCATTGCTCCACCAATCATTAAAGTATCAACTTTTTCTAATAGGCTATTGATAACACCTATTTTGTCAGAAACTTTCTTTCCACCTAAAATTGCAACAAAAGGTCTTTCTGGATTTTGAAGAGCTTCTCCCAAGAATTTTAATTCTTTTTCAATTAAAAATCCTGATACTGCTGGTAAATATTCTGCAATTCCAGCTGTTGAGCTATGTGCTCTATGTGCTGTTCCAAATGCATCATTTACAAATATTTCTGCCATTGATGCAAGCTCTTTTGAAAGCTCTGGGTCATTTTTTTCTTCTCTAGCGTCAAATCTCACATTTTCTAACAAAACAATTTCTCCATTTTGCATATTAGATGTTAATTCTTTTGCACTTTCTCCTATAACATCTTTTGCAAGTTTCACTTCTTTACCTAATAATCTAGATAATTCAGCTGCAACTGGTGCTAAAGAAAATTCTGGTTTAATCTCTCCCTTTGGTCTTCCTAAGTGAGAGCATAAAATAACTTTGCAGTTATTTTCTAATAAATATTTTATTGTTGGTAATGCTCCAACAATTCTTCTGTTATCTGTAATTTTTCCATTTTCATCTAATGGAACATTAAAATCACATCTAACAAATACTTTTTTATTTTTTAAGTCAATATCTTTAACTGTTTTTTTACTCATGTTTAAGTTCCTCCCTTTTCTTTCCTTTTATTGCAAAAGTAATAGTTACAATGCACAATAATCCATTTACTATCATTGCTATGTAGCTACAGGCAATTTGAAATCCGCAACCTAGCTGCTCTGTGCCATTAATTGCATTGATATTTTTAAGAATGTAATTGTATGAAAAATATGAAATAATCGTCATTATAACTGCAATAACACTAGAAACTACATATTTTTTATTTTTAATACCTTTAATCATAGATATTGCAAATATTATAACTAGAAAAATAGCCGTTGCCTTAAAAAAATTTAAATATGTGTTTGGATATACCAATTCTTTTGCATTCTCAATACTTGAAATTACAACAGATGATTCGTTCATACCTATTCCTCCTATACTATATCTATGATATTATTATTTTCCCTTATAATTCAAAAGAGGCAGAAATTAGCTTTTCTACCCCTTTTTTTGCTTTATAATTAAGCTAATTCAGCAAAATATTTTATAGTTCTAACCATTTGGCTTGTATATGAATTTTCATTATCATACCAAGATACAACTTGAACTTGATATTCTCCATTTCCCATATCTGTTACCATTGTTTGTGTTGCATCAAATAGTGAACCATATGTCATTCCAACAACATCTGATGAAACTATTTCTTCTTCGTTGTATCCAAAGGAATCATTAGCAGCTGCTTTCATTGCTGCGTTAATTCCTTCTACAGTTACATTCTCTCCTTTAACAACAGCTGTTAATATTGTTGTAGATCCTGTTGCTACTGGAACCCTTTGTGCAGCTCCTATTAACTTTCCATTTAATTCTGGAATAACTAAACCGATTGCTTTAGCAGCACCTGATGATGCTGGTACTATATTTATTGCTGCAGCTCTTGCTCTTCTTAAATTTCCTTTTCTTTGTGGACCATCTAATAACATTTGGTCTCCTGTGTAAGCATGTACTGTACACATAATTCCTGATTGAATTTTTGCATAATTATTAAGTGTGTTTGCCATTGGTGCTAAACAATTTGTTGTACATGATGCTGCTGATATTATTTTATCTTCTGGTGTTAATATATTTTCATTAACGCTATAAACGATTGTTGGTAGGTCGTTTCCAGCTGGAGCTGATATAACAACTTTCTTAGCTCCTGCTTTTAAATGTGCTGATGCCTTTTCTTTAGATGTGTAGAATCCTGTACACTCTAATACAACATCAACGTCTAAATCTCCCCAAGGTAAGTTTGCAGCATCTTTTTCTGCATAAATTTTTATTGTTTTTCCATCAACAGTTATTGAATCTTCTCCTGCTGATACTGTACTTGCTTTTGCATAAGTACCTTGTGCTGAATCATATTTTAATAAATGAGCTAACATTTTAGGACTTGTTAAATCGTTAATTGCAACAACCTCATACCCTTCTGCTCCAAACATTTGTCTAAATGCAAGACGTCCTATACGTCCAAACCCATTAATAGCTACTTTTACTGACATTAAAATTCCTCCAATCCGATGTTTATAACATCTAAAAAAAACTGATTACTTTTATAATCTAGGTCATTGTATAACAAAAAAAACCATATTTCAATAGAAGAAACTTGTTTTTTTAAAATAATTTTTCTTGTAGAAATGTCTTTACATATATTGACTATTTGTAATATAATTGTACATTTATTGACTTACCTTTACATACAATATCTAGCAAAAATTTTATGTCATAGAAAATACTATAAAACTTTTTTTAGTGTTGAATATAAAGTAAAAATAATTAATATAAGATTTTATTTTCAAAATAAAATTCGAATTTTACTACTAAAAAAATTGCGTATACATTGAATATACGCAACTTTTTCATTTTTTATTCCGTTAAATTAAAAATCATAGTCATAATCAATTGAACGATTGTAACTAGAATTATATATGCTCTTATATGAATCTATTTCATTATCTACAGTATCATATACTTCTTTTACAAGAAGAACTGTAAATATCCAAACTATAAGATATATTACGCTAAATACTGTACCTACAGCTCCACATGATATACCAGCAATTCCCATTCCCTTTCCTTTTCCATTTAAATTTTTTGATTCTTTTAATCCTTTTACTCCTAAAATTAGACCAACTATAGCTAAAACTAAGCCAAGTATAGGAACCCAACATAATACAATTGAAATAATTCCAAGCACCATACCTGTAATAGCTAAACCATTGCTTTTTTCTTTTATTGGATTATTATTAAATTCGTTATCCATTTATTTTTCCCCCTTCTTTTAATTATATGTATGATTCTAACATACGCTAAATACATATTCAATATTTTTATTTTGAATATTTTTATTTTTTTTGCAAATACTAGGAAAAATGAGGTAAAATTTATGAATAATTTCTTTAAATCGTTAAAAAAAGTATTTACATTTACAGATGATAAACATCATTTATTTAGATATGATAATGCAAGCTCTGACTCCTCTTCTAGTTCTGATTCAAATAATGACTCAAATTTAAATTCCAATGAACCAAATAGCACAGATTCAACTACCAAAAAAATAAATTCTTCAATATCTGAAAATCAAAAATATCTTGAAAAAGCCTATAACACTAAATTAAGCACAGATATTGTTATTCGTAATTTTAATGTTCTAGTGCAAAATGTTCGTTACAAAGCCTTTCTTATATTTATTGATGGTATGGTTGATTCTAATTTGATAAATGACTTTGTTTTGTCACCATTAATGCTTCGAAATAAAGCTAACTCTTATGATGGAAAGCAAAAAAAATTAGTATCTGAAGACATCATAAATAATGTGAAAATAAAGAATTACGAAAATAAGAAGATTTCAAAATCTAATCTAACTACTTTTGTATACAATAATTTACTTCCCCAAAATAGCGTAAAAAAGGTCCTTGAATTTTCTGATGTCTTTTCTGCGGTAAATATGGGCGATTGTGTTTTATTTATAGATACAATAGAAGAAGCGTATGATATTGATGTAAAAGGATTTAAACAAAGAAGTATTGAAGCTCCTACTAATGAAGTTGTTGTAAGGGGATCTCAAGAATCATTTGTCGAAAATCTTAGAACGAATACATCAATCTTAAGAAGGCTAATTAATAATGAAAATTTAGTTTTAGAAAGTATAAAAGTCGGGAAAATTACAAAAACAAATGTATCTATCGGTTATATTAACGGAATAACAAACAAAAAACTAGTTGCAGAGGTTAAATACCGAATAAATAACTTGGATATTGACTATTTAATATCTTCTGGACAATTAGAGCAGCTCATTCAAGACAATCCAAATAGTATATATCCTCAAATGATTGCTACAGAGCGTCCTGATAAGGTTGTAAACTATTTATTTGATGGTCGAGTATGTATATTAGTAAATGGAAGTCCCTATGCTCTTGTTCTGCCTGGAGTATTTGTAGATTTCTTGTCATCACCAGCAGATTTTAACTTAAAGTACCAATTTGCTAATCTGGGAAAAATAATTAGGTTATTTTCGTTACTACTATCTGTATTACTTCCTGGTATGTATATTGCTGTTACAAACTACCATCACGAATTACTGCCCACGGAGCTTTTATTTACAATTGCCGCTTCAAGAGAATCTGTACCATTTCCTATTGTAGTTGAAATTTTACTTATGGAAATATCATTTGAACTAATTAGAGAAGCTGGTGTTAGAGTTCCGACCCCTCTTGGACCAACCATTGGTATTGTTGGTGCTATTGTACTTGGAGATGCCGCTGTTTCGGCTTCTTTGGTAAGCCCAATTTTAATTATAATTGTTGCAATAACTGGAATATGCTCTTTTGCCATTCCAGACTTCTCTTTAAATTTTACATTTAGAATATGTAGATTTTTATACATTATTTTAGGTTATTTAGCTGGATTTTTAGGAATAGCTGCCGGTATATTTGTACAAATGGTACTAATGTGTAATTTAAAGACTTTTGGTGCAGATTACCTAGACCCAATACCAATAAACAAAAGAAGTATATCAACATACTTTGTTTTGCCAATTTGGAAACGAGAGCGAAAATCAGATTTCGTTCGTCCACAAAAGAAATATTCTGAAGGAAAAATTAGCATGAAATGGAGGTATAAATAATGGATTCGCCAAAGCTAGGAACTATCGAAACTATTGCCATTCTTTCCCTAATTATGGCAAATAAAATAATTTTAAATCTTCCAAAAGACATTATTTCATCTACTGGTAGCTCTGCATGGTTAAACACCATTTATATTATCTTTCTTGCTCTAATTTTTGTATTAATCATAACAAAACTTTTATGCTCTTTTAATGGGAAAGATATTTTAGATATATCTCAATATCTTGGTGGTAAACCATTGCAATATATTATAGGAACTATACACATTCTAATTTTTATGGCAATTATTCTTCTAATTCTTAAGAATTTTACTACTACGCTAAAAACTATATACTTTGAGCATTCTCCTATTATATTTGTAATGCTGTTTTTCATAGTAGCAGCTTCCATTTCCAACAAATTTGGAATAAAACCCATAGCAAAAGTAACTTTGTTTATTTTTCCGCTTGCAACTATTGGACTTATTATTTTACTATTTTCACCTGCTAGTGATTTTCAAATACAAAGACTTACACCTATATTTGGTTATGGCTTAGATAAAACATTTATACAAGGTACCATGAATATATTTGCACTATCTGGTCTTGGGTATATATTTTTCTTACCTACGCTTATGGATAAAAATACAAATCTTAGAAAAATTGCATTATTCTCACTTGGTATATCTGGATTTTTCCTTTTTCTAAGTACATTTTGTTTACTACTAGTGTTCTCATTTATTATAGATACAAATGAGTCTATGCTTTTATATGTTCTTACAATGTTCATGAGACATGGAAATTTAATTCATGGTATAAATACCCTATTTGTACTAGTTTGGATTTTATCAATTATAGCCTATATAAGTACTACGTTTTCTTTTGCTCTTTTTATATTAAAGAAAACACTAAATCTTAAGGAAATTGATTCATCAAATTATTGTATTTGCACAATTATATTAGGTGCTGCCGTGCTATTACAAAATTTTACAGATTTCGGTAGATCCTTTGAGTATATTATACAGTATATAATTTTGGCATTTGTATTTGTTGCAGATCCTCTATTGCTACTTATAGCAAATATTAAACAGAAGCTTTCGTCATCTCGTTCAAAGCAATCTATATTAAATCGAAAGGAATGTCTATGAGAAAAATATTAAAAAAAATTATCGTTTTATGTATACTAACTACTTTTACTTTTAGTCTTACAGGTTGTTATGATGCTACTGGTATAGAAGAGAATGCATATGTTGTAGCTATTGGACTTGACCTTGCAGAGTCTAATGAGCTAGAGCTTACAATACAAATAGCAACCGAAGGAAATAATTCATCTGGCGGAGAATCATCTAGTAGCTCATCTCAATCAAAACAAACAAATATAACAACTGTAAAATGCTCTAGTATAAACTCTGGAATTTCTTTAATTAATAACCACATAAGTAAACAGACCAACTTATCTAATTGCCAAGTATTGGTTATTTCAGAAAAACTTGCAACATATGGTATTGCTGAATATATAGATACTCTATTGAATAACGTTGAACTGCGTAACGATTGTAGTGTTATTATTTCAAAGTGTTCAGCAAAGGATTACTTAAATAATGTAAAACCCTCTTTAGAAATTTTCGTTGCCAGATTTTACGAATCAACACTACAATCTGCAAAATATACAGGTTATACTATAAATATATCTTTGGCAAAATTTTACTCTAAGATGAAAGACACATCTTGTGAACCATATGCAATTTTAGGTGCTGTATCAACTGAAAGTGGAACAAATAGTAATGCAAAATTAAATTATGATAATACGGCTGGTGAAAATCCTATAACAGATAGCGACGTTATTGACAACTTTGGAATCGCAATTTTTAAAAATGATGTTTTAGTAGGCGAACTTAGCGGTTTAGATAGTATCTGCCATGTAATGATAACTAATGAACTAGATGAGTGCACTATGTCTGTTCCTAATCCATTTGAAAGTGGAAAATATATTGACTTACTTTTAACGTCAGAAAAAGATACAAAATGTAGTGTTTCGTACGTAAACAACTCTCCTTTAATATCCGTCGATATATATTTAGATGGACGTGGGCTCTCTTTAGATGAGCATATAAAGTATGATTCCACGGAATCACTAAATTTAATTGAGAGCTCTGCTACAAAATATATACAAAATCAAGTGTCCAATTATTTATATAAAACCGCTAAAGAATACAACTCTGATATATGCGGCTTTGGGAAATATGCCATATCAAACTATCTGACACTACAAGAATGGAATGACTCAAACTGGCTTGGTAATTATAAAAATTCATTTTTTGATGTGAATGTTTACTTAAATGTTGAGTCTGGAAACTTATTTACTAAGTCATAATTGTTAATTCTCAATATAATGTGTTTTTATTAAACAAACAAAAAGGTTACTATTTAATGGTTTATCTAGTAATAGCTTTGTAATATAGTAATTTTAAAGTTCAACCTCGGACGCTTCGCTATTCCAATTTTGATTTACAATCAAATTTGAAATACCTTGTTTCACTATAAAATTACTATATTACAAAGCTTTCAAATTTATACCATTAAATAGTACTACAAAAACAAACTATTTTATATTATAAGGAGTATACTATGAAATATTTAATCTTATTTGCAACAATTTATATTTTTATGTATTCACTCAGTTGCTCTAATTATGAACAACATGATAACAACAATAAAATTGGTGCTATAGTCATTCGTGCTTTAGCAATAATACAATTGGTATTTACTAATATTGCAATATTCTTATAATAGCATGTTACCATTCACAACAAAAAATCTTCTTAATAATTTAAGGTATAATGTGTAGTTAAGGTGAGATCCGATAAATCAGTAACAATAGTATAATAAGGTTATAAATCACTTTAGGTATACCCTTATAGCAACTTTATGTAAATTATTGACTTTTTTGGAAAAACATAGTATAATAGAAATTGTTATTATTATAAAGGAGGTATACAAATGAGTATAAACAAAACTTTAGTATTTGGACACATAAATCCAGACACAGACTCAATAATGTCATCATTAGTAATGGCAAATTTAGAAAATCAATTAGGTAATGAAGCTAAGGCAGTTCGCCTTGGAAATATAAATAAAGAAACAGAGTATGTTTTAAATTATTTAAACATGTCTGCTCCAGAATTAGTTTCAGATGTTGCTGATGGTCAAAATGTAATCTTAGTAGATCATAACGAAAAAACACAAACCGCCCAAAATATAGAAAATGCTGTTGTAAAAAAAGTTATTGACCACCACACAATGAACTTCGTAGCACCATATCAATTATATTACAGAGCTGAACCAGTTGGATGTACTGCTACAGTATTATATAAAATGTACAAAGAGTACGATGTTCCAATTACAAAAAATATAGCTTTAATGATGTTAAGTGCTATTGTTTCTGATACACTTTTATTTAAATCACCAACAACTACACAAGAAGATAGACCAATCGCAGAAAAATTAGCTAAAATTGCAGAAGTAGATTTAACAACATATGGAACAGCATTATTAAAAGCAGGAACAGACTTAAGTGACTATACACCAGCTCAAGTTATCAATATAGATAGCAAATTATTTGAAAAAGGTGGAAAGAAATTTAAAATAGCTCAAATTAATACAGCGGATATTGATGGAGTATTTAAAGACAAAGTATACTTTGAAGCAGCTATAAATGATGAAATCAAAAAAGAAAACTTAGATTTATATGTATTTGCTGCAACAGATATACTTAACTCAAATTCTAAAATTATTTCTTTAGGAAATGATTCAGGAATAGTTGAAAAAGCTTATGGTGTTACACTAGATAACAACACAGCATTATTAGAGAATGTTGTTTCAAGAAAGAAACAAATGTTACCAAAAATATTAGAAAATTTAGACTAATATAAACACATTAAATTTGTGTGTGCTAGTTAATAAAAAGAGATTAAAAAAAATCATTGAATTTACATATGTATTTTCAATGATTTTTTAATTTACAATAATATGGACTTTTACAGCTCTTTTATTTCTTTCAAATATTCAACTCTTTCTTGATGGATTTTATTCTTTAATTGAATACCCTCTGTAATATTTGGAAACTTTTTTAATATTGATTTTCCGTTTATTTTTGATAGAAGCTCTTTTCCTATTTCCGCAAATTCCACATGCTCTTTTCGAGTTCCTCTGCAATTCCTATCAGATTCAACAACAATCTCTAAACCTTTTAATCCAAGCCTTGTTTTAGATACACGTTCAATAAAATCTACTTGCTTACTAGGTTTCATTTTATAAAAAATACCACCTAACATATGCTCTGTTGCAGCTGTAACCCCACAGCTTATCCATGATTTTGGCATTTTTAATCTTTCTCCAAGTTTAATAACTTCTCCCTTACCTTTAATATCATGTCCATAATGATGTGGATAAGCCTCTTTTGGTGTTAGCCCTTTCCCTAAATCATGTACTAACGCAGAAAATCGAATTTCTTCATTTTTTGTAATCGATGCCGCCATCTTTAGAGCAAGCATTGTATGGTTGTATGCATCACCTTCAGGATGATGCTCTGTTGGCTGCACAGCACCTATCAGCTTATAAATTTCAATAAAATGTACATCTAAAATATTCGCTCTCTTAAGAACTTTAAAAAACTTTTCTGGATGTTCCGTATTTAGTGCTTTTCTAAGCTCTTCAAAAACTCTTTCGCTAGACAAATATTTTAAATCCCCCTTTAGAGCACCTATTAATTCATATGTTGAATCATCAATTTCAAAGTTAAATTTACAAGCAAATCTTGCTGCTCTATATGCTCTTAATGCATCTTCTGAAAAACTACTTGAAGTGGCTCTTATCGTTCTATTTTTAAAATCCTCTATTCCATTAAACGGATCAATAAGCTCTCCTGTTAGTACATCCTCTGCTATGGAATTTATTGTAATATCGCGTCTTGCTAAATCTTCTTCTATTGTAATATTTCTATTTGAAATTATTTCAAAGTCTCTATGATTAATACCTATCTTTTTTTCGGCTCTGGCCATTGCAAATTCTCTTTTATCAATTTCATATACTAAAAATGATTTTCCTTTTTTTATTGCAGTTGGAAAAAGCTCTTCAAATTTTTTATAGTCCATACCAACAACACAATAGTCTTCGTCGTGATTAGCTATGTTAAATAACTTATCTCTTACAGCTCCACCAACAAGGTATAATCTACCATTATTTTTTGCAATTATCTGAGCAATTTCCTTTATATTTATCATAAATAATTATATAATCCTTTCTGCTACGCGAACATTAGCTCAATAGCTTTTTTATATATATTCTTTGCTATTTCATAACCTTCATTTTCTAAATTAATTAAATTTTCCATCATAACACCACTATTTATTTCAATAATTTTATATTGATTATCTATAGTTTTTATTATGTCAATACTACCAAATTTTAAATTAATTTTCTCTGCAGCTAATAATGCTAACTTAAACAATTCCTTTTTCTCTTCATCCTTTGCTTCAGATATAGTAGCCCCTTTTGATAGGTTGAATCGCCATTCATATTCTATAATTTCTCCATCTTTAGGAATATAATCTATATTATACTTTTTATTTATAAATTTTTTTTCATCTTTATAATATTCACTATTAAAACGTAACAAAAGCTCTTTTATGGTGCTCTTTCCATTTCCCACAATAGTTGGTTTTACCTTCTTGTAAATGTGCTCTGCTTTTCCATTTAAATAAATAATTCTAAACTCATTTTTTATGTTATAAAATGGGCACACACATATATTACCCAATCTTGAAATTTTTCTATATGTATCTATAACTTCATTCTTGCATGTTATGTGGAAAATATTATTTCCACATGTTCCATTGTTAGGTTTTAATACAAAGTTATAATCAAGTTGCTCTGCCATTGTTAATAACTTCTTTTCATTATTACCAAACAATATATCATGTTTTATAACTGGAATAGCACTATTTTCTAATATAGAAAATAGTGCATATTTATCATTACAAATTTCTGATGTACATGATGAATTTAAATCAAATTTATAACCCAAAATATATTTAGTTATACCATTTTTGTTTAATTCTATAATCCAATCATCAGACATTTTATTTATTTTTATATTTTGTTCATTGCATATTTCTTCAATTATTTTTCCAAAAGCTCTTATATTACTCACCCGTTTCGATATGTATATTATTCTCGTTTTCATCTACCTCATGTTCTTGCACTACTGGTTTTGCCGAAGATGCCTCAACATCATCTTTTACATTAAATATAGAAAAAGATGTATCATCTTCTTTCAAATCTGAGCCATAATAAGAATTAACTATATTCTTTGTTATAATCGTTGTAGATAAAAGTACTAATGCAGACACTACAATAAAACTGATACATCTTGTTGATACAAGAATACTCCATCTAATTAATTTTACAAATGACATTGTTACAAATTTTAATAATTTTGCCAATCCAACAATACCAAGTTTAATAGCAGCAACTATTCTATTTTGTTTTATTGTATCTAGCTCTTTATCAATTGTTATCAATGCTAATTCTTTCTTTTTTATAATTACGGGCAATAAATTTCTGCAATCTTTTAATACTGGCAAATTATTCTTTTCTTTTTCAAAAACCATACTTTTTTGTGGTATGACCTCTAGATAATTTTCCTTTAATGTGTTATTTTCCATTTGCAAAATCACCTCCCGTTATTATATTAGCTATAAAAAATTCAACATCCTCATATATATTATACTCCAAAATTAGCCAAAAATAAATACTTTTTGGAAACATTTATTCTTTTTTAGGTGATTTTATGCTACCTTTCTAATAACACACAAAATTGGAGATAGAATAAATTTATGATTCATTCCATCCCCAATTGTCAGTTTAACTTCAAATTCTTATTTATCTATGAGCCAGCGAGCCGTGATGCCCCCTACAGCCAGAGGCTGCCAAAGTATCTATTGTGCCATCACATTAGTTCTGTATTTTTTGAGTTATCATTTCTGTATCAGTTGTAATAACTTCAAATTTGTACCCATTTTTTAATCCAAAATCAATTATTTCTGGTAGAGCTTCCATCGTCTTATTGTTGCCACTAAAGTCATGCATTAGAACAATATTATTTCTTCCTGGTTTTATCCCTTTTGTTACATTGTTATACACACCTTCTTTGGTTTTTACATCACCAGAGTCTCCTGATGCAACATTCCAATCGTAATATTTAAATCCTGCATCTAATAACTTCTTTGATACATTTGTAACAACACCAGGGCAATATTTCCTACTTACAGTATTTGAACTTCCACCAGGAAATCTTATTATCCAAGTTTTTATACCTGTTGTCTTCTCAATTTTATCTTGTAGACTTTTAAAGTTATTGAAACAACCATCTACAGAAGCATATACCTTTGAATAATCATGAGAGTATCCATGAATTCCTATTGCATGTCCCTCCTGAACTTCTCTTTTTAATAATTCTTCGCTTGTAGTTCCTTCTTTATAATTGATTACAAAGAAGGTAGCTTTAACGCCCTTTTCTTTTAAAATATCTAATATCTTCGGTGTTGTAGTAGTACTTGGTCCATCGTCAAATGTTAAATAAATAACACCAGTTGCTTGCGAATCACCAACAGCCACTGTCCTTTCGGAAATTGCCTCATTTCCATTGCTATCTGTTACTTTATATTTTACTTTGTATTTGCCCTCTTTTGATGTATCTATATTATTTCCTTCTATTACTATTTTACTTGATAAGTCGCCATCTTTATTATCTTTTGCTGTGGCTCCTTGCTCTTCGTACTTAGCACCTATAGAAATAGCTAAAAATGAGTTTCCTTTTAGTTTAATAACTGGTGCTGTAGAATCCGTTATTTTTATATGTCTTATCTTTTCTGCTCTATTCTTTGATGAATCTTCTACTATATAGTGCATATCATAGTTTCCATTTTCAGTATCTACTTTTTCGACTTTTACATTATCTGTAAGATTTCCATCATATCCATCTTCAGCCTTAAATCCTGGCTCTTGATATTCTTTTCCAAACTCTAATTCAAAATTTTCATCACCATTTAGTGTAATTGTTGGGACAGCTGTATCTTTGATAATAACCTTTCTAGTATATACTTTGAAATCGTTCTTATATGGAACCTTATATGTAATATCGTATGTACCAACCTTTGAAATATCTACAGGGTTTTCGATAACAATACTATCGCTTATATCTTTAAATTTTGTATATGCTGTTATGCCAGCATCATTATAGTTAGCTCCATACTCTAGCTCTACTATAGACTCTCCTTTTACCTTAACTATTGGAGCACAACAATATTCTACTGCCAATACAGCACCTATGATTACTATTAAGAAAACAAATATCCCAATTATAATTGGAACTTTCCTACTTTTTAAATCCTTATGTACAACATGTGAATAATCTCCACTACTACTTTCCCCACTATGTCCATTTTTATGTTCATGTTGTGTTGTTTTTTGTCCAGCTATTTGTTCCGCTGTCTTTACATCCTTTACTCCCTTCTTAAGCTCTTCTTCTTTCACTCCGTTCATTAATGTCACCTCATTATTTTCATTTATTTCACACTTTATTCTACATCTTTTTACATCTTTATACAATATTTTTTCCTAAAATAAAAAAGTAATTTTTTACAAATAAGTTACAAATCACTGCATGCAAATTTTATAATAAAGATTTAAGGTATAACGTGAATTTATATAAATCACACTATACCTTGAATCTCAGAACAAATCGGAAAATCTTCGATTTTCCGATTTGTTCGACATTAGCTCAAAAAAAATGATTCAAATTCTTCAGCTGAAATTATCTCTTTTTCAAGTAAAACATTAGCAACTAATTCTAATTTATCCATATGCTCAGAAATTATTTTTCTAGCTTGATAGTATGCATTATCAATTAATAGTTTAATTTCCGTTCCTACTGCATCCTCAAACTTTTCTCCTAATAATTGCATTTGATATGGGTCTTTTTCAAGGTTAACAGAAATTGGACCTACAATATCGCTCATACCATATATTGTTACCATATCGGTTGCAATTTTTGTAGCAACTTCCATATCATTACTTGCTCCAGTAGATATGTCATCTAATGCTATTTTTTCAGCAGCTCTACCACCAAGCAACGCAATTAATTTTTCCTGCATTTCTTGTTTAGACACATAAAATTTGTCTTCATTAGTTTTATACATTGTATATCCACCAGCTACACCTCGTGGTATAATAGAAACTTCTTTTACATCTTTCTGTGTCTCTAAATACTTGCTAACTACGGCATGACCAGCCTCGTGAAATGCAGTTAATTTCTTATCTTTATCAGATACAACTCTACTATGTTTTTCAAGACCAACTGTAACTTTCTTTTCTGCTTCTTCTATATCCTTATTTGTAATTGCATTATGATTTTTAATTGTAGCTATTATAGCTGCCTCGTTCAAAATATTAGCAAGTTCAGCACCAGTAAATCCAGCCGTATCCTCAGCAATACTCCTTAAATCGACAGATACGTCTATACGTTTATCTTTTGCATGTATTTTTAATATTTCTTCTCTACCTTTTAAATCTGGTAAACCTATTGCAATTTGTCTATCAAATCTTCCTGGTCTTAATAGAGCCTTGTCCAACATTTCTGGTCTATTTGTTGCAGCTAAAACAATTATAGCCTCTTCTGTGTCAAATCCGTCCATTTCTACTAATAATTGGTTTAACGTTTGATTGTTTTCGCTCTCTGCACCACTTGAAGATGTTCTTCTGGATCCTATAGCATCAATTTCATCAATAAAAACTATACATGGAGAAATTTTTCTTGCCTTCTCAAATAGCTTTCTTACCCTTGACGCCCCAAGTCCTGCAAACATTTCTATAAATTCAGATCCACTCATTGAAATAAATGGAACATCTGCTTCACCTGCAATTGCTTTTGCAATTAAAGTTTTTCCTGTTCCTGGATTACCACATAATAAAACGCCTCTTGGTATTTTCGCTCCCATTTCTTGGAACTTTTTTGGTTTTTTCAAAAAATTAACAATTTCTATCATTTCTTGTTTTTCTTCATCTAAACCAGCAATATCTTTAAAGGTAGTTTTAGTTTTCTGGGTCGTTGCATCATATACCTTTCCTTTTTCACCTAATCCTTGCATTTGAATAATTAAAACCAAAAATACAATTAAAAGGATTGTTGGTAAAAAAGACATGAATCTTTCACCAATAACGAGCAAAATATTATCATCCACTTGCTTTAATTCTATCTGTTTTCCTTCTTTTACCTGATCCTGGACGAATTCTATAAATGCCTCACTTTCAGGCACAGTAGAGTATAATTCATCTTCATTATCTCTAAGCTTAACCTTAACGCTTTCTTTTTTTGCTTTCATTTCAATCTTTTCAACATTGCCATCTTTAATTTTAGTGATAAGCTCTGTATATGCAAGCGTTTTATCTTCTTTTTCTTTGCTATATTTTTTATATGAAATTACTCCTGCAACTATTGCTACAATTAAAATTAGTACTATAAATGCTATTATAGCATATTTTTTATTGTTGCCTTTTTTATTTTCATTTGAATTCATTGTTTATCTCCCTTCAAAGAAATTAACTATTATTTTTTTCTTCCATCTTTATTAATATAACTGCTGTTGTTACATATATTGTTGATATTGATGTATACATTGTAGAAAAATATTTTACTTCGAATCCTGTAAATGTATTTAGAAGTAAATATATCATAGCAAGTATAACTGGTAATGTTACTGCATGAATTGAAATATTCAATGATTTTTTATATTCAATTCTAGTATTTCCTACAATTCTGAATAATATATATCCAATTAATGCTACCACAAGTATATCTAGTATAGTAGATATTCCAAAGGAAATGTACATAGCAATCATTGATATAATAATTATCATTACAGCGTAATTTTTAAACTCAAATAAATTAATTATATTTTCTTTATTATAATTACCACTTAAAAATACCTTATATGGAAAACTTATATATTGATTTTGAACTAAAATACTAAATTTTTCCTTTTCGAAAATTGCTTTAGCTCCTTTGGTTTCTTTTATTTCATTTCCAGACGTATCTATTATAACCTGATCATTATAATAAGACTTATATGTATCTGCATTTACACTTAGTGTTCCATCATTATAATCAAGTTCGTTTATTTCTGCTTCTACAAACCTTTTAATCTGGTCCATACTTTTATTTGTACTATACGTCATACTTATAGTTCCAATAATCGCATAAATTAATATTAAAATAAAGAAATAAACAAAACATTTAGAAGTCTTACTATCTACAAGTTGTTTGTAGTAGTCAAAGTCTGTAATACTTCTATACATTTCTTTAAAAAACGATATTTTTCTAGATTCCAATTGCTCACCCCATTTCGGACAAATTCCTATGTTTTATATAATACAAAAGTCAGCATGACTTTCCTATTGTATAAAAAACTATAACACTGGATACTATTTCCAGTGTTATATTTTAATTATTTTATTATTCTTACTGGATTATTTAATTCTGTCTATTCGGTTGGTGTTGGTTTTGGTGTTGGTGTTGGTTCTGGTGTTGGTGTTGGGTCTGGTGT
>JAGBAJ010000062.1 GCA_017939755.1 Clostridia bacterium | reverse complement strand
GTTGTTCCATTTCCTAGCATTCCACTAACATTATTTCCAATTGTCCAAACCGTTCCATCTGCCTTTAAAATAACAGTGAAACCATTACCTGTTTCAATTTGTGGGTTTGCTATCCCTTTTGCTACATTTACAACACACATTGCATATAATCCACTGGTTTCGTGATATGCATACACTGTTGTGTATCCGTCCGCAATACCTGTTACAATACCATTTTCATTTACTGTTGCCACATCTTCATTGGTACTTGTCCAGGTAAAGTTTGTTGCTGCATAATTTTCTCCAATCAATTCTGTTATTTCATCTTTTTCAACAACATTTAATGATAAGCTTTCTCCTACTCCAATATATGCTTGATTTTTATTTAAACTCATGACTGTAGTTTCGTTCTGCCAAGCTAAGACTGGATAACCATTATTAATCCCATATATATCATAGGCATATGAATTTCCCATTGTTGCTGTATATGTTGTATTAAATGCTGTACCAGCAACTCCTGATTTTCCCTTTATATAAATATAACTTGTTGAAGAAATTCTATAACAATTAGTAAAAGATGTATATGTTTTTCCATTCCAGTCGCCAATTCTAGCACTAATCGCTGCAGTATAGTTTTCAGCAGTACCACTTCCTGATAAAGTCCCAATGTTATAACAATTTTTTATAGCTATAGCTGATGTACTAACTGTTGATGATGCAGCACCAGCAATTCCAGCTCTATATCCATATCTACCTGTAGAATTAATTGCACCCATATTATAACAATTTGATATTGTTCCTTTTCCCATGCTTCCAATAATTCCACCTGCATAAGCTCCGCCTTGATATGTTTGATTCGTTACTGTATTTTGAGATATAACTGAAGCTTTATTATAACACCCATCTATAATATTACTACCTGATCCAACAACCCCTCCTACAATAGCAAATAAATAACTTCCACTTTGGTTCGTTGCTACAGTATTTCTACCTGTTATTGTTCCACTATTCACACCACAATTTCTAATACTTCCGGTACTATTTCCACAAGCAGAACCTGTTGAGCTATTTTCTTTATACATAGCAAATGTATTATATAAATAAACATTGTCAAATAAAACATTCTGAATCACACCTGTATTTGGCAAAGAACTAAAAAATCCAACATTTTGATATGTATTGCCCTTATAATATAAATTAACTATTCTATGATATCGTCCATCAAATGTTCCTGAAAATTTAATTGTATTTCCATCACTGTCTTTTCCTATCCCTATCGGAGTCCAATTTCCTAATGTACTTGAACATACACTGCTTAAGTCAATATCCTCCATCAAATACACAGTCTTTCCGCTATAATTGTCTCCTGCATTTACTGCATCTCGAAATGCTACTAAATCTGATACATCGTAAATATATGTCACCGTTTCTGTATTTGGTAATCTATTTATCGTTGTTGCACTTGTTTTATTGTCACTTTCCAATAAGCTTATCGTATTAACAGGCATAGAAATATCCGCTAGCTTTAATGCAGCTAACGTTGTGGTAACTAACGCAATACTCGTAAGCGCTATTGTCGTATTCTTTTTTAGTTTTGTCTTTAGTTTCTTGCTTAGTTTCATTTCTACTCCTTCGTTAAATTTTTCGCTTTTGCTTTTATATAATATATATTATTAATATTTATATATTTAAATAATTAATATATATATATAATTAAATATAGTTTTTTATATATTTTCAATACTACTATATTTTATATTACAACCTAAAAATCCTTTGAAACATACGGAAAAAAGCACTTTCTTGAAAAAGTGCTTTTTTTGACATTTTATTTGTTTTTGTGTTACATTTTTAATGAAAAATCCGCTGTATCGTACGGAATAAGCGTTTTTTCATTCTTACATGTGTTCTAAATTTTATATACAAAATACCGCATACAGTGGTACTGATTTTATATTGTTTTCAAATCCAAAATTTTTTTCTGATATTCTGATTGCATATTTAGGATTATATGTTTTCATATACAAATCTAAACTTCTAGATTTCGTATGTGTACTTGTCTTTACTTCAATCGGTATAATATCCGCATCTTTTTGAATCATAAAGTCTAATTCTGCTTTTCCATCGGACTCCCAATAATAGGATTCATATCCTTTTATTTTTAATTCATTTGCTACATAATGTTCTGTAAGAGGCCCCATTGCAATCATTGTTGGCTCAGTATCTAAATCAATTTGATATAATGGATACTTTGCTTTATTTACAAATAATCCAACATCACTCATATATAATTTAAATGATGCTAAATCTTTATGCATTTCTAGTGGCAACTCTGCATTTGCCTTATATACTTGATTGACAATTCCACTATTTCTAAGCCATAATATAGCTTCTCCAAATATGCTTGATGTACCACCTTTTGATATCACTTTATATTGAAATTTTTGATTGTCTTTTGCTAATTGTACTGGAATAGAATCAAATGCTGATATTATCCTATTTGATAAATTATTTTCTGCATATTTTGTCATATCCCTTTCATAGGATAAAAGTATTTCTGATTGAACATCTATTGCTGCAATTGTTTTTTGTTCATCTAAATATATTTGAACGGCTTCTGGCATTCCACCAACAACTAAGTATGTTCTATACAATTTCAAACATAAATTATGGATATCTTTATCCATCTTTTCATCCTTATCAAAATGCTTTTGAATTTCAGTTATCAAATTTTCTCTTCCTATCGCTGTTAGAAATTCTTTAAATGATAAGGGATACATATTTAACATTTGAACTTTTCCTACAGGAAATGAATAATTCTTTCTATTAATTGCAATACCAAGTAATGAGCCTGCTGCAATGATATGGTACTCTGGAGCATCTTCATAGAAATATTTTAATGCCGTCAATGCTCTTTCATTGGCTTGAATCTCATCGAAAAATATTAGTGTTTTTTCTGGTAATATTTTTTCTCCATAGAATAACTCTAGTTTATTTATCACATATTTAGCATCTATACTATCTGTAATTTGAGAACTTATTTCTTGATTGGTTTCAAAATTCACATATATTAAATTGTCGTAATATTTTTTTCCGAATTCTTTTACGATATATGTCTTTCCAACTTGCCTAGCACCATGAATGATTAGTGGTTTTCTATTTTCAGATTCTTTCCACTTTATTAAATCATTTACAATTTCTCTTTTCATAGAAATTCCTCCTTAAGCATATTATACTATATAAGTTCAAAAAAATCAATTTATCAAATGATTTTTTTGAACTTATATGTTATTTTATGTATTTTCTTTCTTTTTATTCTTTTTTATTTAAAAAAGTGGAATAAATTCTCCAGGGACAGACGATGACGTCTGCCCCTGGATTCTATCTAAAATGCAATATAGGTACTTGGGTCTATACTATGTCCTGAACCAGATGCACTTCTTAATTCAAAGTGTAAGTGATGTCCTGTACTGTTTCCTGGATTTGGGTCGGTCTCCGGATCTCCTCCCTCTTTTCCTATTACTTCTCCTTGTGTTATGCTTTGTCCTACTGTTACATCAATTTCGGATAAGTGTGCAT
>JAGBAJ010000061.1 GCA_017939755.1 Clostridia bacterium | reverse complement strand
GAGTATGTAGATGTAGAATACCCAGATGGAATAGTTAGATATACAAAAGATACTATTCAAGATTTGAATTTAGGCTATTGTATTACAATTCATAAATCTCAAGGGTCTACTTTTAAAGAGGTAATCGTACTATTACCTAAAGCACATGTATATCAATTTTCAAGACAATTGATATATACAGCTTATTCAAGAACTTCTAAAAGATGTTTTTCTGTAGGTAATGTTCGATATGTCAACATGGGGATTAAGAAGAAGAGTGCGTTAAATAGAAATACTTGGTACAAATATATTTAATTGGAGAAATGTTATGAATAAGTGGAGTGTAAAATTGAATAAAATTTTAATATGGATAGCAATTATATTGATAGTATTAAGTGGTTTTTCTATAAAGATTAATAACTTTGAATTTGAATGGGTTGGCGTATTAAAAATTATTATTAAAATGTTTGAGTAGTTTACAATTCAAAAATATTAAGAAATAGAAGGAGATGTAAATATGAAAGAGGAAAATATAAAAATTAATTATGAAACAATAGGAGTTGTAGAGCAAAGAAACTTAATTGAAGCTGCGAGAGATTTAGGTAGAGCAATGACTGAGGAAGAGTATATTTCTATAATGTTTGTTTACAAAAAAGTTATAGATAGACTTACAATAGAAGCAGAAAAACAAGGAATAAAGTTTTAATATATAGATGATGAAAAATAATTAAAAAAACTTTAGAAAAAACTTTTTACAAAAATAACAAAAGATGATATAATAAAATCATAGAAAGGGGATACAAAAAATGAACATGAATGAATTAACAATGTTACAAGCATTGCCACTAGATTTAAAAATAGCAAAAACAAAATTAAGGATTAGAGAATGGGTTGACTATTACGGAGTAGAAAATGTTTATATTTCATTTAGTGGAGGTAAAGATAGCACCGTTTTATTAGACCTAGTCAGAAGCGAATACCCAGATATTCCAGCAGTATTCGTAGATACAGGACTAGAATATCCAGAACTAAAAGAATTTGTAAATTCTTTTGATAATGTTACAATTTTAAGACCTAAGTTGTCTTTTAAACAAGTAATTGAAAAATATGGTTATCCAATTATATCAAAAGAACAAAGTAGATATTTGTATGATGTTAGACACGGAACAGAAAAAATGAAAAATTTAAGATTAAATGGTACAGAACAAGGAAATTTTAAATTGTCTAAAAAATATTATTATCTAATAGATGCACCATTTGAAATATCCAACAAATGTTGTGATGTAATGAAAAAACAACCTTTAAAAGCCTATGAAAAGCAAACTGGTAAAAAACCATTTATAGGGATTATGGCTGATGAAAGTAATATGCGTACAAGAAATTACTTAAAATATGGTTGTAATTCCTTTGATTTAAAAAGTCCATCATCTAAACCATTAAGTTTTTGGAGACAACAAGATATTTTAGAATATATTTATATTAATAAATTAGAAATAGCACCAGTATATGGTGATATAATAAAAGAAGATGACTTATTTAGAACTACTGGTTGTAATAGAACAGGTTGTATTTTCTGTGGTTATGGTTTACACTTAGAAAAAGAACCTAATAGATTTCAAATGTTAGAAGAAACTCACCCACAATTGCATAAGTATTGCATGGAAAATTTAGGATTTAAAGAAGTATGTGAATTTATGAATATACCTTATAAGAATGAAGAAGGGAACGAAGAAGATATTAGTAAAATAGATGATAATAAAGGAGAATAGTATGAAAACAGAATAAGCTATTCAAAAATTTTGCAAATAAAAGGAATTAAATGAAGGGAAGCGAATATTTAAAACAAGTTTTAGAAAAGATTGATAGTTTAAGTGATGAAGAATTTATGTTACTTTTAGTTAAGTCGGGATTAAACGAATGTCCATTTGAAGAAATTAATTAAAATAAATATTAAGGAGATGTATGTATAAAATGTTATTAATAGTAGAAAGGGTAACTGTTAACGAGGAAACAACTTATAAAATTATCTGTGGGGTTTCAAATACAAGAGTAGCAAGTGATATATTAAAAGACCACCCAGAGTACGAAGTAATTAAAATCCCTTACGCATATGGAAATACACTTTGGTAAAAATAATTAATTAAAAATGCTTGACTTCTTTCTGAGTTATGATATAATAATAATTGTAGAGAGAAGTTGAGTTTGTTTTATGAAAGGAGAATAATATGTTTGAAGATTTATTAGATGACAGATTATCACTAGAAATGACACCAAGAGAAAGTATGCTATACTTAATAGACCTAAAAGAAGAATTAATTAAAAACGGTGAATCGGTCAAAGGATACGTAATAGGAGTAATTAACGACAGAATAGATTATTTAAAAGAAACTTATGGTTTATGCCCATGTTGTGGCGAAGAATTACATTGCAAAGTTGTAAAAAGTGATGGACTAGAGTATTTTGGCTGTAGAGTATATGATACTATTTATATAGCTAAATGTGAATGTTGTGGCTATTGTGAATAGTAAAAAATAATTAGTATATAGAAGGAGTAGAGAATTATGAGAATCTTGCAAATGTTTAATTGGAAATTAAGAGATATAATAGCAGAATTGGATAACGTTAGAAATCAAGGTTTTACCCATATCCAAACTAGTCCTTTGCAAAAAAGCAAAGAAGGATTTTGGTGGGGCTTCTATCAACCTATGAATTTAGAAGTAGGAAATAGTCTAGGTACAATTGATGATTTAAAAGAACTTACGCAAGAAGCCCATAAAAGAGGATTAAAGGTTGTAGTTGATGTTGTTACTAGACATTGTGCGACAGATGACAGAGATTGTACTAAACCTAATCATCAAGTGGCAGACTATATGAAGAATTACGTAATTGATAGACCAAAGCTAT
>JAGBAJ010000060.1 GCA_017939755.1 Clostridia bacterium | reverse complement strand
TTAGGGGAGCTGCTGAAGGAAAAATCAGAGAATATTTAATTAAAGAGAAAAATTATTTGGATGCAGTTATTGGAATGCCTGCAAACTTGTTTTATGGAACTTCAATTCCAACATGTGTATTAGTATTTAAAAAATGCCGTGAAGAAGATCAAGATATTTTATTCATTGATGCAAGCAAAGAATTTGAAAAAGTTAAAAATCAAAACAGGTTGCGCCCACAAGACATTGATAAAATAATTAAAACATATGTTGAAAGATCTGAAATCGAAAAATATTCTCACAAAGCAACTTTGGCTGAAATTGAGGAAAATGATTATAATTTAAATATTCCTCGTTATGTTGATACTTTTGAAGAAGAAGAACCAATTGATTTGGATGAAGTTGTTAGTGAGCTTAAAAGAATCAATGAAGAAATGAAAGAAGTTGATGCTGAAATTAAAAAATACTGTGATGAATTGGGAATTCAAGCTCCAATATTTGAATGAGAGGGTATTATGAGTGAAGAAAAATTAGTACCTAAATAACGATTTGCAGGTTTTGATGACGAATGGAAATCTGTTAAATTAGGTGATATTTTAACATTTTATTCTACTAATTCATTTTCAAGAGAAAAATTGAATTATGAATCAGAAAATGTTAAAAACATACACTATGGAGATATTCACACTAAATTTCCAACTATTTTATCTATATCAGGAAATAAAGGTGCTGTCCACTAATTGCCAAAATTTGAAAAACCCTGAAATACACTCGAAACACTTGAAGACATCCCCAACTCCACAAAAACATAGTCCTACTTTTTTCAAGAACCAACATTTAATTAAACCAAGACCTCACCAAAAAGGACAATAATCAAACAAAAATAATTTTAATATTAGTTCCACCATCGAATCCTTAATCCAATTATAATTCATAAGATACATTATTCAATTGTCTAGAGCACTTTGCACAAATTTTATCAAAATTCAGCTCTGTAAAAGCTTTAAATAGGTGATTGGAGAAATATAGTATTGCAAAGTAGAAAGAATCTCCCCAACCACTATTGTTTACTTTTGTTGAGGATACCATATAAATTCTTTCCTTTTTTTTGCAAAAAAATAATTGTGGTTTTTATTATGTTAGCAGTGAAAAGTAGTTATTATAGTATTCAAGCCCCTTTGATTTATAAAAGTCCTGTAGAAGATATTAATGATTCCAATATGGCAAAATTGATTGTGCATTTAGTTAAGTCGTTTGAAAAAGAAAACCCTGAATTATTCAAAGGCAAAGCACATGGTGTTCCTGGTCCAAAATTCAAATATTCCAAATCTGAAATGCTGGGATTATATACTTTTGCTACTTTTAGAGGCCATAGATCATGCCGTAAGATTGAATCATTTCTTGATGATAAAAGCAAGGCCTGTATGTACATTACCAATGAAAAATTGCCTAGAAAATCAAAAATCAACCAATTTAAAAATGATCATGCATATTTAATTAAGCATTTCCTAAAATATACTGTGCAATTTGGTTTTGATTTTGGATTAGTTGATTTTAAAATCATTTCTATTGACAGCACTCCAATTGAAGCTTATATTAATGAATTCAGAACATTATCCATAGCACAAATACTATATCTGGAAGATCTAATCTATGATTACTCCTTTGATAAATCCACACAAACTATTTGGGGCAAGATTAAAAGATTCTTTTTCTTTGATGAATTACCGGAAGACATGATTGATTTAATTGATGAAATCCACCATAATCTAAATCAACATGGCAGGCAACTATTACAAATAGCATTGACCTCTAAAAAAGCACGTAATGAGATTTTAGATACATTAGAGGTGTTGAAAGAGAATTATGATGGAAAACATCGTGTCAGTGTAACTGATCCTGAAGCACGTAAAATGCATATGAAAGATGACACAATAAAGTTTGCCTACCTTTTACAGACAGTAGTGGATGTTAAAACTGGATTAATACTAATGCAGAGAATAGTGGAAAATAAAACCGACAGAAATCAAATAAAACCAGCAATAGACCATATAATTGACACTTACAATGCAGTGCCAGAATACATCTTAGCTGATAATGGTTATTATGGTCTAGATCAAATAGAATACGCTTATTCACAGGGAATAATTCCTGTAATTCCAGATAGGGACGATGCGATGAAAAGTAATGGAACAAAGAGCGATAATCCATTTGCAAAATGCAATATGCCTTTTGATCCCATAAAACTAGAATTCACATGCCCAAATAATCAAAAATTAAAAGTAGATGGAATAGTAGAAAAAGATGGAGAATCACAATTAAGATTCCAAACACCTGAATGCCCAAATTGCCTATACAAAAAAGAATGTGCTAAAAATAATAAATATCGAAAATTATATCAACCTTTTAATCCATTTTTCATTGAAAGGAAAAAAGTATTCCTTTCACGAAAAGGACAAAAAATATATAAACTACGGGCCATACACAGCGAAGGAGCATTCTCGGAGATAAAAGAAATACAGGAATTCAAACAATCCAAAAGACGAGGGCGAACAAAAGTAGAAATTGATTTGATACTGGAGGCAATTGTATTCAACCTCAGAAAAATGAGAAAACACCTAAATGTAACATTAATCTAAAAAAAATTCATCTATTCAGCTGTCACTACCTATAATTACCATATTAAATCATTCAAGCAATTTGACTGAATTTTTACTAAAAAAATGATAGCAAGGCAGATGTTTTTCATCATCTTTGAATAAACTTTTCAGTCAAATATTCTATGATTTTTTGTAAAAAAACAAATTATCTTAAAATAACCTTTAATAATTTAATACATTACACCAACAAACCATTAGTTACAACAATATAACTGTAATTATAATGATCCTATTGATTTTTCAAAATATTACGAATTTAATACATGTATATGAGATTGCCAATATATCAATAAAAATCATATTAAAATAAGCCCAAAATCGAAGTTAAATTTAAATAGTGGACAGCACCATAAAGATGTTCCTTATATTAATGATGATATTGATTTGTCTAAATACAAAGATGATCAATATCTGCAAGATGGAGATTTGATTATTGCTGATGCTTCTGAAGATTATGCAGACATTGGAAAAGCAATTGAAGTTAAAGATATTAATAATGAAAAGGTTTTAGCTGGTTTGCATACAATTCTAGCTCGTGACGAAAAAAATATCACAATTAATGGATTTAAAGGATATTTATTTTTAACAGA
Organism: Clostridia bacterium; assembly: GCA_017939755.1. Lineage (GTDB taxonomy): Bacteria > Bacillota > Clostridia > TANB77 > CAG-508 > CAG-492. The sequence goes on along the minus strand of JAGBAJ010000060.1, from coordinate 893 downwards.
AGATTTAAAAACAAATATTAAAAGAATTGCAAATGGAATTTCAGTATTAGGGATAAGTAAGAACAATCTATCTAAATTAAGTGTTAGTATTCCTATTAAAAACGAACAACAAAAGATTGTGGATTTATTTTCATCTATTGATAAAAAAATCGAGTTATTAAATAAAAAACATGAAAATTATCAAGATTTCAAGAAGTATTTGATGCAACAAATTTTCGCACAGAAATTAAGAATTGTAGGCATGAATATATAAACAAACATTTGTTGGAGTAAACCTTTTTTGAGATTATTGTATTTTATAATCTTATTTTCATATAGTTCTAGTTTATTATCAAAAGACATGAAAAATTGACTTATTTTCTTTTGTTCGGCTAAACTTGGATATTTAAATTCTAATTTTTTAATAATATTTGCTGAAAGGTTTCCTTGTCCCCCTTGAATATATTTGTGGACAATTTGATCTTTATACATTAAAAAATAACAATATTGGAAATAATTGTCCATATTATTGTCTATTTTTAAAACAGCTTGATTAATTGCACCATCAATTTTAGAAATTGCTACTTCACCACTTGTAGCACCATATAATGCTAATAATAAATCTCCTTTTTGGACTTTCTTTGCAGATGAATTTTTTAATGCATCTTCAGTTATATATTGTTCAGTAACATTATTATTAATCTCACCAGATTTAATAAATGGAATATTACCTTTGTAATACTCTTTTTTTGAAGTAGAAGGGGTTCCACCAGAATAAGTTTCACTGATATCTCCGATTTTATAAGGTATCCATTCATCTTCAAACTCTGCAAATCTTAATTTCTGTGCGAAAATCTGCTGCATCAGATATTTTTTGAAATCCAAATACGATTGGTATTTTTTTTCAAGCAATT
>JAGBAJ010000059.1 GCA_017939755.1 Clostridia bacterium | reverse complement strand
CCAGTCATAGCTACTATTTCGCCATTTGCTTGCCAAGCCTTTACAATTCTAACTTTATGCTCTGGAGATACACGCGCATATACTGCGTATTTTCTTACATTCTTTATTAAATCTTCGTCAGACATTTCTTCTAATTGGCTTCCTGTAATAGCTTCATCACCTTCACCAAGAATTCCTAATTCTTTAGCAATAGCTACTGCAGTCGCTTTATGATCACCTGTTATCATAACGGTTTTAATTCCAGCAGACTTACATTTAGCAACAGCTACCTTAACTTCTTCTCTTGGTGGATCTATCATACCAACCATACCAACATATATTAAATCGCTCTCCATGTTTTCCATTTCAGCATCACTTGGTTCATGATCTAATACTTTATATGCCATTGCCAAGACTCTTAGTGCTTTATTAGCCATTTCTTCATTGTATTTTGAAATAGTCTTTTTATACTCATCTAAATCATTTTTAACTTCACCATTAGATAAATATTTTGTACATCGTGTTAGTAGTTCATCAATTCCACCTTTTGTAAATACATAATACTTTCCATCTCTTTGATTTACAGTTGTCATTAATTTTCTATCTGAGTCAAATGGTATTTCTTTAACCCTTGGCCATAGTTCTAAAATTGTAGGATTAAAATTTAACTCGAATCCCATATCAATTAGTGCTGTTTCTGTTGGATCTCCAGTTAATTTTTTGTCTGCCCCTACTTTTGTGTCATTACACATCATACTGATGTATACTAACTCATCTAAATCTTTATCGTGATTTTCTGGGATATCTTCCATATTTACAAGCTTTCCATCATAGAAAACTTTTTTTACTGTCATTTTGTTTTGTGTTAATGTACCAGTTTTATCAGAACAAATTACACTAGCACTTCCTAAAGTTTCAACAGCAGGTAATTTTTTAACAATAGCATGCCTTTTTACCATTCGCTGTACACCTATAGCAAGCACTATAGTTGAAACAGCAGCTAGACCTTCTGGAATAGCAGCAACTGCTAAACTAACGGCTGTCATAAACATTTCTAATGGCTCTTTCTTGTATAGTATACCTATTACAAATATTACAGCACATATTGCAAGAGCAGCAATACCTAGTACTTTTCCAAGTTTATTTAACTTTGCTTGAAGTGGTGTTTCATTGTCTATAGTATTGCTAATGATTCCAGCAATTTTACCAACTTCTGTATTCATACCAGTTTCAACAACAATACCTTTTCCACGACCATACGTAATTAGTGAAGATGAAAATAGCATATTACTTCTATCTCCAATTCCAATTTTTTCACTGTCAATTGCATTTGACATTTTTTCAACTGGAAGTGATTCACCTGTTAGAGATGCCTCTTGAGACTTTAAGTTAACAGCTTCAATTATTCTTAAATCTGCAGGTACGAAGTCTCCTGTGTCTAATACTACAACATCACCTGGAACAAGATCTTTTGAAGGAATAACCTCCATGTTTCCATTTCTTATAACCTTAGCTACATGACTGCTCAACTTTTGTAGTGCTTCTAATGATTTTTCTGCCTTACTTTCTTGTGCCACACCCACAATAGCATTAACAATTATAACAATGAAAATTATTATTGAATCTGTAATTCCTTCTCCTTGTATGTATCCAACAACACCAGATACAACAGCTGCTATAATTAAAATAATAATCATAAAATCTTTAAATTGCTCTAAAAATTTAACTAATAAACTTTTCTTCTTTTTTGCCTGTAATTCGTTAGTTCCATATTTAGCTCTAGCGGTAGATACTTTTTCATTTGATAATCCTGAAACACAATCTGTTTCAAGTTTTTTAGTGGCTTCGTCTACAGACATATTATACCAATTTTTTTCCATACTTTTTTCATTCCTTCCTTATAGTTATCTTTTGCTTTTCATGTACTACTTATAACATACATACACAAAAAAGTATATAGATTTTTATTTTAAAATACAAAAAAAACTTTTAAAGAATATTTACATACAATCACCTCTTCTTTAAAAGTCTTGCTTACCATTTTAGGTTACTAACCAGATTATCCACCGGGTTTGTTGATTAGTAGTTTACAAGCTACTCCCTTTTTACTTGCGTCATTATATTATATTTTAAATTTATATGCAAGATATTTTTTTATATCCACAAAAAAATCGCTAGATTAAATCTAACGACTTCTTAATGTTATGCATTTTCTTCAACTGGATAAACACTTACTTTTTTCTTGTCTTTTCCTAGTCTTTCAAATTTTACTTTTCCAGTTACTTTTGCATATAATGTATCATCACTACCGATTCCAACATTTGTTCCTGGATGGATTTTTGTTCCTCTTTGTCTTACTAATATGTTTCCTGCTAGAACTATTTGTCCATCAGCTCTTTTTAAACCAAGACGCTTTGACTCACTGTCTCTACCATTATGAGTACTACCTTGCCCTTTCTTATGAGCCATGTTTTTTCACTCCTTCCATACATTGGATTTTTCTTTATTCTCTATGGCTATATTACTTATGCCATCTTTATACTATTTATCTCAACCTTTGTATATGGTTGTCTGTGTCCTTGTGTTCTTCTGTAGTTTTTCTTTGCTTTATACTTATAAACTAAAACTTTTTTAGCTTTTCCATTAGCAACTACTGTTCCTTCTACAGACACACCTTTTACATAAGGAGCACCAACTTCTACTTTTTTGTCATCAGATACTAGAACAACATTATCAAATTTAACTTTGTCTCCAGCTTCTGAATCTAATTTTTCGAAAAATACTACGTCACCTTCAGCAACTTTGTATTGTTTTCCACATGTTTCGATTACTGCGTACATTTAAGTACACCTCCCTTTTTTTGTATACTCGCTAAGCATAAAATACGAGGTAGCTAAACTTAATTAGCCTTTATGAACCCGACCTAGGCGGCTTACAATTAACAATTCTAACATGGTTTACAATATTTGTCAATTGCAATTTTATAAAAAAATCTCCTTTTTTATTACGAGACTGGAGTCATCTATTTGAAATTTATATTCACTTCCAGGATTTCTATTTATAAAAATTTGTTTTGATTTTACTCCATCAACAAATTCATATGCTTTTTTGCTATCCTTTGTAAATATTACAGAGCAATAATTATCTTCATTCGAATTTATTGTTTCAATCGCTTCTTTAACAGGCATATCCTTTAGTAAATCTAACTCTATATTATTGTTATAAACATATTCGTCCATTTGCAATAAAGTATCTTTTAAATCTTTATCGTCCAAGTATAGACTCATTGTTCCATACGAACTATATAATATAGATACTTCTGGATTTTTCCTTTTAAATTTCTTAAAATCTTCATATTTACTTATAAATATAAATAGATCAATATTTTTTACATATTTATTAAGCTCTTCTATAGAAGTATAATCTATATAATCAATAACCGCATTATATTTATTAACTTCACATGCTTTTTTTACTATTTTTATAATCATATCTGTAGATTGATGTTTTTCTTCTTCAACATAAAATACTATATTATTGTGTGTTTTTAAGGCTTTAAGCGCCATATACAAAACCACATCTGGTTTTCCATCTGACACAAGTCCTATGCTTCCTATAGAGCTATATCTCACCCTTGTATTTGATTTTTCCATAATCCAATCTTCAGCTAGAGCCATATTAACTGCATTTAGGATTTTTAGATATTCTGAATTTTCTATGAATTCCTTGTTATCTTCTCGAATAGCCATATGAATTGGTCCTAATTTTTGTTTTAAAAGCTCTTCAACATCACTAAAAATCTTCTTCACTATATCTATATTAAATTTGCTCTTCATATTATTTATATTTTTAAAATTCATATATTTCTCCATAATATTACTTATTTTTATTTTTTTGCATAACATATACAAATCTTGATATTACGTTGTCTGGTACGATTTTTGCAAAATGTCTTAAGCACCTTATTGAAAATCCTGGAACAATATAAAACCTATTTTTCTTTAATTTTTTTATTGTATACTTTGCAACATATTCACTGGTTAATGGTCTAGCTGAAAACTTAAAATTAGCTACATTATTAAAGTTAGTATTAACTGGACCTGGACATAGCACGGAAATCTTAACGTTGGATTTATCTCTTCTGAGCTCCTCTTTAATTCCCTGCGATAATCTAACTACATATGCTTTAGATGCATAATATGCCGACATAAGTGGACCTGGCATATATCCTGCAATAGATGCAACATTTAAAATTTGCCCATTATTACTAACTTTCATATCTTGCAGAAATAATTTTGTTAAGATATGTAAACTCATTATATTTGTATTAATTAACTGAAGCTCCTTATCTAAATCTGTGTTTTCAAACTTTCCGAATACTCCCAAACCAGCATTATTAACCAATAAGTCAACTTGATTTTTAAATTGTTTGTGCAAATTTCTACAATTTTCTTCACTATTTAAATCCATTTGAACCACCTGAATACTCACTCCAGTCGCTTTTAAGCTAGCTTCTAATTTATTAAGTTTATCTACATTACGTGCAACTATAATTAAATCGTATCCTTCTTTCGCAAGAGCTTTTGCTATATCTCTTCCTATACCAGAAGAGGCTCCAGTTATTAATGCTCTCATATTCTATTCTCCTTAACAGTACTTGAATTTGTCTTGCTTTGCTTAAATTTTCTTTTTATTAGCTCAAAAATTTTTCCAATTAGCAATACTAATATACAACCAAATAACACTCCGCATGTATCTATGCATACATCCCTTATTTCTTGACTTCTTCCACTAATAAAGCTCTGGTGAAATTCATCTGATACAGCATATATAGCTCCAAAAGACAAACTAATTATTACCCTTTTTAGTATCGACATTTTAAATGTATTAAATTCGTTTAATAACCATATCCCTAACAATGTATATATGGAAAAATGCGCTAGTTTCCTAACGTAAAATGTAACATTATCTTTTAACGTTTCTTTCTTGACTTTCTTGTTTACAACAGAAACAGTATCTACAACCCTATTAACTATCACTCCACTCGTCTTGCTTGATTTTTCTGCGTTTTGAGCCGAAAACATAAAAATGGCAATGCAATTTAAAATGACTAAAATTGCAAAAATTATTCTCTTAACATTTATATTCATTTGTGCCTCCATGACCTTATTGTTCACATTATAATAGCATATATCCTACTCATCTTCAATAGCCAAAAAACAAATACGAAAAAAATAGTTAAAGCCTGACATCGCCTCCATTATGTTAATATCTAAAAGGATTTGATTCCAGTTACGCTCTAACTATTTCCTGTATTCTTTTTAGCACTCTATGATATACATTAGTTGCTTTTCTTTGTAGCTGTTTTTGCTGCTTTCCTTTTTACCTCTTGTTTTGGCTCTTTTTCGATTTTCTTTACCGTAGTCTTTGCTTCTGTCTTTTTTTCTGCTTGCTTTGACTCCTCTTTACTTTTCTTTGTAGTAGTTTTTGCCTCTGCCTTTTTTTCTGCTTGCTCTAGCTCTTTTTTACTTTTCTTTGCAGTAGTTTTTGCTGCTGTCTTTCTTTCTGCTTGATTTAGCTCTTTTTTGCTTTTCTTTGCAGTAGTTTTTGCTGCTGTCTTTTTTTCTGCTTGCTCTGGCTCTTTTTTACTTTTCTTTACAGTAGTCTTTGTTGCTGTCTTTTTTACTGTTTGCTTAGGCTCTTCTTTGATTTCATCATCATTTTTTAACACACTTAAAATAACAACGAAGTCTTCAGCATTTGGTTTTGGTAATGTAGATTTCTTTTCTAAACTATATATAGAATTTTCATAGTTATCTATATGTTTTTCGTATGCAGCATATGATTCTTTAGAAACACTGTTTTTATTTAGTTTTTTTACAGCCTTTACATATATTTCATTCTCTTGATATATTTTAAATTGATTATCAATTTCTTCCTCTAATTTAGAATTATTTAACTCTGCTTCTTCAATTTTTTTATTGAATTCTTTAACTTCATTTGATCTTTGTTTTATTTGCTTTTTTATTCCCATTATTTCCATTGTAACGTTCATATAAGCTCTAAAATTATATATAGGTGTTTGAGTTTTTATAATCATTTTATCTTCATTAGTAGCATTTAACTTTTTAATTTCACGTTCATTCTTTTTTATTTTATTTTTAGCACTTATTTGTATTTCCAAATTTTCTTTAATTGTATTTACTACTGAAGCATCTGCTTTTTTTGCTTTTATAAGCTCTTTTAAATTATTATTATAACCTGATTTACTAAACATTTACAATTACCCCTTTTTTTGCATATTTGTCGCCATAATTATATCACATAAATTAATTATTGTCTACCAATATTCACATAATTTTTATGCTATCCGTGAATTACAATTTGCAATACAAATGCATTTCCAATAATATTAAGGGTATATTGTCAACTTATAATGTAAAGTCGTGGTAGCAACCACTTTTCAGGTTACATTTTATATCCTACTTTATTTTTCGTAATTATTATTTTTCTCAATATTATGTATATTGTTTTTATCATGTTCAGTCTTATTTTCCTTCATTTTTTGAGTTACTTCTTTAACTTTGCTTGCTCTTTCTTTTATATGCTCTTCTACTTCCTCTTTAACTTTCATTGTGCTCTCTCTAACAATCTCTGTAGTCTCCCTTATACGTTGCTTAACCTTTTCTATGCTAATTCTAGGAAATGCATGTACAAGTCTTCGGTCCAATATAGTTTTTCCAAGTAAGATCTCTTTAACCTTTTTCGTTATCTCCTCTGTATTATCATATACACCTTCCTTGCGAACCTGTTTCACTGTACTTCTCATTCTAGATATAATAGCCAATGATATAAACCAATCAATTAAAAATAATGACAAAAATATACCAAAAGTGATTTTAAAAGCGTGCTCTGGTATTTTATTTAGTAAATCTATGAAAAATGGATTTGTTACATACATTATAAGACAACTAAATATTCCAAATGGAATTATAGTTTCTAAACATACTCTTCCATTTATATTAAATTTTCTCTTACTATAATCCCACCATCTGGCTTTAAATAATTTTTCCATTATATAACTTGTACCATATTCCAAAACTCCACAGATTACAATTGCAGTACAAAATAGTGCTGTGGGATATTGCATTATATTAGAAAGAAATATTGTAAGTAGTACAGCTCCACATCCATATATAGGACAATATGGGCCTATCATAAAACCTCTATTTACAAGTTTCTTATCCCTAATTAATCCCAATGATACCTCCATACACCAACCTAACATCGCATATATCAAAAATAAAAAGAAATATATTTTTATATCCATATTAAAAATCTTATCCTCTCAAAAATCTTTTGTGCTGAACATATATTGCTCTATTTTAAAATTTCATCCTTAAAGCTTGTACCAGTTATTTGCTCCATATTATATATATCAAGAATGGTTGCCGATATATCAGCATATGTTGCTCTAGTTCCTAGATTTATATTTTCCCTAATCTGCTTTCCATATACTAAAATTGGTATATATTCTCTTGAATGGTCTGTGCTTGGCGTTGTTGGATCATTTCCATGATCTGCAGTTATTATCAAAATGTCGTCATCTTTTAAACATGATATTATTTCAGGCAACTTTTTATCAAAATATTCTAGTGCTTCTGCATATCCTTTCACATTATTTCTGTGTCCATAAAGCATATCTGTATCAACAAGGTTTGTAAAAATTAAACCTCTGGAATCCTTTTTAATATAATCTATAGTAATATCTATACCTTCTGCATTTCCATTTGTGTGTATTGCTTTTGTAATTCCTCTTCCTGAAAATAAATCTTCTATTTTGCCTATTGCAATTACTTCCGCTTCTTTGTCTGATTCTGTTATAACATCTAACATTGTTTTACCAAATGTATTTGATTCAAAATCTCTCCTGTTATAGGTTCTTTGGAAATTTTCTGCTTTATCTCCAATAAAGGGTCTTGCGATTACCGTTCCAACATTGTATTTTGGATTATCTAATATTCTTCTTGCAATTTTACACATATCGTATAATTTTTCTACTGGTATAATGTCCTCATGTGCTTCTATTTGAAATACGCTATCCGCAGATGTATATATAATTGGGTATCCAGTTTTCATGTGCTCCTCGCCAAATCTTTTTAAAATTTCTGTTCCAGATCCAACTTCATTGCATAAAATATTTTTGCAACCAGTCTCTTTTATAAATTCATCTATCATGTCTTTTGGAAATGCATTTGGATATGTTGCAAAACCCGGATGCTTTGCATATCCACATATTTCCCAATGTCCTACTGGGCTATTCTTTCCATCAGAGCATTCTTTAGCTCTTCCATATGCACCAATTGTTTTTTCTGCTTTATCTGGAATATTTACACCATCTATATTATATAAACCTAAACTTTTCATGTTTGGTAAATTTGGATGTACCTTGTTATATATATTAACTAAAGTATTACTTCCTTCATCACCATACTTATTTGCATCTGGAGCTTCTCCAACTCCAAAACCATCTAAAACCATTATAATAGCTCTATTTATCATACGTACCTCCTATTAAATATCTTTATCAAATTTTGTATTCTTATCTGACTTCCCTCTGTTTATATTTCCAAAAGTATCGCCCTGCGAATCTAATTTCTTCTTTCTTCCATATATTATAGCTTTTACTTTCTTAGCAAATTTCTCTATATCATTACTATATCCAATTAATTCGTCAATTTCTCTTTGTGCATCTAAAGCATCTTCAGTTGCCATACACATAATATCCTCTTCACTTATATGCCCTTCTTTTCGATTATGATTTATTTTATACTCTTCTTCATAATTTGTATCATTGTTATCATTATAATCTAAATCATCGTTATACTCAGATTCCTCATCAGATTCAAATTCTTCTTCAGATTCAAATTCATCGTCAGACCCTAAATCTTTGTCAGTCTCAAAGCCTTCGTCAACCTCAAAATCTTCATTATGATAGCTATCATTATCTTCTATATCATCATCTTCACTATCCGTATCACGATAATTATTTTCTGTTCCTTCTTCGCAAGAACGTATTTCGTCTGCTAATCGCTTTTCTGCATTTTTTTCTTCTTCATGAATACGCCTAATATACTCACCTTCATCAAAGTAATGCACGTTATCTGGCAGTACACATGAATATGGCTTATTACTTATTTGATACATAAAGCTATCTGGCAATGGAAAATCAATAACATTATAATCATTACCTTTATAGTTTTCTATTTGATTTTTTATTTCCTCTTCTTCTTTTTTCCTTAGCTTTGCTATAAATTCTGGACTATCTATATATTCATCACCATCAAAAATATCGTGCTCTTCTTTATCAGCGTTGTCCTCATTTTCCTTTTTTTGTTTAGTATACTCAATTAGCTCTTGAGTATTACTATCATCAACTATATAACAATCTACGCTTTGGCATCCGTTTTTACCTTTGGATGCATATTTTATTACGCAAATAAAATCATCTATAGAAGTAAATTTAAAATAATCTACATTGTCTCCAACAGACCTTATAATCTCTTCTAAATGTACATTATTATCTAACTTTCTATCTATATACACATATGTGATACCCAGCTCTTTATTATAAAATTTGAATCCATTATTTTTATATTTCTTGCATAACACCTCATAGTTCGTGCCATCTAAACAAATTTTCATAATATCTTTTCTGCTTGTTATCGAAATTGTTCCATGTCTGTAATCCTCTACATTAATAACCATCTGTTCTTGATTAGTACCATCTTCTTCAGTAACACTATTGCCTATCGCTTTAATTTTGGTATATACAATATTTGCACATTCTATTAAATACTTTATATTGGCTGATATTTTATTTCTATCTTCTACATCCATATATTCTTACATCCTATCTATTACATTAGCATAAATCATAATAATTTTTCAATTCACAGCTCTAATCAGCTATTTGAATCACTTAGATATTAACTACGAATTGTAACTATTTTTCATTGTACCTTATACAAAACCTATTATTTTAATTCAAATATAATTTTAAATATCTGGACCAAATTCATTACTAAGCTCTGATCTGTCGCTTCCTATATTTCCAAATGTATCTCCCTGGCTATCAAGCTTCTTCTTTCTTCTTACAATTATATTCTTTATTTTATTAAAGTCAGTCTTTATTTCCGTATATGATTCCATTAGGTCTTCTACCTCTTGATTTACATCCATCGTTTGTGTAACAGCTGTATCTATAAAATCTGATTCAATCATCTCATCTTCAATTAATGTATCATTTACAATAACTGAATAATTTTCTGAATCTATAAATCCACCTTCCTCAGAAATGCACTGTTCTGCAATTACTGTTACATTATTGTCATTATCTGAAGAAATATTGTCATCTTCATAATCAAATGAAGTTACATCAAATGGTAAATCACTTCCACATTTATCATCATCAACATTATTAGTGATAGGCATTGCTTTTGAGATGTAATCAATCGTGTAATAGCTCTCAAAATCATCATTAACAAAAGTATCAATTTCTTCATCTATCTCAGCTTCTGTGGAACCTTCACTATTTTCTATGCTATCAAAATCATCTAATTCTTCTCCAAATAGATTTTTTTCAATTTCTTTGTATTTAGCCATTTCTTCAACAGCATAAGTTATTAATTCTTCCTCGCTAAGATTTTGTGCTATATTATTAACTACTATAGTAGTCCCGTTTTCGTCTTTTGCCCTATAATCTAAAACTACACACATATTGTCACAATATAAATACTTAAAATATTCTGTTGTATCACCAACTCTTCTGATTAGAGTTTTAATAGTAATCCCATCGCTTATATTTTTGCTCTTGCTTATATATTCTATATCTAGTTGTTTATTACGAAATATAAGTTCATCATTTTTTGAACTAAAAAAGGTTGAAGAATAGTTAGTGCCATCAAGCAAGATTTTTTTCATATTAGGTTTACTAACAACTGTAATTGTTTCATGTTCATCGTCTTCAAAATTTACTATATTATTTAGTAAAACATTTCCTTTATCATCATGAAAATTAAGTCCTATAGCTCTAGTTTTAAATCCTAAAATTTTCATGCATTCATTTAGATATATTTCATTTGTGGTCATTTTTTTACGGTCGCTCTTTTTCAATATTTCACATCCTTAATAAATTACAACTAAAGTAACTATCTTTATTTTTCTATTACATAGTTATCTATCTCATATTTTATTTTTGATTTGAAATCTTCTAAGCTCATAGCTCCAATATCTCCATCCTTATGAGATCGTACACCTACTGCATTATCATCCATTTCTTTGTTTCCTATTACAAGCATGTATGGAACTTTTTCAAGTTGTGCTTCACGAATTTTATATCCTATTTTTTCATTTCTTTCATCTAATTTAACCCTTATGCCAACTTTTCTAAGTTCGTCTTGAACTTTTTTTGCATATTCCATATGTGCGTCTGCTATTGGTAATATTTTTACTTGTGTTGGCGCAAGCCATGTTGGGAATACTCCCTTTGTTTCTTCTATTAAGAATGAAATAAATCTATCTGAAGATCCTAGTATTGCTCTGTGTATAACTACTGGTCTATGCTCTTTACCATCTTCTCCTATATATTTTAAGTCAAATCTTTCTGGTAATGCAAAGTCTAATTGGCATGTTGGAATTGTTACATCATGGTTTAACGCTGTTTTTATTTGTATATCTATCTTTGGTCCATAGAATGCAGCTTCTCCTTCAGCCTCGTAGAAATCTATGTTTAAGTCTTTTAAGATTTGTCTTAATTGGCCTTCTGCTGTTTCCCACATTTCATCATTGTCAATATATTTTTCTTTGTTATTTTTATCTCTTAAAGATAATCTAAACTTAAAGCTGTCTTTTGAGAATCCAAAATCATGCAAATATACTTCAAATATTAGGTTAAGCACTTTTCCAACCTCTTCTTTTATTTGGTCTGGCCTTACAAATAAGTGAGCATCATTTTGGCACATTTGACGAACTCTTTCTAGTCCACAAACAGCACCACTATTTTCATATCTAAAATCATGTGCTAGCTCTCCTATTTTTATAGGTAGGTCTTTGTATGAACGTAGCTCACTTTTGTAAATAAGCATATGGTGAGGACAATTCATAGGTCTTAGTACCATTTCTTCAGTATCCATTTTCATTACAGGGAACATATCGTCTTTATAGTGATCCCAGTGACCACTTACTTTGTATAGCTCTGTATTTGCAAGTGATGGCGTGTATACATGATCATAACCTAAAGCTATTTCTTTATCTTGAATATATCTTTCTAAAGTTCTTCTTATTGTAGCACCATTTGGTAGATACATTGGAAGTCCAGCTCCAACTAATTTGTGTGTCATAAATAATTTTAATTCTTTACCAATTTTTCTATGATCACGCTCTTTAGCTTCTTCTTGTAATTTTATAAATTCCTCTAACTGACTTGCTTTTGGAAATGATATAGCATACACTCTTTGAAGCATTTTATTCTTTTCGCTACCTCTCCAATATGCACCTGAGTTAGAAAGTACTTTTATAGATTTAACTTTTCCTGTACTTAATAAATGTGGTCCTGCACATAAGTCAGTAAAATCACCTTGTTTATAGAAAGATATTTCTTCTCCTTCTGGTAAATCATTTATTAATTCAACTTTATATGGTTCATCTGCCATTAATTTTAAGGCTTCAGCTCTTGGTAAAGAGAATCTTTCTATTGGAATATCTTCCTTTATTATTTTTTTCATTTCAGCTTCAATTTTTTCTTTGTCCTCATCATTAAATGTATTTATTGTATCAAAATCATAGTAGAACCCTTCGTCAATTGCAGGTCCTATTGCTAATTTTGTATCTGGAAATAATCTTTTAACAGCTTGTGCCATAATGTGTGATGTAGTGTGCCAATAAGCCTTTTTTCCATCTATATCGGAATCAAAAGTTAAAATTTCTAATTTGCAGTCTTCTTTTAATTCAAATCTAATATCAACTACATTTCCATTAACTCTTCCAGCTGTAGCCATTCTAGCTAAACCTTCACTGATTTTTTTTGCAACGTCTAATACGCTACTTCCTTGCTCTACTTCTAAAATAGAGCCATCTTTTAATTCTACTTTAATCATAAAATCCTCCTTCTAGTCTCTTTAGGAGCCTTTTGTTTTTAGATATTCTAAAAATATCTTCTATTTTTAATCAAGACCTGTCCCCAATTTTAAAAATTTCAAATTGAACCCCGTCCCTGATTTAAAAAACAAAAAACTCCTAAAGACTACATACATAATCTTTAGGAGTGCTTAATGGGCACGGTTCCATCCTATTTTTTACTTAATTTATACTTTTAACGCAAGCAATACGTCCAATTTTGGTTGGCAACAATGAGGTAGTTGTTCAAATATTTTTTTAAGATTAGCTTTCAGCCGACGACTAACCATCTCTATTAAAAATTGATATTTTACTTTGTCTCATTTTCGTTTTTGATGTTTCAATTATACTACATATATTTGTTTTGTCAAGATGTATTTAATCATTACGGTTCACTGCTAATATAAATTTATTACGATTTCAAGATATAGCTGTGAATTGTAACATTTAATCGTTAAAAAATATTAAAAAATGACCTATTTTATTGACATAGTTGTAAATTAATAATATAATATTTTTCTAATCACTTTGTAAAGGAGGTGATTTGCGTGAAGAATAAAAGTCTGCCAATGATACTTGCTCCATATCCAGATTACGTGGTAGTTTCACCACATGGATACCAAACTCGAAAAGAAGCAGAGCAGGTCATGGAAGCGTATAAGAAGAGTTCTCCTCGTCGTTGTTTTGCTCTTGCTCAAAACAACAAACACCCAGATGGAGACAAGCTTTGGTACGTACTGCAGAGAATTGACTAATAATTCAATGTCCACGCAAATCAAAGACCAGGCGGGAGCTATACTCCTACCTGGCATTTTTTTGTTTTTTTGGGAGTACCGGAAAAAATACCATTAATCTCCCTTATAGTTTTTATTAAAATTTGATGTTTTTGAAAGTAGTCCTCAAAAACAGCTATCATTATAAATCTGTTCTTAGATTTAGAGTATGAACTTTTGAAGTAGCCCTATCTATAATATGATTTATATAAAAATTTTCTTGGTCATTTTCAACTTTCCTATATACCTCTGTTAAAGATATCGCAATTTTTTCTCCATTGTCTGCATTATATACTCCATAGAATGATTTTTCTTTATTATATAAAAATACAATACCTGTTTTTCCATCCTTTAAATTTGGTATAATTACTGCACTATCTCCGCTTTGGGCTAAACTACATCCTACATCTGCAAATTGAGGCTCAATTATTTTATTTCCATCTATGTTGTATAATCCCCATTTTCCGTTTAATTTTACTGGAACATATTTATCGTTTAAAATGTATTTGCATGTTATATCTGAATAATCTTCTTCTTTTATGCCAATTTCTTCGAATTGAATAGGAATAATAACATGACCCTCCGCGTTTACAATTCCATACTTCTTTTCTTTATTTTTTACAACAAAATAATCAAACTTGTTTGTTGCTTCATTAATTTCCTCATATGGTAATGTTACATTTCTTTCAACCTCTTGACTGTCTACATTAATGTATAAAATTCCACTTTTATTATCACTACTTGTAACTGATGAAATTACTTTAGTTCCTTCATTAAATTCTAGCTCTGAATATTTACAGCTTGCTACAAAAGAGCCTATTTTATTTGAATCTGTATAACTTCCTACACCCAAATTACCATCGGCATCCTTCACAACAACCATACCATATTTTAATAATCTTTTATTTCTATAACTATATTCTGATGAATCAACAACATCTACTCTTTTTTCCTTTGCAGTTTTTTCTAAGTGGTCTAGTGTTGAAATAGTTAACATATTGTTTTTTACATCGTAGGATATTGTAATATCAAATCCCAATCGAATAGCCTCAAGACTTCCATATAATTCCTCATTCTCGTATCTGATATTATCGGCTATTGTAAAATACTCAAATTCTGTTTTTTTCAAATCTTCAATTTCTTCGAATTCCCCATTGTTTGAATCATCATTATCATCTTGGCTATTCTCTTGGGCAATAGCTTTATACACTTTGTTTGAGCCAGCCACATATGATGTGTAAATATTATTAACTTTTACCTGACATTTAGTTTTATCCTCACCTTTAATTTTGTACTCACTATTATAAAATTGATAATTTAAAATATTTGATAATTTTCTAATTGAGACATAAATATTTCCATTTTGAACAAGAATATTTCCTTTTTCATCTTTTAATAGTATGTCATTTGATATATCGGTTCTATTTGTTCCATCTATAGAGCACTTAAAAGAGCTTTTTTTTGCTACACTTCTGAAAATTAGTAAACAAACACAAAAAATAACAAGTATAATTATCGCTATTAATATAATCTTAACTAATTTTCTCTTTTTCTCTTGTTCAAAAATAACATCATTTTCATCAATTAAAGTCATATTATACATCCTCTCTAAGAAAAAATTTTTTCTTTTTTATTCTTCGTAGCCATATTTGCTATAAAATTCTTTTTTGAAATTTAATAAATTGTCATTTTCAATTTCTTTTCTTACTCTTTCCATAAGTTTTCCTAAAAAATATAGGTTATGAGTTGACAGTAGTCTATCTCCTAGAATTTCTTTTGTTTTTACTAAATGTCTTAAATATGCTCTTGTGTAGTTTTTACATGTATAACAATCACATTCTGGATCAAGTGGTCTCCAATCTTTTTCGTATGTTGCATTTCTAACCACAATTTTTCCATTCCATGTTAAAGCTGTTCCATTTCTTGCGATTCTGGTTGGCAATACACAATCACACATATCTATACCAGCGAGTGCCGCTTCTATTAAATAATCTGGAGTTCCCACCCCCATAAGATACCTTGGCTTATCTTCTGGCATTTTTGGAGCTGTATATTGTAAGATTTCTAAAAATTTTTCTTTTGGCTCTCCTACACTAATTCCTCCAATTGCATATCCTGGTAAATCTAACGCTACCAAGTCTTCTAAGCTTTTATCTCTTAAATCTTTATAAAAACCGCCTTGAATTATTCCAAATAAACCTTGTTTGTCTATTGTTTTGTGTGCATCTTTACAACGTTTAGCCCATCTAGATGTTCTTTCCATTGATTGTTTTGTATATTCATATGTTGCAGGATATTCAACACATTCATCAAAAGCCATTATAATGTCTGCTCCTAAATCCTCTTCTGTTTCCATTACACTTTCTGGCGAAAAAAAATGCTTGCTTCCATCTAAATGAGATTTAAATTCAACTCCTTCCTCGGATATTGTTCTTAAATCTCCTAAGCTAAATACCTGAAATCCTCCACTATCTGTTAGGATAGCTCTATCCCAATTCATAAATTTGTGGAGACCTCCCGCTTCCTTTATGAGCTTGCTTCCTGGTCTTAAATATAAATGATATGTATTTGATAAAATTATTTTTGCGTCAATCCACTCCTTTAGCTCATCCGGTGTCATAGACTTAACTGTTGCCTGCGTTCCCACCGGCATAAATACAGGTGTTTGAATATCACCATGTGGCGTATGAATAACTCCACGTCTTGCCCCTGAGTTTTTATCAATATGTAGTAATTCATATGTTATAGCTTCTTTTTTCATTTAAAATCGATTCCTTTCCTTCGATTGAACTTTTTTAATTACACAGCTTAAATTCTGTATTTTTTTATCTGCTATATAAACTAAAGACCTGTCCCTTATTTCAAAAATTTAAAATTGAACCCCGTCCCTAATTTAAAAAACCGTGCCTAATCAATAAACATTGCATCTCCAAAACTAAAAAATCTATATTTTTCTTCAACTGCTTTTTTGTAGCTATCTAGTATAAATTCTCTTCCTGCCAATGCTGATACTAACATTACTAATGTTGATTCTGGCAAGTGAAAATTTGTTATTAAGCTATCTACGCATTTAAATTTATATCCTGGATATATGAAAATATTTGTGTCATCTTCTATTTCTTTTACTTGTCCATTTTCGTCTGCTACAGATTCTAAAACTCTGCATGAAGTTGTTCCCACAGCTATAATTCTTCCACCATTTTTTCGTGTATTATTTATTTTTTCTGCATCTTCAGCTTTAATATAATAATGTTCCGTATGCATATTATGGTCTTCTATATTTTCTTCTTTTACTGGTCTAAATGTACCAATTCCAACATGTAATGTTACATTTGCAATTTCAACACCTTTATTTTTTATTTGCTCTAAAAGCTCTTCTGTAAAGTGTAGCCCAGCTGTTGGTGCTGCTGCTGATCCATCATATTTGGCATATACTGTTTGGTACATTTCCTTTTTTTCTAGTTTTTCTTTTATGTATGGTGGTAATGGCATAAGTCCTATTTGGTCTAATATTTCATTAAATATTCCATCATATTCAAACCTAACCTTTCTATTTCCGCCCTCCATTTTATCTATAATTTCAGCCTTTAATAGACCATTTCCAAAATCTACTCTAGCTCCTGGCATTAATTTTTTCCCTGGTTTTACCATAACCTCCCAAGTATCGCCTTCAATTCTATTTAAAAGCAAAAATTCAACATTTGCACCTGTAACTTCTTTTACTCCATATAGCCTTGCAGGAATTACCTTTGTGTTATTTCTAACTAAACAATCCCCTGGTTTTAAATAATCTAATATATCTTTAAAAACTTTATGTTCAATAGTTTTATTTGATCTATGTAAAACTAAAAGTCTTGCTTCATCCCTTTTTTCTATTGGAGTTTGTGCTATAAGCTCTTTTGGTAAATCGTAATTAAAATCAGATAATTTCATTAATTTCTATTTTCCTTTCAATTAATATGTATTCATTGTTTTAATGACTAGTTTTAATCTCTCAAATATATTTGTTACATCTTCAAATTCTTCCAAAACTTTACTTGTTTTAAAATTGCTTTCTTTTATTGGTTTTAACTTATATATTTGCTTATTCAACCCTTGATTATCATCACCAATTGTTGAAGCCATATAAGCTTTAAACCAGTTATACAACCCAGTTGCACTATCTGAATTATATCCATATTGTTCATAATCATGTAGTGCTGGTACTTTATACCCGTATTTCTCAGAATTTTTTTCTAGTGAATGTAAAAATTCATGCACAAAAACTTCTTCTGGAAATCTATTAGTTTCATCATTGTATACATATTTTTTGCTCTTACTTGATGTTGGCATTCTTATATTAGAAAAACCTATTTGTTTGTATTCCATACTTCCTAAGCCTATCCAGTTATTACATTTAATAGCTGTTTTCTCATCATTTAATCTTAAACAAACAAATATGTGATCATAATTTTCTTTTTGTATATATGCATCTATAAGTTTTTCTGCATCAGCAGGATCTATATAGTATCCTCTTTTTTCATCATAGGATAATGAGTTAACTGGTGTTTCTAGTTCAATAATGTCATATGTTATGGTCATATTCTCATTACTTAGAATTTCACATGATTGTTTAAATCTTAACATACACTCTCTTAGTTGTTTAATATCTGTTTCACTCATAGAATAGTTATATCGCTTATTTGAAATTGTAACATCCACGTTCTTAAACATAAAGCATGCAACATTCCAATTTGTGTCATTATTTATATTTCCTTCTTCTAGTTGTATGTCAGAGAACCATGCTGTACCACTAACATTTCCATATTCAGATTCTGCTCCAAGCATAAATCCTACACTTATTTCATCATTTTGCTTTGAATTAAACATTAATGTAACCTTTGTCCAGTCATTTGTCCCTGTAAGACATTTAGATTGTTCATTTGAATCTAATAAGCTAATCTTAGCTCCACTATTTTTATATGCTCTGTCCAAAATATTTACATTTTCTGTTTTAATCATACAAGTAATTCTATAGGGTGTATTCCTTTTTACTTTAATTTTTTTGTAAAAAGTTGAATTATTATAATCTTTATTTTCTATTTTATAACTATTCATATTAGAATACTTAACTTTATTATCACGTGTAAAGAAAGTAATTCCGGGTCTAGAAAGTGCCTTTTTAAAGTATCCATATCCTATTTGCTTATATACAATATTCATGACTAATATTGCAATAAGAGCAAAAATAGCTAAAAAGAGTACATTTTTTAGAACTTTTTTCATAAATCCCCCATTAGAACAAAAGTGGCATAATACAATATTATAACATTTTAGATTACTTCTCACGCCACGTCTTTGTTCATGCTCCAAATTTTCTGAAATAAAATTTGTGCGCAATGTATTATTTTATATACTAGGAAAAGTCAATATAATTTTTCTAGTATATAAAATCATTATGTCATCTATTATATCAAATTTTTCCACCAAATTCAAGTATTTTCGCCATTTTTAGAGGATTACAGTTACTATTTAATGGTTTATCTAAATAAGACCTTCTAGTATAAGAATTTTAAAGTGAAACAAGGTATTTTAAATTTGATTATAAATCAAAATTGAAATAGCAAAGCGTTCGAAATTGAACATCAAAATTCTTATGCTAGTGGGCTTTTATGTTACGCCATTAAATATTAATGGATTACACATTACTAAAGTTACAATTCACTGCTAATATAAATTTATTATGATTTCAAGATATAGCAGTGATTTGTAACCTACTAAAGGGAATGCCTCCTATATAATACAGAAGACATTCCCTGTTAGTAACTTAATTTATATTATTCGACTTTTCCAATTCAGCTCCATCTCGGCAAATGATATTTTAAATTTTTTTATTTTTTAGGCATAAAACCTATAACTCTACCTGCAAAATCACCAAAATTTTGAGATTGTATAATTACCTTACCTGGACCTGTAAGTTTTGTTAAAAATAAACCTTCTCCACCCAAGAATATATTTCCTAATCCTTTAATAGTTTCAATTTCGTATTTTACGCTAGGTTCAAAACCAACAACATTACCAGTGTCAACTTTTAAAACTTCTCCTTCTGATAGACTTTTTATTATAGGATCTCCATCAACTTCTAAAAATAATTTTCCTGGTCCTTGAGCTTTTTGTAGTATAAATCCTTCTCCACCAAAGAATCCTGCGGAAAATCTTTTGGTAAATGTAACTTTAACATCAACAGCGGGTTGAGCGCACAAAAATGCTCCTTTTTGAAACACAAAACCTTGTGGGTGTTTATTCATATCTAATGTAATTATATCTCCTGGGACTGTTGTTGCAAATGCAACTTTTGCCCCGTCTCTTTCAGCGGTATATGTATTCATAAAAATTGACTCGCCAGAAAACATTCTGCCAATACTTTTCATTAGCCCACCTTTTGCATTTGTTTTCATGGCTATACCTTCTGATTGCCAACACATACCTCCAGATTGTGAATACATTGATTCGCCTTTTTCTAATGTTACCTCAACGACTGGTACTGTCTTACCTATAATTTCATGCTTCATAATTCCATCTCCTTCTCTTTCGTTTAATTTTGTATTTTACTAATTTCTTAATTCTATAATTATGTATTTTAAAATAATTTATATGTACATAGTACTATTTTTGAAAGTTTTCAGCAACGCTTTCTATATTTTGCAATTCGAATCTATATTTTTGCTTTACATTAGGATATTTTTTGTGATCAACTTCACTAAGGAACATCTCAAGTGGTCTAATCCACAAACTTCCATCTCCATATAATCGTCTATACACAACAACCTTTTCCTTGGTTTCAGAATCTTGTGCTATGTCAACAACAATATAGCTATCGCCTTTAAAGTGCTTATAGATACCATTTATTTTTAAATCTCTCATAAATTTACCTCCTTTATACATTTTTATATACCTTTTATATATTTTTTTCAATATATTTTCTTCAATATATTTTTTAAAAGTACTCTTGCTGTTACTAGTCAGCCATGTTTAAAAAGATATATAATTTGGTCTAAGGTTGACTTGTAACATATTGCTTTTTAGTTAAAATGTCAGTAACGTAAATAAATTGCCATCTTTTTCTATTATACCTTCATCTTTTAAATTTTTAATTTCTCTCATCATGGCACTTCTATCTACGCTCAAATAATCTGCTAAATCAGTTAAGGAAAATGGAATTGTGAATGATTTGGATAATTTTCTTGTAGATAAAATATTAAAATATCCCAATAGTTTCTCTCGTATGGTTCGTTTAGTTAAAATTTCTATTCTAGTATTTAATGCTTTCATTTTATCTACCATAATTTTTGAAAAATTCTCTTTTAACATATCATGATATTTGCAACCATATTTGCAATCATATTTACAATCACCATATAAATTATCATATGAGAAAAGTAATACTTCACAATTTTTCTTTGCCTCTACTGATAATTCATTATTTACACTAACAATATAAAAAGCCTCTCCAAAAAAATCTCCTGCTGTATAATGTTCTATTATTGATCTTGCTCCATTAAAATCATATCGTACAAGATCTGCCTCACCTTTAAGTAGAACACAGATTTGATTTCTCTTTTGAATATATGTTGTAATTATTTGATTTTTTTTATAATATTTCCTTTGTACATTCTCACAATTTTCGGCAAATTCTTTTATAAAATCATCAAGATTCACTCTCACATCCATTTTGATAACACTCCTTTGTACCTATGGCATGAATTATACAATATTTCAGTTGCAAAAGCAACAAATCATTGTCATAAATTTGTAATAAAATTTTTTTTCTTAGGCACATCTATCTTCCAAAATTTTCCAAAAATTTTTTCTATTTTTTGGTGCTTTTGCAACAGAAAACTCTCCAACTTGATATATAATAATCTCATACAAATTGGAGGAGGTAACTTGGAAATGAAAATAATCAAAAGAGATGGAAGAATAGTAGATTTTGATAGACAAAAGATTGCTGTTGCCATTCAAAAGGCAAATAATGAAGTAAGAGGTAGAGAAAAAGCTAGTAAAGAAGATATAAAAAGCATTATATCATATATAGAAGACCTCGATAAAAAAAGGATGCTTGTAGAAGACATTCAAGACTTAATTGAAGAAAAATTGATGGAACTTGAAAAATATGAATTAGCAAAAAAATATATTGTATATAGATACACAAGAGCATTAATTAGAAAACAAAATACAACTGACGAAACAATACTTGGCATTATTCGAAACGAAAATAAAGAGCTTGCAGAAGAAAACTCAAACAAAAATACTCTATTAGCCTCAACCCAAAGAGACTACATAGCAGGTGAAGTTTCAAGAGATTTAACGAAAAGACTATTATTACCAGAAAAGATTTCTAAAGCTAATGATGAAGGAATTTTACATTTCCATGATGCAGATTACTTCGTACAACCAATATTTAACTGCTGTTTAATTAACATTTCAGACATGCTAGATAATGGAACTGTTATGAACGGAAAAATGATTGAAAGCCCAAAAAGTTTCCAAGTTGCATGTACAGTAACAACTCAAATTATAGCAGCTGTTGCAAGTAATCAATATGGTGGTCAATCTGTTGATATGAAACACTTAGGAAAATATCTAAGAAAAAGCTATAATAAATTTAAATCAGACATTGTAGAAAAATATGGTGATAAAATAAAAGAAGAATATATTGAAGAAATCGTTCAAGATAGATTAAAAGCTGAACTAAAAGCTGGAGTTCAAACAATTCAATATCAAATAAACACATTAATGACAACAAATGGTCAATCCCCATTCGTAACACTATTCTTACACTTAGAGCCAGATGATCCATACATAAAAGAAAATGCAATGATAATTGAAGAAGTTTTAAGACAAAGATATGAGGGAATAAAAAATGAAGCTGGCGTTTATGTAACACCTGCATTTCCAAAACTAGTATATGTTTTAGATGAACACAATTGCTTAAAAGGTGGCGAATACGACTACTTAACAAAACTTGCTGTAAAATGCTCTTCAAGAAGAATGTACCCAGACTATATTTCAGCAAAGAAAATGCGTGAAGTATATGAAGGAAATGTATTTAGCCCTATGGGTTGTAGAAGTTTCTTATCTCCTTGGAAAGACGAAGACGGAAACTACAAATTTGAAGGAAGATTTAATCAAGGTGTTGTTAGTATTAACTTACCTCAAGTTGCAATTGTTGCAGATGGAGATGAAGAAAAATTCTGGAAATTACTAGATGAAAGACTAGAGCTATGTAAGGAAGCATTAATGTGCAGACACTACTCTTTACTAGGTACAACATCAGACATCAGCCCTATTCACTGGCAATATGGTGCAATATCTCGTTTGCAAAAAGGTGAAAAAATAGATAAATTATTATATGGTGGATATTCAACAATATCATTAGGATACATTGGTATATACGAAATGACAAAATTAATGACAGGTCTTTCTCACACAGATCCAATTGGTAAAGAGTTTGCATTAAAAGTTATGACTCACTTAAAAGATACTGTTGCTAGATGGAAAAAAGAAACAAACATTGGGTTCGCGCTATATGGAACACCAGCAGAAAGCTTGTGTTACAAGTTTGCTAGAATAGATAAGCAAAAATTTGGAACCATTCCCGATGTTACAGATAAGGGATATTACACAAACTCATACCATGTTGATGTTAGAGAAAAAATTGATGCATTTGATAAGCTAGCATTTGAAAGCGAGTTCCAAAAATTATCGACTGGTGGAGCTATATCTTATGTTGAAATACCAAATATGCAAAATAATGTTCCAGCATTAGAAGAGGTTGTTAAATTTATTTATGATAATATTCAATACGCAGAATTTAACACAAAATCAGATTATTGCCATGAATGTGGATTTGATGGAGAAATAATAATAAATGACGATAATGAATGGGAATGCCCAAATTGTGGAAATAAAGATCATTCAAAGTTAACTGTAGTACGTAGAACTTGCGGATATTTAGGAGAAAACTTCTGGAATGCCGGAAAAACAAAGGAAATTAAACAAAGAGTATTACACTTGTAATAAACATTATTACAAAATACGCATTATATAAAAGAGGGGGGTTCCTATCCCCCTTTTTATATAACCTAAACTAAATTAATATACAAAAAGAAAGGAAGAGCTACAAATGAATTATGCGGATATAAAAAGAATTGACGTTGCAAATGGAGAAGGAGTTAGAGTTTCTGTTTTTGTAAGTGGTTGTACTCATCACTGCAAAGGATGCTTTAATGAATGTGCCTGGGATTTCAATTATGGAAATAAATTTACGAATGAAGAAATTGATAAAGTACTAGGCTATTTAAGTCATGACTATATAAAAGGTTTATCTCTTCTTGGCGGTGAGCCTTTAGATCCAAAAAATCAAGAAGGGCTTCTACCACTTGTAAAAAAAGTTAAAGAAAAATTCCCAGAAAAAGATATTTGGTGTTATACAGGATATGACTTCGAAAAAGATGTTATTGGAAAAATGTCAAAAGAAAATCAAACATCAAATGAATTAATAAAATATTTTGATGTTGTTGTAGATGGAAAGTTTGAAGAAGACAAGAAAGACTTAAAATTACGTTTTAGGGGCTCTTCTAATCAAAGAATAATTGATGTTCCAGAAACACTAAAAGAGAAGAAGATAATCGAAAAAGTCTTTACATATTAAAAAGAAGAGCAATAGTGAAAACTTTGACTTAGTTTTTCTACTGCTCTTCTCTTTTTATATTATTTAATTATTTTATTATGCTTTTTTTGTTACTGTTCAGACATATATCAAAAAAGTGGAGTAGTAGAGATAGAAAATATTAAATTTTATTCCACTCCTCGGCTGTCGCTATTCGCTCGGCATTCGTCATTTCATAAAATTTAATATTTTCTATCTTTACAGCTTATTTTACTTTTAGGCTGAATAGTAACCTTTTTTATGTTATTTATAGATTTTCTATAGTTTTGCTCCTAACTATACCTCATAGCTCTCTGATATGTACTTTTCATACTTATCCCTATATGTTTCAACTGCATAATCTACATCTATTCTGTAAAACTCTATAATACAATTTTCAACTATACTATATATTTCCCTGTCATAGTATCCACCCAAAGCTTTCATTGTTTTGGAAGAACCTATGTTGTCTTTTCTGCAGGACAATATTACATTTTTAATTCCATATTTCTGACATTTTAATAACGCTAAATACAGGTTAATTTTATTATAACCTTTTCTACGTTCCTTTGGTCTAATTCCATAACCAATATTTCCACCACTTTTTTTCATTCTCTCATTTAGTTTTGTTCTAATGTTTATCATTCCAACAATTTTATCATCATTTTCACGCACTAAAAAATATGTCTCACTAGGAACTTGACTAATCGTAACCTCATATTTTTTTTGCTCTTCAATTTTTTTTAACCACTCCTCATAGTTGTCCAAATAATCATACAAACGTCCAGCTCCATTAATTCTAGAGCCATATTTATAGTGCTCTTTAATATAATTTATGGCTCTATCTTTATACTCAATTGTTGGAGTAACTAATTTAAACTTTTCAATTTCAGGCTTCTTTTTGAATAACATTGTTACCCTCTCCACTATCTTTTTTTATTATTTATACCTTTGGAATTCACTTTTTTTGTTATTGTTTGTTTAACTTTTTTCTTGGTATTGTACATTTCAGCAAAGTCCTTTATCAATATTTGTTTTAAAGTTTCTTCTTTAATATCTACAAGAAGCACACCATTTCTAGCTAATGAAATTTTTCCAGTTTCTTCTGAAACAACTATTGCAACTGCATCTGATTCCTTTGAAATTCCAAGAGCTGCTCTATGTCTTGTTCCAAGCTCTTTGGCAATATCTTGATTACTAGCTAGTGGTAATATACATGCCCCAGCAACTATTTTGTTTCCAGAAATAATAACTGCACCATCATGTAGTGGTGTATTTGGAACAAATATGTTGACCAATAATTGTGGTGATATGTCTGAATTAATTAATATTCCCGACTCAATTATATCTTTTATTTTAATATCCTTTTCCAAGACAATAAGTGCACCTGTACGATTTTGTGCAAGCTCTTTTGCAGCAATAACAATTTTATATATATCCTCTTTTGTTTGTACATACTTATCTTTTTCAATTCCAATAAATTTTGTTAATTTATTAGATCCAAGTTGCTCCAAAGCTCTTCTAAGCTCTGGCTGGAATATAACAATAAGTATTATAACACCATATGACATAAAAGATTTTAATATATAGTTTATAATTGTTAATTGTAGTATTGAACTTAATGCTGTTAAAAGTATGTATATAAATATTCCTTTTAGCAATTGTGTAATTCGTGTATTTTTTGTTATAAAGAAAAATTTGTATATTAGAAAAATAACTAATAATAAATCTAATACTATTGGGACCAAATCTATTGGGTGTTCCTGCAACCTTTGTATGTAATTAACTATGTGCTCTTGATAATATGCATTTATATTTGATAAAAAATTGTCGAACATTATTCCCTCCATATATATTTTATAAAGCTTTTATATTTTAGAAAAATAAATCTTTCTAAAATATAATAATAGGCTTGAAATTATAACTCAAGCCCATATATTTTTGTAATCTTATACTCTAATTAATGAAATAGCTGTTGCAGCTACTGACAATATCATTAAAAATGCTAAAAATCCAGCCATTATCCTAACGCATATGCCATTAGATGATCTGTATTTATTTTTTGATTTTTTTTCATTATTTTCTTCCATTATAAAAGTCCTCCTTGGTTAATTATCTAGTATTATGTTATCACATTAATATACAATTTTCAACAAAATTCAAAAAATTTCAGGACAATGGTTACAATTTAATGGTATAAAATTGCTATATTCCAATGCTATTTCTAGATAACCAATTAAAAACTCAATCTAGTATAAACCCCTGTCCTGAAGAACTCACAACAATAATCCTCATTCCTTCCTCTACCCTTTCGTAATCTTTTTTGCTAATAGGAATCATTGAATGGATTGCTTTTTCAGGTTCATCAACTGCAATTGAAACATAATAGTCATATTTATTTTTCAAATGGTGCGTAGCATTCCACTTCTTTTGTTTTGTAACCGCCTTACCAACAACAACCTGCGGTTTCTTTCTTGCAATCTGCACAGTTTTTGTCACGAACATAACTGTAAGCACGCCCATCAGTGAAATAACAATGAACGTATTTTTAGTTACAATAACATAAATTAAAATCAACAAAAGGATTATGTCTCCAAACACAAACATTCCGAGCGTCTTCTTTTTTACTCCTGATGCAATTTTTGCCTGCTCATCATTTTCAGGATCATGAAATACAAGTTCTTTTGGCTGTGTTTGTAGGTATTCAGAATACTCGGCAGGAATTTTTGCTACCATATCATTTTCATCTAAAAGCTCTCTAAAATCTTTCATAATTTCCCTCCTAAAGTTTCGATTTTTCAACTTAACTTTCCTCTTCAATTATACATAAAGTCTTAATTTTTTTCAACCACCTAATTACTATTTTGCTATATGAATTTCTTCATACTTTTCATCTTTTAATTAATTATAACTTAGATAAATAATTTTATCAATCTTATTTCTATAGAATACAGGATTCTCTAATTTATGCTTATTTGCTTTATTCTGAGAATAATGTTATAATTATGTTAATCTTGATACTTCCCTAGTATCTTATATTTTGAAAGGATGTGCGAAAATGACACTTCTTACTGCAATACTCCTCGAACTCCTGAAGGTAATCGGCATCTTGCTGTGCCTTGCTGTCTGCGCAATCATTATTTTGTGGATATGTCTTTTCATCAGGGCTGTCCGGAAAACCGACTTTGACGCTCTTGATGAGGACGATGAGTTAGATGATGAGTCTGACGAATCGTAAAAAAATGTGGGCATTAGGGGTGCCCACATTCTATTTTATATATTAGGAAATTTACGGAAATCGGAGATTTTACGATTTTTTCAGATTTGTTCTTGTTTTACTTTCTTAATTTAACTCCACATTTATTCTGGGCCATGTCAATTATCTTTTCAAAGATTGGTGTAATTTCTTCCTCTGTTAATGTTTTCTTTGGATTATTAAAAGTTAATGAATATGCAATTGATTTTTCGTTTTCTCCGATATTTTCACCTGTATATACATCAAATACTTCGATATTTGTTAATAGACTTCCCCCTGCTTTTTTGATGACCATTTCTATTTCTTTTGATGTTTTAGATTTGTCCATTACAAAAGCTACATCTTTGTTTACATTTGGATATACAGCAATTTCTTTGTACTTCATCTTTCCAACTCTCTTAGCCAATAATTTATCTAAATTAATCTCCATTACATATACGCTGTCCTTTGTCTCTGATGGGTGTAATTTTCCCATGATGCCTATGTCTTCACCATTTACATTAATTGATGAAACTTGTCCTGGATGGAATTCAGCAGGTATTTCTTTTGGTATAACAAAACTATATCTATTAGCATATCCTAAGAAGTCTAATAGTTCTTCCACTATACCTTTCATAATGTAAAAATCAACATTTGCCTGATTTCCAACACCAACATAATATTTTCCGGTCATAAGAGCTGCAACTTTTTGATTTTCACCATACTCCTCACCTTTTTTGAAAAAACCTTTTCCTATTTCGAAAATTGATATGTCTTTGTTATAGTGAGCCTTATTATACTCGTATGTTTTTACAAGTGATGGAATTACGCTATATCTCAATGTATTACGGTCCTCTGTTATTGGATCTAATAATCGTAATTCTTCGAACTTGTCGGTTGTGTATTTGTGTACGTTTTTATCATTAATTAGGATATATGTTAAAGTTTCATTTAAACCAAGTTCAGACATTTTGTGTCTAATTGATCTAATTGTATCATCATAATCTCCCATTTTTTCTCCCATTGTTGGAATTGTTCCTTCTATATTATCAACACCATAAATTCTGCTAACCTCCTCAATAAGGTCTTCTTTAATTGATATATCAAGTCTTCTGCTTGGTACACATACTACGACATCTGTATCGTTGGCTTCACAAGTAAATCCTAACTTTCTAAATACATCTAAAATTTCTTCTTTAGAAATATTTGAACCTAAAACATCATTTACATTTTGGTAAGATAGTTTGATTTTCTTATCTTCAGACTCAGTAACATCATATTGGCACATTCCTGTTACAACTACCCCACCTGCGTACTTTTCTAATAGTTGGCAAGCTCTTTCCATTGCCATGTATGTTCTTTTTGCATCTAATCCTTTTTCGAATCTGTTACTTGCTTCACTTCTTACAATTTTCTTTGATGTTTTTCTAACTTTGACACCATCAAAAATAGCAGATTCAATAATAACATTTCTTGTTTCTGGAACAACTTCTGTATCAAGACCACCCATTACACCAGCAAGTCCAACTGCTCTTTGTTTATTAGCAATAACTATATCATTATCATCTAAAGATCTTTCTATATCATCTAAGGTTGTAAGTTTTTCTCCATTTTCTGCCATTCTTACAATAATTGTATCTCCTAGGTTATCTGCATCGTAGAAGTGAAGTGGTTGACCAAGCTCTAACATTACATAATTACTAATGTCAACAACATTATTAATTGGTCTAATTCCGCATGCCATTAACCTATTTTTTATAAATGCAGGGCTTTCTTTTATTTCTACATTCTCAACCTTTCTAGCTAAAAATAGTTTACAATTTTCTGTTTGAACATCAACTTTAAAAGAATTGTTAATATCATCTCCAGATTCTCTATGAGACAAATCTGGCACATTTACTGATTTATCGTATATAGCACCTAATTCATATGCCATACCTAGCATACTTAGTAAATCTCCTCTATTTGCTGTTAAATCAAAGTCTACTATTTCGTCGTCCCAACCTAAATATTTAATTGGGTCTTCTCCTGGAACTGCGTCATCTCCTAATTCAGCAATTCCATCTTTATCTTCTGGCTTTAAAAATTTATTATCTAAACCAAGCTCAGCAATAGAGCACATCATACCATTTGATTCTACTCCTCTAATTGCTCCTGCTTTAATATCTCCACCAGGAAGTTTTGCCCCAGACAAAGCAACTATTACTTTTATGCCAGCTCTTGCATTAGGAGCTCCACAAACTATTTGTAAAATATCTTTTCCAACATTAACTTTACAAACATGTAAATGATCTGAATCTGGATGCTCTACACACTCAATTATTTCACCAATTACAAGATTTGTACAATCAATGAATTTACGAGCTTCGTCGTACTCATTACCGAGCTCTTGTCATATCCTCGCCAATTGTTTTTATGTCTAGATTATCATCTAAATCTATATAGTCTTTAACAAAGTTTCTACTTAAAATCATTAATATTTCCTCCTTTAAATTAGGGACGGGGTTCAATTTCAAATTTTTAAAATTGGGGACACTCCCTAATACTAGTCTATATCTTTTCTATCAAATTGATTTAAAAATCTTACGTCATTTGCGTATAAATATCTCATATCTGGAATTCCATATTTAAACATTGCTAATCTATCTATGCCTGTTCCGAACGCAAAACCTCCCCATTCTTCTGGGTCATATCCATTCATCTTTAACACATTTGGATGTACAATTCCAGATCCTAAAACTTCTATCCAACCAGTTTGTTTACAAAGACTACATCCCTTTCCTCCGCATTTAAAACATGTACAATCAACCTCATATGATGGCTCAGTAAATGGGAAATAGCTTGGTCTAAAACGTAATTTTGTGTTTTCTCCTAGCATTTTTTTCATAAAAACTTCAAGAGTTCCCTTTAAATCTGCCAATGATACCTTATTTTCTTTTCTATCAATTACTAATCCTTCTACTTGATTAAATTGATGAGAATGTGTTGCATCATCTTCTCTTCTATATGTCTTTCCAATACAAATCATCTTTATAGGCTTTTGATCTTGAGCATATTTAAGCATTGTATGAGCTTGAACTGCTGACGTTTGTGTACGTAATAAGTACTCATCTGTTATATAGAATGAATCTTGCATATCCCTTGCAGGATGTCCCTTTGGAAGATTTAACCTTTCAAAGCAAAATTCATCTGTTTCAAGCTCTGGTCCATCAATTACCTCATAGCCCATAGAAATGAATAAATCCTCAATTTCTTCAATTGTTCTGTTTAGCGGATGCATACTACCTCTTATGGCCTTTTTACTTGGAAGTGTTATATCAATCGTTTCTTTTTCAAGTTTTTTATTAAGCTCTGCTTGTTTAAATTCGTTTTCCTTCTCTGAAATTAGAGCTTCTAATTCATCTCTAACTTCATTAACTAAACTTCCTATAACAGGTCTTTCTTCTGGTGATAAAGCTCCCATACCTCTAAGCACTGATGTAAGCTCTCCTTTTTTTCCTAAATACTTGACTTTTAGGTCTACTAAAGATTTTAAATCTGCTACTTTTGCGATTTCTTCTTTAGCAGATAATTTAATTTTTTCAATTTGCTCTTTCATACTATCTTCCTTTCCTTGGTGGTGCTGTTTTTGATTTTCTTTAAGTCATGCCCAAAATCAGTTATGCTTTTGATGTTTTTTGAAAGTCGTCCCCAAAAACAGCGAATCAAAAAAACTATTCATCCTGATTAGGACGAATAGCTCGTGGTACCACCTAAATTTATATATTTGAAAGCATATATTTTAGCCTTCCTTTATATATCTTATTATAGTTTTAACGTAACAACCGTACTTACCTACTATTACTTCAGTATGCAACCTAAAAAGTGAAATTTCGTATATATTTGTTTTTTGGGCTCACAGCTAACAACCCAAATTCTCTCTATAACAATTAACTATATACTACTTTGCTTTTTAATCGGCAATATTAATATGTTTTTTATATTAACATATTTTTCACATAATATCAATACTCCTGATGTAAAATTTTCCTATTAAATGTTACGGTCGTTACTATTCAAAGCTTTAGACAAAATTATAATGTATTAAATAGCCAAACATTCACATAGACAATGTCCATGTGAATGTTTTCAGGTTTAATATTCCATCAAACCTCAAGTTAAAAATGTCTCATCAAATTTCTAATTCGAATTCGATTTTTTCGATTTTCTTCGGGTTAGTAATCTGTGTTACACAGATTACATTGCTAGGAAATTCCATGTTCCTTATGGTATTAAATTTATGCATGTCCTTAGTAATATCATACTTTTTATATTTTGTGCTATTATTACTCAGAAATTCCTCAAGCAATGCATTATCCAGATCAAATATCAACACATGGGTTTTTACTCCTCTAAGTGAAGATATAAGATTCTGAATTTCTGCCCTGCTAGTTTGATTGCATACCACTGTAGTGAACATACCATTTTTAGCTCTTCTTCTGATGACATTAAGCTTATCTTTCAGTTTTTCTTTTGTCTTTTCTGTGACCAATTGGGACCCATTATATACTACATTCATACCGCCACCCAATGGGTAGTTGTCTATAAGCCGATGACTAAAAGACATTTTTCCGGATGAGATTCGGCCAACGATGATAACCACCATAGCCTTGACTTTCAACAACATGAGCACAGCCCCTTTCAATAAATTTATTGTTGTTTTGCAGCGTAATTATATAATATAATTTAGCAAATTTCAATAATTTAATCACTAAATTTATGCTCTAGAACAATAGCAGGCTGATTAATATCCTAAATTATCTAGTATAAAGTTCAGCCCACGTGTAATTGTTCGTGCGCGAAAATTTATGACAATAAATTTTCTGTGCAATGTTTATTTGTTATATAATAGCTGTTACAATTCACAGCTTTAGAATAAAATAATAAAGATTAGTGATATCGTGTAAATTTATAATATTACACGATATCACTAATCTTATATGAAATGAAATTAAGCTGTGAATTGTAACATAGCCTTACTTTATTAAATCATCAATTCCATTTTTTCTCATTTCTTTTAACACTCTACAGCTCTCATCTAATTTTGCTTGCTCTTCATCTGTAAGCTCTAATTTTAATAGTTCACGTACACCTGTTGAATTTATTACAGCTGGAACTCCAATATAAATATCGTCTTGTCCATATTCACCATCTTTTAAATATGTTGAGACTGTTAAAATAGCATTTTCGTTTTCAACTATCGCTTTTACAATTCTTGCCAAGGCAACACCAATTCCATAATAAGTCGCCTTTTTCTTTTCTATAATTTCGTATGCTGCATTAACAACACCTTTATGAATTTTTTCTAAATCTGTCATTGGATGTTTTCCATCCATCATTACGTCTTTTACCTTTTTGCAACCAACATATGCATGCTCCCATGGAACAAAAGAAGAATCGCCATGTTCCCCCATTACATAAGCATGAATATTTTTACTTGACATATCAAGATATTCCGCTGTCAAATAACGTAATCTAGCAGTATCTAAAACTGTTCCAGATCCAAAAACTTGATGCTCTGGAAGACCTGAAACTTTTGATACTACATATGTCATTAAATCTACTGGATTACTTGCAACAACAATAACGCCATTAAATCCACTTGCCATTATATTTTCTGTAATGCTCTTCATTATTTTTGCATTTATTTCTGCCAATTCAAGTCTAGTTTGTCCCGGTTTTTGTGCAATTCCTGCCGTTATAACTATAACTTGAGCATCTTTACAATCTTTATACTCTCCAGCCTTAATAACCATTTTTGTTGGTGCAAATGGCAATCCATGTGATAAATCCATTTCTTCGCCTATTGTTTTATTTTTGTCTATATCGATTAGAACTAGTTCATGAATGCCTCCCCTATTAAGCATAGCATATGCCATACTCATTCCTACAAATCCTGTACCTATTAAAACTACTTTACCTTTTTTCATATTTAATCACATTCCTTCCTTATAGTATAAAATTTGTTTTTCCTTACTATAAATAGCACAAGTTATATTATATAACTTTTTATGTTATTGTTAAAGAGTTTATTGGTACTTTTTTTATTTTTATCCAAATAGTTTTAGAGCTATAACTAATACTAATCCTGGTATTCCAAATATTCCTGTACATAAAATTGTCCACCAATTTAGACCAATATGAAAATTAAAATTTGCTCCAATAATGTTAATAACATATAAAACACCAGCTCCCAATACGGAATTAATTATAAGTTTTAATATTTTTTTTATTGGAAAAATAAACATTCTACCAATAATTATTATAGCCATTATACAAACTATGTATACAAATAAAGCATAATTCTCCAAACAATCACCTCTATACTATGTATGATTTTATTTGGACAATTATGCATTTAATAATTTTACTCTTTTTCAAGAACAGCTATTGCACACTTTATTCCGTCAACTGCAGCAGACATTATGCCACCTGCATATCCTGCACCTTCTCCACATGGATACAATCCTTTAATATTAGATTCCTTATTTTCATCCCTTGTAATTTGAACAGGTGATGAACTTCTTGTTTCCATGCCCGTTAAAATACTATCTGGATCTGCAAACCCTTTTATGGATTTATCAAAATGCTCTATACCTTCAATTAACGTTTTTGAAACAAAATGTGGCATAATTTCATTTAAATTTGATAATTTAACACCGGGTTTATATGATGGTTTTATTTTACCAATAAAAGTAGACTTTTTATTATTTTTAAAATCCTCAAATCGTTGTATTGGTGCATAATAGTTTCCTCCACCAAGAGCAAAAGCCTTTTCCTCGAGCTCTTTTTGAAAATATATTCCTTCTAATGGTGAATCACCTTTAAAATCATCTGGCATAACATTAACTAACACTGCACTATTTGCATTCTCACCATCACGTGCAAATTTACTCATACCATTTGTAACAATTGTATTTTCTTCGCTGGAAGATGCCATAACTACTCCCCCAGGGCACATACAAAATGTATAACAAGATCTTTCACTACCATGATATGCAAGTTTGTATTCGGCAGGAGGAAGTTTTAACTTAGTTTTTTCCCCATATTGGGATTTGTTGATCATCGATTGTTTATGCTCAATTCTAACTCCAACAGAAAAGTTTTTCTTTTCCATTGTAACACCTTTTCTATAAAGTTTTTCAAATGTGTCTCTAGCACTATGACCTATAGCAAGTATAATGCTATCAGTTTCAATTTTTTTTCCACTGCTGCATACAACTCCTGTAATTTTACCACTATCAATTTCAAAATCTACAACCTTTTCGTTAAATAAAAAGGTTCCACCAAGTTCAATTATTTTATTCCTCATATTTTTAATAATGTTTACCAAATTGTCTGTACCGATATGAGGTTTATTTATGTACAAAATTTGCTCTGGTGCCCCAAAATTGTAAAATTCTTGTAACACAATTTTGCATAATGGATTATGTATTCCACTTGTAAGCTTTCCATCAGAAAATGTGCCTGCTCCACCTTCTCCAAACTGAACATTTGAAAGTGTATTTAATTTTCCTGTTTCTAAAAATTCATCAACATCTTTTTTTCTTTCATCTACTTTCTTGCCCTGTTCAATAACAATTGGTTTAATACCATTTTGAACTAATGTAAGAGCGGCAAACAAACCTGCAGGTCCAGCACCTACAATAACAGGTTTAAATTTACTTTTTCTATTAATATTTACTTTTAGCGTTTTAGGCTCTTCTACTTTTTTTGCATCTCTTATTTTGCTCTCATTTTTACAAGAAAGCTCAACTATATAATTATAAAAAATATCTGATTTATTTCTTGCATCAATAGACTTTTTTACTATTCTACGCTCTGTAACTTCTAGTGCATTTATTCTATATTTTTTATAAATTTTATTAAATAGCTCTTCATCATTTAAATCTTCTTTAATTTTTATATTACTTAATCTAATCATAATTCTTCCTTATTAAAATTTTATGCAATTATATTACAATTTTACATAAATTGCAATTATAGTTTCTCTATGAAATTATTTTTTACTAATAAATTCGCTTTTTGAGTACTACTATACTACACATTTTTTAGATTTAAGTACTCTCCCATCTCAACAGAAATTCCAATTGATTTTGCTTTGCTTATTAGATAATCCAATTTTGCCTGTTCCGCTTTCATTGTATACAAAAAATAATCTATAAGCTTGCCTTCCGCATATTCAAAATTTAAGTTTGCATCATTTATAACTTTCTTTGTTTGTAAAATTGTGTCCATAAGCTCTTGATTTTTTTGCTCCTCGGTCTTGTCCTCAATTATAATTTCTTTCTCATATTTTGATGACATAATAATCCTCCTAAGTCTAATTTATAATTAGAAAAATTTGCGAATATTTCCAAAATATTTCACATATTAAAGTATATTCACAAAAAGAAAATATATTACACTTTTTTTAATTATTCTGCATTACTATATTACAAAGCTATTACTAGATAAAACATTAAATAGTAACTTTTAAACTATTAAATAATAATTGTGCCCTTGAAATATGTAATTTGTAATGATAAACTATTACTGATAAATTTATAAAGAAAAAAGGAGATTATTATGGATCAAACAAATGAAAAAAACGACCAACAACATCAAACTGGTCTAGAAATATTAAATGATTTTTTCTATAATTTGCCAGATAGACAAATATTCTTTAAGGATAAATTTGGAGCAAATAATATAGATTTAGCTTGGATTTATACCGAATCTATTCCTCGTGAAATTATTCAAAAAACTATTGCCCGTTTATTGCAAGAGCATTCTGTAAAATTACAGCAAAATAGGCAACCTGGACAACATCCTCAAAAAACATATTATGAACTTTGTGAGCAAAAAGGTATTAGTCCCTGTGCTATTAGCACAACTTCAATAACAGCCACTCCTCAAAGGACAAGTCTAGTAGTATTAGGTTCTGATGGCTTCTCAAAGATAAGAATAACCGATAAGATTTATCCAAAGGAATTTAAGCAAATACCATGCATACTTTTTGATGATTTTGAAAAAGAAATCTGTAAAACAATAGTATCTGAGCCAAACCCAGACTACACACCATTTATAAAGGGAATTCATAGCTTGGTTGATGATTCATTTAAAAATCTTGTTGAATATTACAAATATTTAATAACACAAAAAAAGATTAATTCTACATATAGTATAATAGTTGATGCCCCAGATACTAGTAATTCAACAC
This sequence comes from Clostridia bacterium, assembly GCA_017939755.1. GTDB lineage: Bacteria > Bacillota > Clostridia > TANB77 > CAG-508 > CAG-492. Next base: position 7,906 of record JAGBAJ010000059.1, on the reverse strand, counting down.
CTCGCCGAAGATTAAATCAAACTTCAAGCCAATCACATACTCCTACAGAGCGAAAATCTGATATTATTCCAATTGCACAAAGAAGCTCATTTTTGGATGATTTAAATCCAGATTTATATGTTGATGTTGCACAAAAACAATCTGATGGTACCTTAATCCCACTTGCTTACACATGTTATGTATATTCAAATTTTTTAAATGATGCTAAAACTCAATCTAAAAAAAGAGGATATGTACTTATAAATGAACCACTATCTGGTGATAAACATACTAGAATGTCATATATTACAGAGCAAGATCTTGCAGAGCAATTTAAAGGTAGTACCGATAGCCAGTTACAACAATATGCAATTAAAATACTACAGCAAAATAGAGAAGACTTTTTATTACAAAGTGGTATCCTTCTTTCTCATACAGATTTAGATGGTTTTAAAGATAAAATTAATTTTTATTTAAATGGAACTAAAGGACAAAGTATAACAAGTCCTGGAATATATTTGGAGAGATTAAAAAAATTATATAGAGATCCAAACATTGCATTACCCTATTACACACCAAAAATTTCTGCAAAACAGATTGGCGAACTTGGAAATGCAGGCACTGGAAGAGTTGATAGATCTGCGCAAAAGGCTGCCGAGCTTAATTCTAATAAAGAATTTAAAGAAGATGATAATCCATCACGTTAATGGGAGGAATTAAAATGGTTACAAAAGAATATAGTGAAGCACTAGTAGAAGTACTTGAGATAATAAATTGTTTAGATGAAAACGAAAGGAAAAAAATTCCAGACGAAATTATAAAATTTTATGAAGAAAATAAATCTACCACATATAAACCTATACTTAATTTAAATAGTGATAATATTTCTAATGCCATTCTAAAAAATAAAACGAGAGAAATATTAGCTGGTATATATATAGATTACTTATGTGATAATGAAGACCAAAAAAATGAATATATAAAAGAATTGCATAAAACTGAATATGGCTACGAAGAAGAAAAGAAAACAGAATATGAGCAACTTCCTATCTACGCTCAGGAGCTTGCAGCTTTTGAGAATCAAAAAAAAGAAGCTAATAATGAAACTGATTCTATAGATGATACTAAAGCTCTTGTAAATGTAGATAATCAAAATATATTTATGCGTATTTGGTTAAAAATAAAATCTTTCTTTAAGAGAAAATAATAAAAATAGATGATTTTGAGAGCTCCTTTCAAAATCATCTATTTTTATTATCTAATTAAGCTTCATTTGTCCTATGCACAAATTAATTATCTTTCTCACTAACTACTACTTACCTAATTTAGCTCTAACGTATTCATAAATCATAATACCTGCAGCAACTGATGCATTAAGACTTTCGGTTTTTCCAAGCATCGGAATTTTTACTTTGTTATCCGCAATCTCTTGTATTTCTTTTGAAACTCCGTTAGCTTCATTTCCAATTACTATAACCTTTTTCATATAATCGATATCATACACCGAATCATTTGTATTTAATGATGTAACAACAACATTAAATCCATGCTTTTTCATATTTGCTAAATCATTTATAAGATCATTTGATTTTACAATATTTACTCTAAATATTGCCCCCATTGTTGATCTAACAACTTTACTATTAAAAGCATCTGCAGTTTCATTAGAAACTACAATTTGTTTTAAGTTTGCACTATCAACTGTTCTTAAAATAGTTCCCAAATTACCCGGATCTTGAATTCCATCTAAAACAATAATTATATCTTCATTGTAATTTATTTTACATGTTTTTTCAGGTCTTTTTATAACAGCTAAAATTCCTTGTGGATTTGAAACATCTGTTATTGTTTGAAAAACTTTACTAGTTACATATACGCAATTAAGCTTTGCAACTTCGTACATAAGTTTTTTATCAAGTATTTCTTCTTTCATGCAGTCTTCACAAATAATAACACATTCAATATCTGCTTTTTCTTGTATTGCTTCACCAACAAGTTTTATACCTTCAATAATGTATTTGCCATATGCATCTCTATATTTCTTTTCTTTTAATTTTTTTATCTCCTTAACTAACTCATTATCCTTACTCGTAATTACTTGCATATACAACACCTTTCTTTAATACCCAGAGCGAGGTCCAATTTAAAAATTTGAAATTTAACCCCGTCCCTAATTTAAAAATTCTTCAAGAATTCCTTTATCGCTTCCAGCTTTTTCTTGTCTCCAATTTCTTTTACTTTTAAAGTAATATATGGATCTTTTGCTTGTGAAAACATTATTTGATTTTTATATTTCTGGGCAAGTACTGAAATATCCGTTTCAAATTTCTTTTGATTAAAATAGAATACAAAGTTTTCAGCTTTTTGCTCTATCTTAATAACATTGGCATGTTTTGCCAAGCTCTTTATTCTAGCTATGTCTATTAAATTCTCTAGCTCTTCTGGCATTACACCATATCTATCAATTATTTCATCAATAATATCCTGAATATCTGATTCAGTTTCACAGATGGCAATATCTTGATATATCTCAATTTTTTGGCTTGAGTCACTAATAAATTCATCTGGAATATAACTTGAAATATTTATATCAATTTGAACATCGATTTCTTCCTCTACTTCGTATCCTTGCATCTCCTTTACTACTTCATCTAGAAGTTTACAATACATATCATATCCAACTTGCTCCATGTGTCCATGCTGAATCTCACCTAGCAAACTTCCTGCTCCCCTTATTTCAAGATCTCTCATTGCTATTTTAAATCCAGAGCCAAACTCGGTAAATTCTTTTATAGATTTTAATCTTTTGTCGGCAATTTCAGAAAGAACCTTATCACGTCTATACATTACATATGCGTACGCCTGTCTATTGCTTCTTCCAACTCTACCACGAATTTGATACAATTGTGCCAATCCTAATCTTTCGGCATTTTCTACTATAATTGTATTTGCATTTGGTATATCAATTCCAGATTCTAAAATTGTTGTACAAACCAAAACGTTAGTTTTTTTACTTATAAAATCAAACATTATTTCTTCAATTTCTTTACCTGTCATTTTTCCATGTGCATATCCAACATTAGCTTCATCTACTAAATTTGAAATTTCAGCTGCCTTTTTTTCTATGCCTTCAACATTATTATATAGATAATATACCTGACCTCCACGCTCTAGCTCTTTTGTTATAGCCTCTTTTATTACTTCGGTATCGTATTCCATAACATATGTTTGAACTGGTTTTCTATTTTGTGGTGGTTCATATATAACCGACATGTCTCTTACGCCAACTATTGACATATGAAGCGTTCGTGGTATTGGAGTAGCTGTCATAGTTAAAACATCAACAGTATTTTTTAATTGCTTAATCTTTTCTTTATCCTTAACACCAAATCTATGCTCTTCATCTATAATCAATAAGCCTAAATCCTTAAATTCAACATCCTTACTAAGAGCTCTATGAGTTCCAATAACAATATCTATTTCACCAAGTTTAAGTTTCTTTATAATTGTATCTTGCTCTTTTTTTGTTTTAAATCTGTTAAGAACACTTACTCTTATAGGATATTCTTTCATTCGCTCTTTAAAATTTTCATATTGTTGATCCGCTAAGACAGTTGTTGGAACCAAATATACAACTTGTTTTTGATCCATAACAGCTTTAAATGCAGCTCTAATTGCCACCTCTGTTTTTCCATATCCAACATCACCACAAAGAAGACGATCCATTGGTTTATCACTTTCCATATCTTTTTTTACTTCTTCAATACATCTTAATTGATCGTCAGTTTCAGCATATTGAAAACTATTTTCAAACTGAGTTTGCCATTCATTATCTGGAGAAAATGCATGACCTTTTACCTTCTGCCTTTTAGCATATAGCTCTATAAGCTCTCTAGCAACTTCACGCAAGTTATTCTTAACTTTTGCTTTAGTATTTGACCAATCTTTTCCACCAAGTTTATATATTTTTGGAGCACCGTCGCCACCAACATATTTTCTAACTGTATCTAGAGAATTTGTTGGAACATATAAAATATCATCATTTTTATAACGAATCTTTATATAATCTTTTGTAACATCTCCTGTTCTAATTGTATTTACACCTATATATTGCCCAATTCCATGAATTTTATGAACAACATAATCACCAATTTTTAAATCTGCAAAAACAACTTTTTCACTTTGTTTAAATACTTTATTTGCACGCTTTTTCTTTGTTTTAGTAGTAAAAAATTCTTCACTACTTACAACTAGTAATTTTGTATCTTTACATTCAAATCCAGATGAAAGAGCTCCAGTTGTTACAACAATCTCTCCATATGACACTTTATTTAAATCTCTAGTATATCTATGGTTAATGTTATTGTCTGTTAGTAGTAATGATATCTTCCTTGCACTTTCTTCTGTACCTCCGAGGATAATAACTTTACGTTTTAAATCCAATGACTCTTTTAATTGATTTAATAAAATGTCTGTTTCAGCTTTGTAAAAATTTACATCTCTATAGTTAAAGTAATAAATATTGTTTCCAAAAGTAGCATCTGTTTTCTCTAAATCTATATAGTATATTTTTTCTATATCAAAAGAATATTCGCTTATATTTTTAATAGAATCTGGTACTGCTCTACCTTTTTCTGTAATACTTTTTATTAGATTATCATTATCAATTTTAATATTATCTATTCTTTGTTTTATCTTTGTTTGCTCATCTAAAATAACAAGAAAATTGTCATCTAAATAATCTAAAAAACTACAGCTATTTTCATAAAAGAAATCAAAGTATTTATCTATTTTACTTAAATAATTTCCATTACTAATAAGCTCCTTATCTTCTTCGGAGCATTTATCGTATTTTTTAATTTTTTCTTTTATAATATCTAAATCTTGCTCTAGTATAAATTCATGACATGGATAAATTTCTATTGAATCACTCATTTCAATAGATCTTTGAGATAAAATATCAAACTTTCTTATTGAGTCAATTTCATCACCCCAAAACTCTATTCTAACACCATATTTGTCATCTATAGAAATGTCTGCTATTCCTCCACGAATACAAAATTGCCCACGCCCTTCAACCATTTCTGAACGTTCGTATCCCAATTGTGTTAAATATATTTTTAAATCATCTAATTTGCATGTATTACCAACTTTAAGCTTTAAAATATTTTTATACAAAACATCCTTTGATACCATTTTTTGCATAATTGCTTCTATTGTAGTAACAATCATTATTGGCTTATTTTGTTTCATCTTATTTAATATTTCAATTCTCTCAAAGGGTAAGTCCTTACTTTCTACAAGGTAATCATATGATGCAATTTCTCTCTTTGGGAATATACAAACATCTTCATAAAAATATTTTAAGTCTTTAGCAATTCTCCTTGCTTGCAACTCATTATATGTAATAATACATATTTTGTTTTTTATGCTGGCTCTTATTGCAGAAATAAACTGCGCCTCTCCCACGTCAGATAAGCCCGATATAGTTATCGGGCCATTTCTCTTTTCTATATTTGATATAATTTCGATAAATTTTTGACTTTCTTGTAAGTCTTTAAATAATTCATTCATCTTATAAAAACACCTCTTATTTAGAGCTTTTATATTCTTCTAATGCTCTAGCAATCTGGTCTGGACATGAAGTATCTTTGAAACCACATTTAATACCTTTAAGCTTAGATATTACTTCATCTATATGCATTCCTTGAACAAGCTTTGCTATACCCTGTAAATTACCATGGCAACCACGAATTACCTCTAAGCTCTTTACTATATCATCTTCAATTTCAAAAATCATCTCTACAGAGCATACGCCCTCTGGCTCATAAATATACTTCATATTAACCTCCATTCCTTCTAGACACAAATATTTTTCACACTATTTCCTCTTAGAATTACATTTTATATAATAAAATAATATCTATATAATACCAAAAAAATGTTCTGTAGTCAATATAAGTTTTGAATATACATTTACATAATTTGACCATTTGTTACAATTAACAGCTTTAAAATTAAATAACAAAGATTAGTGATCTAGTGTAAATTATAATATTTCGCCCCAACTACATAATAGAATTTACGTTTTTACTGCGTTATACACTTGTAAAAATAGATCTATTTAAATTTTAATTTGTTCTAACACAAAATTTTCATCATAAACTATAAAAAAACTCTAAGAAGGATATCTATGAAATTTATTGCTCTATTAAAAAGAAATTTATTGACCATATTGTTCACATTATTCTTAATATTTCTAGTAGTATTTTCAAATAACAATTTAATAGCCGCAAAGGAAGGAATAACATTATGGGCAACATGTGTTGTACCTTCGCTTCTTCCATTTTTTATAGCTACAGAGCTATTAAATTATACCAATATAGCCCAAATATTAGGAAAGCTACTACGCCCGATTATGAACCCTATATTTAACGTTCCTGGAGAAGGAGCCTATGCCCTTATTATGGGATTTATAAGTGGTTACCCTGTTGGCGCAAAAATTGTATCAGATATGTATTCAAATGGGATTCTTACAAAAAATGAGGCGGAAAGAATGCTATGTTTTACTAACAACTCTGGACCTCTGTTTATTATTGGTACTGTGGGTATTTTGCTTTTTGGAAATACAAGCATTGGAGTACTTTTGCTAGTAACTCACATATTGTCCAGCATAACTATAGGTTTTATTTTGAATATTATCTCAAGGGCAGTTAACAAATATGGATTTATATCATCAAAAAAATATTCAAGTAACTTGTCTAGCAGAGCTGATTATTCACAAAAAAAATCCACCTTGGTTAACAATAGCCTTGTTAACAAACAAATTCCTATACAGAATTGCAGAAAAAAATCGTCTAATATTTCAGAGCTTGGAAGTATTTTAGGAACAAGTATTTCTAATGCTACTTCAACTATAATGCTTATTGGCGGATTTGTTGTACTTTTTTCAGTTATTTTATCAATACTTAATAGATTAAATCTAATAAGTATTATAAGTACTTTTTTTACCAAGTTTCATATTCCTTATGATATAAGCCAGAGCCTTATATCTGGAATAATTGAACTTACAAATGGTGTAAATTTAGCTGGAAATGTTAACTCAAAAAATATATCAACAAATATAATATTGTCTGCATTTTTATTGGGATTTGGTGGACTTTCAATACTACTTCAAGTACTTAGTATAATAAGTAAACATGGTCTTTCTATAAAAACATACTTTTTAGGAAAAATAATGCAAGGACTAATTGCTGCTTTGTATACACTTTTATTAGTAAAAAACATTTCTATTTTTAATTTGGATATTCCATCAATTTATGCAACAGATTTAAATTCGAATTTTGCCCTTACACCTTTTCTAATTATACTTATTAGTGTGTTTGCTTTTCTCATCTTTAACGTTCAAAAAAAATCTAATCAGCATAAAATTAATTGCATGTAATATATTTAATTATACGAATTTTTAATTATTTCTAAAATAAGTCCACATGACTTTACTAGTATAAAAAAATAAAGAAAGGATCTGAATTATTATGGATTATAATAACTATAATGGATATACACCTTATCCACCATTCGACAATAATATAATGGAGTCAAATATGTCTGAGCAGAATCTACTTAATCCTGCTATGCAATATGAACAAGCATATATGTACTATAGATATTTGTCTCAACAAATGGATTATAAAATTAAATGTAAAGAATATGAAAATTTATGCAAGCAAAATTCTACAAAAGGGCAATAGCCGGCTGATTAAAGTCAGCATAATTTTCCTAATGCATAACAATCCACGGGTAGAACCCGTGGATTTTCATATAGGCCTATAAGGCCTTGTTACAAGCTACCGCTAAAGCGGTTTCGTTTGACGGCTTTACGCCATGACTTTCGCGTTCTTACTACTTACCACCCTTAAAAGGGTCT
>JAGBAJ010000058.1 GCA_017939755.1 Clostridia bacterium | reverse complement strand
TTTAAATTTATTTTTTTTTCTTTATATTACTATATATGAGGGTTTTAGAGTAGTCAAATTCTGTTATTTTTGTGCGATAAAAATTTTTTCTTTTTGAATTTTTGTAACAAATTTAGGTTGTGCTTAACTTGTGTGTTACAAAAATAAAAAATAACAGTTTTAGGTAAACCTAAATTAATAATCATCAAAATGTTCTTGTTTTAAAAATAAAGACCTATATATATAGGTTGTTTGATTATAAAAAAAATAATGACAGCAAAAACAGGTGGTTACCTGGAAAGTCTGTCATTACCAAAAAAAATACTTTATCCCTATGGCAGTTGTAACGAAGTCTTTTTTTTGATTTATCGTAGGAGTGAGACAAATGAATGCCTCTAAGCATAGAACCTTTTTGCTATACTTAAATGGTTTAGACTTTCGAGTCATTATGAAAATAATAGCTGAAAAGCTATAAACACAAGATTCTTTGTGTAATATATAATATTGAGTTACTTATATTTAAATTTTATTCTTTTCGGTTAACTTTATTTAATCGTTTTTATATATTATTATTTAGAAGATTTTAGGTAGGATGTTTGTGACCAGATTTTCGATTGTATTTATAATTATATTAAATAACTATTAAATACTTTTAATAATATTAATCATTATTTTGTTCTGCTTACATCATACCAATAATATTAAAAATTAGGATTGTTTGATATACATGAGTAGACTTAAAATTATAGATTTTGATTATGGTTGTGGTGGGTTTACCAAAGGTCTCGAAGATACGAAGAAATTTAGGGTTACCAAAAATTTTGGTTTAAATAATAATAATCTTTACTGTTATAATAAAACTCATCACAACGATTTTGTTATTGATGATTCTCTGACTGATGATTATGATTTAGTGACTTTTACTCCTAACTTAAAAAAACCTTCTTCAAAAACTAATGGTCTTGATATAACAGAAATTAATAATATATTGATTTTTATATCAATGAAAAAGCCTGAAAATTTAATTATAATAACGAAAAGAGAGGTGTTTCCGTATTTACAGACATCTAATAAAGTTTGTATGATAAATGATACCCCCCATCCTTCAAAAGATATTTTTGCGAACTTTCTGGCCGATATTGGTTATAAGGTTTATAATTTTATTATGGATGGAGCAGGTTTTGGATTACCACAACATGTTTTTTACAACATATATTGGGCTTCTTTTAATGATATTATTACTTTAAATTTAAAAGAGGGTTTTGGTCGATTTAAACAACCATATAGAACTCCTAAGAATCTTATAGGGGATTTAACTGATAATTCGAAGGTTTCATGGCATAATCCTGATTATAGAAAAAAAGAGATATGTTCTTTGATTGAGCCTGGGAGCAATGCAAAAAAAACTTCTTTGGTTTCAGTTTCTTATGGTTACAATAGGTTAAAATCAGATTCTATTACTTCTTTGGGTTCTGATTTTTATACTGTTTCGAGTGGGCATCCATCTATTCATCCTTATTATGATAGGCCTTTAACAATAAGAGAAGGGGCTCGCTTGTTTGGTTTAACTGATGATTTTGATTGGGATAACCGATTAAAAAATAATGTTGTAGCTTCAATGGTATATGATTCTTTTTACCCTGTATTATCACATCTGATGGGTTTGAGATTGTATAAGATTTTAAAATGAGTTTTGGGTTATGGTTTCAAAAAATTTTGGCGACATTGGAGGGGGCCTAACCGTAAGCCCCGAGGTCGCCAATATTTTTTTTAAGTCGGTCTTTTTAAGAATAGAGTTTATTTAGTTGAGCATATTATATGGCAATTGCTGTATATTTAAAGGTATTTGAATGCTAATTCAATATCTTTCACAAGGATTTTTTTACCTTTTCTTATTTTTAAACTTTTATCTGTTTGTTTTGATAATTCGTCGGCATATTCATTTAATTTTTTGATAAAATAGAGTCTTGCTTCTTCGTTTACATATTCAGTACCATATTGTTTTAATTTTTCATCTGCATATGATTTTGGTATATTAGTCATTTAAAACACCTCAATCATGTTTATATGAATCATTTTATTTAAATGTTTTGGGTTTCAAAAAATTTTGGGCACCGTGTGGGGGGCCTAACCGTAAACCCCCGGTCGCAAGTATCGTGCTAACTCTTATTTCAAAAAATTTTTTGCGGTATGACGGGGGGCCTAACCGTTAAACCCCGGTTGCATAGATATCATAGGGTTGTCGTCCCATTTAAGGGCTTAAAAAAATAAAAAAAATAATTTTGTTTTAATTAATTTATTGCTTTATATATTGTTGTTCCACCAGATATATAGAACATCATATTCTTTCATAATTTCTTCTCCAAATTGTTCTTTATAATCATAGTTTTCATTTCTTCCGTATTTTCTATATAATTTATTTACAAAATCAATAATTGTTGTATTGTGTGGATTATGATGGAATTCTATAATCATTTCATTATCGAAATATTTTTCCATACCATAATCAAATTCTTCATATAATAAAGGTTTTTCTATATGTGATACTATTGTTGCTTTATTTCCATTGCATAATTCATAAATATAATTTTCAAAATTCATTTTATCACCTACCATAAATTTTCGTGTACTTCAAACCAACATTCTCCGTAATAATCTTTTTCTTTTTCGTTTAATAATTTATAAATATTATTTATAATTTCAAATTTAAAGTTGAATTTTGTTTCTTCAAAATCAAATGCAAATGCGAATTGTTCAAGTAATGTTTTTGTTTCCCATTCTTTTTTGTCATAATCTCTTATATGTTTAAATCTTATACCGTTTTTATCATATATACAATAAATATCTCCATGCCAATTATCATATTCAAAATCTCCTATTTTTAATTTTGTTTCTTTGTATCCTCGTGCATCTTCGAGGAAATACATTAATTGCATAAAGAGTTCTGTTGATTCTTTCATTAGCCTATAGTTATCTAATTTATTCATTTTTTCAATATCAATATAGTTTTTTTCTTTTTTAATTTCTTCTAATCCAGATTTTTTAATAGTTGCTTTTATTATCATATAATTTTCCCATCCACAGTTATCTATTAAGCCATATTTATTTTCAAATTTTATATTAAAATGTTTTAATGATATTTCATTTACGATGTTTTTTAAATATTCTTCAAATATTTTTCCTTGTATTTCTGCTAATTCTTTTGGGGCTATGATTGATTTGTCTTTATATTTATGTTGAGAACCTGTTAAAACATTTCCTCCAATATAGAATTCATCGTTTTCTTCTATATTGTTAATTTTTTCAAAGTTATTTCTTTTCCAAGTTAATATATCTTCTTTATCTGAAAAAGATGTTGCTATCCAAGGGTCAGATGTAATGTTTATACCAAATTCGTCCATTAATCTTACAACATCTTTAACTTCTTCGAGTAAGTTTGTAATTTCATTAATTGCTTCTTTATTCATTTCCATTTTATCACCTTATCCATAAATACAAAAATAAAACGGTATTGATAATATTATACTTATTATTAATATCCAAATTATTTCTCCTAATCCATTTTCTATGTCTTTTCTCATTATCTCAACTCCTCAATAATAATTGAGTGAGTTTTTTCGAGACAATAGTTGTTACATTTTACACAGTTACATATACAATCTTTTTTGTTTGCTAAGTCATATAAATTGTTAAACTCTTCTTCTCTATTTTCTACTACTCTATATTCATTATCTATCATAAAATTTGAACCATTAATTGTTAAACTTGGTCTGTAAATATCAAAATCTAAATTTTTGTTATGTGTGTATGTATATGATTTTATATTTGTTAATGATTCAACTATATTACTTATTAATGCGATTTTTTCTAAATCATCTTGATTTCTTAATTCTCCTACTTCGCTGAATCTAATTCTATCTATTTTATAGATTCTTCTTGGAGTATTATATTCTTTAATAATTCTTGCTAATTGCATTCCAATAACATGTGCAGGTACTGCTCTGAAATATATTTCTTGTTCTATTCTTTCTTTTAATCTGTCTTTGAATCTTACTTCTGGAGATTTATCATAACATTTTTCACATATTTCACAGAAACTTTCTTTTTTTCCCGGACAGTTAAACCATGTTCCAAGGTTAAATATCAATGTTGTTTTTGGTAATTTCGCATTTCCTATACTATAATGTAGTTTTGGTTCTAAATTATTTAATGCCCATTGCATTCTTTCTTTAAACATTTCGATATTTTGTAAACCTTTTTCTGGTTTTAAAATTTCTAATTGTTCTTCTATTTCATTAATAACTATTTGTTTTTCTTGTTCGATATCTTTAACTCTCATTTTATCACCTATCTCATTGCTTCAATTCTGATTTCATTAGCATTACATTTTTTTGCTATTTTAATTACTTCTTTTTCTTTTTCGTTTGTTTCTATCCATAATTCTTCAAGTATTTTTTCCGTTTTATCTCCATAATCTTCTTTAAAGAATTTTATTGCTTCTTTTTTATTCCATAATAACTCATCGCAAATATTTAAAACATCTTCTTCTTTTATAATATGTATATATTCTGAATCCCATGTTTCTTGTTCTGATATGTAGTATTCTTTATCTTCAATATTTGATTCTTTTATTTTTTGAATTAGATTTTCAACAATTTCTTCATAATCTATGTTTTTAATTTTACATATTATTTTAAATATTTCTTTTTCATCTATCTCTTTTAGTATTTGTTTTTCAGATATTCCACAAATCATTTTATCACCTTTATTTATACTGAAGATAATGATATATCTAATACTATATCTCTTTCCGTATCTATTCTAACTTTATTAATTGTGTAATATTGCTCATCTTTATGATTTAATAAATAAACAACATCATCATTTTTGTCATTTTCTTTTAAGAATTTTAATAATTCACATTTAACTAACACCATTTTATCACCTTAGGTTCTAAATTCTTTACAAAATCTTATATCGTTTTCGTTAATATTTGCAAATTCTGTTTGATGAATTTGACAATAATCTGTTCTATTATGGAAATCAAAAATATTCCAAGAAGTTTCATGATAAATACAATCTTTGCATTGGTTATATATTTCTTTTTCTGGTTCTTTCCATTGGAAAGTGACTTGTTCAAAATAACTATCTTCTTCATTACCTTCATAGATTTCGTTTACGATATTTTCTATGTTATCATATTTTTTTATTTCCTTTAAAACATCATCAATGTGAACTATTTGATTTTTACCTTTTATTACAATATCTTCGTCAAAGCATACATACCATCTGTTATCTTCTGGAGTATAGAACATTTCCATAATTGGACATTGAGTAGTTTTTTCAATATCCAATACAATTTTTTTATCAATTAACATTTTATTCTCTCCTGTTATTGATATTTAGTTTTAGTTCATTTTCAATTATTTCATCTATATATCCTATAATTTCTTTTGGATGTAAAATTGTATAACAATCGTAATATAATTCATCTACTATTTCTGTATCATCAATATACCAAGATAATGAATCCTCATTATATTTAATATAATCAATATTTGGAATTAGTAATTTATTTTTAACATTTTTTAAATCATTTCTATATATTTCTCTTAATGTTAAATCATACACACAATTGTCAAAATCTCCATATTTTATTAGTTTTTCCATTTTTCTTTCTAATTCACTTTCTTTTGTTTGGAAATAAATACAATACTCCCAATCATTCATTTTTTTATCAAATACTATTTCGTATTTATTGCACATATTTTCAAGGTAATCTATAAATCCTTCATCATATATTTCTTCATAACTTCTTCCAGCATCTGCGAAATAATTTAATTCTCCTTGTAGTTGTTGGAATTCTTTATAGTCTTTTAATATGTTATTTATATTCATTTTATCACCTATTCCATTTTTATAAATTTAATTCCATATTCTTTTTCATCTTTTTTTGTACCTGATATACAAAATCCATTAAATCCGTTATCTAATAAGTAATCATATATTTCATCACATATTAGTTTGCATTCATTTTGAAATTCATATCCTTTGTTAAATCTGTCTCTTAGATTTATTTCAATATTCTCTTCGCTATTATCTCCTAAAATATCTATTATTTCGCAGTCTTTAAATTTACTTATAACATATTCTATGTATTTGAAATCAATCATTATATCACCTCAGAAAATATATTTTTCAATAATATCATGTATTTCAAATCAATGAATTATCTCATCACTATATAAACTTTTTTGTAGGAATTGACAACTTGGATTACCACATTTTATATTACAGTTTGCTACTTTAAAACATAATTCATCACATGATGCTCCAATCATTTCAAATTCATCAAAAGAGTTAATATTTTCCATTCGTTTATTTAATTCTTCTAATTCTTCAGATACTCTACACATATTTTTACCTATAAATTTATATGTCTATTAATACTTATTTTTTCAATGAATACTCTATCTGGAATATCATCATCTATTAATGGTTTTGAAACTCCATTAACAGCATTGTCTGCAATATCACAGATTTTATATTTATCGTTTGTTATTCCTTCGAAAAATCCATCTACATATACTAAATATAGTTTGTTAATATACATAATTTACCTCATTTATCTAATTGTAACCTTATCAGTTGTTTATTTCTATTGAAGATATAATCTTTTTCAACATCTGCTAATGATATATCTCCTTTTATTTCATTGGTTAATAGGTCTATTGCTCCAATTGTATTTCCTTTATTATCTTCTATTTCTATTGTTACATTATAACCCCATTTTAGTGTTATAAGTTCTATTGTGTTTCCTTTTTGTATATGTTTTCTTCCAAAATCTTTATTGTTAGCATACCAGCAAGTTTTTTTAATATTTTCAATATCTTCTTTGTTTAATTCTAATTCAAACCATTCATTTGGTTTATACATATTTGTTCTACCTATTTCTGAACTTCTTTTATTATATAATATATAATCTGACATATCAAATTCATGTTCTTCGTGAACAAAATGTTGTACACAGGTATTATTTTTTTTATTATGAATTAGTAACATTGTAGTCATATTTACACCTCTATTGTTTTAATTGAAAATCACACATTGCTTTGTACCAGTCAAGTTTTCTTTTAAGATAACTAATACTATATTTTAAATCAAGAATATCTTGTGTTAATTCTGATAAGATATTTTGAATGTGTGCTTTTCTGACATCAGCATTATTTTTACCGTATAATTCTTTAAAATCTGTTGTACGGATAATTTCTTCTGATTTTTCAAAATGTTCTTTTTTCAGTTTATCATATTTAATTTCTTTTTTTGACAATTCTTCAATTGCTAAATTCCATTCGTTTAAATATTTATCATTCATAATATCACCTAATATTCTAATAATTTTCTTAAATGTTTTTCTGTTTTATTACAAATATCCCAACCCATTCTATCTAAAACTGTTGAATCTGTTGTATATTCCCAATCAGGGTCTTCAATAAAATGTCTTGGATTATCATCAATTCTTATACCATATTTTTCTGCTATTCTTTTTGCTCGTTCTATAAAATAATCAGTATGTGTATCAATCCAATCTTCGTCTTCACTATCCCAAATAGTAATGTCTTCTGCCATTAATTTGTTTATTTTTATTAAATCATTTAATATTGTTTTCTTACCGAATATATTTAAACTATTATCTTCTTCTTCTAATTCAATATTATACATACCATCATTTGTATAAAAACACCAGTCATATGGTTTTATATCGCTAATACATATATTACCTCTTGAATTTACTATATCAACTTCACCATTTTCATTTGGTAAAATCTGTAATGCCCATATTTTTTCATTATATTTATTAGTGAAATTTAAAACTACCATTATATACACTCCAATCTTACATAACCTAACATTCTACTTTTATAATAATCTGTATCAAAATAGTTTTTTATTGTCATTAAACTATCTCTATCTGTTCTATTTAATTCTAATAATTTTTCTTCTATTAATCTCATGAATCTATATTTTGATATTTCTATAGCCCCATTTCCATCTTCGTTTCTATAATCTGATGCTCCATATTCTAATAATAATTCTGTAATATTTTGTTGGAGTCCTGTATGATAACAGAACTCATATTCTTTTCTATACCATTGGACACCTTCGTTATCAGTCATTCTAAAATCTTTTCTAATATATGCTCTAATACTCATCTTACATCATCACCATAATCTCTTATAATATTTATTGTTTGTTCTAAAATGTCTTCAATACTGTCTGTGAAATATAATTCTATATCATGTTTTATATCGTCAATATTAAAAACAGACCCATTTCCTTCGTAGAAGTTCATACCTACTTCAATTGCTATTTCTGATGGTATAAATAATGAGGTTGGTACCTCATCATCTATATCATACCATGTTGTTCCATCTGTTTCAATTATTGTATTATTTATTTTTAATTTCATTTTACCACCATGCATAGTAGTAATATTTGTCACCATCACAATGATTATTAATAACCTTATCTAATTTTTCAATTGTTTTTTTAAGGTCTTCAAAATAATAATTATCATACTCATAACTACCAAAGAAACAACCCATCATAACAGGTAATTCTTTTTCGGCAATATTTGGATGACTTATTACTTCTTTACATAATTCTTTTAATGTAATCAAATCTAATAAGTTTACATAATGTCTTTCACAATTTTCGACACCGCCAACTAATCTGTCAAACCAAAAATGTATTTGATTACATTTTTTCCAGTATGCAACTTCAGTACTTTCTCCGTATTCATCTACTACATATAAATATTGGTCTAATCCCATGTTATCACCTTTTAAAAAATTTTTTATTTATCACATTATAAATTTCGGTTATGTCGTGTTTGCAGTTTTCCCATTAATCCAAAGCCTAATATACATACATATATTAATAAAGTCCACATATTCACACCAACTTGTAAAATATTTCTCTAAAGTTTTCGTCTAACATACTGCTTAATTCTAAGCCTTTGTCATGAATATCAAGTTCTTCATAGCCTTCAGATAAATGTTTTCTATATGTTGGAATATATTTTTGAATAAGTTTTTCCATTAAATGTAAGTATTGTAATTTGTCTTCTTCATTTAATTCAAAACATTCTGCTTTACCAGATAAATATCCTTCCATATCTGCAAGACTATAGAAGTCTTTAACTATTTCTTGAATAGTAAGTTTAATAGTATTCATTTTATCACCTCCTTAAAATTTAAATCTCATTGGTCTTAATTCTGATAGAACTTGGTCTTTCATATCTCTTTCTACATTTTCATACATGTAATTAGAATATTCTCCACCAGTACTATCAAATTCAGCATTTAAAATTAAATCTGATTTTGCCATTTTCATTCTTTCATAAATCTTGATAAGACTTATCATGTTGTCAAATGGATTTTGATTGCTACAGAAACTATGATATCTTTCAAATTCTCTATTTACCATATTGATTTTATTTTGGATATCATAAGGAACCTTATATAATCTTTCATATTTTATAAAATCCATATCTTCATAGTATTTTAGGTATAATTCATATACTTCTTTTACTAATTCGATATCTCTTTCATCATTGATATCAATCATTTTTTCCAGTCTTTTAATGTTTCTTCTTATTGAACCCGGAAATCCAAGACTGCCTAATATTTCTCTTGCAGTTACACATTTGTTGTAACTATATACAGGAGTGGCTCCCAAGGAACCACTTCTATATAATTCATCGTACATGTAGAACAATTTGCTTTTTAAAGCTTCATAAATTTCTTCTCTATTATTCATAATATCACCTTTTGTTTTTCTACTTACCACCATGATTCATAGTTAATAAGATAATTATCAACATCATTATCATTGAATTCTTCGTAATAATCATAGTCTCCTACAATTTCGCAACAGTATTCGTTTTCATCTGTTCCATAATAATAATTTTCATCTAATGTTATCTTGACATCTCTTAATGTTTTTGCATTTTTGAGACATTTTGTACAGAACTCGCAAGTATCTGGTCCATTACACCAAATATCAATAAAGTCTAATAAATCATTGTATAAGATTTTATCTCTCCTCAATGCATTTCTTAACTTTTTTCCCTTAATCATGTTATTAAATGTTTTTTTGCTTAGTTTCTTATCTCCTTTGTTGTAAGTGTAGACATATGATAACCATAAATGATTTTTGTTACTGTACCATTTTCCATTCATTTTTTGGAAGTCAGATGATAAGAATACATCATCAGGAGTCATAACTGCCCATTTTGCACCTGTAGCCTCTTGTATGATATTAATAATATCTTGGTTAATATTTGCAAATGCTTCAGTATGGTCACAGATGTAACTCATTGTATCGTTACAACCTTCGTATTCTTTTTGTCCGTGTATAATTCCATTCATACAAATTACAGGTCTATCTGTGAAACCTCTTGTGATTGTTACATTACCTTTTTTATATGGGTGTGTTTGGACTTTATTTACAGCATTTGAAGTTGAAATTCTGAAGTGAAGCATTAAGTTGCTTTTTCCGATATATCTTTCAATTGCATTCCAGTAGTCTTCAACATTCATGAAGCCTCTTTGGAAATATACTCTTCCATCTCTTTGGACACTAAATCCTGCACCATCTGGATTGGTTCTCCAAGCATCTAACACTTCATTTCTATCGATTGTTGCACCTTCTGGGATATAAATAATTACACACATACTTTCATCTCCTTTTTTATTTTTCTATATTTTTATAAAACTTATAAGGAAGAGATATATTCTTCCATTCTTTTAATCATCAGTCCAAATACTTCTTCATAACTGAAGTTATTAATATCAAATTTAATTCTTCCATATTCCTCTCTATAATAATTTCTTATTATCCTTAAGAATACTTTCCAATTACTAATACTGTATTGATTTTCTTCTGAAACATTTTCAATATAGTATCTTACAAATTGTCTGTATTCTCTATTGAATTTTTTTAGTTCTTCATTATAGAATCTTTTTGTTTGTTCTTCAGGACTTAAGAAGAATTTTCCCAAATCATGAGTTTCAAAGATGTTTTTATACCTTCTTTTTTCAAAATGTTCTTTTGTTTTTTCCAAGGCTAATTCGTAGTATCTATGATAACTTTTTCCAATCATTTCTTCTGCTAAGTCAATGATGAAGTCAGCAGTTTCGATGTACATTTTGATGTAATCATAGTTGAAGTTGTAATAATTACTGAAGATTCTGATTTCAGTAGTGTTACTATTAGTTACATTACAACCATAATAACGGTCGTCATGATATCTGTAGTCATCACTATCTAAGTCATCTATTTTTCGACATCTTTTGAAGAGATTCATACTTAGATTTACCATAGGTTTAGCCCATTGATAGTCTCCACCTCTTCCTGAGATTTCTCCTAGAATTGGAAATAGGAATTCTGTAGCCTTCATAATATCAGTTTTTGTGATACCTCTTGAATCAAGGTGCCTATTATTTAGGTGAATATGGCAACTTGTTTCATGATTGTTGTCAACTTCTCCATTAAATGCTTCACTTAGCATTTGTACACCTTGTAATAGTGTTCTATTATTACAGGCTTTAAATATTAATTCCACCCATACACTACCGTCATTTTCGGCAATGATAGTGTAATCTTTGTCCCCAGCACTGCTGATATTTGATTCATCAATTATATAATTTTCATCGATTAAATCTTGTAGAATATCACGAACACTACTATCAGAAATCTCCAGTTCGATTCCTTTGATGTTCCCATTAGTACTTCGTGGTCTTAAAAGGTCTTCAGCATTACAACTATGATATCCAAATGTCATCATTTTATCACCTCAAATTTTTCAAATTCTTTTTTTTCAAATTCAATTTCTTTTTTGCTAAATTCGCTTATACCATTTTTTCTTTCTTCCATAATGTCTTTAATTATGTTTTGAAATTCTTTGTATTCATTTTGATATTTTTTACAACCCAATTTTATCACCAATTATCCGTTTATAGAAAAAACAAATAAATAAAAATTTAAATAAAATTTAAATTAATTTAATAGAGGAGAATATTTTAATAGTTCTAATCTCCTTCTTTATTGCATTTTAGGAGCTTTTCAAGCCATTTCCGCCTTCTAATCAACTAAAAGATACTCATAGTTTCCCCTTTAACTTTATAACCAACGGTATGACCTTGGTTATGCAATTTCTCTAAAGCATTGAATGCCTTCTGGTACTTAAGAAAAGTAACCTTTGTGCATTCGCCATCTTTGTAAGACTTGATTTGCACTCTGTTTCCTACTTTTTGAGCAATAAACTTCATTCCAATCACCTAATCCTATCTAACTTAAAAATAATATCTCCATCTCTGTCGATAACATATTCGTCATCGGAAAGATTATACATCTTACCGTTCAGTTCCACTCTAATAATTGGTGAAACATTCGCTTCACTACAATCTCTTATCATCTCTAAAGTATCAATATCTACTGGCATTTATATTGCACTCCTTCTGTATTTAACTCTAATATTTTCTCCTGTTGGACCGTATTTATCCAACAAATATCTTTTTAATTCTTGTTCATCTTCTATCATCACGGTTTCGAGGACATCGCCGATATGGGTGGTTTCGCCCCAGAAGTCCTCAAATTCTTCATTAGATATTATAATAAACATTTCAATCACCAACATTTTTTGAAAAATTTTTATTTGAGATTTATATAAATAGTGGGTGGAGCGAGGTTGCCTCTTCACTCCATAACAACCTTGAATTCATATGCATAAGGGTCTTCTTTGATTTCCTTTATAATTTTATTCGGTATAATCTTCAAGTACTCTTTTTCTATTTGTTTCTTTTTTTGTTTTACTCTTTGAGTTATAGTATACATATCTTCTTCTGGGAACAAAGGTTTCTCCATAAATTTAAGTTCATGTAAATATTCCACATAAAAATCAAAAGATACTTCATCAAACCAGTTTGGATATGTTTTTCTTGTTTCTTCACTATATTTTTCTAAATATGCTTGAATTCTATCCCAATCTTCTACACTTTCGCAGTTTGTTTCTTTCATTACAAATATAATTTTTTCTAATTTTCTTAAGTCTATGCTGTAATCTCTTTTGATTAATTCTTTAATCAAATCATAATATTTTGTTTTATAAGATTCCATTTCAAAACTCATTTTAAAAACCTCAATTATCCGTTTAAGCCCATACCATATTATATGGGGAAGTACAGCTTATAGCTAAAGCTATAGCTATTATAAAAACAATTAAAAATAATATTAACCCTATAAAAAGGGCATTAATTTTGAATGCCCTTTTCTCTTTTTTAGGATATAGCCTAACCGGCTCTTTCTTTCTACTCATTTTACAGCCTCCAAACATTCACGAACAGGAACCCAATGTCCATTGAAATTAATTTCACGGAGTGGAACTCCACAAGCGAGAGCAGAAATAACCGCTCCTTTAATTGAAGGAGAATCGCCCATAGCGAAACCCTCCATGTCAATAACTTTGAACCTGCCGGTTTCATCGTTAATGATTTTGTACTTCATGCCTTTGTTGGCAAGAGTATTGATTTCGACTTCGTTATCACCTTTAACGGTGATTCTTTTCAAATCTATGAGTTGCTCTAAACTAATCATTTTATCACCTGTTCATTTAACCGTTAAAGCAAATTAACGATTATATCATAACCACAATGTGATTATAATATAATAGCTAAAGAGCTAACCAGTCCAAGCACCACCAAGGACTGGATTTTCGCCTTAGGGAACCACTCCTAAGACTGACTCAATCAGGCCACCATGAAACCTGAAGGAGTTTGGTGATGATTTCTGAGAAGAAATTTGAATTAGATAAAAATCATCTCAAATCCTAATTCAATAATCCGTCTAAATTAAAGATGTTTGCCCAATGCTTGTAAATAAAACATTTAGTAAGCTATCACCTTCTTCTGTTTCATATCTGAAATATTCCCAATCTTCAGCATCGTTCTTATAAGCTTGAATTGCTTCCGGTCCGATACCAATCACATGATATTCATTATTATTCATATCATAAGTTTCATTTTTTAATGTGCTTTTGTTTACGACAATAACTCTGATACGATTATTTTTGTCTCCGTCGAATTCTACGACTTTACGAATTCCTGATTCGCTTCTACTCTCTAAGACAGTTTCTGCGATTTCTACATAAGGAATTGATTTTCCGTTAACTTTTTTAAAGAATAATTCATAATTCTTATTGTTTGCAGTTACTATACCTCTACTCCATCCTACAAAGATAGGACTATTTTGTTTTTTAAATTCTTCTAAAGTCATTAACATTTTAAAAACCTCAATTATCTGTTAATAAATTAATAGCTATTTAAGAAATAATAGGAGAAAAACTTAAATAGCTATTATAGTTTTTTTAAGAGGATTTCGCCCCGAAATTTTAATTCATATTTGTCAACTCTCATAGTTTTTAAAGAGGCTTTCGCCTCCAATGTGTTTATTCTTCGTAATATTCAGTCCTAAGTTCTTTTAAATCTTCAATATTTTCATCAGTTAAGAAAGAGTTTTGCAGTTTAAGTAAATCAATATCTTTACCATCTTCTTCAAACCTTTCTAATCGTTTTTCACCTCTCATGATAATGTAAAAGCTCCACATTAAGCTTTTGTTAATGTTTACATTGCTTTCTTCGAGAGACACCAATTCATCATGGATTTTTTTATTTCTTGCTATTTTATTAACCTTATCTCTTTCCCTGAT
Source organism: Clostridia bacterium (assembly GCA_017939755.1). Lineage (GTDB taxonomy): Bacteria > Bacillota > Clostridia > TANB77 > CAG-508 > CAG-492. The sequence goes on along the minus strand of JAGBAJ010000058.1, from coordinate 5,307 downwards.
TTTTTTGGTTTTATTGATTCTTTTGTTAATCTTTTCAACACCTTTTGTAGTCTTCATGTTTAAGACATCTTTAATGTCGGCTCTTGGGTTAACAGAGTCTTTAAAGAAGTTTAATATTTCTGGTGCGATAACTTCCACCTGTTCAAATGGGATTCTACCTTTCTTTTTGTATGGAAGACCCATGCTGGTTATTGCTTCGTAGAAGTTTTCTTTTTCGATTTCACCTTCTTCAATTTGTTCAACAAAGATAGGTTCTTCGATTTCTTCGATTTTCCATTCTTCAATAGTTTCTAATTTTTGTTCAACAGCAGTTTTTACTTGCTCGATTTCTTCTTTTGTGAAAGCCATAATATCACCTGTAGTTTTTAAAAAATTTTTAGAATTGTTGACGGTTGTTGAGGGATAGTCGAGTTAGCAACCATACAATTCATTTAACCGTCAAATAATTATTTATTTTATATATAAGAAATATATAATTATTGACAATTCATTTAACCGTCAAATAATTATTTATTTTATATATAAGAGATATATAATTATTTACAATTCATTTAACCGTCAAATAATTATTTATTTTGTAGATATATAATTATTGACAATTCACGAAACCGTAAAAGAAATGTATTAAAAGTTTCGTAGTGTGTTTTTGTGTGTGAAGTGTAAATATTATTTACAATTCACGAAACCGTAAAAGAAATGTATTAAAAGTTTCGTAGGAGATATGTGTAGTGGTCCTCGGAGTGAGGACTGTGAGGAGTGAGAGGAGGGGGGAATGATAGGCTTTAGGGCGGGAGAGGGGAGAAAATAGGCTTTAGGGTGGGAGAGGGGAGAAGATAGGGGCGAAGCCTTAGGGTGGGGAGAATGGGAAGAAAAAAAAAGAAAGAAGGGAGAACAATACTATATTTGAATGAATGGGTGGGGAGAATGGGAAGAAAAAAAAAGAAAGAAGGGAGAACAATACTATATTTGAATGAATGGGTGGGGAGAATGGGAAGAAAAAACATTTTATTTTTTTATCAAATTATTTTTCTTTTTGTTTGCGAGGGCCATAGGGAGTGGCCACAGGGCGAGCAACAAAAAAAAATAAAAATATAGTGGATTTACCACTATATCTTGAAGAGATTTGGAAGGACATCATCATCGTTTAATGTTGTTACAGAACGACGTTCGTCTATCCTATTATCAATATCCTCTATTATATTATTAATATCCTTAATCTCTTTTTCAATTTTTATCCAGTTCATATACTTCCAAGCCTTCCAAACCTGGGATTTGGTTAACTCACATTCAAATGATATTTCATCTATATTCTCATAAATGTATTTACCACCTTTTGTAAAGTATTTGTCTATTTCTCCAGGAAGTAAACTCATTATTGCATCTATAGCATCATCGATATACTTTTCATCGATACAATAATCATAATCCATTTTCTTTTCTTCTAAATATATTACCTTGTTTTCTAACCTTCTTTTCTCTTTTTCACCATTATAAATGTGATATATTTGTTCATCACTTTCTTTAACAATATATTCATAGTTATCATAATGGTCTAAACTTGTAATTACATTTCCATTAATATCCATCCTTTCTGGACTTTTATTAAATCTTGCTTCAAATGTACTAATTCTTTTATGAAGTTCTAAATCTCGTCTATTTGCTTCTTTAAAATCCTCATAATCCATTCCTAAATCTAATATACTATCTGGTCTAACATATTTAGCTATTTCCTCTAAATCATTTTCTTTTCCTATAATTCTGAGAATTACAAAATCACCTGATATACATTGTATAACAATAACATCTCTATCCATTACAGGCATCATAAATCCTCTGTATGGGATATGATATTTATCTTTAAGATTTATTTGTTCATCTTTAATATAAAATCTTTTTAATCCTACACTACCGAATGTACCTTCATGTAAAATTAATGAATCCCATTCATCACTTATTTCTAAGTTCATTACTTCTAATTGTTCACCAAATTTGTTTCTAAATCCAAGTCTGCAACAATCTTCTAATTGCTGTTTAGCTGCTGTAGTTAATGCCATTTTATCACCTTTTAAAATAAAATATTAAGAGGATTTATCCCCTTAATTTTCGTAATACTCACTTCTTAATTCTTTTAACTCATCAATAGTTTCTTCGTCAATAAATGAATTTTGTAATTTAAGTAATTGGATATCTTTTCCATCTTCTTCAAATCTTTCCAATCTTTTTTCACCTCTTTTAATAATGTACAAGCTCCACATTAATCCTGAATTAACTTTAACTTTTTTACTTTCAAGTTTACTTAATTCTTTGTGAATTGCAATATTAGATTCAACTTTTCTTGCTTTATCTCTTTCTCTAATCTTTTTAGTTTTGTTAATTCTTTTGTTAATTTTTTCAACACCTTTTGTAGTTTTCATATTTAAGACATCTTTGATGTCAGTTTTAGGATTACTTGATTTCTTTAAATGTTCTAATAATTTAGGTGCTATTTTTTCAACTTCTTCATATGGAATTCTACCTTTTTTTATGTAAGGTAATCCCATACCAGTTATTGCTTCATAGAAGTTTTCTTTTTCAACTTCTCCACTTTCAATTTGTTCAACAAATATTACTTCTTCAATTTCTTCAATTTCCCAATTTTCAAGGTCTTCTATTTTTTTACCAACTATTTTACGAATATTTTCTATTTGTTCTTTTGTATAGTTCATTTTATTTAACTCCTATTATTATTTTAAGTGCAAATCGCATTTTTATTTGCTTTGCACGGTTCTGAGGTATGTTGGCCTTCTGCCATATGTTTTTCGGTCGACCGGAAGAATGGAGGTCGACTTGCACCCCTTTGCCGCAGGGGACATGTCGTGAAACGACATGCAAAGGGGTGCAACAGCTTGCTGCGAAAAACATTAGGCTGGAAGGACAACTACCCTCGAGAGCGACTTGAAATGCTTTGCCGAAGGGAACACATCGCCTGGTAGTCCGTAGGAGGCGATGTGCAAAGCATTTTGAGTCGGGAATCAGGTTCTTGCAAAGCAAATGCGATTCAACTATTTTTTATTTTATTATTTTTTTATTTTACCTTTATTTTTTTATTCTATTTGCGGGCTTTAGGGAGTGGCTTCAGGGCCCGCAAATTTTAAAATATAAAAGTTTCGTATATATTTTCTTATTTTTATTATATTTATATATAAAATATATATCTATATATATCGCTGAGTCGAGGGGAGGAGGCTCAGCGAAACAATAGGGCGGGGTCGGTACAGCGGGATGGATGTCCTCCGGTCTCCTAGGCTGAAAGTCCTTGGGTGAATAGGTTTTTAGGGTGGGTTTGAGGGAGTGTCAAGGCGGTTAGCTGGAGCAACCAGTCTCCACTCCTCCGTCCAGCATTTCCCTTGTCTGGTCGCACAGTAGCTGCGGTCTCGAAAAATTTTATCATTTCGCAGCTGGTGCGACCCGGAACGAGCCGACAGGCGAGTGGAGGGTTATTTTTTAAAAAGAATATATATAGAGAGTTAAATAGACTCTCCATATAAATCAACTCCAAAATCTCCATATGCATTTCCTTTAAGTTTTACTGGAGTTGCATGTGGAAATACTTTTTTTATTTCCATAAATCTATTAACCGCTTTTTGTTGTGTTGAAGCAAATATACCCCAACAATCGTCTTCTTCTAAAGGATGTCTAGTTAATCCTAGGTCTCCTAATTTTTTGAGTTGTTCTTCATGATTCAATTTCATTTTACCACCAGAAAAAATAATAATAGTTTTACAGGATTTCGCCCGCCAATTTTAAATATATAATATATCATATAAGTAGCATATGTGAGACATATACCATATAAAATCTTTATTTGGAACCCATTTTTCCATTTGAGTATATATCCAAATATCCATAGGTTCTCTTAAGTCTGATTTTTCTTTTAACCATTGACTCATTTTATCACCTGTATTTAAAATAGAGTCATATTTATAATATATGACTCCAAGTAATTAATTGTCTTTCTGTTAAACAATTAATTGTTAAACAATATTCATCTACATCAATCATTGCCGCATATTCTAAATATATGCATTTACCGTATATATTTGTTTTAACGAGTTGCATTGTTTCACCTTTAAATTATAATTCACATGCATTACATTCATTACATTCGAAGTTATTTACTATAACTTCGATTTGGTTTTTAATTTCTCCTTCATCTTTATTTACTTTAAATAATATATTACTTATTAATGTTGGACATGCTCCAGCATTTGTTAAATCTCTTATAAATTTATTAAGCATATATTTCACCTTCTAAAGTATCTAAATCTATTTCACAAGCTTCAGCTAATTCTTTATCTAAAAATTGGTTTATTTCAGTTTTACCACAAACAATCATATTATGATTTTCATCTTCAACGACTGCATCGTACATTATTGCTGTTAGTCCAATGATATTTTCTGGGTTTTTTATATCCCACCTGCTATCATCAAACATCAAATCTCCTATTTTAAACATTTTTATCACCTATTATTTTTTTACAAGAATCAAATTTCATTTGATTTGATTTTTGCATACAGGGATTTTTGTTACCCATCTGCCATATGATTGTCAGTCGACCGGAAGAATGGAGGTCGACTTGCACCCCTTTGCCGCAGGGGACATGTCGTGAAACGACATGCAAAGGGGTGCAACAGCTTGCTGTGACAATCATTAGGCTAGATGGGTAACAAAAGGGGATTCGAAGTGCAAGGCTTTGCCAAAGGGGACACATCGCCTGGTAGTCCGTAGGAGGCGATGTGCAAAGCCTTGCCTTCGAATCCATCCGGCTTTGCAAAAATCAAATGAAATTTTATTATTATATTTTATTATATTATTGCCGGGGCTTAAGGGCTTGGCCTCGGGGCCGGCAACCTTATTTTTTCTATCAAAAAGTAACAGTTTCGTAAAATATTTATTCTTTCCTTATTATTTTATAATATAAAATATATCATAAATATATATTCGCTTCGCCCGTTTGTCTTCGCAAAAATTTTCGTTTATCTGCGGCGAAGCGACCTCGGGGGTGCAGAAATGAAATACCCCGGGTATTTGAAAATGATATTGATTAAAAAAGTCGGCCGATATTGTTTTTTTTTGATACCGTTGATTTTAAAAATGTAACAGTTTCGTAAAATCTTTATTCTAGTTATTCTAAATATGAAATATTTAATTATCATATAAATAAGGCGATGCTTCGCTTGCCTGAAAAATTCTGTTTATCTGCGGGCATCGCCACCACGGGCGATATGAAAAGAAAAAGTACAAATATAAGTATATGTATATGTATA
>JAGBAJ010000057.1 GCA_017939755.1 Clostridia bacterium | reverse complement strand
TCAACTTTTTTGTTTACACTATTGCTAATAATATAGAAATTTGAAATATAGCTACTGATAAAATTCTTATTTTCCATTTTCAAATTTTAATTTTTTTTGGCGCTTAGCTTCAAATTTCCAATAACCATGATTACGATTTCGATGTTTTTTTTGAATCTTGTTTTGATTGTTTTTCATGTCTTGTTCAGCATTTAATATAATAGCTTTTTTTTCGTTGGAAACAAATTTAAGAAAAACATCATATAGGTACAGCCATCCATCGTATGAGATTTCAGTAAGCGTTGACTCTAATTTAATTTTTAAAAACTTGCAAATGCGTTTTTGTTGCTCATAAGTAAACAATTTTTTTGTTTTATCTTTGAAAGTATTTCCAGATGCTAAAAATATATATGACAGAAAATTTCTATAGTCTATCGCATCCTCAACATCAGCAGATGTTTTTCTTTGAAAGTGAGCAAAACATATTCGTGCATTTGGCACAGGATAAAAATCTGATGGTTTAAACTCATAAATCAATTCAGCGGAAAACCAAGGTTTGTATAAAAGAGACCTCAAACTTTCGTTATAAAAGGGCTGTCCAGAATACCTGAGAAAAGCCTCATACTGCATTATGAAATATATATCTTCAGGAGGATTATCGGCTTCAAATACCTTTTTCACAATATCAGCAGTTATGTTAAATGGAATATTTGCACATACTTTATATGGTTCTTTTACTGATATTTTATATTTTAAAAAATCCATCTCTATTATTTGAACTTTTTTAGATTCTTTATACTTTTCAGATAAAGTTTTCGCTAATTTCGCATCAAACTCTATTGCTATAACTTGCTTGCTTTTTTTTGCAAGTTCAATGGTAATAATTCCTTTTCCAGGACCTATCTCAATTATAATATCGTCGTTACAAATATTACTCTTTGATAACAAAGTCGCTACAAGTTGTTTACTATGTAAATAATTTTGCGAATGTTCTATTCCCATAAATACCTCCTTTACAAATTACTATTTGTCTTACACTTTATATTATACCATACAAAAACGTATTATCATCCGCTCTGTATATCTTAATCTTACGATTACTTATTATCACCAATCATTTTCCTTTTAAATACTATAATAGATAGTATCAATATGATTATTGTATAGGCAACAAATACAATTATATTTCTTGTTGATAAAATATCATAATTGTTATTTAATACACCCTTAATTATATTCAAAGCACTTTCAAAAGGTAATAACTCACATAATTTTGCAAATCCATTTCCAATTAAATCTTTTGAAAAATACATTCCACTAGTAAAACAAACTAGCTGTACAATAATACTTCCAACTCCACCTGATGCTTTTTCACTTACCAGACTACCAATTAATATCCCAAATGCTATAAATAATATTGAAACAAATATTGATGCTATAATAGTTAATATTATATTTATACTAATATTTAACCCTAATAAACAAGCAACTATAAAAAATAATGAATCTTGTATAATGATGATTGGTATTAAAGATAATATATATCCTAAAATATAATCACTTGATTTCATTGGTGAAGTTCCAAGTCTTATCAATAATGATGATCCTCTGTCTTTTGCTACTAATGTTGATGTAAATAAAGTAATAAAAGAAAATCCAAATATAATGATTCCAGGAGTAAAATTTTCAAGCTTATATGTATCTCCAGGTATTTTTATTTGCTGAAATATAAATAATAAAAATATTGGTAATGCTATTTCAAATACTAAACTTAAAGGATCTCTAATTAATTCTTTAAAATTTCTTCTAGCAAAATTAATCATTCTCATTATAACTCACCTCCAGTTGCAATTGATACAAAGGCATCTTCAAAATTTTTAGCTTTAGTTTTATTGATTAATTCTTTAGAGGTTCCAACTTCAACAATATTACCATTTGCCATTATACCGATTCTATCTGATAAACTTTCTGCTTCTTCCATATAATGAGTTGTTAAAATTATTGTTATTTTACCTTTTAATTCATAAATAACTTTCCATAATTCTTTTCTTGCAATAACATCTAAACCAAGTGTAGGTTCATCTAAAAATAATATTTTAGGATCATTAATTAAGCTTATTGCAATAGATACTTTTCTTTGCCATCCACCAGATAAAGTTTTTGATCTTTTGTTTAATACTTCATCTAATTTAAACATTTTAATTAATTCATTAATCTTTTTATCTTTATCTTTTATCTGATAAACTCCAGCCATAAATTCTAAGTTTTCTTTTACGGTTAAATTTGGAGCAATAGCAGTTTCTTGTGGTGAAACATTTAATATTTCTTTTATTTTAAATATATCTTTTTTCATATCCATATCAAGGATTTTAATACTTCCAGAAGTTGGTAATATTAATCCTGATAACATTTTAATTGTTGTAGTTTTTCCAGCACCATTAGTTCCTAAAAGTGCAAATAATTCACCTTGTTTAATATTTAAATCTATTCCATTTACTGCAATTTTATCTTTAAACTTTTTAGTTAATTTCTTTGTTTCAATTGAATACATATTATTTACCATCTGGCATAATTTTATCCATAGTATCTTCTAATACTTCAGATTTAACAATAGCCATTCCTTTCTTTTTATCACATAAAACTACAACAGTATCTCCAGGTTTAATATCAAACATATCTCTTGCTTCTTTAGGAATTACTATTTGTCCTTTTTCTCCAACTTTAGCAATACCCACAAATTTATCTTTCATATATGCCTCCTTTAAAGTATAACAAGTTATACTTTTCATACTTAATTATATACCTATTTTATACAAAAGTAAAGCATCGCAAGATTACTAAAAAAAGATGAGATTTCTCTCATCAGTTGGAACGGGAATATCTTAATATTGCGATTAGTTTATTTTAGTTTTTTTGATCTATCAACTTTATAAATAACATCATACTCATCTTCAGTTGGTTCTTCCCATTTAGATTCTAACTTTTTCATCAGTCCCTCGTCTAAATAAAAATCAGATCCACCATTACCATCTAAAACTCGTTGGTTTCTTTCTTGAATATTTTGTTTCCAAGTTTCATCATCAACACATACATAATGTATTTCACAATCAACATCAATATTTTTATAATATTCTCTTATTTCTTTTCTATCTTTACTTGACCAAAGTCCTCTTTCAAATACAACATTTGCACCTGCTTTTGCTATTTCGCCAACTTTTCTTGTTAAATACTTATTTAATCTTTCAGAGAATACATTATAAAATTCTCCTTGTTCATTATTTATCAATTCATAAGTAGCTTCATCTGGCGATATAATTACTGCATTTAAAGATTCTTTTATATTCTTTGAATAGTAACTTTTACCACTACAAATTTTTCCACATACTAATATTACTTTACCCATATTATCACTTCCTAATACTATTATATCACACTTTTTTAATATTTAATTACATCGTAATATTACTATTTTCCGATTTATTTATTTTTCTCGTGTGATTATATCATATTCACTTTTTTCTAACAAGTATATTTAAAATATTTATAAATGTATAAAGGTTATTTCTTAATTTTAGAAATAACCTTATCTATTTTTATGAGCAGTAGTAATATTGCTATGAACAATTTTATTATAGAAAATATCATTTTATTCTGCCTTAAAATAATTAAATTGTGTTGTCTTACCTACCTCATAAGCATTCCACATTATTGTTTGACTTGAAGCAGGGTCAACCATCATAACATTAACTGAATCTACTCCTGTAATAGCAACCCAATGTTGGCTACCTTGTGTTGCACCTTTTACTTCTGCTGTAAGATAATACCCTTGACTAAAATATTGTGATATAGTTGCCAATTTTTCACTTCTGGATTTTCCTCTTAAATTAACATTACCAACATATTTAAAGCCCGGTACTGCTTTACTAACGGCAGCATATTGAAGATTTCCACTTCCATCAAATCCACTATTTTTATTAAGTGCTTCTACAAAAGTTCCGGGATTAAATGGACTTATTGTTGTATTAACTCCGGACTTTTCAATTAAGATTGCAATAGATGTCACAAGACAACCAATTCTACCTACCGTACTACTTGTATTTCCTATTCTTACATTAGACCAACTCGGGTCGCCTTGCCTCCAATTAACATATTCGCCAGATCCATTACTACCATAAATAACTCCACCCCATAGACTAGAATATTTATCACTTGATAATTCGGCTAACTGATTATTTTGTGCCGTATTAAAATTATATTGTGATTTCATATCTTCTACTGATTTAGAAGTTATTTTTATATGCAACACTTTCTTTTCAACTTCTGTCGGTTCCTCATCTGTATTAACTCCTCTTTCTGTAACAGTTTCCTCCTTAACTTCCGAAGATAAACTGTTCATATCCCAGAATATTTCTTTTAATACTTTCTTTTTATTATCATCCATAGTGACGACATCAGTTTCATTTTTTCCATTTGATTGCTTTATAGTATAAACAAGTAATATATCTTTCCAAGAAGCCATACTACCATCTAAAACATACTCATCGTGTGCATTTGAGTCTTGGATGGATTGAATTTTATTTGCAAACTCTTGATTACACTCTGCTACTACTTCATTCATTGTGACGGCATTTGCACTTGTTTTCTCACTTGAAAAGAATATTCCAAATATAGAACTAACTAATAGTCCTACTAAACAAATAACTACTATTACAATAACTGCTACCCAACCTCCTGCAACAATAGCAGCAATCAATGCTTTTGTTCCGGCAATGATTGCTTTTATTGCAGATATTGTTGCTTTTACTGCTAACTTAATCCCTTGTGCAGTTCTCTTTGCAGTTTCCTTTGCTATTTGTGCTGCTCTCTTACTAGCCTTAACTGTTTCTTTTGCAGTTTTTTCGGCTTTCTTTGCTACTTCTTTACTTGTTTTAATTGCAGTTTTAGTATTCTTAACTGTTGATTTGGCTTTACTCTTGCCTTGCATTTTTTTCTTAAAGGCTTTTATCTTTGCTTTTGATTTTTGATAATTTTCTTTCGTTTTCATCAAAGACTTTTGTCCTTGTTTATTGAATTGATGAATACCCTCATCAACTCCTCTATTAGTTGCAAACTTTATCTTATTACTAGCATATTCATTAGCATTTATATCATTGCTAACACTTTCTTCTGCTTTTTCTTTTGTTCTAACTATGGTATCTTTAAATCTTTCAGTTTGCACTACTGCTTTGTTAATGGTTTTTACGCCTTTCTTTGCTACTTCTCTGACTTTTATATCTGCCAAGATAACCACCTCCTAATTGTTAATTACCTTCGCCCGGTTTTGTAGTCATCAATTTATAAAGTTTAGTGTTTGTAGGGAACTTGTTTACAAAAGGCACTAATGAACTACCTACTTTTAATAGTCCTCGTCCTGCACCTACATTAGTGATATATCCCATTTGTAATTCAGATATATTTAATAGTTTTGCGAGTTCTAATCTATCTGTACTTGCTTGATTTAACATTACAATAAACTCTGAATTTGCTAACATAGTTCTTGCAGTATGGCTTTGTAATAAGTCATCAACATTTTGTGTTATACCAGTACAATATGCACCATATTTACGGACACGCTTCCATAAAGTAAATAGGAAGTTTGCTGAATATTCGTGTTGGAATAATAAATAGATTTCATCAATAAAAATAAAGGTATTTCTACCTTTACTTCTGTTCATTGTTATTCTAT
>JAGBAJ010000056.1 GCA_017939755.1 Clostridia bacterium | reverse complement strand
GAGTGAATTATAACATATTTTAGTTATATTGTCAATAGTTTTATAAATATTTTAGTTATTTTTTTGTAAAATAACAAATATTTTATTTATAAAAGGTATAAAATGAATTATGATGAATTTGAATATAAACTAAAATCAATCGATTTAAGCAAAAAAGATTTTTCTCAAATGGTTAAAATGAGTTATACAGGCGTAACAAATTGGAAGCAAACAAACACCTTGCCAGGTTGGGTTGATAGTTGGCTAGAAAACTACGAAAAAGGTAAAACCCTAGATGAGCTTTTAAGCATTATTAAAAAGTATGAAAAGCCTATTTAAAGGGCTTTTAAATGTTTCTATAAAACGCTTTTAATTCTTCGCTTGTCATTTTGCTCCTTTAGATTTAATTTTAATAAGTGTTTTTATAAAAATATAAGCACTCGATTTGTGTTTTTAAGTAGATTTAACCAACGCAAAATTGCGTCGGTTAATGTTTAGCGTGATAAAATAGCTTTTAGAGTATGGAAATCTGTTAATTCTTGTTTTAGTTTTAGATTTTCTTTATAAAGCTCAATAGCTTTAGTAAGTGGCTCACTAATTTTTTCTTGCCTTGCTGCGTTATTAATAGCACTCTCGCTATACCCTATCGCCTCACCAAGCTGTTTATAGGTTAAATTTAGCTCTTTGCAAGTTGATTTTATTAAGTTATCATCTGCCATTATTATTCCTTTTCTTTTGGTATTATGCTATGTAGTTTTGTAACTTGGTAAATTTTACATTGCCTTCAGCCGAGAATGCAAGTAAATCTACAAGATAGTAATTATCAAAAAGGTTTTTGTTTATTAGATCTTTATCGCTGTGATTTATAACCTCTGTTGGCACGGCTCTTTTTACTACAGCTTCGCAAATAGCCTTATCCTTGACTATTTGCTTACTATCTTTTACCACCTTAAAATCTATTAAGACATTTTTATAAGCCTTAGACTGTTCGGACTGCTCTATTTTAGCGATAATTTCCGCATTTTGACTTATCTTTTTAGCATCATCAGCATTGATAGAAAATATAACATTATCTGTGTGGCTTATGTTATATGTGTTTTGATTAATAACGACTGTTGAGACCGGGCTACCTTTTTCAATACATAAATTTATTATATATGCCGCTACATCAAATGCTTTCATTGTTTACTCAAAACGCTTTATCAGCTCACTCTCATCACTATCTTTTAACCACAAAAATAGCTTTTCTCTATATCCACCAGCTACTTTCCAAGACTTTAGAGTATCATATGGAATGCCAGTAATATCTGAAATTGTCGTCATACTTAAACCTTTACGCTCTTTAGCCGTAGCCTGTTGTAAGGCTCGTCGTTGTTTTAAGAACTCTTTCGGGCTATTTGGCATTTTCTAGCTCCTTGATTTTTTTATCTAGTTTTTTTATATTTCTATTATGCAAAACCAGCAATAGCGTTACCATAGAACCCCATATAAGAGTAACCAGCTCAATTGGTATAGATTTTATTATTTCCATATTGTAAAATTTAACAAAACAAGCTATAATTCTACAAAGACTTGCACCCCTATCTCTAGGGGCGGTTAGATTATTTATCTAACAAAATAACTATATAATAAATTGCTTG
>JAGBAJ010000055.1 GCA_017939755.1 Clostridia bacterium | reverse complement strand
AAGGTGCGTTAAAATTAAAAGAGATTAGCTATTTGCATGCTGAAGGTTATCCAGCTGGAGAGATGAAGCATGGGCCAATAGCCTTAGCAGATGAGGGGCTATATACGATTGCTTTATTACCACAAACCATCTTATATGATAAGACTAAATCAAACGTCGAAGAGCTTGCAGCTAGAGATGCATTTATCACGACTATCTCTCCGATTGAATTTGAGCTAAGCGATGATTTTATTAGGATTAATTCGCACTCTCATCCTATGAGTGAGTTTTTTGAGATTATGGTTGTGTTGCAGTTATTTGCATTTGAGATATCTATTAGATTAGGTAATGATGTAGATATGCCACGCAATCTTGCAAAAAGCGTAACGGTGGAGTAGGTTATAATTTTTATTGCTACAAGCCTTGTAACTTATAAGGCTTGGTGGTTGATTTTATCTTTTTTAGTACTTTAACTTCACTTTGTGTGGTTTTTATTGCTTACTATGTAGTGTTTATTATTATAGGCAAATTAAATAAGCACAATAATTTTAGTAAATAGCAAAAATAAAATTTGACATTTAAAATAATTAAATGGTTTAAAATTCTGAATTTAATATTCACAATTTTAAAACACATTTAAAAAGATTGCTATATTGATTTTGTCATTGCAATAATATTATAATTAGGCAGTAAACAGATTTATTTTAAGTTTTCATATACTTTTTGAATAATTTCTTCTTTATTATTGCTTTCAAAAATCAAACAAGCAAATTCAAAATTATTAGGATTTGCATCAATTATATTTGATATTAACTCTTTTTGATAATCTGGATTAGCTTTTCCTTTGCCTAAAGCTCTGTGGCAAGTTGGACATAATTTGGTTAAATTTTCAATAACATCTAGCTGTTTTTCTTTTCCAACCGAGACAAAGTGGTGAATTTCGGTATACCATCTTTGTGGATGTTTTCTTAGTGCAAAGCTTCTATCTTTGATATCATATATATTTTTGCATGCCGCACACTCGTCTTCAGTTTGAAATTTTACAACGTTTATAATGTTCATATCTCTTTTAAAATCTTGATTGACATTATCATCAAAATTTAGCTCTTTTCGTAGATTATCAATATCTCTTTGAGTTAGGTCTTGATTTAAAATTCGACTAGCATAAAAGTTTACTCTATCTGCAAAGCTATTATTACTAAATTCTGGTATTTGGCATTCAAAAGTATAAACTCCATTGTTGCTATCATTATAATCTATATTATAAATCTTTTTAACAATCCTGGCCTTGTATGGGTTTATTAGCCCTAATTGTGATAAGTACCAATATAAATTTACTCTTAATTGAGTATTCCTTTTATTTTCTCCTGATATGAATTGCTCTTGTAAATCTCTAAAATTTATATTTAATACATTAATAGAAATTCCAATATTATCAAAAAACAGACTAATTCGCTTTAACTCAGAAACGTTATTATAAAAGTAATCTTTAGCGAGCAAAGGGCGACTAGTATCTATGCTACCTCTAAGTTCAAAAAATGCTCTGGTAAATTTTTTCTTGGCTTCCATTTCGGCTTTATTGCTTATAAAATCACTCGATAAGATTTTTATATATAATTTAGAATAAAATTTACTTGGAGTTAAATTTAAGTCGTTTTCTAATATAAATATGAATTCAGCATTTTTTATGTTTTTATTTTCATTTTTATGCCATGGTAATTCACTTTGCAAATTTAATCTTTTGAGATATTCGTCCTTGCTAGCCAAATAAAATTTATCATTTTCATCCGCCGATAGCTTTTTTGATGCTTTGTAAGTTGATAGTGTATAGATAAATTTATTATCGTTACTAAATTGATATCTACCAAAAAACGCTCCAAGCAAAAACGGCATCTCATCTGTTGAATTTATAAATTCAGAAACTTTTAAGTAATTCATATTTAAACCTTGAATAATTTTTACTTTCTATTTTATAGGAAATAAAGAAAAATTTCAATATAATTCGAGGGATAAAAAATTAATCCCTCAAGGATAAAAAGTGTATAGGATACTTGATTTATTTTGTGGTGCCGGTGGCTTTTCTTATGGTCTAGAGCAAAATAATAATTTTAAAACTCTCATTGGTTTAGATTTTGAACCTGCAGCGATAGAGACTTTTAATTATAATTTTTCAGAAGCTACTGGCATTTGCGGGGATATAACAAATAGTGATGTTAAGCAAAATATTATAAATTTAGCAAAAATTCGAAAAGTAAATATGATTATAGGCGGTCCCCCTTGTCAAGGTTTTAGTTTAAAGGGTAAAAATTTAGGCTTAGCCGATGAGCGTAATTTTCTTTTTAAAGAGTATCTAGATATTGTAAAAGAGATTAAACCAGATATTTTTATAATAGAAAATGTTAAGAATTTATATAATTCCGCCAATGGTTTTTTTAGGGATGAGATAACAAAAACCATTAAAAATATGGGTTATGTTGTAAATTGTAAGATCTTAAATGCTAAAGATTATGGTGTTCCACAAAATAGAGAGAGAGTATTTTTTATTGCTCATAAAGAATATTTTATAGATTTTCCCAAGCCATATGATAATATAGTAAGCGTTCGAGATGCTATTAGTGATTTGAGTTATTTAGATAGTTCTCAAGGGTATATATATGATGAGTATAGGTTTGAACCACAAAGCGATTATCAAAAGCTGATGAGAGGTGTTCAACTCCAATATCATGTTGCTTCTAATCATTCGCCTATAGCCATTGAAAAACTTAAAATGATAGCACCAGAATGTGGCAAAGAGTGCTTACCTATGCACCTTCATGGAAAGCAAAAATTTTCTACAACTTGGGGGAGACTAGTGTGGGATGAAGTTAGTCCAACGATTGATACTAGATTTGATACGCCTAGTAATGGTAGAAATTCGCACCCATATTTACACCGAGCAATTACGCCAAGAGAGGCGGCTAGAATTCAAAGTTTTGATGATAATTTTCATTTCAAAGGAACTAAGACTCAAATTTGTAAGCAAATTGGCAATGCTGTTCCCCCGCTATTAGCCAAAGCAATTGCAGACAGTATAATAGAGCAGATTTATCAAGAGAGTTTTGCTGGAGAAAATTATCAAATTTACAATGCCAATTCTTATTCTATAATAGAAAATTTTATTAAACAAGGAATAAAGGTAAATCACATTATTACAGACCCACCATATAACATATCTAAGGATAATAATTTTTCTACTATGAAAAATTCAAAACGCATAGGTGTGGATTTTGGACAATGGGATAAAAATTTTGATTTATACGGCTGGATTAAAAGTTATGTGCAAATTTTAGATAGAAATGGCTCTATAATTATATTCTGTTCTTATAGATTTATTAGTTATATTTGTGATTCATTAGAGAGTGCTGGGTGCGATGTAAAGGATATTTTAGTTTGGCAAAAAAGCAATCCAATGCCACGAAATATCAATAGGCGATATGTTCAAGATATGGAATTTGCAATTTGGGCAGTTATGAATGGTTCAAAATGGGTTTTTAATAAGCCTAAAAATATATCATATTTAAGGTCATTATATAGTGCGCCTATAGTTAGTGGTAAAGAAAAAACTGGTCATCCAACACAAAAAAGTCTAAAAATTATGCAAGAAATTATAAAAAATCATACTAATAGCGGTGATTTGATACTTGATCCATTTATGGGAAGCGGTAGTACAGGCGTTGCATCGGTTGGCCTGGGTAGAAAATTTATTGGCGTAGAATTATCTAAAAATTATTATAATATTGCCAAAGATAGATTGAATGAAAATTCAAAATTAAATTTATAAGAATAGTGTAAAATTTTGCTTTTGTAGATTTTGGATAATTTTACTAATTAAGACAAAATTAAAGAAAATTTAAAAAGATTGTCACACCTTGTATTTTTGAAGTTTAGCGATAATATATAAAACATAATCTTAGACCTTAGCCATCTTCTCTAGTCTTGTAAGTAGCGAGGTGATTTGATTTATATCTTTTTGCTTTTTTGATGAGTAGTATAGTAGCTTTGTATCTAAATTTTTGCCTTTACTATTAAGCTCATCTATTTTTCTTTTTATCTGCCTTATGGTTCCATCGACTCCATCTACTATTTTAGAATTTGGCATTAAGTCTATAAAGCTATCTTTAAAGTAGTTAAAATGTGTGCAGCCTAAGACTAAAAGAGATATATTTTTGCTATTAAATTTAGATATTTGATTTTTTATATACTCTTTAACATTTGGTGAGTTAAATTCCATATTTTGAGCAAATTCTACAAGCTTAGGCATTGGCAGAAGATGAGTTTTATTATTTAAATTTGATTTTTTTAGTAATTCGTTTAGTTTTGCACCTTTTATCGTAGCAGGCGTAGCGATAACTAAGATATCTCCATCTGCATCTTTGCCTAGATTTACTGCTGGTTCCATCCCTATAATTGGTATGCTAAATTTTTCTCTAAGGTCGCTTACAGCAGCACTTGTAGCAGTATTGCAAGCAATGACTACAATATCAGCCTTACTAGCTAAAAAATCAACCGCATCAATGCTAAGTGCTTTT
>JAGBAJ010000054.1 GCA_017939755.1 Clostridia bacterium | reverse complement strand
TATTAGATCTATTGGAACAGCAGCTGCAGGAAAAAGATCGACAATTACTGGAAAAGGATAAACAGCTGCAGGAAAAGGATAAACAATTAAATAGTTTATTGCAGCGATTAGAAGAAGCAAATCAGATTATAAATCAGCAGCAGCAATTAACCGCTATAGATAAAAAATCATTATTGGAAATAGATGATAAAATTAAAACTGAAGAAGTAATAAAAGAAAGCGAACCAGTAAAAAAGAAATCAATTTTTAAAATTTTTGATAGGTTTTTATAGAGGAATTAAAATGAAAAAGAAGAAAATTAAAAAGATTACTAAAGTTTATATAACATGGTTTCTTTATGCTACTTTTATGACAAGCATATTATTAGATATGTTATTAAACAATTACAAATATACTACTATTTGGAAATATAATGAAAGAGCAAGTATTTTAGTTGTTGTTATATGCTATTTATTCATGTTTATATATCCATGTTTAGCAAGTTATCATGAAAAACAATATGAAGATTTATTAGAGACATTATATAAGGACGATAATAAAGAAGAAAAATCCATGTAAATACAAAGCGTATTTCAGAAAGAAAGTAGCCCACGTATAACAGAAAATTAAGAGGAAAAAATTTTTTTTCCCGAAAATATCCCCGTATGGACAAAACATGAAAAAGTATAAGAAATAATTTTTAATATCCAATAGAACAATAAATACTCTTTTTAATGAGCTGCGGCAATCACATTGTATTGCTGCAGCTTTTAATTTTAGGGTATTACATGGAGAAATACATTAAAGGAGAAAAGATAAATGAATGATGAAGCATTAAGAAAAAAAGTTAGATTATTAAAAGCTACACAGGCAATAGATAATTATTATGAGATCGCAGATCTATTAGAAATAACAGAGAAGAGCTTTTATAACTGGTTAAGCGGTTACTATAATTTAGGACATCAAAAGAAAGAACAACTAAATGCTATTGCAAACGAGTTATATATACCAGAATAAAGAGCGGCAGCCTGCTGCCAATAATTTTTTGATACACACATGGACAAAAACAAATAAATAACACATGGAAAATTTCACTTTCTACGAGAGAAGTTATCGTAGAAAGGAGATTTATTGTTTTG
Organism: Clostridia bacterium; assembly: GCA_017939755.1. Lineage (GTDB taxonomy): Bacteria > Bacillota > Clostridia > TANB77 > CAG-508 > CAG-492. The sequence continues at coordinate 4,696 of JAGBAJ010000054.1, read as the reverse complement.
TTAAAAAAAGAAGAATGGAAAGTGATCAAAGACTTTCCACGCTATCAAATAAGCAGCTATGGAAGAGTAAAGAGCTTAATAGGAGAAGAGAAGCTGCTTCAGCCGTTCAGATCAGCAAAAGGATATTTGAGTGTTAAGTTAAGCAGGAGAACCGGAACCAAGGGGAAGTATGATACAAAGACTTTTAAAGTGCATAGATTAGTTGCAGAATATTTTTGTGAGAATTATTCCGGAAAGATAGAAGTCCATCACAAGAACCGAGATAAACGAGATAACAGAGCAGAGAACCTTTGCTGCTTAACCAAGAAAGAACACGCAGAACTGCACAAGAAACTACTGCAGCAGGAACAAAAAGAGAATGCTGCAGCTTAAATAGATTTATTAAAAGGAGTATTAGAACATTGGAAACCGTGGCAAATCAAAGAACGATTACAACAAAAAAAGAACCCTGCGGAAAGAAAGCTGCAGAACATTTTACTGCTATAAACTTGAATGCATTAGAAATTGCTATGAGCAGCTTAACACCTAACGCATTTAAAATGTGGGTGTATTTAGGGAAGAACCAAAACAATTATACCTTTGCATTAAGCAAAGTAGATACGCTTAAATGGTGCGGATTTAGTAAGAATACCTATACAACAGTATTTAAAGAACTGGAAAATAAAGGTTTTTTAGTTAGAGCAAAAGAAAATTCTAATCATTATGATTTTTATGAGCTGCCAAAAGAAGAGGAAGAAGAGCAGCCAACAATTACAATACATAAAACATCAAATGAGCAGCAGGATAAACAATTTGTTTTTTAATGATACCCAAAGATTGGGGCAGGACTATACCAAAAAATGGTATAGGCTATCACAAAAACTGGTATAGAGCTATACCAATTTTTAATAGAGAAATAATACAAAGAATACATAATAATACAAATAAAAGATAAACAATCTTGCAGATTGTTTATCTTTTTTAGGAGGTTAAAAGTATGCAAACAAAGATTACTGGAATAGATTACTTAGATAGATACAATTTCCAAAGAGGTTTTATAGATTATTTACCGGAAGATGAAAGCGGAACAAACGCCCTTTTAATGGAAAGAAAAAAGATGTATGAAGAATACCAAAAGAGAAAACAAAAAGAACTTGAAAAACAAAAAATAATTATAGATAAGAAAGACTTAAAAAGCTTTGAAGAACAAGTAGCAGAAGAGATAACACAAGAAATTGAAAAGCTTTTAAAGTAAAATTAAATGGCAGCAGGAGCAAGAATGGAGCCTGCTGCCATTTTTTTGTTATACAACTGTCAAAATAACTATAAACAAAAAAGTAATGATTAAAAGCGTCAAAATATATTGACAAAAGGTTATTTTGACAGTATAATAAAAGTGTCAAACAAACATAAGTTAAAATGATAGAAAAGGAGCAGCCGCCATGTGTAATTATTTTAGTTATAAAAGAATATCAACAAAAGAAGAGAGAGGAATGCAGAAGTATAATAGACAGGAATCAGCTATTAAAAAGTATGCAGAAGCAAATGGAATCGAATTTGTAGCAGAATTTAAAGAGGATGTAAGCGGCAAGAACTTTGACAATAGAAAAGAATGGAATAGATTAGAGAAGCTGCTGCAGCGTGGAGATGTAATTGTATTTAAAGATATTAGCCGCTTTACAAGAGAAGCAGAAAACGGATATAAAAAATACATGGAACTACTGGAAAAAGGAATTGAATTGATATTTATTGATAATCAGACAGTAAGCACACCATACATTAAGCAGCTGCTAAACGTAGCAGAGAAGCAGAACCTTGTAGCAAAGACAAGTTTAGAAAGCACAGTAAAGCTTTTGATCATCGTGGAGTTAGATCGAGCAGAACAAGAACGATTGATTTTAATAAATAGAATTAAAAATGGAATTGCTGCAAGTGATAAGCAGCAAGGAAGAAAGCAAGGAACACTGGATAAAATGACAGATGAACTTAAAGAAGATATAAAAGCATTCCTGCAGGATAGAAGCATTAAACAAGTTGATTTAATGGATAAACACAATATCAGCAGAAACACATTAAAGAAATATATTGAAATTGTAAAAGAGAACCAATAGAACTGGAGAACCGGCAGCAGGAAGAAAGAAAAGCCTGCTGCTATTGTTTTTAAACATGATTATGCTATAATAAAACCACTATAAAACCAAATGAAAGGCGGCTATATCATGGCAAAAGAAAAGAATTATAAAGTTATTGGTAATGAAATCCATGCGGTTATTCTTAAATTAACAGAAAAAGAAACTAAAGAAGTAAAAAAATACATGGATTTAGGTTTTAAACTTGTAGTAAAAGAACCAGTAGTAAAGACAAAAGAAGAAAAAGCAGAAGAACAGAAAGCAAATCCATATTCTAAAGAGAATGTAGAAGCATTCCTTAAGAGTTTAGATGATAAATCATACTGGACTACATATGAAGCAAGATACAATGAGCAGGCAGGAACAAACAGAATGCAGAAGAACAAGAAAACTGGTAAAGTTGAGAAGATTGCAGATGAACCAAAATACTTAAAGAGCGGAGAACCAAAGAAAAAAGGTTTTGCAAACTGTATCGGTTGGTTCAAAGAGAATTTTGAATACGATGCAGCCGCAAAGAAATACGTTTCAGTAAAAAACAAATAAGCTGCTGCAGCACAAACAATTAAATAAAACCGTCAAACGCCGTCAAAATTCGTTTTGCGGCGTTTTTCTTTTTAGCCAGGCAGAACATCAAAAAAACTTTTTAAAGCAAAAATAGAGCAAAATAGAGCGGCCTGCTGCCAGTTTAAAGATGGATCCTTGCTTGACTATTGGATTTTATAGTCTATAATAGGGGAAAAAGGTATGTAAACTTATTGATAATATAACGCCAGTATGGAAGGGGTTTTTCAATGTCAGCATTGATCTTAAAGCATTTAGAGAACTACTTTGACGAGATAGAACCAATGGTTTTTTATAGATCTATCTTTCCTGTAGGAGAACTGGAAGAAAAGGGGCAGCTGCAGCAGGGGAAGTATAATGTTATAGCTGTAGAACTATTACCAAAAGTCGGAGATAAATCAAATGCATTGCGACATATCATTACAGATGATTTGGAACTGTTGGAACAGCTGCAGGAAAGCGATAATTTTATAATTATAAGTCCGATAAGTTATTCTGGAAGAAGTAGACAGGCAGCAAATGCAAGATTTATCTATGCTATTGCTATTGATTTAGATGGGGTAACAGAGCAGCATTACTTAACAGATTTCTTTTATCAGATAGAGAATGAATATATTCCTAAACCAACTTATATTGTATCTTCCGGAACTGGTATGCATTTATATTATCAATTAGAGCAGCCGCTGCCATGCTTTAAAAATATAACAAAGCAATTAGCAGAACTTAAAAAGGCACTTACAAAAAAAATTTGGAATAAATACATCACATCATTAGCAGATAAACCGCAAATTGAAAGCTTATTTCAAGGGTTTAGAATGGTAGGCGGTATTACCAAGAATGGCAGCAGGACAAGAGCTTTTCAAATAGGCGATAAAGTAAGCATAGATTATTTAAACGAATTTGTATTAGAAAAATATCGAATGACAGAATACAAATATAAAAGCAACATGACATTAAAACAAGCTGCTGCCAAATATCCGGAGTGGTATGAAAAGCGTATAGTAAATAATCAGCCGAGAGGAACATGGCAATGTAAAGTTGATTTATATAATTGGTGGTATAACAGAATATATTATGAAGCTGCAGAAGGACATCGTTATTATTCTATTATGGTATTAGCAATCTATGCAAAGAAATGCGGAGTAAGTAGAGAGCAACTTGAAGAAGATGCTTTTAAGATTGTAGAGCATTTAGATATATTAACAACATCAGAAGATAATCATTTTACAAGAGAGGACGCATTAGCAGCATTAGAAATGTATAATGATAATTACATCACATTTCCTATTGATAGCATAGTAAATTTAACGGATATTCCGATAGAAAAGAATAAAAGAAATGGAAGAAAGCAGGATCTACACTTAAAAATAGCAAGAGCAAATAAAGCTATTTTAAAAGAAGCAGGAGAAATGAAAAGAGAGGGACGCCCATCAAAAGAAAAGGAAGTTAAAGAATGGCGGCAGCAGAACCCAACCGGAACCAAGGCAGCCTGCATAAAAGAAACTGGATTAAGTAAAGCAACAGTTTACAAATACTGGGATTTTTTAGAGGCTTGAAAAGGTTTCTAAACCAGTTTAAAATCAAGGTAAAAAATTCAACCAGTTGAAAGGGGTTTTAAAACTTGAAAACAGAGTATATATCGATCAAAGAATTTGCTGAAATAGCAGGGGTTTCACAACAAAGCATTTACAAAAGGTTGAATAAGAAAGACAACCCCTTGCAACCATATTTTAAAGAGGTTGAAGGAAAGAAATTTCTGAGAAGATCTGCATTATCTTTGTATGAAGTAGAAGCGGCAGCAGGTGTAGAACCGGAGCAATCGGAAGTTGAACAGGAAGAAAAGGCTGCTGCCAAACCAAAAGAAAAGAAGGACAGCAGCGAACGCTTATTAGATCTATTGGAACAGCAGCTGCAGGAAAAAGATCGACAATTACTGGAAAAGGATAAACAGCTGCAGGAAAAGGATAAACAATTAAATAGTTTATTGCAGCGATTAGAAGAAGCAAATCAGATTATAAATCAGCAGC
>JAGBAJ010000053.1 GCA_017939755.1 Clostridia bacterium | reverse complement strand
ATAAGAAATATTTAAAAGATAAAAAGAAAACAGTCAAATCAAATATGTTTAACTGTTTACTTAATGATGAACTATTACTAGAAGTAATCGGAAATATTACAAAATTATGTTAATTTGTAATATTTGATGAAATTACCCTGATAATTTTTGATATATCATAAACCAGAGCAAATCGGAAAAGTCAGCATGACTTTCCTAATATATAAAAAAGGATAAAGCTCATGATATATAAAATCACTTTGCTTCACCCTATCTAATAATTTCTATTCAATATGAATTCCATATCCAGCTGCAATTTGCTCATCACTTTCAGAAGTATTCTTTACAATTACAGTTGTCCCTATTGGAACCATATCATATAGCTCTATTACTTCAGAATTATGCATTCTTACACATCCATGTGATGCATTTGTTCCAATGCTACTTTCTGTATTGGTTCCATGAATTGCATATCCACCACCCTTAAATTGCATCCATCTTGGTCCAAGTGGATTATTTGGAGCACCTCCAGGAATATTTTGTTTATAATATGGTCTATCTACCAATTTCTCAAATACTGAAAATTTACCTTGTGGTGTTGGTGTTCCACTCGTACCTGTAGCACACCTGTATGATCTACGTAAGCTTCCACCTACATAATATCTTAAAGTATTGTTTCTACTATTAATTATAATCAAATTATTTATAGTTGATCCTCCAGATGAAGGTTCACTATATATTTCTGGCTCAGGTTGTTGAATTGGCTCTGGCTTAGTACTTGAAAGATAACATGCCTTTATGTATCCAACACGGCCATTATATGATATTCTGTACCACTCACCAGTTTCACCTGTAATTTTAATTTCATCAGCTCTTTTTAAAGATCCTAATCTACTATAAGACGTATCTGGACCAGATCTTACATTTAGACTATCGTTAACATTAACATACATTGTCTTTGAAATATCTGTAACAACAAATTCTTTTTTAGGTTGCTCTACCTTTTTTTCGGTTTTCTTAACCTCTTGTTTAGGCTCTTCTTTTTTAACTTCTTCTTTTGATTCTTCCTCCGTTTTTTCTTCATCGGTATTTTCTTTTTTTACTTCTTCTGTTTCTTGCATAGCCTCTTTAGTTTCTTCGTTTACTATATCCTTATTAAATTGTGATACTTCTACGTCCTTGTTATTAGCTTTAATATAGAATACACTAGCAATTACTATACCTAAAGAAATCAAAATTGCTACAATACCGATGTATACTTTTTTAGATTTCATATACATCATCTCCTATAATAAACTTCTACCTTTTTATTATAGTTTATTTTACATAATTTGTCAACTTTTGTATTTATCTTTTGTTTTATTCAGCATATAGATATCCAAAATTTGCATTTTTTCTTTTTTTATGTTAACATTAATTAAGTAACTTTAAAAGGAGGGTTTGACATGAAAAAGTTAAAAGCATTTTTAGGAGGCGTTTTCTCCTTCGCTAAATGGCTTTTAGTCCCTGCAGCAATTTGGTGTATCATAAACCTCGCTGTATGGGGAATCACATTTATCGGCACGTTATTCGGCCTTTAAGTGTGGGGAGGCTGCAGTCATTTCATTCGTGACTGCGGTTCTCTTTTTTATCTTACAGTAGAATCATACTAACTTCCCCTATTGGAAAAACGTCTTCCTTTTTCAAATTTGTTATTTATCATGTATTATCGCCTGCATCTTCTCCAATTATAATTGTCGTATATACTTCTTTCGTTGCAGCACCCATTATTTGTATCATTTTCATTACCTACATTTTCAGTCATACAACATTCTGACTCGTTATCATCATTTTGATTTCTGATTATTCTCCTAAATATATTTTTTGCTAATCTAGTAATTATTGCAGTAATATATGCAATTATCGTATATAAAATTGTATAAATTAAGAAAGTTTCATCAAAAGCTGCAAATGTTACTATTAAAAACGACGCAAAAATCGTTAAAGCAACAAGTATTGGACATCTGATGATTTTTTGTAAAACCACCGAATATATTATCGTGGCAATAGGAAAAGCAAATAGTAATAGTAATAAATTCATTATATACTCACACCTTTCATAAAAGTATCCATTTGTATATACTATGTGAATTTATTTTTTTTGACACATTACCATTTGCTTTTATTAAATTTTATATTTGTATGAAACTTTAATGTTACGATTCACAGCTTAATTTCATATAAGATCAGCGATATAATGTAATTTTATGACTGTGAATTGTAATACTTTAATTTACTTTCTATGCTCTGCTATAAGTTTTCATTTTGCAAAAACTTATATTAATTTATTTAGTATGTCAATTTCATTCTCAAGATCATTATCATTTAATTCTTTCATCTCATTTTCAATATAGCTTTTCATTTCTTTAAATTGCTTTTTGTAGTTTTCGCTTATTGTTAATTTCTTAGAAACTCTTTCATTTACACCAAGAGCACTTCTTACATAATCATCTGAATAGGTATATTCATGTGCATATGTGCCAAATCCGTCATCGTTTGTTCTTTCATATGCAATCCAATACTTCATCAAATTAACATATCTTGCCAGTACAATTGCTTTTCTAATACCTTTATTATCATAATAATCATCTTTTTCATTCTTAAATATAACCTTTTGCTGGTTTGAATGCTCTTTTTCCTGAACATCTTTATAAGATACCTTAAGCTCAATATCTTCACCATTCTCTTGAATCTTCTTTAATTTTAATACCACTATTCCACCCTTTACTTCCCCACTACTATTTGACGCTGATGGGAATAATGTATTTATATGCATAATATTTCCTGTTCCTTTGTCTACTGAGTCAGATCCATATACATTTTCTATTTCATAACATGTTGACTTAAATGATAAGTCTAAGTCATATATTAATGGAGTTATCATATAATCAAAGTTTTCTGCAAGAATTGAATTAAATTCTTCTGAGCTGTGGACTGAATAATAATTTGCTCCTCGTATATTTGACATTTTTTCTGTTAGCTGTGTGTTAAAATCTACACCAACTCCTATAAATGAGGTATATATTTTGTCTTTAACATTATCTGTTATTTTTTTGTATAGCCCATCGGATGTTGTTTCTCCCATATTTGGCATTGCATCAGTTATTACAACAATTCTATTTTGATAATCTTCTGTATTTAAGTATTCTTCGAAAAATTCTGTTGCCATGTCATATCCAGAGCTAAAATTTGTTCCGCCACATGGCTCTATCTCTAAAATATGTCCTTTAAGTTTCTCTTTATCAGTATCAAAAATTGTAGATATCTTTGTGCCAACATATGATTGATTATCAAATAAAACTATTCCAATTCTATCATCTGGATTTAACTTATCTATTAAATTATTTACACATTCTTCTGCAATTTTCATTTTTGTTTTGTGCTCTGAATTAGATTTCTCATTTTTATCATAATAATATGAATCAAATGAAGAGCCCATAGATCCAGAAATATCCAGTGCTATAACCAAATTAACCTTTGGTCTTTGAAAATCACTTTCTTTTATATTTGAATTCAGACCTACTGACATATAATATTCTTTTTCTCCTGTCAATGGGTTAGTAGATGTAGCTAAAGAATATGATGGATAAAACATTTCATTTGATGCTCTGTTTACATCGCCAGTATCGAAGTAATATTCAGAATATATTCCATTATAAGTTATATCTGTTGTTATTGGTAAATATCCATTTTTTATATTTTCTCTAAAATTTTTTATATTTTGAGCACCACCCACAGAATATCCAATATAGCTATCACTAGCAGAATAATCTTGAGTAGATGGTGCACTTACTGCTGAATCCATAGTCTGTGCACCACTATTTGTTGATGATATTATAGATTGGACAGATTTTTTTGATGAAGTAGCGTCTTTGTTACTTTTTTTCGCATCATATTCCCAATTATCTAACATCTTTGATTGTCTTGATTCATTTATGCCTGCTAACTTAAAATCTGAATATTTTTTTGATTGTGCATTTTTCCTTAATTGTGGAATAAAATACAATATTCCTCCTGCGCACAATACAATAATAATTATAATAACAATTACTAAAAAACTCTTTCTTTTCATTTTCATAAAAACACCCTTTCTTTAAGGCTTTGATGTGAACAATAGATTTTATTAAAGAACAAATCGGAAAATCTTCGATTTTCCGTGAATTTGTTCGGCGCGAAATTTTATGCAATAAAATTTCTGTGCATCTGTTTTCGGCAAGGCCTTTTTTATACATTAGGAAAAGTCAGTATGACTTTCCTAATGTATAAAAAATGAACTTTCACACAAAAACCCTCACTTTTAATCTTTAGATGTTTTTCTTTTTAACTTTTGTTTGTATTTTGTAAGAAAAATTGTAAAAATTATAGAAATTATTAAAAAAACTCCTGCAATTCCAAAAATTCCCATATGCACTAAGCTATCATTTGATGTCTCAACGGACATATTTTCTGCTGTCGAAGTAGACTGAATAATCTCATCTACATTAGGCTTTTTAGATATTGATTCTTGATTTTTAGATTGTGTAGAGCTATCTTGAATACCTATGCCATCTTCCATTATGTGGTGATCCTTTAGCTCATTTTCGCTATTTACATTATTTTCTTCTGATTTTTTATTTTTCTCATCACTATTAAGTACTCCTACTCCAATCATAAATGTAATTAAGAACATAGCAAAATTTGAAAGTGCTATTTTCAAATACTTTATAGAGCTGTAATAATGCCATTGAACAGTGGCTGTAGGCATACACATAATCTGTCCTATCTCTCTAAATGTAAAGTCGGATATTACTCTCAAAGAAACAATCTGCTCTTGTTTCTTGTTCAATTTTTTAACTATTTCTTGATAATCACCATTATCTATTATATTGTCTATTCCATCATCATTGCTCTTAATGTTTTCAAGCTCAGCATCTGATACATTATCTTTTCTACTTCTAATGAACTGCAGTGCTTCATTTTTTGAAACCGTATATAGCCATGATGATTCATATTCACTTGGTAGTTTTTCTATTGGCATTTTTAGGATTTTAACAAAAACATTTTGAGTTATATCCTCACTATTTTCTTTATTCCTTAAAATAGAAAAACAAATTCTATACACTAAGTTGTAATTGTTTTTATAAAACTCATCAAAATACGTTTCTCTATTATCTTTTAATTTAATAAAATCCTTATGAACACTTTCTTTTATATTTCCCATATTTCACCATTCCTTGATATAATTTTAACATACGATAATTTTTAATTCAAATTTTATAAGCTCATTTTTTCTCTGCTTGACAAATAATCCAGCATTTTTTGTTTGTACCTTTTAAAAAAGGAAAACGCCAGCAGCCTGTAAAACAGTCTGCTGGCTAGGATAGCTAATTTTGCACTGAACTAAAGCAAGTTAGATAACTGCCTTCACCTGCTCGATAGAAACACCGAAGCTTTCAGCAACACTTGCAAGCGTTTCACGCGCAATGGTTTCGAGAGCTTTCTGACGAGCTTTCTCGATAACCTCTTTTGTTGCCACATACACCTCGTTACGAGTAGAATCACCCATAATGAAACTCTCGGCTGTTGCAAAAAGAACCTCGAAGTTGTTTTCTCTTGCAATGATGCTGATTTCTGCGATACTTCCGCGAACAATGTCCGCAACTACCGCATTTACAGCAATTTCTGCCAAATATGCCAGTCTGTGAAGATCATCTGCGGCACCAGGGAAATTAACAAGTGCCTCTAATCTAAGATTGCCATTTGCCTCGGAACCGCTGTTTTCCTCAGGATTGCTATTTCCCTCAGGATTGCTATTTCCCTCGGAATTGTTATTTTCTTCAGAATTGCTGTTTCCCTCAGGATTGCTGTTTCCCTCATTTTTTCTGTCTGCCTGGGTGCAGTTGCCTACCTCTATGCTATCAGTTGTGCGATTGACAGGAGTTATAGCCTCTTTTGCGCTGGAATTATCTGTAGCGCCTAAAAGGTCTATTTCCTCAGGAGTAAGCTTGTAAAACGTAATTATCTCTGCCATTTTTAGGCCTCCTAAAATTTAGTACCAGGGGAATGGTATTTCTTCCCTAGCCTTTTATCATTTTAACATATTATGTCAATTTTTTCAATCATTGAATATCTTTTAGTGAAAAATATCAATAACATAATTTTTACGCAATAAAATTTATGTGCAATATTTGTTTTTATATAATAAAAGAATGGAACTTTCCTATAATAAAAAAGAAGTACAATCCTATCTAAAATGTACCCAATGGGAAGACACTCTTTTTTTAGTATCTATTCCATTGGGTACATTTTAATCTTGTACTTCTCTTTTTATTATAATTGCTCTATCTTTAAAAAGTTTGTTTGTTTTGCACCTTTTTTAGGGAATCCACCTGTTATGGCAACCATATCTCCAACTTTTGCTCCCATAACTTCTTTAACTTTTTCTTTAGCAAGCTCTGTAAATTCTTCTATTGAACCTGTTTCCTTAACTACTACTGGGTATACAGCGTAATTTAAAGCTAATTTGTGAGCAACTTCTTCTGAATATGTTATGGCTAAAACTAAACATCTTGGTTTTAGGTTACTAATTCTTCTTGCAGTCTCTCCTGATTCTGTAGCAGCAATTATATAATCTACGCCTAACACACTTGTTGCATTTACAACACTATTTGCAATTGTTTCTGTTACATCTGCTTCTCTTACAGATCCGAATTCATAATCATAGTCATAATATTCTTCTGTATCTTTACAGATTTCAGCCATGTACCTAACAACTTCCACTGGGAATTTACCAACTGTTGTTTCTCCAGAAAGCATAACTGCATCTGTTCCGTCAAGAACAGCATTAGCAACGTCTGATACTTCAGCTCTTGTTGGTCTTGCGCTCTTTTTCATTGATTCAAGCATCTCTGTAGCTACAACAACCATTTTTCCTTTTTCACGACATTTTTCTATCATTAATTTTTGATATTTGGGTAATTGTTGCATTGGAACTTCAACACCTAAATCACCACGGGCAACCATTATACCATCTGATACATCAATAATTGAATCTAGGTTTTCAACACCTGTAGTACTTTCAATTTTAGAGATAATTTTTAAGTCTTCTCTGTTGCATTCCTTTAAGATTGCTCTTGCTTCTAAAACATCTTCTTTGCAAGATACAAAAGATAATGCTAAGTAGTCACCTTCATGCTCACAAGCATAAATAATATCTTCTCTATCAACATCACTAATAAATGGTATATCTAGTTTTACACCAGGTGCATTTAGTGATTTCTTATTTCCTAAAACACCACCATTTATTATTTTACATGTTACACCATCATCTTCTACAGATATAACTTGTATTTTCATTAATCCATTTTCTAATAAAACGATTGATCCAACATCTAAGTTGTCTATTGCTTGTGGATGGTTAACTGAGAATCTCTCTTCGTTTCCTAATACAGATTCTTTAACCATTCTAATTGTCTTTCCTTCTTCTAGTTTGATTTCTCCTGTTTCTGTCATTCCACTTCTGAATTCTGGACCTTTTGTATCATATAATATTGCAATATTTTTTCCTGTCATTTCTCTTACTTTGTGAACTGAATCAACAACAGCAATTTTTTCTTCTAATGTAGCATGGGAAAAATTGATACGTGCAACGTTCATTCCTGCCTCTACCATTTTACTCATAACTTCTGGAGCTGTGCTTGATGGTCCAATGCTACAGATAATTTTTGTTTTCTTAACGCTTGTTATACAACTCATTTTATTAACATCTCCTTATATTTTTTATTAGCAAAATGTATTATATAATTTTTTTGTAAAAAAATCAATGTTTGTGTAAAAAAAAGTTTAACCAACTTGACCATTATGTTAATTACTGGTATAATTAAATTGTAATTTTATCCTCGTACCAGGAGTAATAATAGGTACATGTAATAGGAGGAACTATGAATTCAAAAGAAACAACCAGTCGAATACCTACTTGCGAAAATGTAGATTTAATCTACGCTTGCGAAGGTAACTTCTCATTTGATCACCGGGAGCTTTACAACTTTGTTGCCGAATGGCTCTCAGAGGCCAAACTTAATTTTGCACACTTTGCAGGATTTATGAAAGCCTTGGGCCTTTGCTTACCCGCAAAATTTACCGATTACGATTATTTGTTGGATGAATTTAGTTGTACTACTAACTCTGGCAAAATTGTGCGACTCAGGCTCTATTCTGCCAACAATATGCCATATCCACAAATTACTTTGATTCGTAAATTAGGTAACGGGAATACAGACGAGCTCACATTTGATGTCAAAAAAATATCCGATTCATTAACCGCAAAATTGTATTTGTCAAGTCGTAGCATCGATTCACAAAACAGATTCTATGAGGTAAGCCGCTACGAAGGTACCTACTCTTCTAGTGTCTACATAAAATCATCTGGAAACACAATTCGTGTTTGTATTCTGCCAGAGCGCCACGATGAGCCAAAATACATCTCTACAGCAATACAATGTGCTCTTCAACGTCTTGAAAAGAGTCACGAATTTGCAGACTTTATGCTTAATTTTGACACCTCAGACGAATCTTTTGTTGATAAAATTTTCCATAAAGTACTGGAAATTTTAAATCTTCCCATTGGCTATTTAAACAAGTTTTGCTGTATCTCCGTATGTGACACAATTACTTCAGCAGAAGATGATGAACGCTGCGAATTAGGTCAGATTTTATTTTGTGAGGGCGAAATTACACGCTATGCAAAACTTGAGGACGGAAAAATTTATGATGTCAGTTGTAATGGTGATTGGCAGTATCTCAGTGATAATTTGCGTTTGGTATATTCACACCATACAAACAAGACAAGAGTTACCTGTTTAGTAGATTCTGTTTCAGACGAATTACGTAAGGTCATTTCTGAAATAACAAAAAAAACCTTAAAACTCCGAGAAGAACTTGGTGAAAATTCCAGTCTTCTCAACTAATTTCAAAAAAGGACGGGAGAAATCTCGTCCTTTTTTATTCACTTTGCTTTCACTTTTTTTCTCCTCTTATAGAATTATTTCATTACTTTTCATTGTTGTAAAATTAAAATTCCTTGCAAGCTCCTCTTTTTGGCTTCTTGTCAACTTTTTTAATGAAATCTCTCTTTTAAGAGCGTCGCTCTTGTTTTCAAACTCTTCATAATATATAAGTTCAACTGGCAACCTTGCCCTAGTGTATTTTGCACCTTTTCCGCTATTGTGTACCTCTAATCTTTTATATGGATTTACAGCATATCCACTATATATTGTGTTATCCGCACATCTTACCATATACGCATAGTGTTTTTTATTCATTTTTCCCCCATATCAACTAAAGAGCCCCTATACTTATACGTATAGAGCGCTCTTTTAATTAAATTTCTTCGATTTTTTTGCTGTTGTTATGCTCGATTTTTTTCCATTCTGTATCTCTTTTAAATAGACATTTAATATTAATTAGCAACCAAGATCCCATGAATACTGGATACAACAATAATCCTTTTAGCATCGGTCTTATTTCCTTTTTTTCTAAATACATAACTACCATTCCCATAAATGGAAGTACCAGTACCGTTGGAATTACATATTTTAAGATTTGGATAATAAAGTCAAATAATTCCATCTCCCCTGTTGCGAACAAAACAACATTAAGTATTACTAATAGCAATGTTAATACCATCATTGGAGCGGTACCTAATAAGTATAATAAACCATCAAAGTTCATTACAGTTTTATTTTTTGCAACTGCTTCTGCTAATGGTCCAGTATATTCCTTTAAACACTGCATATGTCCGACAGTCCATCGCTCTCTTTGAATCCATGATTGTTTAAATCCAACTGGCTGTTCATCATATACAATAGCATCTTTTGCCCAGCCTAATCGTTTTCCTTTTATAATTCTTTTTAGCGAGAACTCTATGTCTTCTGTTAATGTTTTTGTATTCCATCCTTCTGGTTTTATAACATCAAATTTAACCATAAATCCTGTACCATTCATTAATGGTGATAATCCAATGTTGTATCTTGCTAAGTGATAAAATCTATGCATTGTCCAATAGAATATAGCATATCCGGCAGATACCCATGTGTCTGATGGATTTTTTATATCTTTATATCCTTGTACAACATCTTCGCCTTGACATAATTTTTTATTCATTACATTTAAGAAATTTTTGTCGACAATATTATCAGCATCAAATATACAAAATGCGTCGTATGGAGCATCTTCTTCTATCTTCTTATTAAAGAACCATTGCAATGCAAAACCTTTTGTTTTTTTCTTATCATCAAATCTTTCATAGACAATTGCCCCAGCTTCTTTAGCAACCTTCGCAGTATTATCTGTACAATTGTCTGCTATAACATATATATCGTATAATTCGTCTGGATAATCTAACTTTTTTAAACTTTCTATTAAATTTCCTACAACAGACTCTTCATTGTGAGCTGGAATTATAGCCATAAATTTATGTTGTTTGTCTACTAATAATGGTTTGTCTTTAACTTTAACAAATGAACATAAGCTTATTACAAATTGATACACCCAATATATTGCTACAATCCATATTAAAGCTTGTTGTAAAATAAATAAATATTCCATTTTTACTAATCGTTCCTTCCCTAACGGCTCAAATTGGTTGGTAAAGAATTAAACTTTGGCTAGGAAAACAATTTTAAAATTTATGAGACGTACTAGTACTAATTGTACGTTGATTAAATTTTAAATGAAGTTTGACAACGCCAAAATTATAATTATTTTTCAACCTTATCTCCTTATTTATAAATATACATACTTATATTATACTTACTTAATTTCTATTTTTCAACATTTTATTGTTTTTTTTTACAAAATCAGATGTTTTGAAGTTGCTATTTACTTTATTCGGCGCATGTATTATCCGTAGCTAAGCTTTGCATAAGATATCCGTAGCTTAGCTTTGCATAAGATATCTGTAGCTCAGCTTTGCATAAAATATCTGTAGCTCATTTCATTCGCACAGCTATCTTAACTTCGTTGCGCACGGCTAATCGATGTGCATCTGTTTTCAGCGAAGCCTTTTTTATATATTAGGAAAAGTCAGCATGACTTTCCTAATATATAAAAAAGAAAAGCTCTTAAGCTTTTCTCTTTTATTCTTATTCAACTATATCTTCATTATTACCTTCATTTGCTGTAGACTCTAAATCTTTCATTGTAAGATTTACTCTTCCTTGACTATCTATTTCGGAAACTTTAACTCTTACTTCATCGCCAATTGAAAGTACATCTTCAACCTTTTCTACTCTCTTACTTGAAATTTTTGAGATATGAAGTAATCCCTCTTTTCCACCTAAATCAATAAAAGCTCCGAAAGGCATAATTCTTGATACGACACCTTCATAAATTTCTCCAGCCACTATTTCTCTGGCTATATCTTTAATCATTTTCATAGCAGATTCTGCACCTTTTATATCTGAAGAGTATACAAATACTTGCCCATCTTCTTCTATATCTATTTTAACACCAGTTTCTTCTATTATTTTATTAATTACTTTTCCACCAGATCCAATTACATCTTTTATTTTATCTACAGAAATTTTTGTTGATAGAATTTTTGGTGCATATTTTGAAATTTCTGCTCTTGGCTTATCTATTTGTGGTGCCATTATATCATCTAATATATGAATTCTTGCCTTTTCTGTTCTGTTGAAAGCTTCTTCTATTATTTCATATGATAATCCATCAACTTTGATATCGACCTGAATAGCTGTAATACCATCCCTTGTTCCTCCAACTTTAAAGTCCATATCTCCAAAGAAATCTTCTATACCTTGAATATCTGTTAACATTACATACTTACTTGGATCTTCTTTATCTGTTACAAGACCTGTTGAAATACCTGCTACTGGCTTTTTAATTGGTACACCTGCATCCATAAGAGCTAGTGTGCTTCCACAAATACTTGCTTGAGATGTTGACCCATTTGAGCTTAAAACCTCTGATACAACTCTTATTGCATATGGAAACTCTTCTACAGATGGTAATACTGGAACTAAAGCTTTTTCTGCTAACGCTCCATGTCCTACTTCTCTTCTTCCTGGTCCTCTTGAAGGTCTAGCTTCTCCAACACTATATGATGGGAAATTGTATTGGTGCATATATCTTTTTGCTGTTACTTCATCAAGTCCATCAAGCTCTTGCTCTTCACTTTTCATGCCAAGTGTTGCTATTGACATTACTTGAGTTTGTCCTCTTGTAAATATTGCGCTTCCATGAACACGTGGTAATACACCAACTTCGCATGATAATGGTCTTATTTGGTCTAATGCCCTTCCATCAACTCTTTTATGCTCTTTTAGAATCATTTCTCTTACGCATTCTTTTTCTAGGTCATGCACACTATCTGCTATTGCTGTCTTTAGCTCTTTTGCGGCTTCTTCTCCAACTTTCTCTATATAATAATTTGTTATATCTTCTGTTATCTTTGATACAGCGCTATCTACATCTCTTTTATCTGGATGCTGAATTTCTACATACATTCTATCTTTGAAGTTTGCTTTTACCTCTTCATAAATTACAGGATCTGTTATAAATGGTGTATACTCAAATTTCGGTTTACCAATCTCTGCTTTTATTTCTGAAATAAAATTGCATAATTTCTTAATTTCAACATGTGCAGTTTTTATTGCTTCTAACATTGTTTGATTTGGTATTTCATCTGCTCCAGCTTCGATCATTGCTATTTTATCTGCTGTTCCAGCTACTGTTAAACGTAACTTGCTGACTTCTCTTTGAGCTAGAGTAGGATTTATTACTATTTGTCCATCTACATATCCAACATCAACAGCTGCTGTAGGTCCTCCAAATGGAATATCTGATATTGATAATGCTGCTGATGCTCCTATCATTGCACATACTTCTGGTGAACAATCTGGATCTACTGCTAATACTGTTGCAACAACACATGTACTATTTCTAAAATCTTTTGGGAACAATGGTCTAATTGGTCTATCTATTGCTCTTGATGTTAGTATTGCTTTATCTGCTGGTTTTCCTTCTCTTTTTGTAAAACTTCCTGGTATTTTTCCTACTGCATATAATTTTTCTTCGTAGTCTACTGATAATGGGAAAAAGTCTACTCCCTCTGCCGCTTCTCTTGCAGCTGTTACGTTTACCATAACAACTGTTTCTCCGTATCTAACTACAACACTTCCGTTTGCAAGCTCTGCAATTTTTCCACTTTCTATTGTTAATTTTCTTCCTGCTAATTCTGTTTCATAAACTTTAAACATATAAAATCTCCTTTTAATAAAATTTGCTTAAAATTAGTTGTAACCTCGATAAATTGGCTTTTGCAATTACATATATTTTAAACTAAAATATATTTTTTATTATATTTTTATTTGCTATATATTTTATATGAAAGTCAATTTATCCAAGCTACCCACTAATTGTTAAGCATTTGTAACACCAATAAGAACAAATCGGAAAGT
This sequence comes from Clostridia bacterium, assembly GCA_017939755.1. Lineage (GTDB taxonomy): Bacteria > Bacillota > Clostridia > TANB77 > CAG-508 > CAG-492. The sequence goes on along the minus strand of JAGBAJ010000053.1, from coordinate 707 downwards.
TGAATATTTTCCGTGAATTTGTTCGGCGCATGTATTATCCGTAGCTAACTCCGTTACGCACGGCTAATCGATGTGCATCTGTTTTCGGCGAAGCCTTGTTTATATAGTATATACAATTTGTTATTTATATGCTATATAATTCAAATGGACGTTAAGCATAAATACTGCAAAACGTCCAAAAGTTTTATTTTCTTAATCCAAGTTTTTCTACGATATCTCTGTATCTTTGAACATCTTTTTTAGCTAAGTAGTTTAATAGATTTCTTCTACTTCCAACCATTTTTAAAAGTCCTCTTCTTGAATGATTATCTTTTTTGTGAACTTTTAGATGTTCTGTTAATTCATTAATTCTTTCTGTTAAAAGAGCAATTTGTACTTCTGGTGAACCAGTGTCGTTTTCTTCTCTTTTATAAGCATTAATAATTTCTTGTTTTCTTTCTTTTGTCATTTTACATGCACCTCCATAATATTATTTCACCTTAAACCGAGTTATAGAGTAGGTGTTACTTTATCCTAAAACTAAGTATAAGGAATTTACTTGCTAATTTTATCATATTTTTTTAGTATTTGCAAGCGCTCTCATAAATATTTCAGGGTAATTTCATCAAATATTACAAATTAACATAATTTTGTAATATTTCCGATTACTTCTAGTAATAGTTCATCATTAAGTAAACAGTTAAACATATTTGATTTGACTGTTTTCT
>JAGBAJ010000052.1 GCA_017939755.1 Clostridia bacterium | reverse complement strand
CACACACACGGGGATTATCTAGTAAATAAATATAAAAAAATTATAACATAGAAAGCTACAAAATCTATGTGCTTTTTTCATGCACATAAATTTTGTAGTTTTCGTGCATTAAGGAGATATTTGTAAAAATATGGAAGTAGCAAAATATTAAATTTATAAAAAAATAGGGAGGCTAATTTGAAAATAATTTTATTTTCAGCTCTATGTGTGCCTCTAAGAAAGGAATGAGATTTTATATGAATTTGATACTGAAAAACAAAAAAAGAATATTTATAGCATGTGCAATTATAGTATTAATTGCATTGTTATCAACATTAGTAGTAAAACATGTGGATAATAAGTCTGTAAATTTAAATCCAGAAATATTAAGAAGTATGAATTATACACAAATAACAGATGAAGATAGCAAAGTTGAAAATACAGACTTTGTTAAATTTTCTGCGTTCTTTACAAGAGATTTAAATGGAGATGGAAATGCAGAAAAGTTACTTGGAACATGTAGAAATATAAATAGTACAGATCAATTATACATGGATTTAAATGTTCTAACAAATGGATATTTAAAAGATGGAGTAATAAAAATAAATGGTACAAATTTTAAATATAGTATGAACATGGTAAAAGATAGTGTACTAAAAAACAACTATATATCTGAAGATGTAAAAACTATAGAATTAAAGCAAGTAAAAGCAGGAACACAAAAACTAATAATAGGAGATGTGCTTGCATATATAGGCGATGATATCAACAATTATAGTAACATAAGCAGTATAACATTAACAGGAACGCATGTATCAGATGAAGGAGTAGAAACACCAATTAGTAAAACTATTGATTTAACAATAGACTGGCATGGAACTACAAGAGCTAGTTTATATATGAATTATCAAGCAACATCTTTTACATATTATTATGATGATTTAGATACAACAACAATATCATTTAATTTCAGATTAGACGAATTACAAAAAGAACTTATATTAAAAGAAAATGTTGCGACAATCACTATTCCAGAATTAAATGGATATGCTCCAACAGAAGTAAAATGCACAAATAGTAATGTAGAAAGTAATTATAATAGTGAAACAAAAGTATTAGAATTAAAAAGAAGCTCTATATGTAATGAAAATGGAATAGTTACAAGCTCTTTATCACGCTCTAATACATACACAATAAATGTAACATATCCTCAAGAAGCATATGAACAAATTACAGGATATAAACAATTAACAATTCCTGTTACAGGATATTATACAGGGTACAATAATGTAAATAAAGAATTTACTAACCCATATAAATCAAATGAAGTAAATAGCAATTTAACTCTTATATTTAAATCAAAACCAACAGATAAAATATATAATTTTTCTGTAGATTTTATGGACAAAACACGTGTTAGTAAACCAGATTATAGATATGTAGTTTCAAAACAAGATATATTAAACTATTATGATAATGAAGACGAAGTAAAAAATAAAGAATACGTAGTAAGATGGCTTGCAATAAGAGGAACTGCAGGAGAAGTCCCATCAATGATAATGAGTGAAACTAAAGATGGCAATACATATGGAGATAAATGGAACAACACAATAATGCAAGATTATGTAATAAATACAGGTATATATTTTGAAAATGCAAATCAAATGCTAGAAGCAGATGGTTCAATTTCAGTATACAACAACGATACAAACGAATTGATACATACATTTACGAAAGAAGAATGGAATAAATATAACAGAAATAATCCATATAAATACGAAAACCCAGTAAGACATATAAGAGTAGAAACAACAAAAACAAATCTTAACTCTACTTTAGGTGTATACAACATAAAAGAATTAGAGGTAAGCAAAGTATTAGAAGACTTTACAAAAGACCAAGTGAAAGACATAAATAATATATATACCTATTTAACTGGTGTATGTAATATAGTAGGACAAAATGCTGGTATAATAAATGATATTGATTATGCAAATTATGTATCTGAAAAGTCTGATACAGGAATAAGTGTTAGTAGCTATAAATTATCAACACAAGAAACAATAGAAAATCAAAAAATATATATAAGAACAGTATCTAGCCAAGTAGGAGATGCAAAATGGAAGAATGGTGAGTTCTTAGTTGAAATGCCACAAGAAATTGCTAACATGGAAATAAATAGTATAAATGCAACCGATGATGTAAAAATAATTGCGTATGATTTATTTGAGCAAGATGGAAGATATTTTATAAAAATAATTACAGAAAATGAGAACCCAAATACATACACAATAACAATTGATTGTAACATGACACCAGATCCAAGAACGCCTACAACTGATAAAGAAATCAAATTATATAGTTATAATGAAAATTGCAATGATTATTATTTTGAAACTAAAGATATATATGATGTAGATAGTGATAATAACACTCAAGAAAAAGTGGGAATATCAAATACAAAGCTAAGTCTAATTTCACCAACATCATTAATAACACTAGAAACAATATCAAATTATAATGATAAAAATAAAACAACTGTAGCACCAAATGTAGCAGCTATAGAAAAAGAAACAAGAAATGCAACTATAAATGTAAGTTTTACAAACAACTATACAAATACAGTATCAGGTATTCAAATACTAGGGAAAATACCATTTGAAGGAAACACATATATTTTAAATGGAAAAGATTTAAAATCTAAATTTACAACAACAATGACAAATGCAGGAATAACAATACCACAAGAGCTACAAGGAAAAGCTAAAATATATTATTCTGAAAATGAAAATCCTAGTAAAGACTTGTTAGATGAAAATAATGGTTGGAAATTGAAAGAAAATGTACAAGATTTTAGCAAAATAAAAACATATTTTATAGACTTAAAAGAAAGTTCAATAGACATAGGTAAGGGCTATACATTTACATATATAGTAAATGTTCCAGAAAACTTAGATTATAACTTGGCTTCATATAGTAACCATACTGTGTATTATGAACTAAATACAGAAGGAGGAAATTTAAGCCTATCAACAGAGCCAAATAAAGTAGGAATAAGAGTTAGTAGAAAAATAGATTTTGAGTTAACAAAATATAAAGAAGGAACAGAAAATTTAACTGTACCAGGGGCAACATATACATTAGAGGTATCTGAGGATGAAGAAACAACAAAAACTAGAATATTAACTACAAATAATGAAGGAAAAATACAAGTAAAAAATATCTATATTGGTTTAGAATATACAATAAAAGAGCTTAGATCACCAAGTGAATACAAATTAAACGATGAAGTAATAAAATTTATGGTTGTTGAAGAAAATGGAAATTTAAAGTTACAAAGTGAATCAGAAAATATTGTTGTAGATCAAATAAATAATATTGTAAAAATAAAAGTAGAAGATGAGCCAAAATATAATTTAAATATTACTAAGATAGATGAAAGTACAAAAGAGCCAATAGAAAGAATTGTTTTTTCTGCGGGTGGAAAAAATGGTATAACAGACAGAAATGGTATAGCAACAATAGAAAAACTAGAGCTTAATAAACAATATACATTAAAAGAAGGTAAATCAGATAGTTATTATAGACTAGAAGATATTAACTTTGAACTAGTAAAAGATGAAAATGGCACTTTAAGAATGGTAAGTGAAAATGAGATATTTAAAAATGCAATAATAGAAAATAATGATAAAGAAGACTTAATAAATGTTTCATTAACTTTAACAAACGAAAAAATTCCAACATATAATTTACAAATATTAAAAGTAAAAGAGAATTTTGAAGAAACAGATATAGAAAAACTAGAACCATTACAAGGAGCAAAATTTAGAATAACATCAGAAGATAACATTAATAAAGAGGATGATTATATTACAGGTGAAGATGGAATTATAAATATATATAACTTATATCAATTTGTTGAAGGTAAATATATAACAGGAAATTATACATTACAAGAAGTACAAGCTCCAGATGGATATGCAAATAATGCAGAAGAAATAAAATTTAGAGTTAGCAAAAATGCAGATAATGCTCTTGAAATAGAAATACAAGAAAAAGATAATTTGGAAACAATAAAAGACGTAATAGTAGAAGAAGATACTATAAAAGTTATTATACAAAATAAACCATTATTCAAATTAACAAAAATAGATAACACAACCGGAAAGCCACTTGCAAACGCAAAGTTTGCAATATATGAAATAGATGAGGAAGGACATGAATTAGGATATGCAAAAGATGTTAATGGTAATTATGTTGGAGAACTAGATGAAAATGGACAATATATAATAACAACAGATCAAAGTGGAACAATAATACTTCCATTAAAAGGTGGACAATATAAAGCGGTAGAAGTAGAGTTCCCTGAAGGATATGAAGAGAATATTACAGAAGAAATATTTAAAGTAGAAGATGGAAATGAAGAAGATGAAAAAGACGAAGAACAAACTGAAGGAATGGATGTAGTAGAAATAAATTATATAGAGGATTTAGTTAAACTATCAAATGATGTGAATAGTGGAAACAAATATGAGAATACTATAGTAAAATTGAATAGAACATTAGATTTTAATCAACAAAGTTCATATAGGAATTATCAAGATACAAGTTATGGTGATGTAAATGGAGTTAATGGAACTGAGACTATAATGGAGGAATTGACAAATAAAGATGGAGGAGGATTTACACCAATAGGACAAGGTGAAAACAGCTTTTCTGGTACTCTTGATGGAAAAAATTACGAAATTAAAAATTTATATATGTGCAGAAATTTGACTAATGGTGGTTGGTCATATGTAGGACTATTTGGTTCAGTAACAAATGGAAAAATAAAGAATATAGGTGTAACAGGCAATATATCACATGGTGTTGGTTATACATGGGGTTACATAGGAGGAATAGTTGGAAATATAAATAATGGAATTGTAGAAAATTGTAATAACAAATGTAATATAAATTCTATAAGCTGTGCAGGTATAGGAGGAATAGCAGGGAATAGCGAAAATAGTAGTTTCATAAACTGTTATAATGTAGGTAAATTAGATAGCCCATCTTTGGCAGGAGGAATAGTAGGCAAGGGTTCAAGCAGTTTTTTTAATTGTTATAATGAAGGCAAATTAAACAGTACATATGGGACTGGTGGAATATTAGGCGAGGGTTCAAGCAGTTTTTTAAATTGTTATAATGTTGGTGAAGTATATGCTGAATCATATTATTGTGCAGGAATAGTAGCAAATGGTGGTAGTTCAATAAGTAATTGTTATAATATAGGAACAGTAATTTGTGGTGATGGTAGTAGAGGGGGTATAGTATTTTTTGCAGGAGGAATAGCAGGAGATAGTGCTCAGCATATAAATAATTGCTATAATATGGGAACAATAATTTGTACAAATAGTGGTCATCCTGCTGCAGGAGGAATAGTAGGGCGTCTATATGGAGATATAAGTAATTGTTATAATACAGGAGACATAATAAGCACAAATTCTGGTAGTCTTTATGGTGGATATGCAGGCTATATAATTGGGTATATGGGTAGCACAAATATAAGTAATTGCTTTTTTTTGGAGGATATAAATATAATAAGAACTGAAGTAATAAATGAAAACAGTATACCTATATCAAGAGAACAAATAAAGTCAAAGGAGTTCTACAATACATTAAATGTAGATAATGTATGGGAATATAGACCAACTAAATATCCAGTATTATTTACAATACCAGTAAACGTACGAAATACTACAGAAATAACAATAGAAAACTCAATGAAAGAATTTGAAATAACAACAGAAATAGGAGTTAATTCAGAATCTAAAAGAGTAGGAGGAACTATTTCAGGAGAATACCGTTCAGAGGATATGAACTTTGTGGAAAATGTTAGATATAAAGAAAACAGTACACAAGAGATAAAAGTTAAGGCTACTGATGATTATCATATAGTTAAAATACTTATAAATGATGAAGAAGTTGATTTCTTACAAACAGGTGATAGAGAGTTTTCATTACCTGAAGGATACTTTAAAGAAATAACAGAAGATAAACATATAGTTGTAATATTTGAGCCAATTAATAATTTTATTATTAATAAAGTTGATGAAGATGACACTAATAAAGTATTAGAGGGGGCTAAATTTACTATAGAAAAACAAATAAGTCCTAATGAACTAATGCTAGAGACCAAGTCAAATTCAAGTTATCCATTTATTCTTCATTACTCTTCTAATAAACCATACAATTCAAGTAATAATGGTGTATCAAATTCTGTGTCAAGCTCATATGTTCCAATAGACTTAAGAAATTATGATGAAAAGTTTTTATTGAGTGTAAATGCCTATATATCAAGTGAATCTAATTGTGATATTGGATATGCTGCGGTAACTGAAAGTATTATAACCCCATCATATAGTGATTCAACTAACAGATTTATTTATATTAGTGGTAGTGTATCATCTAATACATATACAAAAGAATTGGAAGGAGGCAAACTATATTACTTACATGTTGGATATAGAAAAGATGGAAGTGTAAATACAGGAAGTGATAGATTTACAATATCAAGTATTAATCTAGCCACAGAAAACAATACACCAATATATAAAGATTCAATTTTAACAACCGATTCAGAAGGAAGAATAGCTACTAGGTTAGAAAACAACTTAAATTATAGAATAACAGAAACACAAGCTCCAGTTGGATATGCACTTAAGTCTGAAACACAAACAATACAAATACAGAATTCAGAAGTAAAAGAGCTAACCTTCACAAATAAAAAAGAGCAAGAAACAGCTATAATAACAAAAGTAGATAAAGAAACAAATGAGCCAATACCAAATACAAAGTTTGCAATATATAACATGTCCAATACATTTGAAACGATAGACTTTGTAAAAGATTCAAGTGGACAATATATGGGTGAATTAAATGATGGAATTTATACAATAAAAACCGATAAAAACGGACAAATAAGACTATCTTTACCAGATGGATATTATAAAGCAGTAGAAGTTGAATCATCAGAAGGATACATATTTGAAGAAGATGAAACAAAAAGAACAACATATTTTAAAATAGGAAATGTAACATCTGATTTCGATGACAGATATTTAACTGATAAAGAGATAACAATAACAAATACAAAGAAAAGTGAAAATAATATAACTATTAAGAAAATAGATAGTGAAACAAAGCAAAAATTAGCAGGAGCTAGATTTAGATTACAAAATACTTCTAGTAAGAATAATCTTATAGGAGCAATGGTATCTAATTCACAATATTCTTTTGTAAAAAACGGAACACAATATTATTCTAATAATAAAGGAATACATGACTCAGTAGCAAATGCATATTTCCCAATAGATTTAAGACAATATGAAGGAACATTTAACTTAAGTGTAAATTACTCTATTTCAAGTCAATCAAATAATGATATTGGGTATGCAACAATAACAACAAGTGAAGATATACCAGAATATAATCAAAGTTCAGGTAACATTAATACAAGTTACAGATTTATATATACATCAGGTTCATATAGTAATTATACATCATCAATTAGTTTAACAGGAGGTAAGAAATATTATCTACATATAGGTTACAGAAAAAATGCAAGTACAAATACAGGAAATGATACATTTTATATAAATAATATTAACTTAACATATAGTACAGAAGTAGAAACAAATTCAGAAGGTATAGTAAGTGTTAAAGCTCCAATAGGAAACTATAGTATAACAGAAACAAAAGCGCCATTAGGATATGAGCTAAATAGTACTTCACAGAACATAGAAATATCAGACACTACACAAACATATGAATTAACATTTGAAAATACAAAACAGCAAATTGACTTTAATAAACCAAACTTTACATTAACAAAGAAAGACAAAGTAACAGATAATGTAATGCCAGGCGTAAAATTCATGATATTAGATGAAAATGGTAACTATGTAGAAGACTACACAGGAACAATAGTAGGAGAAAAAGAAGAAATAAATGGAGAAGAAAAGTATGTAATAACAACAGACGAGAATGGACAAATCAAATTAAAATTAAAAATTGGTAAATATAAGTTAGTTGAAGTGCAAACATATGATGGATATGTAATAGATGACGAAAAGGAATTTGAAATTACGAATGAAAATGTAGATTATGAACTTTCTTGCAAAGGTGAGATTATAAGTACTTATTATCCATGGAAAAATTATATTCGTGCAACAAGTGATGGTGGAATAATACAAACAAATTATGGGACAAATAAAACAATTCCAGCAGAAAAGACTTTAGATAATAAGGAAATACAAGTAGTTTCAGATAAAGGATATATTGTAAAATACAATAATAATGGAAAAATAGAGAAATTAATACAAATAGATGGATTTCAATATGGTACAGAAGTATATGAAGATTCAGATGGAAATTATATAGTATTAGGATCAGGTACTAAAATTGAAATTCCAGCAGATAATACTGTAGAAGGAAAAGAGATTACTTTATCATATGTAGGAACAAATAGTAGAACTATAATTTTAAAATTAAATAAAGAATTTAAAGTTATATGGGCAAAGAAAATAGATGACCTTTCTGCATCTAGTACAAGCATGAATTATATTGGCGAAAATGAAAACGGAGATTATATAATAAATCTGGCTAATTATTCTGGAAGCAGTATAGTAATTCCAGCAAAAGATACCATTGATGGACAGGAAATTAATCTACAAAGAAATAATAGTTGTGCCTTTATGGAATATACAAAAGATGGAAAAGTAAAATCAGTTCATCAAATATCACCTACAATAAATAGTCTAGTAGAGAAAGAAAATGGCGGATATCTAATTTCTAATTATAATAACATATATGAATTAGACCATGATATGAATGTAGTAAAACAATATTCAAATAATATAAGCGGAATTAGTCTAAGCAGCTCATATTCAACTTGGGTAACAAAAGATGAAGGATTTGTAGTAGGCGGAATGCTTACAAATAGTAGTGTAACAATTAGTGGAGATAATACAGCTAATGGTGAAGAAATACAAATAACATCAGATACTTTAGCAGATGCAGTACTAATTAAGTACAACAAAGACTTTAAAATAGAATGGGTAAAAGTAAATAGTTGGACATCAGGACCAGGTGAAGGAATTTATAATATAAAACAAGATTTAGAAGGAAATTATGTAGCGCTACTACGTATAAATAGTAGTCCTACACAATACAAATTATTAAAATATGATACAAATGGTAATATTATTTCTGAAATAGAATTGTCAAATAGCTTAATGACAACAGATTATCTTTATACAGATAAAAATAATACACAATTTATAATCCTTGATGGTAGCCAAAATAAATTTTTAAATTATAGATTAGGAGTTCAAAATTTCAATACAATAGATATAAATATGACTAACCAAAAAGCAGGAAAAGTAATAGTACACCACTACTTAGAAGGAACCGGGCCAGAATATGGAACAGAGCCAGTAACATTTGAAGAAGCACCAGATGAAATATTAACAGGAAAAGTACCAGATGAGTACACAACATCGCCAAATATGAACATAAAAGAGTATACATTAATAAAAGATGAAAATGGCGAATATGTAATACCAGAAAACGCAAGTGGTAACTTTACAGAAGAAGATCAGCATGTATACTACTATTACAATAAAAAACAACTAGAGCTAACAGTACATCATTACTTAGAAGGAACAGAGAATAAAGTACCGCTAGGAAAAGATGAGCATGGTGAAGATATAGTTGCAGAAGATGAACATGAATACTACAAAGAGGGGGATCATTATAAAACTAATGCCTCAGAAGAAGTGCTACAAAAATATGAATTAGTAGAAGTAGTTGGAGATGAAGAAAAAGATATAATACAAGACGAAGTAGTAATTTACTATTATAGAATAAAGAAACATGAAATAACAACAAGAGTAGAAATACCAGAAGAAAGAGCAGAAGATGAAAAGGGTGGCCAAATTTCAGGAGAAGGTGAAAAACCATATGAAATAGTAGACCATGAAGAAACAAGTACAAAAGACATAATAATTACACCAGATAAAGGCTACAAAATAAAACAAATAAGATTAGTAAGCACAAATAAAGAAGGAAATAAAACAGAAAGTATAATTTATGGAGAAAATGCTGCAGAAAATGCAGAAATTAAATACACACAAAGTGAAAATGGAACAGTAGAATTAACAAAGTTTGAAAATATGACAGAAGATAAAGAAGTAATAGTAGTATTTGAACCATATGAAGGAAGACTAATAGTACATCATTATATAGAAAATACTGAAGAAAAGATATATGATGATCAGGTAACAATAAAACCAGTAGGAACAAAAGTAGAGACATCACCAGTAAAGAAAGGTAATTATGTATTAGTAAAAGAGCCATCAGATAGAAAAGCTACAATAACAGAAGAAACTCAGGAAAAGACATATTACTACCAAGAGCAATACAAAATAACAACCGAAGTAATAAAACATAGCGAAACATACAAAGATGGAACAGTCCAAAAGAGCAAAAAAGGTGGACAAATAGAAAGTGAAGATAAAGATAGCCATGAACTAGTGCTAAAAAATAGATCAAGTCAGGAAGAAATAGAAATAACACCAGATTCAGGTTACGAAATAGTAAATATAACTATAAAGGATGGAAAAGATGCAAAAGAAGGAATAAATCTAGATTTTGAACAATATAAGGAAAAAGACGAGAATGGAAAAGAAACAGGAAAAGTAATATTACCAGCAGGATTATTCCCAAGTATGCAATCAGATAAACATATTCAAGTAGAGTTCCGTAAGAAAACAAATGTAATAGTAAAACATTTAGAAGTTGGAACAGAAAATGTGCTATATAAAACAGAGCAAGGAAAAGACTATGAAGAGCTAAAAGGATATGAAGGACAAGAATTTGAATCAAATAGAAAAGTAATACCAAATTACATGGCTGCAGAAGTTGAAATAATAGAAAGCACATCTGAGGGAGAGGAGCATGTAACAAAGGTTGGAATTACAAATGAAAATAAAGAGCACATGACAAAATATAGTAAAGTACAAACAGACGAAGAAACTTATGCAAATGGCGAAATGTACGCGGATACATTAACAATAATATATTGGTACACAAGAGTTCCATCAGGAATAATAGTAAGACATATAGAGACAAATGAAAAAGGTGAAGAGCTTGAAATAGAAAGTAAGTTAGTAGAAGGACTAGCAGGGCTTGAACAACCAACAACAAGGAATAAATATGAAAATTATATACCAGTAGATAGAAAAGAAGAAAATAAAGGAAATACAAACGAAAATATAACAATAATGAGTAAAGACCAAAATAGCAAAACATTAACTTTTGCAGGAGATAAGACACTAGAAGTATGGTACTTCTACGAAAAGCAATATAATGTAACAACAGAAGTAAAACCACATGAAGAAACAGCCGTTAATCCAGAAACAGGAAAAACAGAAACAAAACAAGTAGACGGAGGAACAATTTCAAAGAAATACGAAAAAGATGAACAAGGAAATGATAAGTTAGATAATAAAGGAAATAAAATAGAAGCTGTATATGAAAAAATATTATCAAGAGGCGATTCAAAAGAAGAAATCGAAATCAAACCAGATGATGGTTATAGAATAAAAGCAGTTATAAAACAGAAAAAGGTAATAGTAGATGGAAAAGAAACATATGAAGATGAAAAAGTATTTATTGAAAATATGATAAAAGAAGATGGTTCCGTAGTATTACCAAAAGGTCAGCTAACAGATGTACAAAATGATTACAACATAGTAGTAGAATTTGAAAGAATTCCAGCAAAAGTAATAGTAGAATATAAAGATGCATACACAAAAGAGACAATACATGAAGATAAAGAAATACCAGGATTTGTAAATGATGAATATAATGAATCAAGAATAGAAATAGAAAATTACATACCAGCAAATCCAGAGCCAGAAAATAGTGCAGGAAAAATGACAGAAGATACAATAACTATAACATACTGGTACACAAAACAATTTAAAGTAACAACAGATGTAAAAGAGCATGAAGAAGATGATGGTGAAGGAAATAAAGTATCTGTAAAAGGAGGAACTATTTTAGGAGAAGATGAAACTCCATATGAAATAGTAACAAGAGGAGAAAATAGCACTAAAGAAATAATAATGAAACCAGAGGAACATTATAGAATAAAAGAAGTAACAATAAATGGAATAAAAATAGAAACGAAAGAATTATTAAAAGAAGATGGCTCAATAACAATACCACTATTTGAAGATATGCAAGAAGACAAACACATAGTAGTAGAATTCGAAAGAATTCCAGCAAAAGTAATAGTAGAGCACTTAGATGAAGAAACAAATGAACCAATAGTTGATAAAGAAACATTAGATGGATATGTAAATAAAGAATACGAAACAGAGCCAAAAGACCTAAAATACTACGAACTAGTTAAAGAAAAATATCCAGAGAATGATAAAGGAACAATGACAGAGGAAGATATAATTGTTAAATACTATTACAGAAAATTAAAATTCAACATGAAAATAGAAAAAGAAATATCAAAGATAACATTAAATGGCAAAGATATAACAGCAGAGCTTGAAAACAATAAATATGCGAAATTAGAAGTAGAATATAAAGAAATAGAGAATACAAAAATAGAAGTAAGTTACAAAATAAAAGTAACAAATACAGAAAAAGTAGCAGGAACAGCAGTAGTAGAAGAAATGATACCAGAAGGATTTGAATTGGTAAAAGAAGAAAGCGATGAAAACTGGGTAAGTAGTAGCAGTTTTAAAGACGGAGAAAATAGCATAGGAGATGGTGCAAACGATAGAACATATATGCTAAAAACAAAAGAGCTACAACCAGGAGAAACAGCCGAATACAAAGTAACCCTAAGATGGAAAGCAGAAAATAACAACAGAGGAGAAAAAGTAAATACTGCAAAAATAGTAAATGCTGAAAATGAACCAAACTATGAAGAAACAACATTAGAAGACAACGAAGATAAAGCAATAGTAGAAATAAGAGTAAAGAAAACAATACAAGATGTAATAGATAATATAAAAGATGGAAAAACAGATGAAGCAATAAAAGATGCAGTAGATGATGTGAAAGTAATAGTAAAAGATGTGATAACAAGTGTAAAAACAGGAGATCCAATAACAATTTCAGTAATAACAATATTAATTGCAGGAATGGCTATTACAATAACTATGAGAAGAAAAAGCATAAATGTAAGAAATAAAAGTGCAAAAGTAAAAAGCAAGCAAGTAAGAAAGGGAAAGCATGAGAAATAAAGACGAAAATAATTAAATACATGCTGAACAAGAAAACGCATCTTTGTCCACAAAAAAACGTTACAGAATTTAATTCCGTAACGTTTTATTTTTATATAATAGAAAAAATTTACTTTACCATTATATAAAAATTGTACACAAATTTTATGTTGGAAGTCTTGCATGCAAATTGACTATTTCCAAGTGAATGATATTTTAGACTAAGAGGTCAGTAATATAAACAAAATTTATTAAATATGATATAACTAAAGGGTCATAAAATATAGGAGAGTAAATAATGAGTGAAAAATTATATAAATATATTGAAATAACTGATTTAAAGGATATGATGAATAAAACACGAGCATTATATAATGATGCTCCAGCATATATAATAAAATTAAAAAAAGATGAATATAAAATATATTCTCATGAAGATGTAAGAGCAATGGTAGATGCCTTAGGAACAGCTCTTATTGATATAGGACTAAAAGGAAAAAGAATAGCCGTAATAGGTCCAAATAGAATGGAATGGGAAATAGCATATTTATCAGTTGTGTGTGGAACAGGAACAATAGTACCATTGGATAAGTCGTTACCAGATAATGAATTAGAATCTTTGATTGAACGTTCAGAGGTAGAGGCGATATTTTATTCAAAAGAATATGAAGAAAGATTAATGAAAATAAAATATAGCCATACTAATAAATTAAAGCACCTAATTTCAATGGATAACCCTATTCATAGTGAGGGAATTTATTCGCAAAGCGAGTTAATTGAAAAAGGTAGAAGATTAATAAAAGAAGGAAATAAAGCATTTGTTGAGGAAAAAATTAACCCAGAAGAAATGAGCATAATGCTATTTACTTCTGGAACGACTTCAGCTTCAAAGGTTGTTGCGTTATCACATAAAAATATAGTTTCAAATCTAATGGCACTGGGAAGTATTTTAAATGTAAATCAAGGAGATGTATTTCTTTCTGTACTACCAGTTCACCATGCATTCGAATGCACAGTTGGTTTTTTATTTGCACTGTATAAGGGCGGACAAACTGCTTTTTGTGATGGATTAAGGCATATAAGCGAAAACTTAAAAGAATATAAGGTTTCAGTTTTGGCATGTGTTCCTGGTATATACGAAAGGCTTATAGGTTCAGCGTGCAAAAAAGTTGAAAAGAATGGAAAAATTAAAAATATACTAGAAAAAGAAGAGCAATGCAAAAATCTTTCCTTGACAGAAAGAAAGAAAATATTTAAAGAAATACATGATGAGTTTGGTGGTAATATAAAATTATTAATCTCAGGAGCTGCAGCGTTAGATCCAAAAATTGAGGAAAAATATATAAATTTTGGATTTCCACTAGTTCAAGGTTATGGATTAACAGAAACATCACCAGTTATTGGAGTGGGAACAGAAAAAGAGCATAGAATAGGATCAATTGGCAAACCAGTTCCTGGAGTTGAAGTAAAAATTATGGATTCTAATAGTGAAGGCATTGGAGAGCTTGTTGTAAAAGGTCCAAATGTTATGATGGAATATTATGAAGACAAAAAGGCTACAAAAGAAGCTCTACAAGATGGTTGGTTCCACACAGGAGATTTAGCACAAATTGATGATGACGGATATATATTTATTCGAGGAAGAAAGAAAAGTGTAATTGTTTTAAAAAATGGAAAAAATATATTTCCAGAAGAAATTGAAAATTTAGTTAACAAAATTGAAGGTGTTAAAGAATCTTTTATATTCGGCAAGCAACTATCTGATGATAAAGATGATATAAAAATAAATTGTAAAATAGTTTTTGACAGACCAGTAGTACAAGAAACTTACAAAGTATTTGATGATAAAGAAATTAATACAGTTTTATCAAATAAGGTGAAAGAAATTAATAAGGCAATGCCTCCATATAAGGCAATTAGAGGTTTGGTATTTACAGAGGATCCGTTAATAAAAACAAGTACAAATAAAATAAAAAGGCAGGACAATTTAGATGCAATTAGAAAACTTGGATACTAATATTATTGGTAAAACATTCGTGTATTATGACAAAATAGACTCAACGCAAAAGGAAATATGGAGATTAATAGATAATAAAAAAATTAAGAATGGTCAGTTAGTTATGGCAGGAATTCAGACCGATGGAATAGGAACACATGGAAGAAAGTGGCATACAGATGAAAATCGAAATATAGCATTTTCTTTTTATGTAGAAGTAAATTCAAAGTTGAAAAATATTGAAGGAATAACGATTGATTTAGCTAGAATAATAGTTGAGATATTCAAAACTGAATATCATATTAATTTGCAGATTAAAGAGCCAAACGATATTATGTGCAATAATAAAAAATTGGGTGGAATATTAACAGAAGCAAAAACTTGTAGAGGAATTGTTAAGTATCTTGTTATTGGTATTGGTATAAATACTAACAAAACAAGTTTTCCAGAGAGCATAAAGAATATTGCTACCTCTGTAAAGAAAGAATTTAATATAAGTGTAGATGAAATGGAATTTATCAAATACTTTTGCAAAAGAATAGAGCAAGAAATTATAAAAAGGAGCGAAAAAAAGTGAAAATAGGATTTTTATTTCCAGGACAGGGAAGCCAATCTATAGGGATGGGAAAAGATTTATATGAAAATTATGAAGAAGCAAGAGAAATATATGATTTGGTAGAAAAATTAACTGGTGTTAATGTAAAAAGCATATCATTTGATGGACCAGAAGAAGTTTTGAATGAGACGAAAAATACGCAGCTTGCAATATTAACCCAAAGTTTGGCAATTTTAAATATTTTAAAGAAAAATGGAATAGAAGCAGATATATCTGCTGGACTTAGTCTTGGAGAATATACAGCACTTATAAATGCAGATTTTATTACCATAGAAGATGGAATAAAGATTGTCAAAACAAGAGGCGAATTAATGCAGAGCTTAGTACCAAATGGAAGATGGAAAATGGCTGCTATACTAGGTCTCGATGAGGCTACAGTGCGTAGTATATGTAATAAAGTAAAATCTGGATTTGTTGTACCAGCAAATTTTAATACAATAGGTCAAATTGTTGTTTCTGGCGATGAAAGTGCTATTAATGAAATTGAGGCAATTGCAAAAGAGCAAGGTGCAAAAAAAGTAATGATATTAAATACAGCTGGACCATTCCATACAGAGAAATTAGTAGAAAGCTCTAAGGCTTTAAAAGAAGAGCTAAAAAAATACGAAATAAAATTCAATAATAATAAAAAGGTTATTAAAAATTTAGATGGAAAATGTTACACAGAAAATGACGATTTTAAAGAGCTATTAGCTAAACATATTATAAACCCTGTAAGATTTACAGATGTATTAAAGACAATGTATGACGAAGGTGTTGATTGTTTTGTAGAAATTGGACCAGGAAAAACACTTGCAGGATTTGTAAAGAGGATGAAATTTGATGGCGATATAAAAATAATTAATATAAATAGTGTTGATAGTTTAAATGCTGCCATCACAACACTAAGGTAGTGTGAAAGATAATTGATTTTTGCATCGTCAAAATTCATTTGCCTTGCAAAAATGCAATTCTTTGTCACACAAGATATATATAATAGATGGAGGTTAATTTAGTTTGAAAATAGTTACAATTCTTTCCAAACTATGTGTGCCTTTAAGAAAGGAATGAATTTTAATATGAACAAAGTCGCTTTTATAACTGGAGCTACAAGAGGAATTGGAAAACAAATTGCAATTACTTTATCAGAAAATGGATATGACATTTGTCTGAATTACAGAAAGAAAAATGATGAGCTATTAAATACTAAAAAAGAAATTGAAAATAATGGTGTAAAATGTTTTACTACTCAAGGTGATGTTTCAAACTATGAAGATTGCCAAAGAATGGTTGAAGAGATAATAAAAGAGCATGGTCAAATCGATGTATTAGTAAATAATGCAGGAATAACAAAGGACTCCCTAATTTTAAGGATGAGTAAAGAAGATTTTAATAGTGTCATAGATGTAAATTTAACAGGAACATTTAATGTAACAAAAAATGTAATACCTTATATGATGAAGGCACGTTCTGGAAGAATAATTAATATTTCATCAGTAGTAGGAATAAGTGGAAATGCAGGACAAATAAATTATGCAGCATCAAAAGCTGGAGTTATAGGATTTACAAAGAGCTTAGCAAAAGAGGTTGCATCTAGAAATATACTAGTAAATGCAGTAGCACCTGGATTTATACAAACGCAAATGACAGATGTATTAAAAGATTCAGTTAAAGAAGAAATAGCTAAGAATATACCTTTAAAAAAACTTGGAACTGCTGAAGATGTTGCAAAAGTTGTAAAGTTCTTAGCATCAGAAGATAGTTCATATATAACAGGTCAAGTTATTAATGTTGATGGTGGTATGTTGATGTAAGTTTGAAAATAATTACAATTTTGGCTGTGTCAAATTTTATTTAAAACGCGGTTACATACAATCAGTATGCGCCCTTGCCTTTTAAATTAAATTTTCCTTGCCAAAATTTAATTATTTCCAAACTTGAGATTTGAGATATTAGGGAGGAATATTATAAATATGGAAAAAAGAGTTGTTATAACAGGACTTGGAGCAATTACTCCAATTGGAAAAACTGTTCAGGAATCATGGGATGGAATTAAAGATTCAAAATGTGGAATTGATGAAATTACATATATAGACACTACTAATTTTAAGACTAAATTAGCTGCTGAAATAAAAGAATATAATGCATTAGAATACTTTGACGCAAAACAAGCAAAGAGATTTGACAAATCATCACAATATGCCATTATAGCTGCTAGGGAGGCTGTAAAAGATAGTGGGATTACACAAGAAAATACTAATTTTGACAGAGTAGGAATTTTTGTTAGTTCAGGAATTGCAGGATTAAAAACTATTCAAGAGCAAGGTGCGGTGTTAGCAAACAAGGGAAATTCAAGAATTTCTCCATTATTTATACCTATGTGTATTGCCAATATGCCAGCAGGAAACGTTGCAATTGAATTTGGATTTAAGGGAGAATCTATTTCAATAGTAACAGCGTGTGCATCTGGAACACACGCTATTGGAGAGGCATATAAATCTATTAAGTATGGATATGAGGATGTCATTTTGGCAGGAGGAACAGAAGCTCCAATCTGTGAGCTTGGCGTGGCAGGTTTTGAAAATATGAAAGCATTGTCAAATGCAACAGATAAAAACAGAGCAAGCATACCATTCGACAAAGAAAGAAGTGGATTTGTAATGGGAGAAGGAGCAGGAATTGTTGTATTGGAAGAATTAGAGCATGCATTAAATAGAGGTGCAAAAATTTATGGAGAGCTAGTTGGATTTGGTTCAACAACCGACGCATACCACATTACATCACCATGCCCAGATGGAGAATGTGGTGCAAAGGCAATGGCAAGAGCTATTGAAGATGCAGGAATTAAACCAGAAGATGTGGATTATATTAATGCACATGGAACTTCAACACACCTAAATGATTCTACAGAAACAAAAGCTATTAATACAGTTTTCGGAGAATATGCAAGTAAAGTAATGGTTAGCTCTACAAAAGGAAATACAGGACATTTGCTAGGTGCCGCTGGTGGTGTAGAAGCTGTATTTTGTGCTAAAGCTATAGAGGAAGGAATTGTTCCTCCAACAATAAATTATAAAGTAAAAGATGAAGAATGTGATTTAGATGTTGTTCCAAATAAACCAAGAAACAAAGATCTTAAGTATGTAATGTCAAATTCCTTAGGTTTTGGGGGACATAATGCATGTATAGTAATAAAGAAATACAGCAATTAAGGCTAGGGTTGAAAAAAATTGTAATTTTTTTCCAATTGTTCTAAGAGAGGAAGGATTATTAATTATGGAGTATGAAAAAATCAAGCAATTAATGGAAGATATGGGAAATTCTAAATTAACATCATTAGATATTGATTTCCCAGATGGAACGAAAATTAGCATGAAAAAAGAAAATACAAAAGTTGTTGAAAAGAAAACCGCAGATACTTATGTTGCAGAAGAAGTGGCTGAAGAAAAAATAGAAGATGTTATCACAAATAACAACACTTCAAATGAAAACGATAATACAAAGGTAATAAAATCACCTATGGTTGGAACCTTCTATTTAAGACCATCTCCAACAGCAGATCCATATGTAGAAATAGGTAAAGTGCTTAGTGTTGGAGATACAGTATGCATTATAGAAGCAATGAAATTAATGAATGAAATTGAGTCAGATGTTGCTGGAAAAGTAGTAGAAATTATTGCTAAAGATGGTGAACCTGTTGAGTATGGGGCACCTTTGTTTAGAGTAGAATGAGTGTGAAAGATAATTGATTTTTGCATCCTTAAATTTCATTTTAAATCTAATCAACGTGCAAAAAGCACGCCTCATAGATTTAAAACTCATTTGCCTTGCAAAAATACAATTCTTTTTCACACCAGATTTCTGCCAGGAAGGAATGGAGGATAAAATGTTAAATAAAGAACAAATTAAGGAAATCATACCTCAAAGAGAGCCTTTTTTAATGATTGATGAGGTTGAAGAGTACGTACCAGGTGAAAGTGCAATAGCATATAAAAACGTTAATGAAAATGAATGGTACTTCAAAGGTCATTTCCCAGGAAACCCTATTATGCCTGGAGTTTTAATTGCAGAAAGTTTAGCTCAAACTGGTGCCGTAGCAATCTTATCTATGGAGGAAAACAAAGGACGAAATGCTTTGTTTGGCGGAATAGATAAAATGAAATTTAAAAAGATGGTAGTGCCAGGAGACAGACTAAAGTTAGAAGTTAGAATAATAAAGAGAAAAGGACCTATCGGTGTTGGGGAAGCCATAGCAACGGTAAACGATAAAATAGCAGCAAAAGGTGAGTTAACCTTTGCAATAGTCTAAAAATGTAGTGAATAATAAATTAACCAAATAAGCAAAAGGTGAACTTACTTTTGCGGAGTAGTAAGGAAGTGAAACAATGAATAAGATATTAATTGCCAATCGTGGTGAGATTGCTGTTAGAATAATAAGAGCATGTAAAGAAATGAATATAAAGACTGTAGCTGTATATTCAGAAGCAGATAAATACTCGTTACATGCAAAATTAGCAGATGAAGCTATTTGTATAGGACCTGCTGGATCAAATAAAAGTTATTTAAATATTAAAAATTTAATTGAAGCAGCAAATATTACAGGAAGTGATAGTATTCACCCTGGCTTTGGTTTTTTATCAGAAAATTCAAAGTTTGCTCAAATATGCGAAGAATCAAATATTAAATTTATTGGACCGAAATCAGATGTAATTGATTTGCTAGGAAATAAATCAAATAGCAAAAAGTTAATGCAACAAGCGGGGGTACCAGTTATTCCAGGTTCAAAGGGAAGTATAAAAAATATTAAAGAAGCAAAGCAAATTTGCGAAGATATTGGCTATCCAATAATGCTTAAAGCAGCTGCTGGTGGTGGCGGAAAAGGCAT
The DNA here is from genome assembly GCA_017939755.1 of Clostridia bacterium. Classification (GTDB taxonomy): domain Bacteria; phylum Bacillota; class Clostridia; order TANB77; family CAG-508; genus CAG-492. The sequence continues at coordinate 367 of JAGBAJ010000052.1, read as the reverse complement.
AAGAGTTGTTAACTCAGAAGATGAATTAGAGCAAAATTATAACATAGTAAAGCAAGAAGCTCGAAATTCTTTTTCGAATGATGAGATATACATAGAAAAATTCATAAAAAATCCTAGACACGTTGAAATACAAATTTTGGCAGATGAGCATGGAAATATTGTACACTTAGGAGAAAGAGATTGCACTATTCAGCGAAACCACCAAAAAATGATTGAGGAAACACCATCTACAGCAATAGATGATAAATTAAGAAATAAAATGGGGGCAGCTGCAATTAAAGCTGCGAAAATAGCAGGATATACAAGTTGTGGTACAGTTGAGTTTTTAGTAGATAGTGATAGGAATTTTTACTTTATGGAGATGAAT
>JAGBAJ010000051.1 GCA_017939755.1 Clostridia bacterium | reverse complement strand
ATCCTGAGCCAGGATCAAACTCTCATGTTATTGTATTTTAAAATCTTACGATTATAAAATCTAAATAATTGAGTTTATAAGCTCTAAATAAAAATTGTTTTTGTTTTATGGTAGTACAATTCAACTACCGCTTCGATTGGTTTCTCAAAGGTTTATTGTTTACTTTTCAATGTACTTTTTGCTCTTAGCTCTTGCTACGAACATTTTGTATTTTACTACTTTTTATACTCGATGTCAACATATTTTTCAAATATTTTTTATTTATTTTTTTGTGCCATTTTGGTACAAAAAAATATAAATTAGTATATGTTTTTTCTTGATGTTTTATTACTAATTTACATATCAAATATTTATTATATTTATATGTTTTTTTCTCTTGCTGAGTACGTTTTTTATGATACCATTTTGTGTGACATTTGTCAACATTTTTTTGAACTTTTTCTAAACTTTTTTAGTAAATAAATTAGCTAATTCTCTCTGCATCTACGCTATATGTTATTTGCTTATTTTGGTTTATTTTGTTCTCCTAACTGGTACTCGATTATAATACCACATCCCTATTTGAAAGTCAACACATTTTTCGAGTTTTTTTGTTTTTTTATAAACATACAGTTACAAGTCAGCCTTAGGCCAAATTATAATGTAATAAAAAGTCTTAGTATTTATATTTGCAAGTGTCAGGATACTAAAATAATTATCTCTTTAAATAATTATTTTAAGTAGTGAAGCGTCCGTATCGAAACATTTATGTTTCGATAGCCGTAAAATATAAATACTAAGACTTTTTATTACATATCTTTTCAAATATGGCTGACCAGTAACAATGTAATTTTAGGGTTTAAATATGCATATATAAATATGTATCATATATCTACTAATATAATATCATCTCCAATACATTTTATTTTCTCCCATTCAATTACTATGTCCTCTCCCTTTGTGAACATACTTATCATCTTTTTATTTCCAGGTACTATTATTGAGGTTATTCTTCCTGTTTCAAGATTAGCACACACATCTTGTACATACCCCAATCTTTTTCCATTGTTTATATTTATTACCTCTTTGTGTCTAAAGTCCATACCCGCTTCTTTATTCATAAAAAAACCTCCATATTATTATATAATATGAAGATTTCTATTTTGTATTACACATCTTTTATAATTACAATTAATATTGTTAACCTTTTATTTATACATTCTTTTTATATGATCTAATGCGCTCTTTTCTAATCTTGATACTTGAGCCTGGGATATTCCAATTTCGTCTGCTACTTCCATTTGTGTTCTTCCTTCGAAAAATCTCTTTTGCATTATATTCTTTTCCTTTGTGCTTAGTTTTTTCATTGCTTCTGCAATAGTAATGTTTTCTGTCCAATATTCTTCATTATTCTTTTTGTCTTTTACTTGATCCATTAAAAAAATCTTTTCTGTTCCATCTCCATACACAGGCTCTTGTAACGACGCAGGAGTTTGTATTGCATCTAAACACATTGCTATTTCTTCTGGTTCAACTTCTAGTATCTTCGATACCTCCTCTATTGATATTTCTCTTTGTTGCTCCTTCTTATATTTTTCTTTTATTGCTAATACTTTATATGCTAAATCACGAATAGATCTACTTACCCTTATTGAATTATTATCTCTTAAATATCTTCTAACCTCACCAATTATCATTGGAACAGCATATGTGCTAAATTGAACGTTCTGATTTAAATCAAAATTATCTATAGCTTTTATTAATCCAATACATCCTACCTGAAACAAATCGTCTGGATTCTCCCCTCTATTCGAGAATCTTTGAATTACACTTAATACTAATCTTAAATTACCATTTATAAATTCTTGTCTAGCAGATTTGTCTCCATTTTTTATCCTTTTTAAAAGTTCATTCTTTTCTTCATTTGATAGTACAGTCAACTTATTTGTATTTACACCACATATCTCAACCTTTCTAATCAAATAAAAAACCTCCTTTGGATTTACTTAGTTTAAGTATTTCCAAAAGATTTAATTTTATACTTCATTATACATGTCTCTAATCAAGCTTATTAATTTATCCTGTTTTGCTCTTAATCTCCTTTCTCATTTTCGATATAATTTTCTTCTCAAGTCTTGAAATATAGCTTTGCGATATTCCTAACATATCAGCAACTTCCTTTTGTGTCTTTTCAACATCTGTGCCAAAACCAAATCTTAGTTCCATTATATATTTCTCTCTTGCGCTTAATTTTTTTATAGATTCTTTAAGTAATTTTTTATCTACTTCATCCTCTATATGTCTTGACGTAATATCACACTCTGTCCCAAGTATATCTGATAATAACAATTCGTTTCCATCTCCATCTTGATTTAGTGGCTCATCTATAGATATTTCGCCTTTTAGTCTATTACTTTTTCTAAGGAACATTAGTATTTCATTTTCAATGCACCTTGATGCATATGTTGCAAGCTTTATATTCTTGTCGGTATTAAATGTATTAATTGCTTTCATTAAACCTATTGTTCCTATAGATATTAAATCTTCTATTCCTACACCAGTGTTTTCAAATTTCTTTGCAATATACACTACAAGTCTTAGGTTTCTTTCTACAAGAACTTTTTTTATGTCATTATCCCCTTCGGCTAACTTTTTTAATGCCTCATCTTCTTCTTTAGCATCTAATGGTGATGGCAATGTTTGACTTCCCGCTATATAATATATCGGTAACTCCTCAATCTTATTGTTGTTAATGTATTTAGCATATACTATATTTACCTTTGCCTTTAACATCTGTATTATATTCATCTGTAACTATACTCCTTTCTAATATTTGTAAACCAATTAAAGCAGAATATTTATCATTTTTGGTAAGAGCATCATTATAAAATCCAATAAGTACATCTGTTATTTCATACTTTTTCTCTTGATATTCAACTTCTATCTTATCAACTTTATATGCAATCATAATTCCATTTCTATTTCCAACAGACATATATGGAATTATCTTTATGTTTGCATCATCTATATCATTACACTCAAACTCACCACCTTCTATTAAAGATTCAATTCTTTCAAAATAAGCAGATTCAAAAAGATCTTTAGCAACATTTTTTTCAACAATTACAACTGGTCTACCAGTTGCCTGCTCTGTTAATAAATTTCCTGTATCTAATAAAGCATTTATCCTTATACTTTTTTTCTTATTATATATATTAATTTCACACAACATATCTTCTTTTGTTATTTTCTGCTTTAGTTTTAATATTTTTGCACTTATCTTTATTACTAATAAACTTATTATCGCCGAAATTAACACAAGCTCAAAAATATATTTACCACCAATAATAGTTCCATTTACGATGTATATAGTTTTTGGTTTGAACATGTGTATAAAACCTAAAGCGCATCCTGAATACATGAATGATACCAAAAAAAAGACAATTACATCTTTTATTAATACTTGTATTTTTTTTGCCGAAAATCCTACCTTGACTATTAATACAGCCATTAATAATTTTGATGCATTTAGCATAATTCTCGGCATGCTTATATACAAAGAAAATACATATATAGATCCAATAATACTTGCTATAAAAATTCTACTTTTCACTATTTTTCTACTCAATAACCTTCCTGTTGTATATATCATAATATAATTCATGCATAAATTTTCTAATATTATTAAATCCAAATAAGCAACCAATACAAAACCTCCTAATTAATTGCTGTTCAAATGTTACTTGTCAGACTTATACCAAAAAGTAGAGTAGTAAAGATAGAGAATATTAAATTTTATGGAACGACGAATGCCAAGCGAATAGCGACAGCCGAGGAGTGTAATAAAATTTAATATTCTCTATCTTTACGGCTTATTTTACTTTTAGTCTATATAGTAATCATACAGCAATTCATTGATGTAATATATTTTATCGTACCTATAGAGAAAAATCTGTCAAAACGTGCATACGAAAAAAAGAAATAATCTACATACATAGATTATTTCTTTCTTATTATTTATATTTTTGACATATTATTGTTTATTTCCATTTTTCTTTCTCAAGAATGATGGAATATCTAAATCACTTGGATTAACTCCAACCTCTGGTTTAGCTGGAATAGAAGCTGCTTTTTGTTCCCATGGTTTTGCAACTTGACTTGCAGATTGAATTGATCCAATTGTTGGCTTAGGATCATTATCAAAACCTGTTGCAATAACTGTAATAACAATGTCCTCATCAATGCTCTCGTCTATAACAGCACCGAAGATGATATTTGCTTCTGGATCTGCACTGCGTTGTACTATTTCTGCTGCAGTATTAACTTCATGTAATCCTAAGTTAGATCCACCAGTGATATTAATAATAACTCCTCTTGCTCCTTCGATTGAACTTTCAAGTAATGGATTTGATATGGCTTGCTTAGCTGCATCTTCTGCTCTTGACTCACCTGATGCTCTACCAATTCCCATATGTGCAATACCTGTATTTAACATGATTGTTTTAACATCTGCAAAGTCTAAGTTTACAAGTCCTGGCACAGCAATTAAGTCTGATATACCTTGTACACCTTGTCTTAATACGTCATCAGCCATCTTGAATGCTTCAACAATTGATGTCTTTCTATCAATAATTTGTAATAATTTATCATTTGGAATTACTACTAATGTATCTACCTTACCTTTTAAGCTTTCGATTCCTCTATCAGCTTGAGATAATCTTTTTTTACCTTCGAATGTAAATGGTTTTGTAACAACTCCTATTGTTAATATTCCCATTTCCTTAGCACATTGTGCAACTATTGGAGCTGCACCTGTACCTGTTCCTCCACCCATTCCGGCAGTAACAAATACCATATCTGCTCCTCTAAGAGCTTCTGTAATTTCTGATTTGCTTTCTTCAGCAGCTTGTGCACCAATATCAGGATTTGCTCCTGCACCTAAACCTCTTGTTATTTTTTCACCAATTTGAATTTTTGATGCTGCTTTTGATAATATTAAAGCTTGTCTATCTGTATTAACTGCTACGAATTCTACTCCTCTAATTCCAGAATCAACCATTCTATTTACGGCGTTTGTTCCGCCTCCACCTACACCAATAACCTTGATTGTGGCTGTTCCGTCTATCATTATTCCACTTTCCTCTGCGCTATCCATTATCATAATGTCTTCCTCCCTATTTATAAATTAAAATTAATAACATCCTTTTTGAGCTTTTGCTCTTTCTTTTTTATGAGTAGAAAAAATCCTTAATTTTCTCTAATATTACTTTTACAACACTTTTTTCTGAATGTGTATCAATGCTACTTGATACATTTTTTGCATATTGCCTTGATGCTACATACCTTACTAATGCATATGCTGTTCTATATCCAGGTCTTATTGTACTTACCATTCTTCCTGTAGAAATTTTAACTGGTATATTTAATATTACTTTTCCTGCGACATCGCTCTTGCTTATATTAACTATACCTTGTCCCGTAAGAACAACACTATTAATTCTTTGCTTTACTCCTTGCATTGAAATGTCATCGTTAATGAGCTTAAAAATCTCTTCGACTCTGGCCTCTATTATTTCGATAAGCTCTGAGCTTTTTATGACTCTGCTTCTACTTTCGTCCTTGCATGTATTAAGTGTTATGTCATTGTCATTGTCTATGTATGATTTCATTGCAAGCCCATATTGTTTTTTTAATTTATCTGCTTCTTCTTGGCTTATATTTAATACTAGTGCAATATCGTTTGTTATATTATCTCCTCCGAGAGGAATTGTATTTGTATATATAAATTCGGAACCTTCAAACACACCGATTTCTGTGTTACCTGCACCAATGTCAAGTATCATAACATTATCATTTAATTCATTTGTATCTAGTACAACATTCTTCTCCGCTAATGTTATAGGAACGATTCCATCTATTTCTAAGTCTGCTTTTCTAAATATATTATGTATTTGTCTAATATACTCTTTATTAGCCAAAACAATCTGTGCTTTTAGTGTAAACGAAGAGCAAAAACTACCAATTGGGTCTGAAGTTATTTTTCCATCATCTAATATAAATTTCTCTGCAACAATATCTATAATCGTTTTGCCTTCTGGTACATCAATATCCTTTGCCTGCATAATAGCAGATGATATATCTTTGGCTGATATTCCAGAATATCTATCTTTTACTTCCTTAGTAATACTATTTTGCACAATTGTTACATCTTTTCCATATATTGTTATGTATGCTGAATTTATTTTTAAATTAGAATCTGCTTCTGCATCCTCTAATGTTTTAATTATAGTTTTAATAACTTCTTCTTCATTTACTATTTTTCCCTTTTTAATTCCATTGCATATGTTACTTGTACTGCAAATTGTCTCTATTTGTCCAAAATTATTGACTTCTCCTATAACGAGACTAACTTTTGAAGTACCTATATCCATACCTACAATTATATCTCCAACAGCCAAGGTTAACTCCTCCATTTACAACTCTTTTTATATATGCACTATACATGCATAAGAATATTATATTTCACAAAAATTGTCAATACCAATTGTTATATTTTTGTAACATTGCCGTAACATTTTTGTAATAATGACTAAACGCCTATTTTTGTGTCATTTTTTCGGTCTTTTTGTTATTTTTCTTTTTTCTTTCCTTAAAAAAATTAGTACACTTTTCCAAATAATATCTACGTATCACTCCTAAGTTAAAGAATATTCTTCCCACAAATACAAATATCGCTGCAAGGTATATATCCACATTTAACCTTGAACCAAGATAAGCTAATAAAATAGATAGTATTGCATTACCCAAGAATCCCGAAATAAATACACCCATGTTAAAGTTCTTATTTATAGATGCAACTATTCCACCAAAAATTGTATCTAAGGCCGCAACTATTGCAATTGCTAAATATTCTGAATATGTATACGAAATCATTGGTGCAAAGTTTCCTATGAATGCGCCTATTATACATCCAAATATAATCGCTATGTATACCATATTAATCCTCTCCTTTTTCTATATATTCAAAATTAATTTCCTTATCGTATTTATTTATAGTTACACTATCAGTCCCTTCAATTTTAATCTCATAACCTGCATCTCTATATAAATCTATATAACCTTCATCCTTTAGATTAAATACCTCTAGCATTTTATCTTTGTCTCCAACAGCTTTTATTACATATGGTGAAGAAATTCTTTGGTCTCCATTTAGTAATATATATTTTTTTGAAATTTCTACAATTTCTGTTGTTGTTATAATTCTATAATCATTTATGGAAATAGCTGTTGCACCTGCATATTTCAATTCGTTTACGAAGTCTACTAAATTACTATAACCATATGCTTGTTCATCAGTATCGGTTAAAGTAATAATAACTCCACTACCAGTTACATCTGTTAAACCTATTTTCTCCTGATATTCATTTACTTCATTGTTTAACAATTCTGTTATCTTTTGATTGTTATCTAGAGTTTCTGTATATTCTTTTATTTTCTCTTCATTTTCGGAGATTTTTGCTTGTATTTCATCATTTTTCTCTTTTAAACTAATTATTTCATTTCTTAACTCATCTTCTTGCATTGTTTCTAATGCAGTTATATCTGTTTTCTTTATTGTTTTTATTTGAACCCCCATTAAACTGACTAGAAAAATTGATACAATACACAAAACAATTGAAATTTTTATCTTTTCTTTATTCATTATAAACCTCGTTTCCTTTAGATAAGATACTATAAATTCTTTGAAATTTCAATATTATCACTTTTATTTATTTCGGTAATTACACCATATTTCTTTAACTTATATAGTGTTCCTCCATTTTTTGTTAGCTCTCCATATAAAAGATCTTTAGGACCTATAGCTTTTACAATAAATGGACTACCTACTTTTTCTCCATTAACTTGAATCACATTTCCTGCACAAGTAATTGCTGTGAAATTTGTTATTCTTTTATCATTTATTGATATTGCTTCGGCACCAGCAGCTTTTAATTCATTAACTATAGCGACAAGATTACCATCATGTACTAAATAATTAGATGTATTTATACTTGAAAATGAATTTTGAAAATTTTCATTATTATCTGCAACAGATACCACAACGCCTTGACCGTTCACATCGGTCATTCCTAATATTTCTTTGTATTTTTCAATATTCTTCTGAATATTTTCATCCTGTTGCATATCAGCTACATTTTTTCTTAATTCGTCTAATTTTTCATCTGTATTCTTTAACTTTTTATTTGAATCTTCATATTTTTCATTCCATTGTAATATAGACTTTTTTAAATTAGTGTCTGTAAGCAATATTAAACCATCTAGATTTGCAGCTTTAATTGCTCTATACTGCATAATTATTCCAGATGTTACTAACATTGATAGTATACCCAGCGAAATAGCTATTTTTTTTGATTTTTTTTCCATCTAATCACCTCTTTTATTGGATAGTTGGAGCTTTTGGAATCCTAACTTCTTTGCTAATAGCAAGCTCTATTTTTGCTCTATCATTTTTTATAAGTTCAATAGTGCCTCCTGGTCTTATCAAACTACTATTCATTGTATCTGATTTTCCTATTGATTTAATAATATATGGCCTTGATATTCTTTGCCCATCAACTACTATAACATTTTTTTCCATTTCAATTGATGAAGTATTAGTTATCCTAATATCATTTACTGCAATTGCTTCCGCTCCTGCATTTTTCAGTTCATTTACAATATCTACTAAATCTTTTGTAATATCTGCATTTCCAATTTTAATACCCGACCCAGAATATTCACTTGGATAATATCTAATAATGATACCTTGTCCTTTTACCTCTGTTCTCCCATCTATTATTGTATACTTTTTTATTAATTCACTTTTCTCAACATTTGACGAATCTTTTTCTGCTGCTTCGCTTCTAACTTTCTCTAACTTTTCCTCAACACTATCAAGGCTTTCTATTAGTTTTTCATTATTACCATTTAGTCTAAATATTTCATCTTTTAATCCTGATAGTACTTTTTCTTGTGATGCTTCAGACTCACTGCTATTAGTAATTCTAACTTGTACTGTTATTGCAAATGATAGCAATAAAAATATTACTCCTAAAATTAAAGGCTTACCTATTAGCTTCATATAACCTCCATTCCTTTTAGAACAAAAGTGGCGTGATTAATATTATTTGGCATTTTAGATTACTTTTCATGCCACGTATTTCCTGTGTATGTATTATCCGTAACTTAGCTTTGCATAAGATATCTGTAGCTCATTTCATTCGCACAGCTATCTTGATTTCATTTGCACGGCTAATCGATGTTCGCACGCCATATTTTCAAGGAAAATTTGCGTGCAATGCATTATCGGAAAATCAATTATCTATCACACTTTCTCCTTATACACTTTCTCTAAAATATGGATACTCTCCATTATTTAAATCAACATTTACAAATATTTCTCCAGCATAATCTTGTTCAATTTCCATGATTTTTTTTATTCTTGCCACTTTAGAATTTAATGCCGATGCATCACCTAAATGTGCTATTTTTCCTTTACTATCAAAATATATTAAATAATCATCATGATTAGAAATATCAATTTTTGATATACTATCTATTATTCCATTATTTTGTGCTTCTTGAGCAATTTGCATTACAATTGTTAATCCTTCTAAATCTTCATTTTCTAATTTTTCTCCGTATCTTATTTCTTTAGTTTTATATCCTGTTACAACAAAATTACCTTTCTTTTCATTAGATTTATCTATAGCATACCCTTGCTTATCGATGTATATATATGATTCTCCATCATTTTCGTTTTGAAGCTGAAATTTTATTTTACGCTCAACTATTGATATGTGTATTTGAGATGGAATCTTTCTACTTATTTTTACGCTTTCAACATATGGATTTGATTGTAAACTCTTAATTGATTCTTTTTTATTAATTGAAAACATATTTTGCCCAACATATATGTGAGATAAAGCATTTATCTCTGATTCTGTTAGAGCATTGTTGTTTTCTACTGAAATAGCTATATTTTTAATATTAAATATAGGAGATTTTAAAAACGCTATGACCGCAGTTATTAAAATAATACTAGCAATCATTATTTTAATAACTAATATCACTTTCTTTCTTTGTTGAGGATTTATTTTAGCTTTACTATTCTTATTAGTTTGGTTTATGGTACTCTTATTTTTTCTTGTTGGGGCATTATTATCAGGCTTGATTATAGTATTATCTTTTTGTTTTTTTTTCTTTTTGGTCCTTAACGAATTTTTTTCTGTTACTTTTTTCCCTGAATTGTTAAAGCCAATAATGACTTCATCGTCTAAATTAATTTGATTTTGCATTATTTTCTGTCTTTCTTCCGCCAACTTTTTGTTTTCTTTTACATTAGAATATATAATAGCTCTTTTTTTTGTGCCCTTAGCCATATAAACCCTCATCCTCCTATGTATATAAACTTTAACTGCAACTATTGTTACAATTGTTTAATAATCCTCTAATTTTATTTTTGCTCCTATTGCATTTAATTTTTTGTCAAAATCTTCATATCCCCTTAGTATATACTCTATGTTTGATACCCTTGATTTTCCTTTTGCCATAAGGGCTGCAATTACTATAGCTGCTCCTCCTCTTAAATCAGTACAACACATATCTGATGCTGTAATCTTTCTTTTTCCAGTAATTATTGCTGACCTGCCTTCTATAGTTATTTTTGCATTTGTCTTTCTTATTTCAGAAATATATTTATATCTACTTTCGAATATGTTTTCAACAACAACTGACGTTCCAGAAGATTTTAACAGCATTGCAACAAAAACCTGTTGCATGTCTGTCGGAAATCCCGGGTAAGTCATTGTTTTGATTTCGATTTGTTTTAATCTTTTAGGAGCAATAATTTGTATACTATTGTTTGATGTAGTAATTGTACAACCACACTCTTCTAATTTATTTATAACCGCACTTAGATGTCCAGGGTTTGCATTCTTTAAAGTAACATTTCCTCCAGTTGCTGCTGCAACGCATAAAAAGGTTCCTGCTTCTATTCTGTCTGGCATTATGTTGTAGTTAACATTTGTAAGCTTCGTTACACCCTTTATTGTTATTATGCTTGTTCCAGCCCCATCAATTTTTGCTCCCATCTTTTTTAGGAAAGTGGCCAAGTCTACGATTTCTGGTTCCATGGCAGCATTATGGATTGTAGTTGTACCATCTGCAAGTACTGCTGCTAGCATTACATTCTCAGTTGCTCCTACGCTTGGAAAATCTAAGTTAATATCAGCACCTATTATTCTGTTTGTTTTACATCGAATGCGACCAGCCTCTTCTTTTACCTCAATTCCCATCTTTTTGAAAGCATTAATGTGTAAATCAATTGGACGTGACCCTATATCACAACCACCTGGATATGTAAATATTACTTCTTTAAATCTACCTAAAATTGCTCCTGCAAGAATTACAGTAGAACGCATTTTATGCATTAATTCCTCTGGAATTTCAAACTTATTCATGTTTCTTGAATTGACCTCTATTTTACCACTATTTCGCTTAATCTTGCAACCCAAAATTCCTAAAATTTCTAAAGTATTTTTAGTATCGCTTATATTTGGAATATTATATAATTTGCTGTCTCCAGAATTTAATATAGTAGCAGCTAGTATTGGTAATGCAGCATTTTTTGAACCACTAACTTTTATTGTACCACAAACTTTGCTTCCACCTTCTATTATATAAGATTTCATTTATCTCACTCCTTTGTATCAGTCATGATATATCTTATGTAATTATAGATTTTATGTTCAGTTGAATTTCAAATTTCATAATAATAAATAATACATCATATAATTTACAAATATAACCAGGAGTTCAAAATGAAAATATTTAACGTCTTTATAAAAAATGGTGTATTACTTACCATATTTACAATTCTTTTGCGATTATCAACAATGCTGTTTAGTATGTTTCTATCCAATAATTTACCAATATATATCTTAGGTGGTTGGTCAATAATAATGTCAATCTATGCATTTTTCTATACTCTTTCTAATTCTGGAATTAACCTTGCAACAACAAGACTAGTCTCCAAAGAATACTCATATGGTGATTGCCATAATATACCCAAACTTCTTATTGACTGCCTAAAGTACTGCCTATTTTTTGGAGTAATATCTGCTCTATTATTAATATGCTTTAGTTCATATATTCTAAACACAATTTCAATTAGCGAATATTTAATAATTAACCTTTATTTAATGGTTATATCTGTTGTTCTATCTCCGATACTATCATGTATATCAGGGTATCTTATGGCAATTCAAAAAATTAAAATTATTATACTATCGCAAATAATAGAAACTGCCATGCAAATTCTAATTACGCTTGCATTATACAAACTTAACCAATTTACATCAATACGAAAAATTTTTATTAACCTAACAATAAGTATTGTTTTGCCAGATATTATAACATTTATTTTTTTGTTAACATATTGTATTCGTTCTTGCAGTTCATTCAATATACAAAAGAAATCAAAAAAATCTTTCACACCAGAAATATTAAGAATTTCTCTGCCAGTTGCAATAACGACGTATATAAAATCTGCTCTATCGACTATAAAAGTCTCTATTATTCCGCAAGCTCTCGCTCTGTATGGCTATACATATGAAGAAGCTAACTCATACTATGGTTTAATTAATTTTACTATACTTTCACTTATACTATTTCCATTTACTTTAATTCAATCATATAGCGATTTACTTATACCAAAGATTTCATCGTACAATCCAAAAAAGTATCTAAACAAAATCATCTCAATTACAAAAACAAGCATTTTTGCAACAAGCATCTTTTCTATTATAATTTGCATAATCTTTATTTTATTTGCAAAATCTATAGATCAACATCTATATAAGACTCTACATATTAGTTACTATTTAAAAATTCTATCACCACTACTAATTTATATCTACATAGACAATGTAATAGATAATATTTTAAAGAGCATAGATGCACAATTATATGTTGTTGTTATTAACGTTATAGATTTAATTGTAACAATATCTTTAATAAAAACTTTTATACCCATTTATGGAATAACTGCATATATTTTAATTCTATATTCTAGTGAAATTCTAAATGTAATTTTAAGTTCTATAGTACTTGTAAAGAAATTTAAAAACTTTTCTAATAAGTCACTTTAAGTTCACAAACTGGACAAATTTGATTGTTATATTATATCTAAGTTAGTAACAATTAATTACTCCAGTTACTAACAACATCCCCTTTTATTTTCAGAAAAAGCGAAGATAGTTTATATCTCCGCTTTTTTATTTTATATTTAAATTTACTTGTGTGCTACTATACTTTATTTTTCTACTTCATCTTTTTTATATTTTTCTAGAATTTGCTCTAATTCTTTTGAGTTCTTGTTAAAATTTTCCAAATTAGTTAGATATTCCTCAGAGCTGTATTTTTTATGAAGTTGTTTAATTGACTCAAAAATATCCTCAAAATTTGTTTCCATATTGCACGACCTTTACTACTTTCTTACTTACATTTTTTCTAATATATCTTTTAGTTTAGCAAGTTCATCACTAGTCAATGTTAAGCCCTTTCCCATTCGTGTATGATCTTCATTCCAATCTCTTAAATCATATTTAGGTGCAAAATCATTCCACTTTACTAAGTTGAGCTCTTTTTTCCATCCTTTATCAGTTTCTGATAATACCCCAATCTTTTCAATAATCTCAAATTTTAACTCTGCCATATTTTATCCCCCGTTTTTTTTTCATTATATTATTAAAAAATTGATTTGTCCATATTGAATATACGAAATTTAAAAATATTTTTAAGTTTTGATTACAATTAACAAATCAATTTCATTTCATATAAGATTAGGGATATAGTGTAAATTTATAATATGAAGTTAAGGTGGGGACCGACAAGGTAGAATAAGTAAATGTTGCAAGCGTACAGCGAAGCAACGTATACTTATTCTTCGATGTTGGGGCGTAACATTATAAATTTACACTATATCCCTAATCTTTATTATTTAATTCTAAAGTTGTGAATTATAACAAGTTTTAATTACAAGTTATCTAATGCTCTATCTGCTAATTTTTCATATCTTAATTTTTTATCTCTAATTTTTTCGTCTAATGGTGGTAATATTCCAAAATTGGCATTCATTGGTTGAAGCCTGTCATTTTGAGTTGATATATAATCTGCTAAAGCCCCTATCATAGTTAAATTGCTAAAAACTTTCTTTTCGTCTATTCCTTTAAATTTGTTTACAGCATTTATTGCTGCAACAAGTCCTGACGAAATAGATTCCACATAACCCTCAACTCCCGTTATTTGTCCGGCAAAAAAAACATTATTTTTTTGTTTATAATTATATGTATTATCCAGTAATTTGGTAGAATCAATATAAGTGTTTCTATGCATAACACCATACTTTTCGAATTCAGCATTTTCTAACCCTGGAATCATAGAAAAAACTCTCTTTTGTTCGCCAAATTTCAAATTAGTTTGAAATCCAACTAAATTATATATAGTTCCTTCTTTATTATCTTGTCTTAATTGCACAACCGCATATGGCCTATAACCTGTTCTTGGATCTGTAAAACCAACTGGTTTTAATGGTCCAAAACGTAATGTGTCGATGCCTCTTTTTGCCATTATCTCTATAGGCATGCATCCTTCAAATATCTCTCGTTTTTCAAATTCATGCAATTTGGCAACTTCACTATTGATAAGTTCATTCCAAAACTTCTCATATTCATCTTTATTCATTGGAAGATTTATATAATCGGAATTTACAATATTCTTTGCCATTTCTTTCCATAATTCCACATCTTCTTCTTTAGCTCTTTCTTGATCATACCTATCACCCCAAAAGGCAATATTCATATCAATAGAATCTCTTGTAACAATTGGAGCTGCGGCATCATAAAAATGTAAATCATTATTGCCTATGAGCTCTGATATTTCTTTTGAAAGTTTATCCGATGTTAACGGTCCCGTTGCAATAATTACAATCCCTTCATCAATTAAATCTCTTAAATGTTTTGTATCTCCAACTTCTTCATTAATAATTTCTATATTATCCATCTTTTTAAGCTCTTCAGTTACTCTTCTTGAAAAAACATCTCTATCAACTGCAAGAGCTTGACCAGCTGGCACAGCTGTTTCATCGGCAATTTTTATTAATAGAGAATCTAATAACCTTAGCTCTTCTTTTAATAAACCACAAGCATTTGTATGTAAATTAGATTTAAAAGAATTGCTACAAACAATTTCAGCTAAATTATGGTTTGAATGTGCTGGTGAAAAAACCTTTGGTTTCATTTCGTACAACCTTACATTAATTCCATTTTTAGCAATTTGATAGGCCGCTTCTGATCCAGCTAAGCCTCCACCTATAATAGTTATATAATCTTTCATTTTCTTCATTACCTCTTACATATTTTGCCACTATACTTTTTACATATATTTCTTTATAATACTATATACCTTAGGCATTGATAAGCCAACTACAGCACTATAATTACCTTCTATCTTTTCCACAAATACTCCAAACTCATCTTGTATTGCATATGCTCCTGCCTTATCCATTGCTTTTCCTGTAGCAATCCAAGCATCTATTTCTTCATCCGTAATATCCGTAAAATATATTCTTGCTGAATCAAATTCATCATGTCTTTCTATTTTTCCATCTTTTTGTGCTAAAACGCAAATTCCAGTTATTACCTCATGCATTTTGTCTCCAGATAGCAATTGTTTTATAAGCTCTTTTGCATTTTCTTTACTTTTGGGTTTTCCGTATATAACATCGTCCTTAACAACCATTGTATCTGAACCAATTACTACCCTATCTCCCTCTGTTTTATCAAATACTTCCTTTGCTTTTTGATAAGATATTTCTATTACCTGATTTTTTTTTGGCATTCCTGATGTTAAATGTTCATCAGAGTTACTGACTATAGTTTCAAATTCCGGAATAATCTTTTTTAAAATCTCCTTTCTTCTTGGAGATTTAGATGCAAGTATAAATTTCATATTTAATCTCATTCCTCTCTATTTACTTTTTACAAGCTCTTGGAATCTATCTCCTTTTTCTTCAAAATTCTTGAAAAATCCATAACTTGCAGCAGTAGGAGAAATTAGGCAACTCATACCCTTTTTAGTTACTTTTTTAGATATTTCCACCGCTTCTTCTAAGGTCTCCACAATAATTGACTTCTCGCTATTTAATTTTTTAGCAATATCGTGTCCAGTCTTCGGCATGCACACAATATTAGAAATGTTACTATTATTTAAAAATTGTATAAATTCACTATAATCAATACCTCTATCCATTCCACCAATAATAAGTGTATCCACGTTTTTTAATGCCTTTATTGCCTCTATAGTAGCCATTGGTACTGTACCTATGCAATTATCGTAATAATCAACTCCGTCAAAAGTTCCCACATGCTCTAGTCTATGTGGCAAAGATTTAAACTCGGCAATTGATTTTTTGGCTAAATCCATATCTAATTCTAATACCTTCGCCACGCCAAGAGCAAACATTATATTATTTAAATTAAAATCGCCCTTTAATGTTCGTGGCTCATTTATTCCATATATTGGTTCGTCATTAAAATAAACCATTTCATCTTTTATGAATATGTTATTCTCCTCAGAATTTGTCATACTTACCCTGAACACTTTGCCATTTGGATTACATACCTTTTCCATTACAACATCATTATCAGCACCATAAAAGAACCAATCAATACCTGATTGATTTTTGTATATATTACATTTTGCATTAGCATAATCATCAAATGACTTATAGTGATCTAAATGCTCCGGACTAATATTCAATAAAATTGCAATATTAGGAGATTTCGTCACAAATTCTAATTGATGAGATGATAGCTCTAATACAAGCGTTGTTCCCTTTTTAATTTCATCAATAGTATCAAAAATAGGTATGCCTATATTTCCCATAAGCTCGCACCTAACGTTTTGGTCTTTTAAAATTTTATATATTAATGAGCTAGTCGTGCTCTTACCTTTTGTGCCTGTTACACCTATTGTAAATAACTTAAAAAATTTAAGTGTAAGCTCTAATTGTGATGATATTTTATTTTTTATATTTGAGGTATCAATCTGAGCTAACGATACACCTGGTGCCTTTATAATTAAGTCGTATTCATCAAGATTATCTAAATAACCGTCCCCACTAATTAGCTCTATATTATTATCGTTAGATAATAATTCAGAGTTTTCTAATGCTTCTACCTTTTTATCTGCAATCCATAAATATTTATCTGCTAAATATTTACGTATTAATTTATAAGTTGATTGACCCTCTCTTCCAAATCCCAATATTAATATTTTTTTTCTTTTAAATAATTAATTAAACGTTCAATCAATTAAAAAACCTCTTTTCTTAGCATTCCATTTTGCTCTTCTGTCAAATTATTTTCATTATTGTATAATTTAGTTATGTCTTTTGATGTATCAGCAATATTGAAATTTTCCTTAAAATACTTAAGTAGTATTGGTAGCTCTGTACCATTATTTTCTAAATTTTCTATTGTTTTTGAAATTGCAAAGTTTACTTCCTCATATGTTCCAACGCAGTCAAATGGTTTTGTTTCTCCATTTCCAGTAAGCTCTATAAAAGTCTTTAACAACGATTCCTTTGCATATAAGTCCTCTCCAAATATACTTACAAGTTTATCTTTATATAAAAATGGGCTTAATATAATGTAGGCAAATAAACATTTCGCACAATTACAGCACCAAATCCATTCGGCTCCCTTACTTCCTACATTGCAGCTTTTAAATACAGAATGATATTTTTCATGTTTTGAAAAAATTTTAGCAATTTGTAATTCGTTTAACGGCCTTAAAAAGCTAAAATATTTTACTGGAGCTTTTAAAAATTGATTAGCATAGTTTTCGAAGTCACATTCAAATTCAAAACTTTTTGAGTATTGGTGATTTATCTTTTCACCAACAACATTTGATTCATTTGCACTATTTTCATTAGATAATGCAATATATTTTTTTGAAAGTAAATATGCAACGAAATATGATACAAATGCAAGCATCGCTGAAAATGGAGTGTGTCCATTTATAAATCCTTTTTCATTTAATTCAATCAATCGTTTATCAATTGTCCTATACACTTCAATTATATTATCATTTTCTAAACCAGCTATTTTTGCACATTTTAGAGTAACAGGTTTTGGATTAATTATAAGTGCAAAGTCATTTAACTTGTTTATTTTTAATGTTTCTAATGTAACAACAGAGTCCTTTCCTCCGCCTATTGGAACTATATATCCCTCTGATGAATCTTCTATAAAATTATAATTAAATCCAACTTGCTTACTGCACTCTATTGTCACAAAGTCTTCCTTACTTGTTTTAATTCCATTAGTATAAAATAATTCTCCTAATCCATAGAAATATATTTTTTTCCAAAATTTGATTTGCTCTTCACTTATGTACCCACATTTTATTAATATTTTAGGTGGACAAGCACTTTTCCAATAACTTATTAGCTCTATTAAACCAATATTAAATGCCATATTTCTAGCATAATCCGAATCTATTGATTTAAACTTCATGTTTTTCTTTGCAATTCTCAATTTTGGAGAAAAACTAGTAAGTCCTGGAATTTCGAAATCATATTCTAGATAAATAGCCTCTTCATCTTCAGTTAATGAATAGCTATTATATATAAATTCTTTATATTCTTTTCTGTATTGTTCAAATTTTAAAGAGTTATCCATATAAACCTCCATTACTTCTAGGCACAAATTTTGTGTGAAAAAGAATTGTATTTTTGCAGAGCAAATGAGTTTTAAATCTATGAGGCGTGCTTTTTGCACGTTGATTGGATTTAAAATGAAATTTAACGATGTAAAAATCAATTATCTTTCACGCTATTACCCATGCATATTCACATATTCAATTTTCTTCCTAAATTATATTTTATCTATATTATTCCCAGAATTTTCACAACGTGTCATAAAATCTTAATTCTAAGCTACTTTTCGTTGCTTTTTCCTTGGAACATAATTTTTTTATTCTTTTTAGTTATAGCATAAATACCCAATAAATACAATAGTGCTGTTTTTAGGGACTACTAAAAAAATTTCAGCAACGAATTTTCTTAGTAGTCCCTAAAAACAGCAGTGAATCGTAACAGTTTATTTAAATAAATCCATTATTTCATCCTTAGATAATTTACTTATAAATGTCTCGTTAGTAGATAACATATCATCAACTAATTTTGCTTTTCTTTGTTGTAGTTCATATATCTTTTCTTCAATAGAATTTTTAGTAATTAATTTGTACACTTGTACATTACGTTTTTGTCCAATTCTGTACGTCCTATCAGTTGCTTGATTCTCTGCTGATATATTCCACCATGGATCATAATGAATTACCATGTCAGCTCCAACTAGGTTTAATCCCGTTCCACCAGCTTTTAATGAAATTAGGAATACTTTAATATCATTATTTTCATTAAATTCATCTACTAACTTTATTCTGTCACTTACCTTTGTTTGTCCTGTAAGCTTAAAAAATTTAATTCCCTCTTTTTCAAGTTCAGGTTCAATAATGTCAAACATAGATGTATATCCAGAGAATAGTAGAATCTTATGATTACCCTGTACAGCATCTTTAATTATTTGCATACATTGATTTAATTTACCACTTCCATCTTTGTAGTTATCTAAAAATAAGCTTGGATGGCAACAAATTTGTCTTAGTCTCATTAATAAAGCAAGTATCTTCATTTGATTCTTTTCAAATCCGTCAATCATAATTTCATTAGCAACTTCTTCTCTTGCTTCTGCCATATATGACATGTAAAGTTTTTGTTGCTCTTCTTCCATTTCACTATTAAGAATAGTAACAACTTTGTCTGGCAATTCTGTCAAAACTTCTTCTTTAATTCTTCTTAAAATAAATGGCTCTATTAATAGTTTTAATTTTTTTATTTTGTATGAATCTTCTTCTTTAATAATCGGTGTTTCAAATGTTTCCTTAAACTGTTTATATCCATATAAATAACCAGGCATTGAAAAATCGAAGATTGACCATAGCTCTGCTAATGAATTTTCAATTGGGGTTCCTGTTAAGGCAAATCTGGTTTGAGCTTTAATCTTCTTAATTGCCTTAAAATTTTGAGTATTATTATTTTTTATGTATTGAGCTTCATCTGCAATAATATATTTAAATTCGTAATCTGCATTTTTATATTCTTCGATATCACGCTTTAATAAATCATATGATGTAATAATAACATCAAAATCCTCGATTCTTTTTAATATATTCTTTCGATCTTCTGCACTCCCTGACACAACACATGTACTTAGTGTTGGTGCAAATTTATTAATCTCGCTATACCAATTTAATGCTAATGAGCTTGGACACACTACAATACTTGTTTTATTATTCAAATTAGTATTTTTATAGTCTAATAATACAGCAATAACTTGTAATGTTTTTCCTAGTCCCATATCATCTGCTAGAACTCCGCCTAAACCGTAGTTATCAAGTGTCTTTAACCATTTGTAACCAACCTCTTGGTATCTTCTCATTGTAGCATTTAAATTAGCGGGAACCTTAATATAATCATCTTCATTATTTTTAATATCATTTATAAAATCTTTATACTCTTTATTTTTTGTGTACTTGATATTGGAGTTTTTTAATATCTTATCTAAATACAATGTTCTATACACTGGTAACTCAAATTCGCCATTAATCAACTGATTATATTGAAGCTCTCCATCAATATTTAATTTCTCTAAGAATTCCAAAGTATCATTGGTCTCTAAATCAATAAAACTTCCATCAGAGGCCCTAAAAAATTTCTTTTTAAGTCTGTATCGCTCAATGATTTCTGCTAAATCTGCGGCAGAAAAATTGAAGTCCGCAAGATCAATTTTAAGAAGATTATTTTCAATTTTAATACCAACATTTGATATCTTGGGTTGTTTAACTTCTTTTTTTCTAAAATTATCTGTAACTAAAACTTCATAATTTTTCATATAAAAGAAAATCTCTTCTGATAAAAAGTTGTATATCTTTTCATCATCAGTAAGTATTAATCTTCCTCTTTGTTGGTCTAACATAAATCCCGTATTTATAAATGTTTCTAGTGCTTTCGTCTCCTTTACAACATCTCTTGAAACCTTCACTTTTGAGTCATCTACTAAAGGATTAAATTCAATATCTTTGTATCCAAATTTAACGTCAGCCGTAATATAATTTGTATCTGTTGAATCCAAAAATAACTTTACATATAGCTCTTGAGGTATGTATTTTTCCATCTCTTCTTCATTTATTTTTCCTATTTCAAAATTCTTTTTTATTTTAGGGACCACAAGAGAAAATAACTTTGGTAAATCTGTTTTTTTAAATACAATATCTTTGGTAAAATTATTCTTAAACATATCAAGTAATTTCAATACTGTATTTTTATATGACAATGGACATCTATATAATACATCATCAATAAGCATATACATATAATTTTTTCCTTGTAATACATCATATGAATAAATATCTATATTCGGATGTAATCTGTAATTTTTATCATCGGCTTCCTCAAGTTTAAACTTTATATCTGGCTCTTCATCTAAGAATAATATTGTATCTGTTTTGTAATCTATTTTTGCTTTAATATATTTGCCTTCAAGAACTTCAAATAACTCATCTAGACATGAATTTGTGATAATAATCTCATTTTCTTTCATTACTTTTCCATAATAACGTTGTTGACCAATAGACTCGTTTGTGTATTTCATTAATTCTGCATATTTTAAAATAAAGTCAAGTCTGTTCAAATCGTTAGGCTTTATCATCTCTCTAGAATGCTTAAACTCTAACTTTTGGCCATATTTAAATACTCCACCATCCATAAAGTTATCATAAAATTCCATTAGATTTTTGACTCTGTGATAATTTTTTCCATCACCAATTTTTACTTCTACACTTAACTCCTTATCTGCACGATTGTATATAATTTTCATTCCAATACCTATTAAATCACCTTGACCTTTTTTAGATATCTTAGCTTTTTCTTCCTTTTCTTTAAAATCATCATAAAATGCACTAATAATTTGATTGAAAGTTTTGTATTGGTTTGCTCTATTATATAGTCTTGTATCGCTCTTACCCGCACTTCCTATGCCAAATATATTGGCATATTCTTCGCTAGTGTCAAATTTATTTATTGTAGCAATTATATGGCTGCATAGTTTATGTGATTTTACAAATTCCTCACAACTACATTCCATCTTTGCTATCTTATTTTTTTGAATTTTTGTATATACATCCTGAGTTTCAAAATTATCTTTGACCTTTGCATATAATTCAAAATCTTTATCATCATCATATGTAGCTTTAACAATTTTCACTAAATCATCTTGTAGAAATTCATCAACTCTAACAAGCTTTTCTTCAGTTGCATTAAGAGAAATCTCTTCTAATAAGCTCTTGTCTACTAACATGATTTACCCCCTTCTAAAAATTTTGTGTATATTTCCCTATTATACAACATAATATCCACAACTGCAAGTGTTGACGTAATTATTTTATTTGTCGTGCGCCAAATTTTCAAAAAAAATTTGTGTGCAATGTATTATATAAAATAAAGAGCTCCAAAAAAGCCCTTTATCTCAATCTATTCCTTGTGAATCTATTTATTTAATTCTTCAATAAACATCTTGTTAAGCATTTGAGGATTTGCCTTTCCTTTTGTTGCTTTCATAGCTTGTCCAACTAAAAAACCTAATGCTTTATCTTTTCCAGCTTTAAAGTCTGCTATTGATTGTGGATTTGCTTCCAAAACTTGCATTACAACTTCTTTAATTGCACTTTCATCTGAAATTTGAATCCATCCATTTGCTTTAACTATTTCCTCAGGGTCGTTTGGATTTTCAAATAGCTCTGTTAGAACTTTTTTACCGATTGCGCTACTAATTGTTCCTTTTTCTATTAAAACAATCATTTTTCCTAATTGCTCTGCTGTAAATGGAATTTGGTCTGGCTCCATTTCCTTTTCATTTAAAATTCTTGATATATCAGATAAAATCCAGTTTGCTGATAATTTTGCATTACCACAAACATTCTTTGTTCCCTCAAATAAATCTGATAAATATTTTGAAGCAGTAATTAATCTAGCATCTTTTTCAGATAATCCAAGCTCTGACATATATCTTTGTTTTCTGCTTTCTGGTAGTTCTGGCAAGTTTTTCTTAATATTTTCAATATATTCATCTGACAATCTAATTGCAACTAAATCTGGATCTGGGAAGTATCTGTAGTCTTCTGCATCCTCCTTACTTCTCATTGGAAAAGTTCTTCCAGAAACGTCATCCCATCTTAGAGATTCCTGCTCTACAACTCCACCTTCTTCAATAAGATCAATTTGTCTATTTGATTCGTACTCTATAGCTCTTACTATTGATCTAAAAGAGCTCATGTTTTTCATTTCTGTACGTGTTCCAAATTCTGTAGCTCCTTTTTTTCTAACAGAAACGTTTACATCTGCACGTAAAGAACCTTCTTGCATTTTACAATCAGATACTTCTATATATTCAAAAATTGATTTAAGCTTTCTTAAATATCTCTCAGCCTCTCCTGCTGAACGCATATCGGGCATTGATACAGACTCAATAAGTGGAACTCCCGCTCTATTTAAATCTACTAAACTTCCTCCACCAAATTCATCATGGTTAAGTTTTCCTGCATCATCTTCTATATGAATACGAAGTAATCTAATTGTTTTAGGATTTCCTTCATCATCTTCTATTTCTACAAATCCATTTTCACAAAGTGGTTTATCATATTGAGAAATTTGATAAGCCTTTGGAGTATCTGGATAAAAATAATTTTTTCTATCGCTTTTGCTATTTCTTGATATTTCGCAATTTGTTGCTAACCCTGCTTTTACGCCATACTCTACAACTTTTTCATTTAACACAGGAAGAGCCCCTGGCATACCCATACATACAGGGCAACAATGTGTATTTGGCGCACCACCAAATTCTGTAGAACAGCTACAAAAAATCTTTGTTTTTGTAGAAAGCTCCGCGTGGACTTCTAGTCCAATAACAACTTCATAATCGTCTCTTGCCATTTATATTCTCCTCCCTATTATTTTTTAAATTCTGGTTTAAAGTTTGCTCTAAAATTTGTAGCTTGCTCGTATGTATATGCTGCATTTAAAATTGTTTCTTCTTGGAATTTATTTCCAATTAACTGCATTCCAACAGGCATTCCGCTCTTATCAACACCACATGGAATTGAAATTCCTGGAAGTCCAGCTACATTTACTGGTACTGTATAAATATCTGCTAAGTACATCTCTAATGGGCTTGATTTTGAATTAAATTCAAATGCTACTGTTGGAGATGTTGGAGCTAAAATAACATCATAATCTTTAAACACTTTATCAAATTCGTTTGTAATTAGTGTACGAGCTTGCTGAGCCTTTTTGTAGTATGCATCATAATATCCTGAACTTAATACATATGTACCAAGTATAATTCTTCTCTTAACCTCTGGTCCAAATCCTTCACTTCTTGAATTGAAGTAGATATCTCTTAATGTTTCACCATTTTCTGATCTATATCCATATCTAATTCCATCAAATCTTCCTAGGTTTGAACTAGCTTCTGCACATGAAATTATATAGTATGTCGCAAGTGAATATTCTGAAATATCAAGTGAGACTTCTTCTACAATTGCGCCAAGTGATCTATATTTATCCATTGCTTCTTCTAATTTAGCTTTGACTTCTGGGTTTAACCCTTCTGCAAAGAACTCTTTAGGAACAGCTATTTTTAATCCTTTAACATCATTCTTTAAAGCCTTTGTATAGTCTGGCTTTGGTAAATCCATTGATGTACTATCTTTTGGGTCATGTCCAGTAATCAAATTTAAAAGCATTGCATTATCGTAAACATCCTTTGTAATAGGACCTATTTGGTCTAATGATGAAGCGTATGCAACCAATCCGTATCTTGAAACTAAACCATATGTAGGTTTAAGTCCTACCACACCACAAAGTGATGCTGGCTGACGAATTGATCCACCTGTGTCACTACCAAGAGCCCAAGGAACCATATTTGCAGCAACCGCAGCTGCTGATCCACCTGAAGATCCACCTGGTACAGTATTTAAATTCCATGGATTTCTTGTTTTCTTAATAGCTGAGTTCTCTGTTGAGCTACCCATAGCGAACTCATCCATATTTAATTTTCCAAGGCTAATTAATCCTTCTTTATTTAAATTCTCTATAACTGTTGCATCATATGGTGCAACAAAATTTTCAAGCATTTTTGAGCTACAAGTTGTTTTTATTCCTTTTGTACACATGTTATCTTTTATTCCAATTGGAATACCCTCAAAGCCAGATATAGCCTGTCCATTATTTATTTTTTCATCTATTTTTTTTGCCTTTGCAATTGCATCATCTGTTAGAATTGTAACAAAAGCATTAATATCTTTTTCTTTTTCGTCTATTCTATCGCTATATGCTTTTACTATTTCAGATACAGTAAGCTCTTTTGACGCTATTTTTTCTTGAAGTTCATGAACTGTAAGTTCTGTTATATTCATACGTTTCCTCCTCTTATTTGCTTATTGCAAATTTATTTACAACTACCTATTTGAATAGTTGTTTCGTTTATTGTATAACCTTAGGAATTTTAAACATTCCAAATTCTTCTGATGGAGCATTTTGTAACAAAGCTTCTATGTCATCAAAAGCCACTACCTCATCTTTTCTAAATGCATTATATTTATTGTTTGCACCAATTGTTTCTCCTAATCCATCCACTGGTGCACTATTAACTTTTTCTGCAAAAGTTAATATTTCTTGTAAATTCTCTAAATAATTATCAATCTCTTCTTCTTTTAAATTTAAACGCGATAAATTTGCGATGTGTAATAATTGCTCACGACTTACTTGCATCTAATCATCTCCCTACTAAAATTTATGCAACATTATATAGCAAGGAATATAAAAAAGCAATATAAAATATGTTATTTCCCGCATAAAATGCTACTATTTGTTACAATTCACAGCCTGTAAAATTTTTCAAGCAAGACTCCTAGGTATAATATTAATCTACTGTGAGCTGTGAATTGTAACATGTCGTTATACTATACAAAAAAACATCTTAAATATACTTGATTTCTTATCTTACTATGGTAAAATTAAGAAAAAAGTTCAAATGAACTTCAGCTTAAGGGAGGTATTTTATGAATCTTAATAAATGTGAACGTTGTGGTTGTTTTTATGTTACAGAAGGAAATGTATGCCCATCATGTGCTCCAAAGGATACAAATGAAATGTCAAAACTAAATAATTATTTTACTGAAAATGCAGCACCAATAACTATAAATGAATTATCTACCGCTACTGGAATATCTCAAAAAAATCTATCAAGATTCATTTCAGAAAAAAACTTTGAATACAAACAACAAATAAAATTATAAAAAAGAGGAACGATAAATCGTTCCTTTTTTATTTTATAATGAATTTAATACTTTTACAGCATTATCAATTTCATTAACAGAATCTCCAACTACACTCATAAGTTTGATTATAGTAATAATTGCAAAAATTCCTATAACAATGCCTATGATGCTGCATATAACACCAGCTATTGACATTCCTTTTCCAGCACCAGTTTCTTTAGATTTTTTTAATCCTAATAAAGATAAAATTAATCCAACTACACCTGTTATGCAATAGAAATTAAATATTATTGATACAATACCAACAATCATACCTGCAACTGATAGTCCATTTTTTCCTGAACCCCCAGGAACTTGGTTATTTAATTCGTCCATTTATCTCCCCCCTTTGCAAAATTAGTATAACATTAATAAATAAAAAAATCTACAAAAATTTTTACTTTTTATATTGACTCATTAAATTATCTATATTATAATACAAAAAGTTTCAACACGGAGGATTACCCAAGTGGTTGAAGGGGACAGTTTGCTAAACTGTTAGGGTTCGTAAGGGCCGCGAGGGTTCAAATCCCTCATCTTCCGCCAAAAAAACCAGTAGACATATAAAGTTCTACTGGCTTTTTATTTTAGCAACAATCCCAATCCAATTGAGCATTTTCAAATCTTGCACTCTTTAAATCTTCCATTGAAATTAGTACACTTATTATACCTGAGTCACCTATATAAAATTCATGCTCACCGCAGCTATCTAGCTTAAATAAGCATTCTGTCAAATGCTCTTTGCTCTTCTCATAGCCTCTTGGATCACTTTGTGTGAAGTCAGGATATCCTCCCATTGTAATTTGAATATTTTCAATCTTATAATAAATCTCCTCTATTATAGATTCACTTACAATTTCTTTATCGTCTTTAGCTTCTTCCACCATACGGCTTTTAGTTAATTTTGCATATTTAATTATTTCATCTGTTTTCTTTTTATCTTTTATAATATCGTTTAAAATTTTGTTTATTTCATCTTCAAATCTATAATCACTAGTATGCATATAATCTATTGCATCTTTAAAAACAATTTTATAACTATTCGCTGTGACAAAATCAGATACATCAACAGGTTTTATATCATTTCTATATTCATCATCTATATTTTCATAATATTTAATAACATATTCAGGTGGATAACCTAAAGATTTATCTAGGAATATTTCTAAAATACCATGGTTTGGAAACTGCTTAGAATTCATCTCCTTAAAATTAACCTGCAATAACAATGGCATTTCATCTCCATTACTATCTTTTGGCCAATCTTCTCCAATTGGCATATATGGAACTCCACCAATTTTTGAAGATAATATATCATTTAGTGGACATTCTTTATCAATTACAATCATAGTACAATTTTTTGCAGTTTGCTTTTTAAACTTTTCTATTGCCTCATTAATAGCAACACACTCACCATTCATCCTTTCAAATTCTTCCTCATTCTGTTTTTCTAATTCAGCTCTAGCTAGTTGTGCATCTACATCATATCCTTTTTCTTTTGCTTTTTTATAATATTTAATTGCACTAGTAAAGTCTTTTTTGCTCTCATATAGTTGCGCAATATTCCCATAAACGCGACTATAACCCATATTTAATACCTCTAAATAATAATTTAAAGCCTTATCTTTATCTCTTCCTCCGTCCGTATATCGTAAAATTGGGCTAATAAATACTTGCAGAATGGCTCTTTTACACCTCTATTTTCAGCCCACAAATAACCGTCTTCTACCTCACTTGTACTTAGGCATGGCCTTGGAATCTGTAACATAATGTCATCAGCAGAAAGTTCGTCGCCTCTCTCAAAGGCCCTAATTATACTTCTTATAGCACAATTAATTCCCTTTTCTAAAAAACTTTTTACATTATTAATCGTTTGCTCTGAACAAAATTTATATTTATATGTTTTTGTTGAATCCAACAGATTATCAAACAAAATTATTAGTCCATTATCATATACATATATTATTCTTTCTACATCGTTATTTCGTAATTCTTTATAGAATATATATTTCACATTTTCTATTGTCTCAATTACATTATCATCTATATCAGTATACGTTTTTATAGTATTTTCAACAAAAGAATTATAATCCATACTTTTCTCAATATGAATTTTTAATGGTTCTATCAAATTCTTTAATTCTTTATCTTCAAGCTTTCTAAATTTTGCAAGGCATTGATGGGCAAATATTCCTGAATTTGAAATTTCATTAATCGTGTTCATATCCACTCCATCAAGAAATTTAATAATTTCATGCTTGTCTACAATTTTTTTATTCTCAATTATATAATTAATGATAGTAAAAAATTCTGATATATTTGAACCTTTAAAATGCTTCATTATATCTTCTATAAATTTCTTTGCTAAGTCTTTTTCGCTCTTAGCTTTATCTTGAGCAATCCATTTCATAAGAAAAATTGGTTGTAAACGTTCATCACAATCAGAACTAATATCATAATTTAATATGTTCATATACAAAACCTCCATATATTTAATGAACTATAATCTTCTCAATTTATCCAATGTATCTCTCATAACTATTTATAATTATCTAATATTTAAATAGTTCCCATAATATTATCATAAATTCAATTTCTTGTCAAAATCTTATTCAAACTGCTAATTAATGTACAATGCAGTTTTAGCACCTTATTATAATAGAACAAAAGTGGCATGATTAATATTCTTTGACATTTTAAATTACTTTTCATGCCACGTATTTGTTCGTGCGCCAAATTTTCAAAGAAAATTTGTGTGCAATGTATTATTTCTATAATAGGAAAGTAGAACTTTCCTATTATAGAAAAAGAGAGAGCCTAGAATAACACTTATCTATGCTCTCCCTAACTTTAATTATTTTTAGTCATTGTTTGTATTCTCAACATTCTTTCCAAATAATTTTGTTATATAATTTATAAAATTATTAAAAGTCTTCTTTATTAGCTCTCCCCATGATGGTGTTTTATATACTGCAATAGGTACATCTATGGTTTCCTTTTTTTCTTTTTCAACTTCAATATTTGCTTCTTCTAAATCTTGTTTTTCTATTGCAAATCTGTAGTTATTTCCGTTATTATTATCCCATTCTCCATTTGAGTTTCTAAAGCATAAGTTTAGCTTTTCTGCACTTTCAACATTAATAATAGCCTGAAACCCCAATGCAGTTTTCTCCATAGTTATATCTTGTGAATTTTCCCAATCTTCACCATACCCCAAATGAGCTATAACATCTTGTGATCCATTTTGAAATAAAAAACCTGCATACGTTACTTTAATTTCAGAATTCTCGACAATTTTATCAGTATCAAAAAAAATATTTTTAACCAATTCCATATAAATCTCCCCTTATTTTATCTTTTGTTACAAAAATTATATACATAATAATTCTTAATTTCAAGTATTTTTACATATTTTTTATTTAATTCTCTAGTGCTCTTGTACCTTTGTGTTTATTAGCATTTCGCTATTATTTCTCACCACTTTTACAATAATATTATCCCCTATATTTTTACTGTATAAAACTTCCCTAAGTTGCATTACAGATTTTATTTCGTCAGTATCAATATGCGTAATTATATCTCCAGATTTTAAACCTGACTTTTCTGCATTTGAATTACTTTCAACATTTGCTATCAAAACTCCATTATTAATATGTTTTTGAGGGTTATAGCTACTAATACTATATTTATCATACCCCAAAATTTTAAGAGATGGCTCTTTAAAATCTCCTTTTTCATTGTAACTATTTATTATTGGAATTATTACATTTATTGGTACTGCAAAACCCATGGAATCAGAGCTGGAAATCTTTATTGTATTTATCCCTATAAGATTACCCAAACTATCAACTAATGCTCCTCCACTATTGCCATAATTTATTGCAGCATCAATTTGTATTAAACCAGTCATATAATATGTCTCATTGTTTTCTACAAATTCCAAATTTCTATTTTTTCCACTAATAATCCCCTTGCTAACGCTTCTACTAAAATCTGGTCCTATCGGATTTCCTATACAATATATATCTTGGCTTAAATTTATTTTATTTGAATCTCCTAAATTAATGCAATCACTATATTTAACGTTAGTCTTAACTATAGCTAGGTCTATCTCAGAATTCGACCACACTACAACACCAGAAAATACTTCATCATAATCATAAATTACATAGCACACCTCATCTTTATTTCCACATACGTGTGCATTTGTAACTATATAACCTTCTTTTGAAACTATTATGCCGCTCCCCCATGAACTAGTATTTCCAGTTAAAATTACATTTTCTTTAGATA
This sequence comes from Clostridia bacterium, assembly GCA_017939755.1. Lineage (GTDB taxonomy): Bacteria > Bacillota > Clostridia > TANB77 > CAG-508 > CAG-492. The sequence continues at coordinate 34,033 of JAGBAJ010000051.1, read as the reverse complement.
TACCTACAACGAATTTACTAGCAAACTCAATATTATTTTCGGCAAATTCACTAATTTTTAAATCCTCGCTTTCTAGTCTGTTAGTATTAATCAACCATATTTCTATACCAATTACTATAGCAAAGATTAAAATAATTGTTCTAAGTAAATGCCCCTTGTTCTTTCTTTTTTCATAATATTTTAAATATCTCATATTAACAGCCATTCCCTCTAAGCAAAAATTAATTATCTTTCACACTAAACACCAATATTTATTTTCTCATATTCTATACTTTTTTATTTATATAATTGAAAAAAAAGTAATTTTATGATACTTTATAGAAGAAAATTACATAAGGAGATAAAAAATATGAGGTACAAAAAAGAAAAACATTTTAGTTTTAAAGCGCTCTTTTTTATTGCTTTAGTTGTGTTTTTTTTAATACTTGTTGCATCTAATATTACAAACACATCATTTAAACTTGCGAGCAACAATAATAACGAACCAGCTATTGTAGAAGAGCCAAAACAACCAGACATATCAATTAGTATGGCAGTTATTGGTGACATTATGTGTCATGGACCAAATTATCAAGATGCTTATAACGCAAAGACAAAAGAATATGATTTTTCAACATTCTTTACACAAGTGAAACCATATGTTTCAGAAGCTGATATAGCAATTGGAAATTTAGAAACAACATTCGCTGGAGGGAAAAGAGCTTATAGTGGATATCCCACATTTAACTCACCTGTACAACTTGCAAAAGACATTAAAGATATGGGAATTGATGTCTTAACAACTTCAAATAACCATAGCTTAGACACAGGTTATAATGGTTTAATTAACACAATTGACGAATTGGATAATCTAGAAATTGCTCACACTGGAACATTCAAGTCTCAAGAAGACAAAGATACTATTCTAGTAAAAGAAATAAATGGAATTAAAATTGCATTTTTATCATACACATATGGTACAAATGGAATACCTGTTCCTAAAGGAAAAGAATATTGTATTAATCTAATTGATAAAGACCTAATAAAACAACATTTAGACAAAGCAAAAGAGCTAAATCCAGATGTAATATGTGTTAGCATGCATTGGGGTATTGAGTATAAAATCAAACAAAATACTGAACAGGAAGACTTAGCAGACTTCTTATTTGAAAACGGAGCTGACATTGTTCTTGGAAGTCATCCTCACGTATTAGAGCCTATGGAAAAAAGAACAATTAAAAACGAAGATGGCACAACAAAAGACGGATTTGTAATTTATTCATTAGGTAACTTCTGCTCAGCACAAAAAGACAAATATACTAAAGATTCTATAGTGTTAAACTTAAAATTAACAAAACATTCAGATGGAAAAGTATCTATAGACTCATATGATTACACACCAATATATATGCAAGATAGTGGGGCTGGTGCAAAGGATAGATATCAAATAATAGATTTAAATAAGAAAATCAAAGAATATGAAAGTGGTAATTCAGATATTACAAAAGCACAATATAATACTTATGTATCAGAGCTAAAAAACATAACAAATATTTTAGGTGAACCACAATCAGAAGCAAATTCAAAAACAGATCAAGATCAAAAAGAAGACACAAAAAAAGTGTCTTCTTCTTTTTTGTATATAAGATTATTGTGAACTTTTATTGCAGTTAATTGAGGATTTGTTCACCTTTAGCCCTGTATCTCTGTAGTTATTCATCTGTTATAGTTATACATTCCAACTTTTTTACATCTAACTGTTACCCTCTTAGTTGCAGAATATACACAAGTATACAAGCTTAAATCCCAATCGCTTTTTATCATCTCTTCAGTTGCTGTTGGTGGTAATAACTCTATGTCACCAACCTCATACATATATACATTCCCATTCATATCTGTAAACGTTAATGAATCACCCTGCTTTAATTGTGATAATTTTCCAAAATGCCTTTGATAATTATGCGCTGCTATAACAAAATTATCTGTCTCAGTCCAGCCATTATATCTACATGGAGCAATTTTAAGTTTATCATAATTCCAATCAGACATTACAGGTAATTGTATATTTATTTTAGGAATTGTAATGTATCCTATATAATCATTTCCATCTATATTTAGTATTGTCATCTCTGTAGTTATTTCATCACCATGTGACTTTTCTTTTCCAATGATTTTAGTCATTACTTGTTCTGATGCAATTCCAGCTTTTTTATCCTCTATATAATTATTTATATAAAATGTTATAGCAATTCCAATAAAAATTATACCTATAACAATAAATAATGTACCTACTTTTTTACTCTTCATTCTTTTTCCTTCTTAAAGTAATAGCTATACCAATAATGATACAAATTATTCCAAGTACTGAAAAAATAACTATTGGCCATATATCTTGACCAGTTTTAATTAATTGATTGCCTATATTTTGATTTACTTCATTGTTGCTTGATGCAATTTCATTATTTTCATCTTGAGTATTTTTATCATTTGGTTTATCTCCCTCATCAATTACTGAATTATCTTCATTTGGATTGTCGTCTGGTTCACTTACCGGTGGCTTACCTTGCGGATTTGCCATTGCCTTAACTTTTGGTGTAGAGCTAATGTTATATATCCACTCCCCATTTTCTTCATCTGGAATTGATATTATAAATGGATTAATGTTGTAGTATCCAGTTACTCCCTTTGTTTCTACAACTAAGTATAATCCTGTTGATAAATCTTTAAAGTTAACTTCACCATTATTATTTGTGCTAGCTATAGTTCCTTTCACATTGTTTTTGGAAATATATTGTATAAGATTTTTTACTGCTTCTATATTATCAAGCTTATTAACTTCAACATCATAATCAGTAAATTCGTCACTATACACGTATGTTAAATTATTATTTTCTATCTTTGCATTAGCTATTTTATATATAGTAATCTCGGCATTCTCAATTTCTTTTTTTTCTTTTAAAGTTATTGTTATACTTCCTTTTTCCGATAAATCTATTGTATTTGCACATGTTTTAGTTATAAAAGAAGGAAGTATCAAAAAAATAAATAAAACTAATAATATTATTTTTCGTTTATTTACCTTCATTTTTATTTTTCTCCTTTCTTTTTTTATTTGCTCTGTGTGATTTTATAGTAACAAATATAATAAATATAAGAATCATTGGAGTTGCTACAATTGGTGCTACAATCACTGGCTCTATTTGAAATGCATCTGAAGTTACTCTTGCTTGCTCTTTTACATTTTCAACTCTATGTCCGCGTACAAGTAATCGGTGCGTATTTATTCCATATGGGGTACATGTAACTAATGTACAATAATCTTTACCATCTTCAATTGCTAAATCATTTAATTCATGTGGTTCAACAATTCTAATCTGATCAACCTCATACGTAAGCGTTTTGTCTAAAATATTAATTATAAACCTGTCACCTTCTGTAATTTTATCAAGATTTGAAAAAAGAGTTGCACTTGGTAAACCTCTATGACCAGAAAGTACGCAATGAGTATTTTCTCCTCCAACAGGAAGCGATGATCCTGCAACGTGCCCAACACCAACTGCTAATGTGTCATCTCCTGTTCCATGGTAAATTGCAAGTTTAACTTGTATTGATGGAATCTCTATATATCCCATAACATTAGTGCTTGAAAAATTCAACATAGAATTATATTTTTTTATTTCCATGTCCGATAACATGTACTTAAGTCCTTTTTGTGCTAGCTCTTCATTATAAACTTCAGCTTCGCGGAGTATCTCATTATATCTATTATTATCCAAATTATTAACATCGTCAATATATTTTGAAATAACACGTGTTTGTCTAAATGAGTTCCACCAATTACTAATTGTTGGGTATAAAAGTAAACATACTCCAGCAATAAGAGCGAAAATTATAATTATGGTAGGTATTTTCTTTTTCATATATACCTTATGTTCCTTTCCTTTTGTCCCTTTTCTTTTGTCTTTTTATATATAATATATTATCAAAAAGCACGAAATTTTGCAAAGTAAAATTTTGTGTGTAATGTTTACTTTTATATAATAGGAAAGTAGAATTTTCTTATTATATAAAAATACCAGCCGAGAAAACCCGACTGATACAAATTTATAATTTCATTTTATTATTTTTTATATAAATGTAAGAAATAAATTCAAAAAATCATCTATTTCTCCAGTATATTCTCACGACTATTCTTCTGAATTCATACGTTTTCTAACAATAATAAATACTATTGCTACAATAACTAAAATTCCTCCAGCAACATAGAATATTTTTGTTCCTATGCTACCTGTTGATGGAAGAAGTGCACCTGATGAATTCTCGACATCTATTGTTTTATTTTCAGCTACAGCTTCATCAGCAGTAACAGCTCCGTCATTACCAATAACAACTGAAATTGTATCAGCAAGTTTATTATATCCATTTGGAGCATCAGTTTCTTCTAATGTATATGTACCTGAATCAAAACCGCTTATTGCAATCATTCCGTCTTCACCAGAAGTTATTTTTGTAGCACCAGTTTTATTATTTGCCCATCCAGTTAATTTACCATCTGTGATAATAGCATATTTATTTTCTGAATTTGATAAAACAAAATTTGCTCCTGCAAGTGGAGTATTCTCACCTGTATATTTAAATATGTTAAAATTCCATACATAAGTTGTAGTTGTATCTTTTTCTGTAGTATTAACATCGTTTGTATCACCATATTTTAACCAAGCTTCATTTGTATTACCAGCTCCAGCAATTGTAGCATCTGCATTTACTATTGCCTTATATTCCACAATAATATCTGTATTTGCTGTTATTGTATTTAAATATGTATTAGTAAATGTAATTTCAAATTGACATCCATCTGCATTACTTGTAGAAATTGTATAATCTGTATTTGCTGTAAGATTTGTGCCTCCAACTTTTACTGAGACAGAATTTTCTTTAAGTGTAAGACCTGTCATTTTGTCATGAAGAACATAGTTTTCAGCACCTTTTTTTGCATGAATAATAGTTTTATAATCAACCTCTGCTCCTAGCTCTGCATCATTACTTTCACCATAATTTGATCCTTCTTTTGTCGTCTTTTCAACTGTTGGTTTGTCATTTTTTTCACTAACTCTAACCTCTGGTGCAGTTGTATTTAATGCGCATAAAGCTCCAAGTGAGGAATCAACAAGATAGTATCCAAGATCTAAGTTAGAAAATACTATAGTGTTATCTGCCTCTTTTTCGGCTTTTGTAGCATTTGCTGCAATCGTATTTGACTTTGCGTATGCCAAAGCTTCTTTTGCAAATTGTTCTGCATCTGCTCCGTCTTTCCATGTTACATAATATGTGGTTGTTTCTCCAAGCTGATTAAGATTTATGTAATTTTTTCCATTTCCAGTTGTTACAAAGTTATACCATTTACTACTTGAATCAATTGTATACGAATACGCACTAGTAGTTGTATTATAACTTTCAAGATCAAATAATTTGTATATTGTGTATTCTTGTCCATTAGCAGGGTTTTCAACTATTATTTTACCATTAGTACCAGCAGCAAATGAATATGTACTAGTTGCTAGTATCATAATAATAAAAAGAATTATTGCCAAAGTTTTCTTCATAATTTTTGTGTTCCTTTCTTATTTAACTTTTGTTGTAATTTTAATATACATATTAAATTTTTACCATGTATATACGTCTACTCCCCCCTCCTTTCATTTGAACGTCTATTATATATATATGCTCCGGCTGCTAACGCAAATAATGTTAGACCGATAGTATATACTATGTAAGTTCCAGTACCTCCGGCATGTGGCAATTCATACCCTAAAGTATTGATAACGTTAATGCTATATAAGACTTTATTTTCTCCATTTTCTACGATGTTTTTTGTTGTTACATTATTATCCCCAGAATATTTAACAACAACAGGATTTTCTTTATTGCTTGTATCAATTATAATTTCTGTTGCATTTACTGGGCTAGCATAGCCTGTTGGTATTGTAGTTTCTTCTAAATAGAAAATACCATTAGATAATTCTTTTATAATAAAGCTATTACCTCCATTTTCTCCGGCAAATTCATACGCGTCTGATTCATTTTTTGTCCAAACTACACCAACTGCAGGATCTATTGACTTGTAATAATATTTTACTTCACCATTTTCATCAAATGTTTTGTAATACAATTTAAATTTTGCTCCACTTAATGCCTCTGGTGTACTCAATACACCATCTTGTATTTTACTTCCATATTTATTTACTTCAATGTCTAATCCACTATTTGAATTAACTATAGTTAATGTATACTGAATAGCGTTTGAACTTTCATTATAATATGGATTTTCCGTTAAATCTGTTATGTTTTGAGGCTTATAATTTTCTAGTGCATTAACTCCAAAACCTATTACATTATTATCCTGATCTCGAATATAGTCTACCACAAATTCAATTGGCATTGCAAGAACTTTATATCCACTTGGAGCAGTAATTTCTTCCAAATAATATTTACCATTTGTAATATCTTCTATTCTAAAGAATGACTTTGCATCTCCGTTTGTATTAGTTATAAATTTGTATGCATTATCTTTTCCATTTTCAATCCACGAAACAATTCCTTTGTCATTTTTTGTATAATATAATTTTTTATTACTTTCATCTAATTTGTATAGAATAAATTCTGCACCATCAAGATATAGAGTATCTGCACCTGTACCATCATCTGTTTTTATAACATTTACATCAACAGAATAATCATCAACTACTTGTACAAATGTTGAACCAGAATATAAATACGATACATCTTTTAAATAACGAATATCATCATAATATACTTCTGGGTCACCATTTGTAACAGATTTACCATATTCGTAATCTTGTTGCATTACTACAGTTGACCATCCTTCCTCTGTATATAATCTTGTTGTTCCTTCCCCTTTAACTGTAGAAGGATATGTTATTACTGCTGTTTCCTCTTGTGATGCAGGTCTTGCATCTTGACCACCTTCACTCTTGTTTGGAGAATAATCTAATGCTGTACCATCTTCTCCATTTGTGTAATTTATATAAGTAACCATAGCCTCAGATAAATTATCTGTTTCACCATCTGCATATCCTGGAGGTTCATCTCCAATTTTTTTCGCATAATTCCATTCTGACACATTTGTATAATCTAAACCAACTGCATCAAATGTATTTTCTTTTTTCACAACAGATGCTTCCGTTATCCAACTTAAAGTTTTATCTATACCTCCCTGATCTGCGAACTGATTAAAGTTCTGTGTAAGGAAACCTGCACCATTTGCTACGTTAAGACCATCATCACTAACTCCTGCATTTGCGAATACACCTGTATTATTGAATATAATCTTTACCTCAACATCATTAATACGATATCCTTGTGGAGCTTTTATTTCTCTCATTACATAAGCCCCCTGATTTAATAGCGTAAAGTGTCCTGTACCATTTTCAGTAGAATATTTACATTCTTCTATTGTATGTGTATATCCAACATAGTTATATCCACTTACTGGATTTTTCGCAGGCTCTATTGTATATGTACTCCCATCTTCGAGCGTTACATATATTTCTCCCGCAGCTTCGTCTTGTATAATACCTTCAACCTTGGTTTCCGAATTTGTATTTATTGTATATGATCCTGTCATATTATTTGGACTAAGTCCAACTCTACCAGTATATTTTAGTTTATCATCTACTTCAAAATAAATTTTTGTTTTATTTTTATCATTTGCTGTATAATATACAATTTCTTTTCCATCAACATACTCTGTACCTACAGGATATAACGCAAATACTGCATCACTTAAAGGCTCTCCATTTTCTTCCGCGCTCTTACGTTTTTGGAAGAAAATCCTATTTTCTATATCTGTAATTTCTATTGTACTTCCCCATGAAACGTGGAATGCATTGTCTTGTGTTGTTTCTGCATGAGAAGCAATACGTAATGTATTATCTTTTGTTGCACCATCTAAACTATTAGCTGTAGTCCAGTAGTATGCAACTAAAAATTGCGGATCTATGTTTGTTGATGGTTCATTGTATTGTTGCATATACATGTAATATTTATCAAACTTTCCTGGAAAATTATATAAAGTTGTTTGCATCCCACTGGATTCTTTTTTGAACACTACATTGCCCTTGTTTCGTTCCTTTTGAATCTTTGCTGCATCTATTACTGCTTCTATTTGTGAATTATATTTTGCATCTGCTCCTTCGTATTTTAGTGCCTTGTATCCTGAAAAATCCGTACCATAAATAGGATCCCATGTATCAACATTTAACCCTTGCATTGTATGATTGTCGCTATCTCTTCCATTTCTCTTTAATACAATAGCAAACAATGTTCCTTTTTCATCTTTTTGATAATTTTCAATATCATAGAAATTTAAAATTTCGTATTGATTATTTTTTTCATCATATGTAATATCTGTATTTCCGTTTAACATGAGTTTAGCTGCTAAATCTGATGAATCCAATGCTACATACAAATTATTTGGTGCTGTAACCATGGCTGTTGGTGATGTCAAAACGCCAAGTTCGTATGTGTCACGACATTGAAGCATACCATTTTTTATAAATAGATGAATCTCTGTAGAAATTGGTCTATGTCCATCTGGCAATTGAACTTCTCTTAGTATAAATTGCTTTCCGTATAAAGATTCCATCTCATTTAATGTAAGCGGTAAATAATCTTCATTATAAAATATCATTCTACCATCTATATCTGTATAACCCACATAAAGTGCTTTAGAAGTTTTTTCATTTATCGTTATATTAGAATTTGCATCATAATTAATATCGTTGCCGATTATTTTTCCGGAAACGACTTCTCCTCCTGGCTCTGTTAAATAATTCCAGTCTTCATCTGCTGCATAAACAGCAAACTTTGCACCTTCTACTTTTTCTCCATATTGATTTATTTTCATTATATCTGTTGGAGGAACCTCAGTTAAATTGTATTTTAATTTTAAATTAGATGCGTAACCTCCACGCTCTAAGTAGAAGAATTTCAAAGTATGATATGTTCCATCTTTTAGTGTTGTATTACCATTGTATGTTGCAAGCTCAACATCTGTCTCTGCAAATAAGTCTGAAAATTTAATGGTAACTGGACTTTCTTGTCCATACACTTCAGAGATTGTAACATCACCTTTAACAAAGTCAATAGATAAGTCTACAGAATTTCTAATACCACCTAAATCAGCAACCAATACATCATCTATAAATACCCACACATCGTCATCTCCACCAAATTCAAATGTTGTAGGTTTGGACTTTGATGTATCAGTATATCCATTATTCTGTTGTAAAAAACGGCTAGTAATTGTCATACCAAAATAATGGTTTAGCTTTTCGCTATTAGCTTGAGTATCTTTAGTAACCTCGTATATATCATTAAATGGAAAGAATTGTCCATTGTATCCATCATAATTAACGGCCCAATCACCATAAACCGTAAATTCATTTGTATCTTCATTAAAATATGCATAATTCTGTTCACTATTAAAAGAAAAATAGCCTTCATTATCTACAGAAAGTAATTTCTTAACATTCGGATAAACTTTTTTATTTGCATTTTCTGTTCTATCAAATAAATATGCTAAGTTCTCTTCGCTTCCTTCAACTAATGTTGCATCTCCAGAAAGCTCTGGATAACCATTTACAAGTCTATTTTTTACAATGCCCCAAAGTGCACCTCTACCATTAACTTCTCCTACCCAATGGTTTGCTCTTAATATTCCTTCAAATAATTCTGCAGATCTAAAATGTAAATAGTGCCCTCTATTTATACCTTGAGCTCCATTTTCTATTATATTTGCTGTATTTTCGTTCCAGTTATTTCCATCATTTGCCTTGTAATCAAATAATGTTATTACAGAGCTGTATGGAGTTATTGTAGTCGTTAGTGGCTCATATCCCTCTGGAATTTCAGTTGGCTTTTCCGGATTTTCTTGTGTTGATATTACTGCTTCACCTATTCTTAGAAGACAACTTTGATTTTTTTCAGATACAAGTCCAAAATAAGCCATATCAGGATCATTTGCTTTTCCATTAGCTTCATCTCCCATTATAGATACATATCGACCATCAGGTGATTTTAAGTATATACCTTTTCCATCTGGATCTTTCTCTATAGTAAAAGACACCGCACTATTCCATCCTAATCCTAACCTATCTCCTTCTGTAGAAAGAGAAATTTTATTGCCACTAAATTGCTCTGGAAATACAAAATTGTACACTCCATTTGAAGCGTTAACAGCCTCTAATGTCCAATATTGCCCTGCAAGATTAAGAACTTCTTCACTCGGATCCCATCTATTTTGACTAATTCCATATTGAGGATTACCCACAGCTTGTATGGTTGAATTGTATGCTCCTAATATTCTTTTTCCAGATTCACTCATTATAACTAACTTTTTACCATTTAGGTTCGTTATATCATAATCACTTATATCCTCCACAATCTTGTATCCTGTTACTTTTCCCTCTGGCTCTACAGGACCTGGATCTTGCTCTTGTACTAGCTCTAAAATTTCACCTAGTGTTGTCAATGGATTAGATACGCTTAGCTCTCTTTTTTCAGACGCGTACCCAAAATATGCCATATTAGAGTTTTGATCATCACCAATAGTTTCATCTCCGTAAATTGTTATATATTTTCCGTTATCCCCTTTTAGGCATAACCCATTTTCACCTTTTTCTATGGTATATGTATATGGTGATCCCCATTGTAACCCAACTTTATTTTGGTCTGAGCTATCTACACCAAGATATAAATCATATCTGTTTCCATCATCACCAGTAGCTTGCTCTGGAAATTTTAGCGTATATTTACCTCTTGAAGCATCAACTGCTTGAATTAACCATTTTTGCCCACCAAGATTAAGATTTCCTTGATCTGGATTCCAGCGATTTTGTGTTACCCCATACTTAGGATTACCAACAGCTTGTATTGTTGTAAAGTAAGCTCCTATTATTCTTCCCCCTGATTTACTTGTAAATGTTAATTCTTGACCATCCAAATTAGTTACTACTTCTGCTCCATCAATAGTTGTAGTTTGGTAAGCACTTAAATCTGTTGATGGAAGGTATCCAACTACTTCATTTGCCTGAGCTGATATTCCCGCATTTTCAATATTATTAGTTGATATTACTTCATTATTTACTTCGAATTCGTTAACTGACATTTTTCCATCTTTTTCTTCAGATTCATTGTCTATTATTTCTGCATTCTCATTCTCGCCTACATAAGTTGATAGTTCTTTATCTTCTTCAGCTACACAGGTTGATTGCTCTTTATTTTCTTCAGCTACATATGTTGATTGCTCTTTATCTTCTTCAGCTACATAAGTTGATATTCCCACATTTTCTTTATCATCGCCAGTTAATGCTAACGCTGGAAAAATAAGGCTATATATTGTTATAAATACTACAATAGAAGCCATTAATATAAAAGCAGAATATCTTACAATTTTTTTGGTTTCATTTTCTTTATATTTTTTTACTATTTCTTCTATTGAAAGTTTCATATATATCCTCCTTTCCTAAATAACGATTATTGATTATATTTTTTATTTTCTTTGTATGTGCTAACATTTGCACTCCTTACTTTATTGATGATATGTGATTTAATGGCCATACTCTATAAACAATCTTTCCTACAATTTGTTCCTCAGCAACGCAACCTACTGATGTGCTCCTAGAATCAACAGAGACACTTCTATGATCCCCCATAACAAAAATCCTCTTCTCTGGTACTTGATATGGAAATTCGATGTCACACTCTCCCAATGCCTTTTCAGAAACATATGGTTCATCTATCTTTTCATTATTAACAAAAACTGTTCCATCTTCACTAACATTTACCCAATCGCCAGATTTTGCAATAACACGTTTTACCAGAATTTTATTGTTATAATAGAAGGCAACTATGTCACCTGTATTCATTTTTTCACTCTTTACGCATATCACAATATCTCCATCCTCAGTTGTAGGTGACATTGATGATCCATAAATTCTAAGTACTGGCATCCATAATGTTGCAACTAAAACCGCCACTGCAGCTATAGTAATTAACGTGAAAATTGTACTTCTAAGTACAGAATTATATGTTTTTTTGTGCTTAACTCTATTAAGTTCCTCTTGAAGCTCCTCCATACTTGGCCTTTTAATCAATTTATCTTTTTTCATTACTCATTTCCTTTGCTTTTTTTGTTACAATTACATTTATAGATTCTGTAGGATGTGCTGTCAGCTTTTTTTCTGCTTTTGTTCTTTTGCTTGAGAATCTGTAACTTTTATACTCTCCAAATACTGATCTGCTGCTTTTTGCGCTGCTTCAAATATTCCATTAAGCTCTAATGCTGCTTGAGCAATAGAACCTGCATTTTTAATCTTAATAACTCTATCATTTAATTCATTTTCTGCATTGTGTAGTTTTTGTTTTAGTAACTTATTTTCCTCAGTTAATTCAATTAGCATATTTAAAAGCTCTTCACGGCTAAGTTTTCTTAGACTATTTTTTCCCATAGCTTTATCCTTTCAAAACATTGTATTATATATATATTGTATTTATAATGAATTTCTGTCAAACTTCTCATTGTGACAAAATTCTTTATCTCCTTACGCAAATACAATTTTCGAAGCATTTTTCTCTTTTATTACATTTGTATTAAATTTCTATTAAAATATAGTAAATCCATGCTTTTATTGTTGTAATTTTTCACAAAAAAATTACATATAATCCAATAAGCCTTACGCAAACCTGGTTCTCTATTAATAATTATTTTTTAATTATATTCGAAAAAATATTCCTTTAATATAAAAAAAGACCAACTCATAAGAGCCGGAATTTCTCTGTTGGGCAATCGGGGCCCCCATGGTTCTCCCTACGGGCGCGTCAGAAAGATAGTCCAACAGGACTATCTTTACCTGCGTTTAGGCTGGCCCCTGCCCAGCTCTAAACTTGGCATCTTCCTTTTCGAACCCCCTTGTTTTCGTTTATCAAAAAAAAGAATAGCTTTTGCTATTCTTTTTCTCTGGTGGGCAATCGGGGGTTCGAACCCCGGACCTTCTGATTAAGAGTCAGCTGCTCTACCAACTGAGCTAATCACCCATATAATACTAATGCAGTTTCCTTTAGAAACTTTTATTATTATAGTCCACATATTATATAATGTCAATATAAAATTTCTATTTTGTCTTTATTTTTGAAAAAATATATGTTATATTACATAGTACATTTTAGGCAATTAGCTAATATATTATACTAATTACCAAAAATTACTCGTTTATTTTTACGCATTTAAATTGTATAATATATTTAAAAGATATTGGAGGCGCCTATGAAATTTGAAAAACTAAACGAAAATAAAATACGAATTACTTTAAGTAATCAAGATTTAATAGAGAAAAATATAGATTTTGATTCATTTCTATCTAACTCCGATGAAGCCCAAGATTTATTTTTAAATATGCTTGAAGAGGCTGAAGAGAAAGTTGGATTTGTCACCAAAGATTATAAGATTAAAATTGAAGCTCTTGCTTTAGCTGATGGAGATTTTATAATAAATATTACACGCTTTGGTAAAAAAGAAGATTCAGATACAACTACTAATTTAAAGCCTAGAAAGGTTTTAGCTCGTAGAAAATCTGCTGCAATAAACTCTGAAAATTTAGTGTATTCATTCCAAAATTTTGATGACTTCTGTATGTTCTCGTCATATGTCTCAAAAGATAAGAACTTTAACAATATTTCAAAATCAGCAATATTATATACATATAAAGGAAAATACTACTTACACTTTTCGAAGCTAAATATAGATCATCCAAATATAAAGAAATTCTATACATTAATTACAGAATTTGGCTGTTATGTACATAATTCTGATTTATTTACCTATAAACTACATGAACGCGGTACTATTGTAATAAAAAATAATGCTCTAAAAATATGCCAAAAGCATTTTAACTAACCAAAAGAGTTTTTAAGGACACTGCAAAAAAACAATCTTATGATGTTTCTTTGCAGTGTCCTTTAAACCTTCTTTTATCTTCCCCTAAATACATAATTTTGTGGGTTTTGTGCTGTTCCATTAACTCTTATTTCAAAATGGCAATGCGGTCCAGTTGAAATACCCGTAGAGCCCATTGCGGCAATCGGATCTCCTTTAGAAACATATTGCCCTGGAGTAACATATAATTTACTATTATGCCCATAGTATGTTTGAATTCCGTTTCCGTGTGAAATTATAACAAGATGCCCGTATCCACCACTATTATATTTGGCATATGTAACAGTTCCTGACGCTGCAGCATGAATCGTAGTTCCAGTTGAATTTGCTATATCCAATCCTTTATGGTTATCCCTTCTACGAATTCCAAACCTAGATGATATAATGCCCTGTACAGGCTCTATCATATCGATACCTAAATTCGGAATATATTGCGATGTAGCATTACTTTTTGATGGGGTATATTTAGGCTTTGACTTTGGCTTTGGCTTTTCCTCATATAAACCAGAAACACAATCATCAATCGCAGTAAAACTTGCAAGATTTGTATCGTATCTTTCTACAATTTTAATTTTATCCATATTGTTACTTTCTTTATCTTTAAGTTTTTGAACGATATTTTCAGCATCTGTATATTTTGATACATAATACTTATCTTCCTCATTAAGCTGAATTGCAAAATATTTATAGTACGTTATACCCGATGATATTACCGCATTATATATTTCCTCGTCATTTGTCTCAATGCTTCTCTTTAAAAACGTTAGATTATATGTGGGTAATATCTCAATATCGACATATGCAAGATTCTCATTATCAGAATTTCCATTTTCAATATACTTGTTAATACGCTCTTGTAGTTTTGATTTGCTGCTACAATATCCTATTATCTCTCCATTGTATTTAACAATGTATGCTTTTTTATAAAATACAATCAATATCGCTGCAATTATAAATACAGCTATACTTACACATATAAAAAATCTTAGTGAATGTCTTATATTTACAATTGTCTTCTTTACTATACTAATATTACTCACACCTTCTTTCTACAAGTACCATCATTTTACTACAAATTTCTACATAAGACAAGTAATTATATTTTGTAAATTATAATCAACTATTCACAATTCAATTACCTATTGTGTATAACTATTATGAAATATTTTTTATATCTCTATAAACTATCTCATCAACAAAATTTGCATATAACTTTAAATCAGCTCTAACCTTGGTTGCACTAATTGGTACCTTTTCTCTTTTATAGTCAACAATTCTATTTTCAACCTTTAAGTCTCTAGCAACATATTTTCCGTATTCTTCACTAGAAAAAAAATGTGTTCCTTTTATGTCTTTCATAATATTTTTTAAATAATCAGTTTGAATTTTAATACTTTTCTCATCCATACCATATTGTTTAGGTGGATTTCTCGCAATAATTACATTAACATCTGGATACAACTTATTAATCCATTCTGCTCTCTTCTCCACAGGAATGTCTATTAAATCTGTTTCGTATACAATTACATATACTTCATCCATTTCTTTTTGTGCTGTTTCTATTAAATATTGATGACCCTTATGTAAGGGAGCAAATTTTCCTATAGTAAATCCTACCTTATTCACCTTAACCTCCAAAGAACATATGAAAAATTTGCATATATTATACTAAAAATATCATTTTTTTTCAAGTAGCTGAAAGGGACCGAGCTTTTGACTATATTTTCAGTCATTTTTGCTCTGTCCCCAATTAACCATTCCAATTATTTTTTTCGCTTGTATGCAATTTATAAACTTGTATCTTCTGCTGTTTTATATTTTCCAACATATTTGCATTTTCCAAAAGCAACTATTAATAAGAAAATTTGTGGAACTAGAATTAATCCTGCGATATATCCGCCACCTAAGTCGAAAACTTTTGCAAGATTAATAGCTAACAATATTCTTATAACAAATAATGCTGCAGATAGTGCCATTAATATACAATATAAAATCATAAATGCTGCCATGTATTTTGAAATAACATCGAACTCATCTACTTCATCATAATCAGATTCGTCTACTTCAATATTTTTAACTATATCATCAGTGGTGTATCTATTTTTATATGTATTATTTGTAGAATATGTATTATTTGCAGAATAAATTGTATTTCTACTAGTTCTTTTTGTACTTGAAGTACTTGAAATACTAGAAGACGTTATATTTCTTATGCTTTCTTCCGTGTAATTCATTGCTTTATTAATTGCCCCCACATATACTCCAATAAAAATTACTACAGAAATATATAAAGCAATGTTAATTGCTATCAGTGCCCCCTTCATTCCGGAAATTCTATACAATAGATACTCATTATATATCGGTATCCAAGCTTTAAAAGAATCCTCCCCAGCTTTTTTTATGCATCCCATAATTCCTAGTGAATTAATCACATATGTAATTCCATATGAAAAAATCATTATAATAACTATAAATGTTATAAACGTACTTGCCATGTTTTATCCCCCCTTTTTATTTCATATATATATTATATAACTTTTTCCATTATTTGTAAAATGTTGTATAAAAAAGGAGAAAATTAGCTATTTCTAACCACTTTTCTCCGCACTTTAATTAGTTTTAATTTAGTATCTATTTAACAATAATTTTTGCCATGCCCCCCCAATTTTGTTAAGGCTATTTCCCTAGTTTTCCTTTTGTTCCTCCAAATCCATTTTCATAACCCGCTAAAATATTACTATCAAATGAGAATGTCATGTTTTGCTCCTCACGATTTCTCTTTAATGCTAAGTTAATCATTTTGTCTAGGTGATTGCTATATTTTACTCCAGTTGCTTTCCATAAGTGGAATGATAATGAGCCTGGAATTGTGTTTATCTCATTAACAAATACATCATTTGTATCTTGATCTATTATAAAGTCGATTCTTACAACACCTGTACAGCCCAAAACTTTAAATGTTCTCTTACTTAAATCTTGGATTTTTGCTCTCATTTCTGGACTAATTTCTGCTGGTAATTTTAATACTCCTGCATTCATTGATTTTTCGTTGTCACTCTTAACTCCCATTTTCTTTCCACCAGAAATGTATTTATCATTAAAGCTCAAAATTTCATCTGTTTTAACTGGCTCTTCGCATTCTGATGCTTCGCATTCCTCATAGTCACCTACAACTGAGCAATTTACTTCTTTTAAATTCATAACTGCTCTTTCAACTAATACTTTTTTTGCATATGTAAATGCATTAGCAATGGCGTCCTCCAAAGCTGCTCTATCCTTTGCAATTTTAATTCCAACACTTGATCCAAGATTAACTGGTTTAACAATTACAGGATAATTTATTGATTCCTCTATTGATTTTATAATACCATTTAAGTCAGCATTATATTGATCCGCAGTATAGCATTTGCAATTAATAATTGGAATGTCATTATCCTTTAATAAGCATTTGAAAATATATTTATCCATTCCTACAGCAGATGATGTAACGTCACATCCAACATATGGAAGGTTGAACATCTTTAAGAAACCTTGCAATGTTCCGTCTTCAACATTTGTTCCATGAACGATTGGGAAAGCAATATCAATATAGTCGTATACTATATTCTCAAACATTTTTTTATCGCATCTAATTAAACATACCTTATTATCTTTTTGAGCTAAAGTAACTTGTGTACTTGAAGATAATAATTCATCAATATTTTTATAGCACTTTATATCTCCAATTTGCTCCCCACAATACATTTTGTTATCCTTTGTAATGTAAATTGGTATAATATCATACTTTTCTTTATCCATATTTTCAATTGCCTGAATTGCTGTTATTATTGAAACTTCATGTTCAACACTTTTTCCTCCGAAAAAAACTCCAAGTTTAATTTTCATAATCTATCTATCCTCACTTTTAAAATTTTAGGTTTTATGTGGTTTACCTATAACCTTATTTTACATTGTAGTTATCTGGCAAATCATTTTCTAATAAAACAGTTATTTTATCTTTTATACCCAGTGTAACTATCTTTTGCATTGCCTCTTGTGGGCTTTCTACCACAAACACTTTATCTTCTGGATATTTCTTTGATTGAATTCCCTCCAATATTTTCTTTGAATGGCTCTTTCCAACTAAAAATACGTAGTCGCATACTTTTGTAATATATTCACCTAATTCAAAGTTGTATTGATCTTCTTTATCACCCAATTCGATTAGTCCAGGTGTTACAATTATCTTTGTCCCCTTAAATTCTCCTAGTGTATCGATTGCTGATTTTGAACTTACTGGGTTTGAGTTATATGAATCATCAATTACATTTATTCCACCTTTGTTTAATAGTTGTAATCTATGGTCAACATTCTTTATTTCTCTAACTCTAGATACCATTGATTCAAGCTTAACACCCAATTTATTTGCAACCGCTATAGCTGCCATTATATTTACAATGTTATACCTTCCGATTGCCTGTGTTGTAAATAAAATTCCTTTTCCATTTGCATCTTTTACATTAAAAGAAACTCCTTTTTCTGATGATTCCAAATTGTATCCATAATAATCTAAAGATTCATCATTTACGCCATATTTTATAACATCCATATCTAAATTTTGTTTCTTTAGATATTCATTATCGCAATTTAAAAATATAGTTCCTCCATTTGCTTTTACGCTATCAGCTAGCTCTAATTTTGTTTTTATTACATTTTCAATTGATTTAAAGCTCTCCAAATGCTGTGGACCTATTGATGTAACAACTCCATATGTAGGCTTTACCAAATCGCATATTTCTTTGATGTCTCCTACCTTTGTTGCTCCCATTTCGCATACAAATATTTGGTGTGTTGACTTCAAGTTTTCTCTTATTGTTCTTACAACGCCCATTGTAGTGTTGTAATTTTTTGGTGTTACTAATACTTCATATTTTGCAGAAAGTGTTTTTCCTAGGAAATTTTTAACACTTGTTTTTCCATAACTTCCAGTTACACCTATAATTATAAGATTAGGGCAGCTCTTTAAAATTTTCTTTGCATCATTTATGTACCATTGTCTTACCATTGCCTCAATTGGAGAATTTATTATGTTAGCAATCATACATAAAAATAATGAAACAACATTTACAATTGCTAATTTTTCTAATATATAATTTTGAATTCCCATTATAAACATTCCCAAAATAATTAAAATGAGCTCTGTTGTGAACATTCTTTTAACTCTGCTTGTAAGCTTTAATGGAATTTTCTTTTTTCCTTTTGGAAAATTATATAAAATTGATACACCAAGGCCTATCGCCCCTATTATTGATGCCCATGTGCTTCCAATTAGAGCAAACGCTGACGATATAGCAATTAGTAAAAACTGGATAATTATTTTAGTTTTATTTTTTTTCATCCAATGCATATTCTTCTTAAAGAAATATGAATTAAGCTGGAACATATGCATATGGAACCATAATAGTAATATTGAATTAATTATAAATTCGATTATTAAAATATATTTCATTTTAACCTCCATTTCTTTTAGTTATAGACCCAGTGGAACAAATCCGAAAAATCAATTATCTTTCACACTACCTCCTAAAAATGTATAAATAATCTTATTTACATATGCAGGTTGCTCTAAAAAAACATAATGTGTACATCCTTCTACTTTTACAAGTCCTGCATCTGGAATTTCTTTTTCCATTAAATATGCATCTTCAATAGGTGTAGCAGTATCTTTTTCTCCCCATATAAGAAGTGTTGGCACTTTTATATTTGGAAGACAATACTTTAAATCCTCATTAATTAATTTTACCATTGATTGTCTTAGTACTGGTGGAGAATTTCTATAATCCTCAGATCCTGCATTTTTTTGAAATTTTTCAAGTGCATTTGGAAAGATTTTCTTTACTAATTTGTTGCTTAGGATTTTTTTGCCAATCTTATATTTCTTTACTTTTAACCTAACCTTCAAAGATTTTTTGTGTACTATTCCAGCACTTCCTATAAGAATTATTTTGCCAACTTTAAAATTTAAGTCTTGCCTGTTCATCATTTTTATTATAATTCTACCGCCATTTGAGTGCCCAATTAAATCGAGCTCTTTTATATCTTGAGATTTTATAAATTCAATAATAAAATCAATATACTCATCTAAATCCCAAGCTTCTTTTGGAACTTCTGACTCCCCAAATCCTGGCATATCCAAGCAGATTACATTTGCATATGTTGCAATTGAATCTGCCATATTTTTATATACATTTATATTGGTTCCCCAACCAGGAAGTATAAGGACAGTCTTTCCCTCTCCCATTCTTATATAATTTATATTCAGATTTTTTATTTTAATATTTATTTTAATCACCTCATTAAATTTAGGGATAACTTGTATCCAATTTTGTAATTATCTTAATATAGTTTTACATCAATTTAACACAATCTTTTATGCTATTGTTACTGTTCACTGCTTTATAGTTATCCGTTCCAAAGGTATTATATTATAAAAAATTCCATTCCTTACTGGTCGCCCGTACTTACTGGTGTGAATATGTTTTTACCCTCGCTTTGATATGTGCCATGAGAATATATTCTAAAAGCTTCCAAACTGCGCGTCATTACATTTTTTATAATATAATACCTTTTACACTACTCTACAATATTGGCTGTGATTTATAACTTGCTATTTTAACTGAATTTTTTTGCATATGTACATTGTAGTACCATTATTGCTCTGTGTCAATTCACATTAATTCACGTTATATTTTATAATTCACATGCAATTCATTGATTGTTTTACTATTTTATTTTATAATATATGTAAAATTCTATTTCTTTAAACCCTATTGGAAATAGTAAAATTTAGTAATAGAGCGTGGTGAATGTTATGAAAAATAAAAATTTTATTAGGTTAAATACCAATGATCAATATTTATCTTTGGGAAATGTTTTTAGAATAATAAAAGAAGAAGCTTTAAATAAGAACTTTGTTCAGGCAGACTTATTTGGATTAATATTTAATGCTGAAGATATTGCTGATAGTACAGTAAATAATTACTGCACTGGTCTTCGCCCTATTAATGTTATTTATAAAAATTATTTTAAATCATTAAAAGAATCTTTCAGCAACAATTCAAAAATATTTATTCCAATAATGCGAGAAATTATAATCTTATTAGAAGATGAAGATATTACAGCAAATAATTTTGGAATTAAACATATAAATTCTAACAAAAAACTAAAAAATGTATGTGAAAGGCTTTACTCTATATCAAAAAATGATACAGACATATCAATTAAAACATCAAATGAATTATTAAAATTATTAAATAGTAACGATTTATATAATTTTATTATAAATATACTATCCTATGTAATTTTAGAAAAAAAACAACCTATACACATAGAAGAAAATATAAATAACATGATTGAGCAAAGTATCTACAATACGAATATCTCAATGAAAGATATTCGTGACTATATACAAATTCAACTAAATTCCGGAGTATGGTCGCTAAGAGCATTTAAACAACTTGCAGATAAACAAAATCCTCTGGCGTGTTTTGAAATGGCTTCTATGGAGTACTATGGAATAATATCTGGCAAGCCTAGGTACGAAAAAGCATATACATACTATTTAACTGCCGCCAAATACAACCACCCTGTAGCAAACTGGGCAATTGGCTATATGTATTACAATGGTTGTATTGGAAATAAATCTAAGAGGGATTTATATTTAGCATTAAAATATTTTAACATAGCAAGAAAACTAAATTGCTCAAACGCTTATAACAGCATAGGTATAGCAATTTTAAATGGTACTATACCACACATAAAATCTAACAAGAAAAAAGCAATTGAATACTTTAATATGGCAATATCAAAAGGAAACATCTACGCCTATAATAACTTAGGAGCCATATACGAAAAAGAAAAAAATTACAAAAAAGCAGTGGAGTATTTCAAGATTTCAGCTGATAATGGCGATAGTTGGAGCAACAACAAACTTGGAGAATATTGTTACCATGGCATAGTTGGGCGAAAAGATATAAAAAAAGCCTTTGAATACTATACAAAAGCAAGCGACAGCACTCAATTTACATTATGCCCATGGGCTAACTATAATTTAGCAACAAAATACTACGCACACGGAAATATTGAGGCAAATGTAAATAAAGATATTAGTAAAGCAATTGAATTGCTGGAAGAAGTAAAAGATAAAATACCAGAAGCAAAGCAATTTTTGGGGACGCTGTAAAAAACATCCCCAAAAACAGCTTAATCATCTCTTCTTCTGTTGCTTAAAATAAGTAGAAGTCTTAAAATTTGTAATATTGCAGTAGCAACTGATGCAACATATGTTAAAGCTGCAGATATTAACATTTTTCTTCCACCCTTATATTCGCTTTCATTTAGTAACCCTAGCTCTTTTATTTGCTTTAATGCTCTATTTGATGCATTAAACTCTACAGGTAATGTTATTAGCTGGAATACTAGGATTATTACTTCCATAAGTATACCAAATTCTAGTAAGTTTAGCATTGATAAAAATATACCAGCCATTATTGCTATATATCCAGCATACGAAGCAAAATTAACAAGTGGTACTATTGCTTTTCTTATTCTTAAAAATAAGTATCCATTTTTATCTTGTATTGCATGACCACATTCGTGTGCAGCTACACTTATAGATGCTATAGATTTTTCTGCAAATACTCCCTCAGACAAATTAACTGTTTTATTTTTAGGATTATAGTTGTCTGTTAATTGTCCTGCAACAGGCCTTACTTCTACACTTTGAAGTTCATTGTGATTTAATATTCTTCTTGCAGCTTCTTCTCCACTTACGCCATTCTCGCAATATTTTTCTGAATACTTTTTATAGTTGTGGCTGATATATGCTTGTGCCGCTAGAGATATTACTGCTGATATTATTATTAACGTATAGTCTAATATAATATTATTCATATAAAGTTTCATTCCTTCCATGTTTCAATTAAAGGCACATAGTTATGAAAAAATATTTCAAACTAAAATCTCCTTTGCCAAAGCATTTTAACATACAATCATGTCCTTTTGGTGAATTATTTATATATTATTTTTATAATATCTTAGTATATATGTATAATGTTTTTAATAATTATGCTTTCATTGTATTTTCATAAATTCATAAAAACCTCCTTTGATTTTATTCAAAAGAGGTTTTTATACTTTTTACTTTCTTTACACAATTTATAATTATGCTTAAAATTTCAAATTTTAACCTTAAATAGTAAACATTTTATAAATAGCTATAATCTGCACTAAACTGAACTATTATTTACTAATATATTTATTTTATAATACTTTACATTTAATTACTGCAACTCCTGCACCTATTATCGCCATTACTCCTAACCCTAATATTACATACATTATTATTTCAGATCCTGTCTTAATAGCTAGCATTACTGGTGCATCGTCTATGTCATCTTCTCCCCATTTGTAATTTCCTGGTGTAGAATCTATATCTGGTACTCCATATTCATTTCTATCTTTACTAATTTCAGCAATATTATTCTTTATACCTAAATTATCTCCTGAATTAATCCATGTTAATACTACTGTAACTTCTGTACTTTCTCCTGGCTCTAAATATACATCTGTTAGTTCATCTGTTACTATTGTATTTTCATTAACTGGTGTCCATATTGGGTTATCAGCTTGTTCAAATTTTAGTCCATCTGGAATATGATCTGTTACCTCATCAGCCCATCCACCAATTTTTCCTTGGTTTGTTACTCTAATTTGATATTCAAATTTAACTACTACTTTATCTAGCTTGCTCTTCTTTAAATCAACTTTTACTACTTCTTCTGGATCATCTTCTGCCTTATGTCCTGTTTCAAATACGTGTGTTTGTCCATCTTCTACTACAACAGCTTTTGTTACCCATTTTCTTAATGCTAAATCAAAGTATAATAATTTAATTTTTTCAATATCTTGATCATCTTCACCTTCATTCCATACATTAGGTATAGAGTCTCTATCTTTAACAATTTTACCACTTGAATCTGTTTCTTCTGATATTTGTGCATAGTTAATTAGAATTCTGTCTGAAGTATTTGGCTCAATTACTCTAAATTGAACTTTAATATCTCTGTAGTCTAATTCGTCCATAGTTTTACTGTCAAATTTCTTTAATAAGTTAGAATTTCTTCCATCTTCACCTATTTCACCTTGTTCCATAGATAAGTAATCTGTAATTATATACTTAGCTTTAGATGCATCTGTTACTTCATTATCTTTATCATCTACTAATTTCCATCTATATTCATCATTTACGCTTCCATCGCCTTCTGTATATTGTACAAATTCAACACCATCTGGAATGTCATCTTTTACAATTGATGCATATGCATCTTCAGGTCCTTCATTATAAATTCTTATTGTATATGTTACAATATTTCCTTGTTGTACTACAACTGGCTCTTTTGTATGTTCATATTTTGCGGTTGTTACCTTATCATTTTCCTCATCTTTAAATTCATCTGTTAGAGTTACTCTTGGTATTCTATCTGTAATATTTCTATCGATTTTCTTACCATCGCGGTCTACACCATTTACATGTGTTATAAACTTACGTAATGATAAATCATAAATCTTTGATTTATTTGCCAATTCATAATACTTTGTAAGATCTAAATTGTCGTAATTATTAGCTCTTACAATTACTTCTTCTTCATGATCTAATGTTAAATATCCATGCGGAGTCTCTGTTTCAACTATATAGTATTTTGTTTCTGCTTCATCCCATTTGTATTTGTACACTGGTGCTCCATCAACACCTGTAAATTCTACTTTAACTTTATCAATTGCATCCTCTCCAAACTCTAGTCCTTCAATTACTGCCTTTCCATCTTTTCCTGTAACCACTTCTATAGCTTTTCCTGTTTCTTTACCTTCTGACGATTTTTCCTTTACAAAATCTATTTCTTTTAGAGCCTCTTCAAGCTCTTCTTTTGATTTTCCCTCTGCCTCATATTTCAATATAATTGATACTGCTTTTTGAGCTTCAGATTCTGATTCTGTTACTCTAAAATGTGCTCCTTCTAGTGCTTTTTCACCTTCATCATATTTTCCATTTTTGTTTGCGTCATCATATTTAAATACTCCAACTCCACCTGTATGGACTTCTGGTATCTCTGATTTTTTTGTTTTTTCTTCTTTGCCATTTCCATTGTAATTTAGCTCTGCCTGATTTGGTATTGATTGATTTAATCCTATAATGTTTCCATTATCATCTAGTGTAAATTGTGTTTTATAAGTTATTTCCAATGTTGAATTTTCAGTTAAATACTTTACACCTGAGAATTTATTTCCATCTATAAATGTTACTTTTAGTTCTTTCTTATTAGTATCAAATGCTACACTATACTCTTTTCCTGCTGTAAAAACTGTATTTGTTCCTTTAATTTTTACTATAACATTTGATGCTGGATTTTCTTCATTTATAAATGCAATTCTTTTTTTATCATTGTCAGTGATGTCTGGGTCTATTGTATCTGTTATTACGTATTTTGTATAGTCACTAATTCCTGTTGGAATGCTTGAATTAATTACCCATGTTTGAATTTCATTTTTATCATATCCTGAGTCTTGGTTTTCCACATATTTTACACCTTTATGAATTACTGGCTCTGGTTTATTCTGAACATCTATCCAAACTTGGCCTTCTTCAACTTTTACCTTAACATCATTTGATATTGTTTTAGTATCTTTATTTAATCCTAATTTATCTGCATATACTACAGATGTTGCAGTATATTTTATTGGTTGTCCAATTCCTATATATCCTGCTGGTACTGTTGATTCTTCTATTTCAATATTGTAGTTAATTCCAGCTTCCTTAATATTTATATCTTCTATTGATAACTTACCTTTATTTTCGCCTTCGGTTCCAACAAAGTATTCTTTACTTCCATCTATAGCATTTCCATCTTTATCTGTTACAAAGTTTCCATCATCATCTTTTATGCTAATTTTAAATCCTGCACCAGATAATGCTTTTGCTGGATTTGTTCCTTTTATTACTTTTATAATGTCTAGGTCAAACTCTCCTTTTTTGTGAGGATTCTCTATTGTTAATTCTAAAATATTATCCTTTTGATTAAATTCTGCAACTAATTCGAGCTCTTGTCCGTCTTTTGTCACTTTTGCAGTATACTTAAGATCATTTACTTTTACTGCATTTGCACCTTCGACTTCCATCTCAATGCTCTTAACTATATTTGTAACACTTTCTCTATCATCGCTCCACATGATATCCTTGTTGATTTTTAATGTTATCTCTCCAGTGAAACCTAATAGATACTTAGATGTTTCTGGTATTGATTTTTCTTTTATTATATATATATCTTGTACATCTTTTGACTCTTTTTTCATTGTGACTTCGCTGCCAAGACTAGCATATCCAGTTGCATCTGTTACTATTGCATCTTGTCCTGCAGTTGTTAGATTCTCAAACTTTTCATTTTTGTCATTCTTTAATCTATTTACTTTTCGTTTAGCTTCAAATCTTACTTCTGGAATACCTTCTGTTTTAACAACTTCTCCATCTACATACTTACCATTTTTCTTAATACTTACTAGGTACTCTCCATCCTCCACGACTTTATGATTTTCTATATCCTTATATTCCTCTAGAACATAGTCATTTGTATAATTGCTTGGTCTTACTTCGGCATGAATAGAGCTCTTTAATAATACATAGTCCTCTGGAACATAAACTTCAACAATATAGTAGTCTGACTTAACAGCTGACCAATCTGTATATTCAAATATTGGGAACTTTGTTATTTCATGATTTGTCTGTGAATATTTTCCTTCGGCATCTCCACCAAACTCTATTCCTTCAAATCTAGCTTTACCTTCACTATCGGTCTCAACTTCCCATACATCACCTATAGTTCCGTCTTCATTATACATTCTAACAAAATCAACGCCTTCTAATGCTTTTTCAATTTCTTGTTGTGATTTTCCTTGATTTTCTTGAAGTATTCTTATTGCTTCATCTGCAGCTTCTTGAGTTCTAGTTAATCTAAATCTTGCTCCTACAAGAGGCTCTTCCGAATCCCTATCTGTTTTGCGTACTCCTACTCCTCCAGTATGAACTTCTGGCTCTTCAGAATCTTTGTGTGAATCTTCTTCTGCCCCGTTTCCATTAAATGTTAAATGTGCTTGGTTTGGTATTTCTTGATTAATACCAATAATATTTCCATCATCATCTAGTGCGAATTGTGTCTCATATGTTATTTCTAGTATTCTATTCTCTGGTAGCTCCTTGCCTCCTATAAATTCATCGCCATTTATAAATGTTATCATTAGCTCTTTTGTGTCTTTATTAAATGTTACTTTGTAATCACCATCAACACCTTCAGTTAGAGCTTGCTCTGGTGCTCCATCTGTTCCTAAAATTTTTACGGAAACATTTGCTGCTGGATTATCTTCATTTATAAATTGTATTCTTTTTTCTGAATTTACTTTTTTCTCTGGATCAATTGTATCTGTAATTATATATTTTGTGTAATCCTCAATTCCTGTTGGAATACTTGAGTTAATTATCCATTTTTGTTTTTCATTTTTGTCGTATCCTGAATCTTGGTTATGTACTGATGTTTTTACACCCTTATGGATTTCTGGCTCTGCTCTGTTCTCTACTTCAATAAAGATTTCACCTGGTCTTACCTCATAATCAAAGTAATTTCCAATTTCTGTCTTTTCTTGCACTTTTAATACATACTTATCTCCTTGTGACTCAGACACGGCTTTAAACGTTATAGGTTCTGCCAATCCTATATATCCTGTTGGTACACCTGTTTCTTCTACTGTTATTGTATACTCTTTATTTTCTGCATCTATTTCAATACCTTCTATTGTTGGTATTCTACCATCACTATCAGTTACTAAGCCTTCTCTTTTGCCTACTTTATCACTTATCGTTATGTCAAAAGTAGCACCTTCTAGTGGCTTTGGTTCACCTTCTGGAGTTGTTTCACCTTTAATATATTTAACAAGATTTAATTCAAATGAACCTTCCTTTTTAGGGTTAGTTACTGCTATCTCTATTGTCTTTGTCGTACTATTATATTTTATTGTTACTTCGGCTCCGTTATCAAAAGTTATTGTTTCTCCGTCTTCGTCTGCAACTACTTTTTCATTACCAATTTTCATTGTAACCTTTTTAACAAAAAATTCCCAATTTTTCGTATCTGTTTTGTCTATGTCTTTCTCAACTATTAGCTCTATTGGTTTGTTTATACCTACACATATATCTGTATTTGTTCCTACATCTTTCTCTGTTATTGTATATGTATCATTTTCCTTGATTTTTTCTTCCAATATTTCTACATTTTCTTTAACTGGCACTGCAGTTGTTTTTGTTGTTATTGGACTATCCTCTCCTGCAATTGTTTCATTTTTTCCATTTATATACGCATTTGCTAAAAAATGTACTCCTTCAACTGGTGTTGTGCTTCCTTTTTTAAATTTAATAATATTAACATTATATTTACCATTTTTCACGATTGTCGGATTCCATATTCTAATATCAATACTTGTAGAATCCATATTTTTTATGACGTCTATTCTAATACTTGTTCCATTATCTTCTTCATATGTAAATGAATTATTCCTATCTTCTAATTTATTGCCATCTACTGATACATCCAATGATTCAACATAATAATACCTATTGTTTTTATTTTCTTCAAAATTTTTGTTTATCTTAAGTCTAATTTCTTTTCCTTCAAGTCCTATATAGTATTTTTCATCTACTAAATTTCCATCTGAATCCACCGCACCTTCTTTTATGCTATCCTCATTTATAACAAGTTCATCTGGTATACTATATGTCTCTGGTTTAATATCTATATACTCTGAAGTATAACTATCAGGGATCACTTTAACCCCTCCGATTTTTGACTCTAATTTTTTCCCTGTACTTGGTATTGTAACGTAGTCTTCATTATTAAACTTACCAGATACATCAAATTGAACTCCTTCTATTTCCTTGTTATTTTCTCCATATTTATGTAAGTTAATTGTATATTTTCCTGATGATTCAATTTTATCATTTAATATGGTTATTGATAGTTCATTATCATAATTATAATAGAAGTTAACGTTGTTATATTCACTATTAGGATCCCTAAAATCATATTTTATTAATGTATCATTTGTGTAGTCATCATCTCCATTGTCTTCATAAATTCCTATATATACTGCTTGCGAATCTACAATACGATAGTTGGCGCTAACTCTGTTGCCTCCTCTTAATGAAAATTTTATGTATTTTCCCTCGAACGGATTATAGTAACCCTCTACTGATTTGATTTCTTTTACTATATACACATCATTTTCAAGCATTGTTGTTGGTGCCGTTGAAATATATTCTCCTACACCATTATCTTTTACTGACGTTTCAAGTTCACTTAGCTCTAACTTTTCAAAATTTTGTTTTGGATTGCTTATAGATCTGTATTTAATTACTTTTAACTCTACTCCAGGCATATTATCTGTCCCATTACTTTTTATTATCTTTACCTTATAAGTATCTACATATATTGTGTCAAAGTCATCATCATCTTCATCACCTGGGTAATATAGTTCTGGTGTTCCTTCGTTGATTACATTCAATCTATACCAGTTATCCAAATTAGGATTTTCTAAAACATCTGGTTTTAAATTGTCTCTATCTTCAACTCCCTCCCTAAAAACTAAGTTATAATTTGTTTCGTCTGTATATACTTTCTCGTATGCTTCACGTCCAGTAATTGCTGCACGATTTGTTATTATCTTATACTCTTCACTAGATGTTACTCTACATATAATACCAACTTCTTGATAATATTCATGTTCATCATAGTCTTTGTACTCATTATATATGCTCTCGTCTTCATCACTTATTTCTTCATTTCTATTTAACCCACTTCTTACATCATTTGCTTTATTTATTTTTGACAATATTTCAATTGAATCTGTAGGTAATATTTTTTCACCACTATACTTCAACTTAATCGTATTTCCAGATGCCTCAGCTGACCAATTTGCATCACTTCCATTTTCTAATGATACAAATTGTAAACCTTCTGGTAAATAATCTGTTATCTCTGTAGCACGACCATAATAATCATTTCCTTTTCCTTCGTTATATACTCTTATTCTGTATGTAACCAAATCATCTTTTTCAGTATGTACTTTCAATTTATCATGATAATATTCTGCAGTTCCAGTGCTGTTTAATACATTTAATGAATTTTCATTAATTACTGGAATTCTGTTTTTATATTCTATTGAATATTTTTTGTATCCCTTACTTTCATCTTGTTCGTCTATTAATTCATCACTATAAAAGTTTTTCTCAACTTTATAAATATATTTTCTTAAAGACAAGTCAAAATTCGGATTATAATCAACTTCAACAACATCTACATCATCATCATCTTGATATTGAAGTACATTCTTATTAATCTGTGTTAAATTAGAATCTACAGCTTCTTCTGCATTATATTCAGCTTTATGTTTATTCTTTAGCATATTAGCATCTTGCATAGCATATGAGTCTTTATCTACACCCTGTGTATATGCTTTATAATATGTTCCATCAGTTCCTTTATATCCATAATCTGTAATAGCCGCAGAATTAAATAATCTACCACTTGCGGATTTACTAACACTTGTAACAATTTTTACCTCAAATTTACTACAACTATCTTCATACTCATCTATATTATTTAGCTTTATACCATCGCCATTGTTTATAGTTATTGTTAATAATCTTTTATATTTATTATACCTAAATGATATGTTATCTCCATTTAACTCTTGAGTTTTCTCTCGATCCTCATCTGTAAAGTTTAATCCCGTAGGTAAATAATCTGTTATTTCTTTTACAATTCCATCTATATGACCCTCATTATATACTGTAATTACTGATACTAGTTGATCTTCTCTTTCTACTTTAGCAACTTTTTTGTTCATATTATATAGCAAATCTTCATATTGTCCATTTTTTACTTCATTATATCCAGAAATTTCAATTCTAGATTTATCTATAGTTGAACCTTCTGGAACAAGCATTACCTCTGTTCCTTGATCAAGTTTTCCTTCAATTCTTTTTGTTAAAGCCAAATCTATGTGTTTTATTATGATTTTATCAAAGTCATCATCATCTTCTTGTCCGCCAAAGTTATGGAAACCATTATCAAACCATGTTGGATTTTCATCTGAATGTCCATTCGAATAATTTTGCCATTCAAGATTATCTCTGCTTCTTGCAGGTGCTTGCCAGTTTGTAGAGTCAGAGTCTATATCTGAACCTCTTTCAATTCTGTACTCTGTTATTTCAGATACATTAGTATATATATAGTTATCACTTGGTAGAACTTTACAATCTATATATATAGTTTGAGATTTATTTTTGAAAGTTTCTTGCGTATCACTTTCATCATATGGAGCAATATAATCTGTATTTGGATTTTTTATTTTTATATTGTTACTAGTTCCCGAATTAGTAATATTGTTACTTCCATCATATCCAGGTGTATGCACTGCATCAAAATCCGTATATGCACTAACAAATCTCATATGATTAGGTAAATAATCTGTTATTTCTTCAGCTGTAGCATTTATTTCGCCCTCATTAAATAATTGAATTGCATATGTAACTATATCACCAACATTAACCTCTACGGGTGTTTTATTCATATTATATATAGCATTATGATCTGTCCTATTTTTTAGTGGAGAAAGATCTATACTTTCCAATCTAGCTGGTACCGCATCTATTGAACCGTTAACTGCATATATATATTTTTTTAATGCAATATCGGCTTTCATAGTATCAACTTTCATTGTCCATTGTACATTTTTAAATTTGTGTGCTCTATCTACACTTGTCATTATTTGGGCTGTGTCCTTTTTAGGTATAAATATTCTTGCTGTTGGTACATCACCAAAATCAATATAGAAATTTGCGGACAATGTATTCGTTCCATCTAATGTATTTTTTAATTTTAAATAGAAATTTTTTTCTTCAGTTTTACTTGATATGTCAACAATGCTACCATTTTCATCAACTATATCATATTCTTGATTTGTTTCTCCATATTTTAAATAACTAACACTAATTGAATATCCATTTGGATTAACCACTGTAAATGGACCTATCCTGTTATTCGTTTCGTCATATACAGCAGAATCTTTATTTATATATGTATTACTTTCATCGAAATTTTTATACTTGTTTATGTCATATGTGTCGTTGTTAAATCCTTCTTCAAGCATCTTTAATAATGCATCCGCATAAGTTTGTGCATTTGTTGGTACCTTTCCTTTATTGTTGTATTGACCCTCATACTTATAATAATGCCATTTATACTTATTTACTGCAGGGTTAACACCTAATTTACCATCTTTTTGTTTTATATAGCTCTGAAGCATATACCTTTGCACTGTTCCTAAATAGTTATCTCTTCTATCTAAGGTTACAAAATCATTTCTTTGTCTAGATCCATTTTTCCATAGCATATATGCAATCTTATTCACATCTGGTGTTGATTTTGCATCGGAACCATCCACTATGCCTAATCCATTTATTTCTGAAAGCATATTATTGTAGTTACTTTCACAATCCTCTCCTGTTACTTCCTTTATTTTATTTAATAGAACATTTTCCATATATTCTTTTTCTGCACCTGTTCTACCAACCAAATACATATTCTCTAGTATATACAAAAAATGGCGATAATTTGTCTCATTTTCAAAGTATTTGGTTATACTATCACTATCAAGATTATATATATCATATACATAATATGTGTCCGAATTGCTTACACCTTTTCCCGTTTGTACACAATATATATTATTATATTTGTTTGTTGAATTTGTATCATAGAACCCCCATGCCATTTCATTACTTGGGCCATAATGTGCAGCATAACTCCAAACACGATTATTCCACCCAGTTATTGTATCTATTATCGTCATTGCAGCCTTTGGTTGTTGTTCAATATTTTGTATATTTTGAGATACCTTTATTGGCAATATATTCTTAATTGCAACAATTGATATAATCAATCCAATTACAACAAAAAATACTAGTGCTTTATTTATTCTACCTTTCATAATCGTTCTCCTTTCAAAATTACAATATTAACATTAATTTTAAATCATTTAATAATATAATCAAATTACTGAATACTTTATTTTTCTATTAAACCTGTACGGAAATTTAGCAGAAAATGTTTTTTTACATTCTCATTACAATTTTTTGACTACTTAAGGAAAATCTTTAACTCTTACGCATAGACCAAAAAAAACAAGATTAAACTTTCATTTAACCTTGTTCCTTCTTTTAGTTTTACTTATTCAATAAATATCTATATACAGTCGTCTTGTTATTTCCTACCATACTTACATACATATGTATATGGTGTGGACATGCTTCTGAATTTTGGTGCAGATGGCCGGAATCGAACCGGCACGAGGTTTAACCCTCGCAGGATTTTAAGTCCTGTGCGTCTGCCAGTTCCGCCACATCTGCATATAATTTAAACTGGCCTTTGTCTTACGACAAGACTTATTATAATATTATGAAGCAACTTTGTCAACACTTTTTTTATTTTTTACTTAAAAAAAATTGAACTGCTTCTTTTGTACCTCTTTATTGCTCTTATAATACTCTGCTATTAATTTGTCTAATTTTAAACTTAATTCATATGTATCTTTGTAATCTTTAGTTAGTATGCTTTTGTTCAACTTGTCTCTTAAATCACAAATTTGATCTATTAACATAGTAACCATCTCCTTCTTGAGGTTTCATGTTTGTTGTGCTAACTGATATTAAATTAAGAATAACATATTAAGTTTTCATAGTCAACAAAAGTTCCAATTTTCTCAGGGTAATTTCATCAAATATTACAAATTAACATAATTTTGTAATATTTCCGATTACTTCTAGTAATAGTTCATCATTAAGTAAACAGTTAAACATATTTGATTTGACTGTTTTCTTTTTATCTTTTAAATATTTCTTAT
>JAGBAJ010000050.1 GCA_017939755.1 Clostridia bacterium | reverse complement strand
GCAAAAACTTAAAAAACTTATGTATGAACACTTACATAAGATTATGAAAAATACGAAAAACAAGAAAAAATGGCGAATAAAAGCCTCAAAACCCTTGATATTATAA
This sequence comes from Clostridia bacterium, assembly GCA_017939755.1. Classification (GTDB taxonomy): domain Bacteria; phylum Bacillota; class Clostridia; order TANB77; family CAG-508; genus CAG-492. The sequence goes on along the minus strand of JAGBAJ010000050.1, from coordinate 12,620 downwards.
CTGTTTTAATGAAGAACGACAGGGTACGCGAATTTGAATGGTTAGATACGAGGGGTTGAGAGGAAGATAGATATTTAAACCCTAATCCATCTAAGCCAAAATTACCAGAAGGTATAGAACTTCCTAAAAGGAAAGCTATACAAGTTAAAAAAATAGAAAACAAAGATGATTATATAGACCTATTCTTAGAAGTGGATCCTTCAGTGGAAATGATACATAAGTATTTAGCAGCTTCTGATGTGTATGGATTAAAAGTTGATGAGGAAATAGTTTCGATTGCCGTAATTTTACCTATTTCTAAAAATACGATTGAATTGAAAAATTTAGTTACGAAAGAAAAATATAGAGGAAAAGGTTATGCAAAAAAACTATTAAAATCTTTATGTGGTAATTATAAACAGAAGTATAGCAAGATGATTGTAGGAACAACAGAGAATAATATTCCTTTCTATGTTAAACAAGGATTTGATAAATATGAAAAAACAATAAAGAACTTTTTTATAGATAATTATGACGAAGAAATAAAAGATGGGGATTTAGTTTGTACTGATATAATATATTACTCAAAAGATTTAAAGAAGAAATAAAAGTTAAATATTATAATACAGGTAAAAATAAAAGAAAGGAATGTGAGTTAATAAAATGAAAAAAGGAGTTATAATTGCTGGAATTGTAGGAGTTATAGCGATTTCAGGAATAACACTATTGGGAGTTAATGGTAGAGAAAATAAAGAAAGTGATAATGTTAGCTACAATACAGAAATAAAAGGAGATATGGAAACTCAAGAAAATGTTGATAGTGTTAAAGAAAATGGCGAGGAATTAATCTATCAATTTAATGAGTATATCCAAAATAAAGATGCTGAAAAGATGGCAAGTTTATTTAATGAAAAATATACAGTAGTTGCTAACAAAGAATATTATGACCGAAAAGAATTGACTGATAAATTTAATAAAGCATTTTCTGATGAATCATATAAATCATATAAAATAACAGATGTTCATAAAATAGTTAGCAAAGAAGAATTTAATAAATATTACAAAGAATCTTCAAGTGTTGATTATGAAAATTCAATACTTAAAGTTGCTCAAATATATGGTAATGAGACTTTAATTTATGTTGTAGATATAGAATATAACAATTCTGTTTCACAAGATGTTGTCTATATAACAGAAAATAATGGCAAGTATGTTATTGAAAGAACTACAATGTGGAGCTTTATGATTTCAAATAAATGGTAATTAGAAATTATCATTTATAACAGTCTTTTTACATACAAATTACGATTTGAAAATACGAAAGATTTATGATAGTATAAAGAAAAAATTAAGGAGGCATTTTTTGAGGAAATTTAATATAGGTGTATTGGATCTCGTATTTGATTTGTAATAACAAATCAATAGGAGGAAATGAAAATGAAATATGAAAAAACTTTAAAATACGATACAGATTTAATCAATCAAAAAATTATGGGACCTAACCCTTTAAAATTGGAAGAAGAACTTATGAAAGACAATAGAATTAAAACAGGCTCAATTGTTATGGATTTAGGAAGTGGACAAGGCATCACATCAATATTTTTAGCAAAAGAATATGGATTTAAAGTTTATGCAACAGACCTCTGGAGTGATGCAGAAGAAAATAAAAAATTCTTTACTGAAATGGGATTAACAGATGAACAAGTTATTCCTGTAAAAGCTGATGCTACAGATTTAAAATATGAAAAAGAATTCTTTGATGCAGTTGTTAGCACAGATTCTTATAATTATTTTGGAAGAGACGAAAACTATTTAGATGAAAAACTTTTACCTTTTATAAAGAAAGGTGGTTATATCTATATAGTTGTTCCAGGAATGAAAAAAGACTGCCATAATAATATCCCAAAAGAATTATTATTATCTTGGACACCTGAACAATTAGACTATATTCAGACAAAAGAATATTGGAAAAATATTATTTCAAAATCAAAGAAAAGTGAAATTGTTTCAATTTATGAAATGGAAAGTAATGAAGAATGTTGGAACGATTGGATAAAGTGTGATAATGAATATTCTATAAATGACAGAAAGGCTATTGAAGCAGGAGCTTGCAAATATTTAAATTTTATTGCTATTGTTTTAAAGAAGAAATAAGTTATAAAGGCTGGTATAATTATATATCAGCCTTACAAATTACAGGTTACAGAATGGATTGGAGAAAATATGAGAAAGAAAGAGTTAATTATAATAGGGATTCTTACAATATTAGTTGCATTTATGGATATAAGTGGTTTTCCTAGTGTGTTATTTATAAATATTCGAGTTTGGGATATTACACCATTTTACTGGACTTTAATGTTTAATTTTATTATTATAGGTATTATAGCTTTTTTAACTTTAAAATATTTATGCCCAAATTGGAAGTTGGGATTTAATAAAAAAGGATTAAAAACTGGACTAAAAAAATATGGTATAGTAGGAATTATAGCAGGAATTATATCAGGAATTGCTTTTTATATAGGGTTAAGACCTTTTAACTATAATCCAACAACCTATAAAGTTCTAATAGAAGGGATTATTTATTATATAGGTGTTGCAATAGTTGAAGAATTGTATGTTAGAGGATTGCTATTAAATTTTATTGAGAAACTATGTCATAATAAGAAAAATAATACTCAAATAGCAGTTATTCTATCATCAGTTATTTTTGGTTTAGGACATATATTTGGGGTTTTAGGACAACCAATTCTTATTATAGTTACAAAGGTAATATGGACTATTGCTATGGGAATGTATTTTGGAACAATATATAAAAAAACAAACAATTTATGGCTACCAATTGTTCTTCATTTTATTATAAATGTTTGTGCTTTGCCTTATTGCTTCACAACCATAACAACCTATCCTAATATAAGTTTATACATTATTTTACCAACCTATCTATTACTAGGAATATATAGTTTATATATTATGAAACAAGGAAGTTAAATTATAATTTTGTAAATTGTAAGTGAAAGGATAAATTTTAAATGAAAGAAAATAAAGTAATTATAATTACCATGATATTAAATTTAATTGTAGCAATTATTAAATTCACTTCAGGAGTAATATTCTCTTTTTCAACATTAATAGGTGATTCCATACAATCATTTATAGATTTTATTACAGACATTACGAGTTTAATAGCCAACAGAATCGGAAAGAGAAGAGCCAATAAGACATATCCATTTGGATATGGACAAGTATATTATTTAGCCAATATTTTTACAGGGGCATTATTGTTTTTAATAGGAATATTTATACTATATCAATTTTTCTTTTTTACTGGAAAATTAAAACCAAATTTAACTTTATTTATTTTAATTATAATAGTTTTAGCTATAAAATTAATAGTTGTAAAGTTATTAAATCATTATGGAAAAAAATTTAAGAGCGAATTAATGATAGAAGCGTCTAGAGAGTCAAATACAGATTTCATATCAACTTGTGTAGTGTTAATTATACTTATATTGTCAGTGCTTGAACAAAGCATATCAATTAATATAAATGTTGACAAAATTGGAAGTTTGGGTATGGCAATATATGTATTTTATATATCAATAATTATGATAATAGGTAATGTTAGAGGGATTCTTGCAAATGATGAAGAAAATAATGAAATGAAAAAAGAAATAATCAATGAATTAAATATATTTAAAGAGTTAGACATTAAAAATGTTAGAATTATAAAAATGTCAACATATTATAGTGTATTTATAAAAGTTAAAGTGAAAGATAACCTAACAATAAAAGAATATTTATTAATTCAAAAAAGAATAAAAGCTCATTTGAAATCTAAAAATAAAGTAATTAGATTCATAGATGTTGAACCAGTATAAAAATTTTATTAGTATGCAGGCCATAAAACATATATGCTCTTGGGCTAATAGGGAGGATAATAATTATGAAAGAATATGTTGATAATAGACAAAAAAAGAAATCTGATATTACTTCGATTAAATATCTACTTTGGGATATTGATGGAACTTTATTAAATTTTGACTTAGCAGAGAAGGAGGCAATTCGTACTTGTTTTCAGGATTTTAAACTTGGTAATTGTAGTGACGAAATGTTAGAAGAATATAAAAGAATTAATAAAAAGTATTGGCAACGTTTAGAATCTGGTGAAATATCAAAAAAAGAAGTATTAGAAGGTCGTTTTCGTGAATTTTTTTCAACTTATGGTTTCAATTTATCAATTGTTTCACGGATTCAATCAAGCCTATCAGATTTGTCTTGGAAACACAGCTTGTTATAACACAAATGCAGAGGAAACAGTAAATGCACTAAAGACAAAATATAAGCAATATGCAGCAACTAATGGAACAGCTACTGCACAGCATATAAAATTAGCAAAATCTGGTTTAGACAAAATATTTGAAGATGTATTTATATCCGAGGAAATTGGATTTGAAAAGCCTTCAATTGATTACTATAAAAAAGTATTTAAAAAAATTGGTAGTGATAATAGTGAAGAATATTTAATGATAGGTGACTCACTAACTAGCGATATGCAAGGTGCAAACAATGTAGGCATTAGAACATGTTGGTTTAATCCTAATGGTAAGAAAAATAATACGAATGTAAGAATTGATTATGAAATTCACGATCTAAAAGAAATTAAGGACATATTATTAAATTAATTTATTTCAGATGTTATCGAGTTACAATTTACTGCTTTAGAATTAAATAATAAAGATTAGTGATATAGTGTAAATTTATAATATTACGCCCCAACTACATAAGAGAATTTACGTTTTTACTGCGTTATGCACTTGTAAAAATTAAATTCTCTAATTTGTTGGTCCCCACCTTAACTTCATATTATAAATTTACACTATATCCCTAATCTTATATTAAATGAAATTAAGCAGTGAATTGTAACGTTATCGAATTTCTTTAAATATATATTATTAAAAATTATTGTAAATATATTAAAAATATGATACAATAGAATTTATATATTTTAAAGAAAAGGAGATTAATAAAGTGGAATTTTTTGAAAGAATATATCTAGATAAAGAGAAAGACATAATAGTAAATTTATATAGAGAAAACGAAGATGAGTTGACATATATAATAGAAACACCAAATCACAAAACAGGTAATTTAATTACAAATCTAGCAAGAATTTGTAACTTAACAACTGAGAAGAATGAACGAGATATGAAAATTATAAAAGGAACAATTCCAGCTTTTATTAATAGTGATAATGAAGAGGTATATATATTTAGGCTTGGAGGAATAAAAATTGCCAATATATATGCAAATGGCGAAATATTTATTAAGGCAAAAATTCCTGCGATAAATAAGACTTTAATGTCCCAAACCAAAGATTATAAAATCCCAGTTGAAAAGACAATAATAAAAACATATATAGCAAAAAAGGAAAAATTTAGAACAGATTTACATACACACATTTTTGCTAATTTAAGCTCTGATGATATTATAGCATTAGGAATTAAGCATCAAATTAAATATTCTATGTATTACATTAAAAAATTGGGTTTAAAAGTTTCAGATAAGCAAGCAAATAAATTATTTATGCAAAGATGCGAAGTTGAAAAAAAATATATGTATGAAGATTTACCAGGGAAAAAATTAATAAGAAAAATAGATGATGAAACATATATTAATTTTGCAGATTTAATTTTAAATAATCCGAATGATGTTGAAGAAAATATTGCAAAAATTAGAAATAGCTTAGTATTAATGAAGGATGGTCAGGCTGTATTTACAAACTTAGAAAAATTATATTTATATAGATATGCATTTTTAAAAGGAAAACCAAGCGAAGAAAAAATTGATATTACTAAATCTAAAATTGAACAAATAACAGATAAAGATGTTAAAAATTCATTATTAAAAATGATGGAAGATTCAAAGAGCGAAAATTACAAAAATAATAGTTTATTACAAGACAAAATATTATGGGTCGCTAGAGAATATCAAAAACAAGGAATTAGCTATGCCGAAATTTCTGTTACATGGATAGTTAGAAAAGGTGAAGAGGGAGCTAGAATAATGAAAGAGCTTCATAATATCTTACCAAAAATAGAAGCGGAAACTGGTGTTAAGCTAAGATTTTTAGGTGCTTTTAGTAGAACATTAATGACAGAAAATCAACTAAAGGAAGGTTTAGATGCTTTCAAAGTGGCAGCAAGAAGTCCTTATGTGGTTGGTAGTGATATAATTGGAGAAGAAGTTAATGATATTTATAAATTTAAGCCAGTTATCAAAGAGCTTGTTGAGTTTGCCACAGAGCAAGATGACGGATTTACAATAAAAATTCATGCTGGTGAAAACGATAGTTTAAGATCAAATGTTCAAAAGTCAATAGAGTGCATATTAGAATCTGTACCAAAAGGAAAAAAGATGCCAAGGTGTAGATTAGGTCATGGTCTATATGGAATAGATACAGAGTCTAAGACCGGAGAAAAACTAATAAAAACAATGAAGAAAAATGGCGTTATTCTTGAATTTCAATTAACATCAAATGTACGTTTAAATAATCTAACAGAAATTAGCCTTCATCCACTAAAGAGATACTTAGCAAATGGGGTTAATTGTGTACAAGGGTCTGATGGCTGCGGATTTTATGGAACAGATTGTATGGAAGAGCAAATGGCATTAACCAATCTACTTAACCTTTCAAATGAAGATTTATTAAAAATGAAATTAGTGGAAACAAAGTTAATGTTAGATAATGAAAAATATTTTAAAGCTAAAAAGCGCAAATTTGAAGAATGGCTAAATGGTAGAGATATAAAAGAGGCAATAATGGAAGAGCAATACCAAGAGATAGAAAAAAATAAAGATAGAGCATTTAAAATTGGAAAAGATACAGACGTTAATTCAATTGATGTGTTTAAGGATCATGTTGTAAAATTACCAGGCGATAAAGTTCCAGTTGTAATAGCAGGTGGAAGTTTTAATACCCTAGGTAGAGAAACAATACTTAGTGCTGATGGACTTAGTGTTATAAAAAATCTTGTAGAAAATTTAGATGAGAAGAAGACATGCTTTGTTATAGGACACAAAATGCAAGGATATGAAAAAGCTATTTTAGATGCAAGTAAAGAGCTAGGTAAAAATTTTGAGATTAATGCAATAGTTCCTAAAAAAATAGATAAGGATTTAGCCGAAAAACTATTAGATGGTGGTTTAAATGGTGTGTGTATATCTACAGAGGCAGAAGAGCTAGGTATATACAAGAGCTTTAATTACGAAATATTTGAGCGTAGACCATCTATAGTAGTTGCCTTTGATGGGAATTCTCCAGTTTCAAACTTAGTTCAAGAAGCAAAAAATGGTAAAGGAAAATCAAAGATATATATAAATAATGATGTAGAGGCCCTAAAGGAAAAAGCAATCTATTTAGATGGATACATTACAAAATTCAATTTGAATGGAGAAGATTTGGTAAGTAAAATAAAAAATGACAACCCAGATATATGGGACTAATGGTTATTTGTATTTATACTAGTGATGCTCTTTATTATAGGAAAAATTAACATAAAAAAGCTTTCAGTATTATTTGAAGGCTTTTTATTAGTTGCTCTAATTGAAAATATAGCAGTATAAAGCAACATAAAAAAATAAAATAATTAGTTTACTTAATTGACAGAAAGCAAAAAAGCATATATAATACTGGTAATTGCGAAAGCAATGGCCAATAAGCTATAAGTAATAAGCATAAAAAAATGGAGGATGGTCATATGATTATTAGCAATCCTTTTCTGGCGACCAATTGTGGTGGTACAGAAGAAATCAATGCTCTCGTAATCTACGGGGGCGGCCTGTGTGATTCAGCGGCATTTAGTTTGTCGGAGTTTGCACAGAATCTTAGCCGGAAGAACTGGTTTAACCATGTATATGTTGGTTTCTATTCTTTCCGGTCGCTGCTGTGTAGCAAATTCATCAAAGAATGGTCAGATGATGAATATATAAAAACAGTATGCGTAAAGGGCGGATACTTTGGTACTGCCCGTGAAACGGATCTTACAGAGCCAGGACTAATTGAGCATGCTATTGAAGTCTGCAAGGAAAAAAATATCAAATGGATATTCCTTGGAGGCGGAGATGGAAGCGCTCGTCAAATGGCAGAAATTCGAAAAAGGTTTGAGGAAGCAGGAATTTACTTTGTATTCTTTATGGCAAACACAATTGATGGAATTGAGGGAGGATATTCAATCGGACTTAAATCTGCTGTTGCTGTTAGCATAGATAGAATCAAGAATGTTGCATCTACCTGCTTAAGAACATTGGACGGAAATAAGTTCCCAGCTGTAGTTGTCGTACTCCAAGGTCGCAATCGTGACGATATTCTTGCGAATGTCATGTACATACTTGACCAAATGGAAACAATCGGTGACTTTAAAAAGGAGGAAATCGAACTTATTGCTATTCCTGCCAACGGCTATAAATGGCAGAAAAGGCAGCATGTCAAAGACAGACTTTTTCTTGGAGTTGATCCTGTATCTGAGTTCGAGGTTTATGGAAAGCCTAAACTTATCATTATGAGTGAGGGAGCTGATTTTCCGACGGACGAAGAAGTACTAAAGTCAATTACAGGAGTAAAGACAAGAGTAAACGTGGTGGCTCATGAGAGCCAGGTCAATGGACTCACGACCTGTGAGGAAGAGAGCGAAATCATTACCATTATTGCTAAGACAATGGAAATACTTCAGGATGCTCTTTCTAAGGAAATGTCATTTACCATTGTAACTGAAAAGAATGTATACGGAAGTTTCAGTTGCCGCACTGAAGGTCCAGATTATTTTGCTATGAATAATCCCAGAGCTGGACAGAATCCTACATTGGATTCGAAGCTTTGGGCAGCCATTGAAAAATATCTACCTTAAGTTAAGTTTCACAAAACGCACAATGCACGACTTGTAAAGGAAGGCAGAGCCTTTTCTTTAAGCAGATAGTCGTGCATTTGTGCTTCCTAATAGAAAATAAACGAATCAGTATAAAAGTTGTAAAAAACATGTGTTTATGATAAAGTAATAGAAGTTTTAGGGGACTACTTTCAAAAAAACATCAAAAGGAAAAAAAAAATAGCGAAAATTTGACAGGGCTGTTTTTTGCTGTGTATGCAAAATACAAATTAAAATAAGAAATGTGAGATGATGTTTTTTTGAAAGTAGTCCCCAAAAACAGAATGGAGTAAAAGATGAGAAATATAAGATTAACAATAGAATATGATGGTAAAGATTTTAATGGATGGCAAAAGCAGCCAAATAAGTTAAATATACAAGGAGAAATTGAAAGAGCTATAGAGTCATTAACTGGTGACGAGAAGGTTGACTTAATAGCTTCTGGTAGGACTGACGCTGGAGTTCATGCTCTAGGTCAGGTTGCAAATTTTAAGACCAATAATGAGAGCATTCCAATTGAGAAATTTGCTATGGCACTAAATACTAAATTGAAAAGGTCTATTAGAGTTATTTATGCAGAGGAAGTTGATGAACGATTTCATAGTAGATACACTTGTAAGAGAAAAACATATAGATATGTAATTAACAATAACGAATGTGAAAGTGCAATATATAGGAATTTTGAATATCATATGCCTGTTAAATTGAATGTTGAAGCTATGAAAAAAGCTATAAAATATTTTGAAGGAGAGCATGACTTTAAAGCATTTAAAGCTAGTGGTACAAGTAGTAAGAGCAGCATCCGAACAATTTATTTGGCTGAAGTAAAAGAAGCAGGGCATGGAAGAATTTATATTGAATTAACAGGGAATGGTTTTCTATATAATATGGTTAGGATTATTGCGGGAACCTTAGTAGATGTTGGAATGGGAAAAATTCCGGTTGAGAATATTCCAGAAATAATTGCTGAAGGGGATAGATCAAAAGCAGGAAAAACATTGTCCCCTAGTGGTTTATTTTTAATGAAAGTAGAATATTAAAAAATATTCCAAAAAAATCTATGTGAGGAATATTTTTTTGAAAATATATCCATAATATTACTGAATAAAAATTAGGAGGGAAATTATGGATAATAATGTTAATGTTTTAGATGAAATCAACAAAGGTGCAACCATGGGAATGGATGCAATTAAATTTGTATACGATAAAGTAGGAGACCAAACATTTAAAAAGGTACTAGATGGAGAATATAGAAAATATCAAGCAATATCAGATAGAATTGCTGTAGAATATGATAATTATTCTATAAAGGAGCCTCACTCTACTAATGCAATGAACAAGGCTATGACATGGTATGGAATTCAAATGAAAACAATGACAGATCAAAGTAATGAAAAAATATCAGAGCTACTAGTTCAAGGTACAAATATGGGAATTATTGAGGGTGTAAGACTTCAAAATCAAAATAGGGAAAATAATTTGGCACAAAATGTTAAACAAATTCTAGATGATTTTGTTGCTATGCAGGAAGATAGTGTTGAGACTTTAAAAAAGTATTTATAAAAGCAGAAAAGGAGAGCTCATAATGAATTTTAGAATTCATAGAGCATCTCCTATGACTGCATCTCTAATGAACAATAGTCTAGCAAGACTAGGCAGGCAAGCGAATTTAGTGATGTATTTCAGACGAATCTTTTGCTAAAATTGAACACTTGCATGTCAAGAATTCAGCAGAATCCTTATGCTCAGTAGAGCGTTTTGCATCCTTCAAAGAACCATCGGGGTTATACTTTGAGTTCCGCATTTCAACATATGCTTGTACATAACCTTGATGACCTCTAGCCATGATACAAGTCTCCTTTCAATAGATTTTGAAATTGCCACAAGCAATTATACCAGAGCAAAGTCTAATTGTCAAATTGTAATATGGTTATATAATGAAATGCAGAATGGGTATTGATAAAACAAAAGAAAAGTATATAATAACAGAGCAAAAGATAATACGGAGGAAAGAGTATGAAATTAGGACTAGCCTTAGCAGGAGGCGGATTAAAAGGAGTTTCGTATATTGGCGCATTAAAAGCACTTGAAGAACTCGGAATAAAATTTGATTATATATCAGGAACAAGTTCTGGAAGTATGGCTGCAGCTTTATATGCAGCAGGATATAGTTGTGACGATATGAAGGATATTATTTTAAATTCGTATAAAGGATTAATAAAGATTCCAAAAAGACCAATCGTTTCTGCAATTGGTTCATATGTGACAAGAAGAAACTTTAATATGCAGGGGTTAATTCCAGGCGAGCGACTTGAAAATGTTATTCAAAAATTTGTTGATGCAAAGAAAGTTTCAAATATATCAGACGTAAAAATACCACTAGCAATCACAACAGTTGATACAGTTACAACTAAAGAGTGCATATTTATGTCACATGATTATAACTTAAAAAATGATGATGTAGATTATATATATAATGTTCCTTTAGGAAAAGTTGTTAGATCAAGTATGGCCTTTCCTGGGATTTTTACAACTAGTAAATACGATAGATATGATTTTATTGATGGTGGAACAAAAGATAACCTGCCAATTCATGTACTAAAAGATATGGGGGCAGATAGAACCTTAGGACTAAGTTTCAAACTTGATGAGTTTAATGTTGATGGACGAAATGTTTTTGGTACGTTATTAAGAACTGTAGATATTTTTTCATTAAAGGATGTACTTGCAGCACAAAAAGAAGCAAATTTGGCGATTGAGATAGACGCTAGTGGTACTAGTTTGATGGAAATTGATGATATAGATAAATGTATAGACATAGGTTATAGAGCAATAATGGATAACAAAGATGAAATACTTAAATTAGTTAAATAATAGATGGGAATGTAAAAAAATCATTGAATTTACATACGTATTTTCAATGATTTTTATTGTTATAATCTACAATAATACGACTTTTTTTACAGCCCCATTTTCAGTATTCCTAAAAAACATCTAACAAAGAATAACAGTAGAATTTACCAAATTTCAGCTTGCCTTTATAGTAAGGCTAATATTATTTGTTTCTAGGTAACTAATAAGATTATTTATATTTGTTGTAAAATCTGAAATAGATAATTGTTTTAAGTCTGCTATAATTTTATTTAAGTACTTACTTTTTGTTTTTTCAGGAAGTACTTTACCTTGATTTCTAAAAGATTCAAGTTGATATATGAGTCCTTTTGTTGTCTTCACGGAGGAAAGTAAGTTTGTTGATGCAATTAACAAAAGCTCTTTCATTGGCCTATTTATCTTAAGTTTATTAATTTCTATAATTAAACTATTGATATTGTCTTTTGAAAGTACTGAACTCGAATTATTTAATATAATAATTTGTTTTCCCATAATAACCTCCCTTTAGTTTACATATTATACCACACATACGTTACATAAGTAAAGAAAAAATGTGAGAAGATATGATAATAAAGTAATTTTTACTAGTGAGCCATATACTAATATATTTATATTTCAGTGCTTTATGAATTTTCCATATTGATAGCTAGTAACAAGTTAATTTGCCAGTTTGTAAAAAATTTGTAATTATAGGTTTAAAATAGATATGTCACAAGTAAATTGAAAATAAAATATTGAAAGAGAGTACCAAAAATGATATTGTTTAAATGACCAAAAATAAACATATCGGAGGTGCTCTCTTATGAGTAAAAGTATAACACAAAAAAT
>JAGBAJ010000049.1 GCA_017939755.1 Clostridia bacterium | reverse complement strand
TAAGAAGTTTTTTGAGGTTTTAAGAAGTTTTTAGGGACTACTTTCAAAAAACAGCATATGCTGTTTTTTGAAAGTAGTCCCTAAAAACTTCTTAATTTTCGTTGAAATCGAAAATAATTAGAGCTATAATTCGGGTAGATAAACTAAGGGAGGACGTTAACAAATGATTTTTAAGAACTACTACAAACTACTTGATTTACCAAATAATGTTAAATCAACACAAAATGAGATAAAAATTGCATACAGAGTGCAAGCAAAAAAATATCATCCTGATGTTAATATTCAAAACAAAAATTCTGAAGAGCGTTTTAAAGATATAAGCGAAGCTTATAGAATATTGTCAGATCCAACACAAAAGAAAAAATACGATAGAATGTGGAATAATTATGTTGGCAAAAAAGCACACAAAGAGAAAATGAGTGAAAGAGAAGTTGGTGCAAACGACATCGTAAACATGTTTTTTGGTAGAGATATTAAAAAGAAAACACAAAAGAAAGTTAGTGCAAGTCCGCTAAAGGGTGAAAACATTGAGACAAAAATTGAATTATCAATAAAAGAGGCTTTTGATGGAACAACAAAAAGACTAGCTCTTACTTCTTTAGGCGAAAAAACCAAAAATATATCTATTGATATTCCATCAGGAATAAAAAATGGAGATAAAATAAGAGTAAAAGGAAAAGGTAAAAGAGGCTTAAATGGTGGTAATAATGGAGATTTAATTATCACTATAGAGATTAAGAACAATGGAATATATCAACTAGTTAATGACGATATTAATGTTAAATTATACGTTGCTCCATGGGATGCTGCATTAGGTTCAAAGGTTTCGGTAGATGGGATTGATGGGCAAATTTCTGTTCTTATCCCAAAGGGAACTCAAAATGGGGATAAGATATCCATTCCTAATAAAGGATACTACAATAAAGAAAAAGGAAGAGGAAATTTAGTAATAAAAACTGAAATAGCAATTCCAAAGAAATTATCAGATGAAGAAAAAGCACTATTTGCAGAGCTAAAGAAAAAATCAAATTTTAATCCAAAGAACATAGTAAACATAAAATAATGGTTGACAAAAAATTATTCGTAATGATATAATGAAATCTGCGAATTCTAAAGATAAACTATGATAAGTCATAGGGAAGGGGTGTATTATTGTATGGAATATTTACAAGGAAAACATTTCAGTGTAACAGATCCAAAAAATTCAAATACAATTATTTATGAGATAGTAAAAAATGACAAAAGTGAATCTAAAGAAATTCCCAAATATACAATGGAAAGGCTGGATTCTATACAGGAGCTAAGAAATGAAGGAACAAAGAGAACCTTCTTTGTTGATTTGCCGAAAAAATCTGGTAATCAGTTATTATTTCTAACATTTAGTGAAGAAAAGGTAACTATTAACCAAGGAGTATTAAAGGACAACGAAATTAAATTTGTTAGAAGACCGGTACCAATGAAGTTTGACACAATTTACAAAGAATCAAGCACTCCATACTATAAAGAATACAATTACACACCAAATATGAAAAGGCAGATATCTATTGTAGATCCAGATACAGGAGAAGAGGTAAAGCCAATATTATACTACGATAGTAAAACGAATAAAATAAAAGGTAAATGCAAATTACAACCAAATAAAACGTATTTAGCATTCCAATTAAGACTATCTTAATTTTAGGAGGATTAAAATTATGGCATCCATTGTTGTAGGAAATACCGCTGAAGGTAAAATAAATTACGACGGAATTCAATACAATATTGATCCTGAACGTAATGTAATTAAAGCAAATAGCATAAAAATAGAGAGAGGAATTGAAGCCGAAACACCAGTAGTTGGTAAAATAGGAGTTACTAGAATTGGCGTTGAGGCAGACAAAAATCAAGTGGTACGTCAAATGAAAGTTAAAGGTGAACTTAAAACAATGAAAATTAAGGACCCTGACATAGTAAAGAAATTGAAAGCAAAAGCAAGAAAACTAAGACTTTTAAAAGCAAAGAAAAATAAAGAAGAAAATAGATAAAACAAATGAGAAGGTGAAAAAATGGGACAATTTTTTACAGAGAAAAAAAAGAAAGAAATATTAATTTATCTAATACTATGGCTTGTTTTAGCCATAGTATTAGTTGTGCCTGCCTCTGTTGCAGCAATAGACTCCACATATAATGATGAATTTAATGGTAACACTTTCTTATCAATAATTGTGGACTATATAATTAATTTAGAAGTCAGAGTTAAAGCTTTCCAGGAAAAGTATATTGCTAATACAGGAACGGCAATGAAATATTATTCATTCTTCTATTTTATACTTGTTATTATTTTAATGATTAAGACTAAAGATAGTGATTATCGCGATATTGAACATGGCTCAAGTGATTGGTCAGTTGGAGGAGAGCAATACAAAGTTTTAAGTAGAAAAGAAGGTATTATACTAGCAGAAAAGAACTATTTGCCAGTTGATAAAAAAGGTAACGTAAACATACTAATTGTTGGACGGATCTGGTGCTGGTAAATCTGCATCTTTCTCAAAACCAAATGCATATCAAAAATTAGGATCTTATGTATTTACAGACCCTAAAGGAGAACTATATGATGATACAGCAGGCTATTTGCAACAAAATGGGTATGAAATAAAAGCATTAAACCTTGTAGACCCTAAGTGCAGTGACGGATACAATCCTTTGTCTCATATAAAGAGCGACCTGGATGTTGACGTTATTGCTAACACAATTGTTAAAGGCCAAAATAAGGCTGGTGCTGCAGATCCATTCTGGGATGATACCGCAGAAATGCTATTAAAAGCGTTAATATTTTATTTAATTGCTGTTAGACCTCCGGAGGAGCAAAACCTCGCAAGTTGTGCAGAGATGGTCAGAGCGGCAGCAGCAGATAATAATGGTAGTAACTTATTAAAAGATATGATGAGTGTATTGCCAATGAGCCATCCAGCAAGAACAAACTTTAAAAACGTTGAAGTTGCATCTGAAAAAACATTCAGCTCTATCTTGGTTAGTGTCCAAGCTAAACTTGGTAAGTTTGATTCTAAAGATATTGCAGAAGTTACATCAACAGATACAATTAGTTTTGAAGATATTGGTACAAAGAAAACTTCAGTATACGTTATTTCTTCAGATACTCATACAGCATATGATTTCTTATTAACAATATTCTTCTCACAGATGATTCAACAATTATATGATTTAGCAGACAAATCTCCAGGTGGAAAATTAAAAGTTCCAACATTCTTTATTCTAGATGAGTTTGCTAATATCGGACAAATACCAGATTTTGATAAGAAGATTTCTACATCAAGAAGTAGAAAAATATCATTTAGTGTTATTTTACAAAACTTGGATCAATTAGAGGCAATATACGAAAAGTCATATGAAACTATCATGGGTAACTGTGATACTCACGTATTCCTTGGAAGTAACTCAACAAAAACAGTTGAATATTTCTCCAAAGCTTTAGGTGAGAAAACAATATCAAGAGAAAGTTCATCAATAAATAGAGATAAAGATAAACATAAAACAGGCTTTAGTGATTCTGAGCAAATAATGGCCAGAGCTCTTATGACACCAGATGAGTTAAGAAGAATGAGTATGGATTATTGTATTATATATGAGAAGGGACTAAAACCAATAAAGGCAAAGAAACTTTTCTATTATAAAACAAATATGATAAAAGAGCTAAATAAATTTAAACTAAGTCATAACCAGTATAATGGTGGAGAAAGAGGAGCATGGAGAAGATTTAATCCATATAATCCAGATCAAGGAACTTCAACAGAGCCTGAAAAAGATTTAAAGGTTGATTCACTGGATGATCTATTCGACGATACTAGCTCTTCAAACACATCAAAACCTCAAAACAATAATACAAAGCAGTCAGATAAAAATGATAAATTTGATTTAGGTTCATTAGATGAATTACTAACATCTGATGATAAACCAAAGGCAAATAAAAATGATAAAGTTAAACCAATAGATGATAATGATTTAGATGAATTATTAGCTGATGAATTTGATAACAACGATAGTGATATTTCAGATAGCGAAATACTTGATATTCAAAAAGAACTTGAAGCAAAATTTGATGAATTATTTGGAACTTCAAGCGATAATTAATACACAAAAGAAAAATAGGGGGAATATTATGAATGTTTTTGATAGTATTAAACATTTCTTTGATAGAATGTTTAATAAAAACGAAATAAAAATGCTTCCCGCAGGAGAACAAAGCTCTTCTATAGATATTGATATAAGTAGTGTAATTAGATATATGGACAATTTAAAGTATAAACAATCATATAGCTATGCTATAGAAAATGTAAATAAATCAGTTAAAAGAAAACTTATTGCTAGAATGGATAGCGAAATGAAAGGGAATCCAAATTGGTTACATGATGATACAATATTAGAAGGAACTATTTCTATATATAATTTTTTAGCTTTTAAAAAACGTAATGTTGCTTCAAATAGAAGGGGAGTATTAATTTACAGTGAAAATGGATATTTTGATATTACTGAAAATAAAACTGAAGAGAAGGATAGTATAATTGGCCTGCAATATAAATCTTATGAGAAGGATAAACAAGCCATAAGAGTGATTGATTATGATGAATTGTTAGGTTCATATAAAATTCAAGTAAAAATTAGTGGAATAACGTATATAGAATCGGCAGAATATGCACAAAAAGAGTCATTAGAATACTTGGAAAGATATGCACAGCCATCATATGAGGGATTTAATAGTCAAAAATACGCTGAGGATACAGGATTAAAAATAATACTTAATAATAAAAAGTTTAACATTAGAAGTAGTATAAGAGGCGCAAATCCATATCTTGTTGAAATTGAACTAAAAAATCAAAATAAGAATACAAAAAGCACTAGTAAGAAGATAATAACAAAGGTATATAGAAGCAAAAAAGAGTGTGTAGTCGGGTATAAACCAATAATGATTTTTAGCGAAGAATTCGGAGGAGGAATTCAAACCTATAATATGTATAGATTGTTAGAAGACAAAACATATATAGACAACCAGACATATAAACTAGATTCAGACAATAAAAGTTTTTTTGAAAAAATAAGTCTAGATGAAGTGAGAAAGAGAATTGGAGAAACAACATTCTCTCTGTCAGAAAATACAAAAAAATGTTTAAAAGAAGGATTGGAATTACCAAATCATATAAAAATGATTTTTAATATAGCTAAACAAAATATTGTAGATTAGAAAGAAAGAGGACCTATTTTAATTTGAGATAGGTTCTCTTTTTGCTAGGGAAATAAACACAATAGAGTGTTACTTATAGAAAGTGAATTCATAAAAAATATTACAAAAAAGTTACAAAAACATTACTTTTTAGTTACATCAACAAAATTTGTTGACTTTTATCTTTTTTTTGAGATAATAAATAAAGATATAGAAATATAAAAATATATCGTATTATTGTAATTAGGAGGTTTTTTTAATGGGAAATTATTCAGGATTTTTAGACGTATTACATTGGAGTCCAAAGGAGTATGCACAATTAGCACAAGATTTAGTTGCTATTGGTCAACAATATGACGCATGTGTTAATGCAGCTGCAGAAGCTTTAAATCAAATGGGAGCAAGTGGCGTTTGGACAGGATATTTATACAATTCACTTGTAAATAGATTTAACGAAAAAAGACAAGTTTTAGATGATGATGCATATGAATTAACAACAGTTATACCAGCTGCTATATCTAAACAAGCAGAAGCTCAAGCTTCAGCATCAAATGCACCTGTTACACCAGTTTCATTAGCTGAACATGCTACTATTTTAACTGCATCAGAGACAGCAGATGATGGATCTGGAGCAGTTTTCATTGACCCAACTGCAGTTGAAGCTTTAATGAATGCTTTTATTGAAAACTTAAATAAAGCAAATGAGAATGCTACAAATTATCATGAGTTATTTGAGTCAACAATAAGCAAAGGATGGAACGTATCAGATGATATTAAACAAATGGAATCAAAAATTTCTGAGATAGCTGATAGAGTACATGAATTCAATGAATCATTCAAAGTTGAAATGGAAGAATGTGCTAAAGATTCTATCAATACAATGGCTGCTGCTCAAGAAGCATCTGCTTCTCAAGCTCAAAATTTATCATAATTATTTATACAAATAAATTTTCAAACTCTTTTTATAGAGTTAAATGGGATAAGCATTTAAAGACTTATCCTTTTTTTATACATTAAGAAAGTCATGCTGACTTTTCCTAATTTATAAAAAAGCTCCTCCGAAAACAGATGCACAGAAATTTTATTGTATAAAATTTCGCGCAGAACAAATCGGAAAATCTTTGATTTCCCGATTTGTTCTGCTT
>JAGBAJ010000048.1 GCA_017939755.1 Clostridia bacterium | reverse complement strand
TTGCTCTGCAGGTAATCCAAATGCATCCCATCCCATAGGATGAAGAACATTATATCCTTGCATTCTTTTCATTCTTGATAATATATCTGTTGCAGTATATCCTTCTGGATGACCAACATGTAGTCCTTGTCCAGATGGGTAAGGGAACATATCTAAAGCATAATATTTAGGTTTTGAAAAATCCCATACATCGGTTTTAAATGTTTTGTTTATGTCCCAAAAATTTTGCCATTTTTTTTCTATTTCTTGAAAATTATATTCCATGAGCATCTTCCTTTCAATCTAAAATTGCCATCATTATACTACAAAAATATATAAAAATAAAGGGGAGAGGTCGTTTTTTGTGGATTTAATAAACCTTTACTGCAAATACTAATAATCTTTGGTTATTCATACCATAACATGTGTAAAGAGTAATCATTTTTTCAGAATTTTCAATATCTGTATCGTAATTTTGTATGCTATTATTTTTTAAATTCTTTAAATATGCTTTAAAATCTTCATCAGATTTAAAATCAGTAGATAGGTATGAATTTACATCTTCATCATTACAAACAAATACTGAAAAAATTTGATAAATACCAGTTTCATTAAGATCAGCAAATGTTATATATTGATTATTTGGGTCAGCTTTCCAATCATCTTCCAAAACATTTTTTAATGAACCAAACATGCTTCTATCTTTTCTATTGTGTCCATATATAATCGTATTTTGAGAGCCTGGTATTTTGCAAGAATAATCTGCAAAAATCCACCCTGCAGAGTTAGCTGATTTATCAAATGAGTGATTTAAATAGAAATCGTTATCTGTAGTTTGGACTACAGGATAATCTATGTTTGAATTTGGAACACGAACCCAACCGATTGTCTGAGGATTCTTTTGAAGCAGGTCAGTAAATGAATATGATGCTTTTTCAATAGGACGATTATTGATAGTGACCTCTTCATGTGTAATGTGTATAACACCTTGTATATCTTCTAATATTGACTTATTTTTATTGTTTTCTATAACCCAATCTATTATTTTATATAAAGAAAAAGCAATTACAATTAAGCATATTGTAATTATTATGTTATAGATTGCTTTGCTCTTTTTCCTTGAAGATTGATATTTATTAAATTTTTTATCTCGATTTTGCATTGTTTTTTGAATTTCAACTTGTAATTTAGCTTGATTTTTCTTAATTTTTTTTTCTGTTTTTTTTATTTGTGATGGTTTTTCCACAAATCTTTTTCCTTTTGCTCTTTTCATATAATCACCATATATATTATATATATTTTTTTTTATTTGTTCAATAGATTTTACTTCCTTATTTGTAGTTTAGTTACTAGTCAGTCATATTTGGGAAGGTATGTAATTTGCTCTAAAGCTGACTGGTAACACTAGTATTACAAAGCTTTTTTTTAGCATTAAGTATTAACTAATTTATAGTAAACAGAGGCGGCTAAAATTATATTTACAATTTTACATAAAAATGATATAATTACAAACATTGATATTAAACTAAAAAAGGCTTCGCAAAAACAGATGCACATCGATTAGCCGTGCGCGACGAAGTTAGCTACGGATAATACATGCGCCGAACAAATCGGAAAATCTTCGATTTCCCGATTTGTTCCACAAAATTTGTGCATAGACAGAATGGAGGTTAATATGGAAAATAATAGAGCAGCTTTTTGCTCACTTGGATGCAAGGTAAACCAATATGAAACAAATGCTATGATTCAAAATTTTTTGAATCACGGATACGAAATAGTCGAATTTGATGAAGTGGCAGATGTGTATATAGTAAATACATGTACAGTAACAAGTATTGCTGATAGAAAATCAAGACAGATGCTACGTAGAGCAAAAGAATTAAATAGAGAGTCAATTGTAGTTGCTTGTGGTTGTTATGCTCAAGTTGCTGCAGATGAACTAAATAAAATGCAAGAAGTTGATTTGGTAATTGGCAATAATGAAAAAAAAGACATTTTTGAGATTGTTGAAAAGTATATGGAAGAAAAATTGAAAGAAAATCATGTGAGTGATGTTATGTACAAAGAAGATTATGTTGAGTTTGGACCTACTACATATACAGAGAAAACAAGAGCGGTTATTAAGGTACAAGATGGATGCGATAGATTTTGCTCTTATTGTCTGATACCATTTGCAAGGGGGCATATAAGGAGTAGATCAGTTGAAAATGTGATAGAAGAAATTAAAAAAATTGTTGATGATGGATTCAAAGAAGTTGTTATTACTGGAATACATATTGCCTCATATGGTAGGGATTTTAAGGATGGTACATCTTTAATTGATTTATTAGAAGAAATTAATAAGATAGATGGACTACAACGAATTAGACTTGGATCAATAGAGCCAGTGATTATGACTGAAGATTTCATTAATAGATTATCAAAGCTTGAAAAAATTTGTGACCATTTCCATTTGTCACTTCAAAGTGGATGTACAGAAACTTTAAAGAGAATGAACAGAAGATATACTGCTGATGAGTTTTTATGGGCGACTGAAAGACTTAGAGCAAAATTTCCAAATGCAGCACTAACAACAGATATAATAGTTGGATTTCCTGGTGAGACAGAAGAAGAATTTGAAAAAACTTACGAATTTTTAAAGAAAATAAAATTCTATCAAATGCATGTTTTTAAATATTCTCCTAGAAAGGGAACAAAGGCTGCTGTTATGCCAAATCAAATTGATGGAAATATTAAGGAGGCACGTAGTAAAAGACTTATTGAACTATCTCAGAATAATGAACTCGAATATAATAAAAGTCATATTTCAGATGAAGTAGAAGTTTTATTTGAAGAACGTGATGGGGACTATTATAAGGGACATACAAAGAATTACATTGTAGTAAAATATAAAACTCAAGATGAATTAGAAAATTGTATTTTAAAGTTAAAGGTTGTTTATGCAAATAAAGATTATTTGATTGCAGAGTAGTTTAGTATAGATTGCTAATGCTAGTATTTATCTTGAAAGGTGATAATATATGGCGGATGTTGAAGAAAATGATATATCAGAAAAAATCTTTGAAAATGAAATATCAATAAATGAATTAATTGAATATGTTGTAGATGAAATATTTCCAAAATTTCCAGAGTTTTGTGATTTATTTGAATCAAATGACGAAATAAAAGAAATATTGAAAAAAAGAGTTGTATCGATTGAAAGACGAAAAACAAATTATAAAGATAGAGTGCTAAATAATTCACCAGCGGAGTATAGCGTAGGGAGTAATAAAATTATTTTTTATGCCGACGAGCCGATTACGATTGACAATATAAAGAATAGCAATAAATGGAAAAATATTTTTGCACACGAATTTATTCATGCAGCTACCGATAAAACGAAAAGTAGTAGGTATTATGAAGTTGGTTGCTCTTCTAGTGGAAAAAAAAATAAATTTATTATTTTTAAGGAGTTAGTTTTATCACTTATATTTCTACCAGGTAAAAATATGATGAAGAAGATAAGAGGATTGTTTGTAAAGCTAAAATATATGTCTTCTTATAACTTGGGAGATGCATTAAATGAGGGATTGACAGCATGGATAACAGATAAAATGGTTCCATATGTTAAAAATGACACCGAAGCATATCCATGGGAGAAAAATTTTATTGACTCGATTGAAGAGGTTCTTGGCACAGAAGAAACTCTAGATTTAATTAGATGTGATTATAAAAAAATTGCCAAGAAATTTAATATCTCAAAATTAGATAGTATATCATTAATTAGATATATGGATATTACTAGTTGTATAGCTAATGAAGTCGACAATAATGATAAGAAAGAAAAAGACATTGAAGAATATAAAAAAAATGTACAAATGTATTATACTTTTGGTGGAATGGCACAAAAGTTTTTTATTGAGAGGGTTTTTATTCCAAAGTCGTATGAAAAGACTGCAAGTTCTATAAGTCATGGAAATACATCAGTATATGACTTAATCAATTTATACAATATAATGCAAAAATATAAAAATTACATATGTATAGAAGATTTTTCAGTAGAAGATATGTTAGGTTCATATTCATACAAAACTTTCTATGAAGAAACTTTTGATAATTTTGAAAGTTATATAAAAAATGTACTTATTGCTTTTTCAAACCACGTAGATGTCTCTAATTGGACAGATGAAGAAATTTTTAATATTAAGAGGATATATGACTATATGTTTAAAAAGGTTCAAGAAAAGTCAGAAATAAATACTGAGTTCTATAAGTTTATAACAGATAAAGCAAAAAAGATTGGGATACAACAGAATTTAATGGTTGCTATGAATAAGTCAGTGATTTTTGTTCCTGGCAGTCCCGCAATGAATGGTATAAGCTTTAAAGATTTAGCAGGTAGTATTATAAAGAAAAATAATATATCTACATCAGATGTGACTTTAAGCAGACGAGAAAGAAGAGCTATCGAACGAGAAAATAGGAAAAAAGAAAAAGCACAAAGACAAAATGGTAAAAATCAAAATAAGTAGTTAGGAGGGGGCAATGTATATAATGAGCGAAGAAGATACTAGAAAGGCATACGTAGAAGTCCTAGCAGCTCTTAAAATTATAGCAAAAGACGATTTGAATAAGATACCAAAAAATGTTATAGAACATATGGCAGAAAATCAAAATAGATTTTATTCTTTTAAACTAAGTTCTTTGGACGAATTATCTAAAGAGGCATGCGTGATTTTGGTGGACTTGTACATGACATACGTTGCTAACCCAAAACAAAAAGAGCTAATGATGGATATATTAAATTTAAATGAAAAAAAGAAAAAACACAATTCTTGATTTATCCAGGTGTTTGTTATATAATTAGGCAAATTTTATATTATAGGAAATTAAAATTTCAAATGCAGAGCGTGTAAGTATTAAAATTGCTTTTGCTATTAAATGTATATAAAGATAGATTTTGAAAGGGGAGTATTTATGGAAAATATAGATTTAAAGAAAATTTATTTAGACTTTTTTGAAGAGAAGGGACACAAGATTATTCCTAGCGCACCTGTAATTCCAGAAAATGATCCAACAGTTTTATTTAATACAGCTGGTATGCAACCATTAGTTCCATACTTAAAAGGAGAGCCTCATCCAGAGGGAACCCGTTTGGCTGATGTTCAAAAATGTTTTAGAACAAATGACTTAGAAGAAGTTGGAGATAAAACTCACCACACATTTTTTGAAATGCTTGGGAACTGGTCTTTAGGAGATTATTTCAAAAAAGATGCTATCAGTTGGAGTTTTGAACTATTAACAAAACGTTTAAATATACCAGTAGAAAAATTAGCGGTTACTGTGTTTAAGGGGAATGACTTGGTTCCTGCAGATGAAGAGGCTGCAAATTTATGGTTGGAGCAAGGTATATCTAAGGATAAAATTGCATATATGGGAGAAGATGACAATTGGTGGCCAAATATGGAACTTACAGGACCTTGTGGATCAGATACAGAAATATTCTTTTGGAGAAGTGAAGAAGCGGTTCCTGATAAATTTGATCCAGAGGATGAGAATTGGGTTGAAATTTGGAATAACGTATTTATGCAGTATATGCATAATCCAGATGGCACATTTGAACAATTAAAATCAAAAAATGTTGACACAGGTATGGGAGTAGAGCGTGTAAATGCTATACTTGAAGGACAAACTGATAACTATAAATCATCAATTTGGACAAATATTATTTCTAAAATAGAAGAGGTTTCTGGAAAAAAATATGATGATGACAAATATACAACAGCTATAAGAATAGTAGCAGATCACATCAGGGCTATTGTCATTCTTTTGGGCGATGATGCAAAAATTACACCATCAAATAAAGATCAAGGATATATTTTAAGAAGATTAATTAGAAGAGCAATTAGATATGCTCGTCAATTAGATATTCAGATTGACTCTAATTGGGAACAACAAATCGCAGAAATAGTAATTAATCAATATAAGGAATACTATACCGAGCTTGAAAGAAATAAAACTTTTATACTTGAATCACTAAGAAACGAGAAAGTTAAGTTCAATAGGACACTTGAAAAAGGTTTAAGAGAGTTTGAGAAAATTACAAAAGATGTTCAAGGGAAAGAAATTGATAAAGATATTGCATTCAAATTATATGATACATATGGATTCCCAATTGAATTAACAGAAGAGCTTGCAAAAGAGCAAGGACTAAGTGTTGATATGGAAGGATTCAAGACTAAGTTTGAAGAGCATCAAGCTAAATCAAGAGCTGGATCAGAGCAAAAATTTAAAGGTGGACTTGCGTCAGATGGCGAAATGGAAACAAAGTATCATACAGCAACACACTTATTAAATGCAGCTCTAAAGAAGGTTTTAGGTGAGCATGTTCATCAAAGAGGAAGCAATATAACTGCAGAAAGAATGAGATTTGATTTTGCTCATGATGCAAAAATGACTGATGAAGAAAAGAAGCAAGCTGAAGATTTAGTAAACGAATATATTAAAATGGCGATACCTGTTGAAAGATTAGAAATGCCAAAAGAGGAAGCTGTAAAAATGGGGGCTGAATGTGAGTTTATAGATCGTTATCCAGATGTAGTTACAGTATACAAGATAGGGGAGGCATCACTAGAAATATGTGGTGGACCTCACGTTGCAAACACTTCAGAGCTAGGACATTTTAAAATTAAAAAAGAAGAATCAAGTTCATCAGGAGTTAGAAGAATAAAAGCAGTATTAGAAGAATAAAAGTTTTAAGGAGTTTTTATGGACACTGCAAAAAAACATCGATGGGATGCTTTTTTGCAGTGTCCATAAAAACATCAAGGGATGTTTTTTTTAGTAACCCTAAAAAATTAATTTAAATGTAGAAAAATTATAAATGATATGATAAACTTATAAAGTATAAAGATTATATATAGTAAATGCAATAGGGAGGAATTACAAATGGAAGATTGTATTTTTTGTAAAATAGCAAATGGAGAGCTTGGAACAGCGATGATATATGAGAATGAGTATGTAGCTGCATTTAAGGATTTAAATCCGCAAGCACCTATTCATATTTTAGTAGTTCCAAAAAAGCATTACGAAAATGTTTTAGCAGTTGACGAAAATGATAATATAATTGCTAAGATATATAGTGCGATAAATAAAATTGCTAAGCAAGAAGGTTTTTATGAAAATGGTTTTAGAGTAATTAACAACTGCGGAAAAGATGCAGGACAAACAGTTATGCATATGCATTTTCATATAATTGCAGGAAAGACATTAGGCGAAAAAATAGTATAGTAATATTGTAGGAGGAAAAATGAAACACGGATTCTATGATAAATTTTTGACATTTCTTTTGATTATACTTGTAATTGCTATAATTGGTGGCGCAGGATACTTGGGATATAAGTACTATCAAAAGAATAAATTAAATAAAGATGCTGATGAATTTCTAGATAATGAATTTGATAAATATATAGAAAATATAGGCGATTATGTTGAAGATGAGTATGACGAAGATGATGCAATAAGAGAGCAAACAGGGCATAGTGGACCACGAGGTATTGATACAAATGCTTTAACATACAGAGGATATGCTGTAGAAGGTAAACTAGAAATGCCACCAGTAAATTTACAATATCCAGTTTTAGAGCAGATGACAAATGCCAACGAATTAGAAGTTTCTATTGCAATTCAATATGGTGTTGGATTAAATAAAGTAGGTAATACAGTTTTAATTGGGCATAATTATAGAAGCGGTCTATTTTTTGGAAGTAACAAAAATATGAACATAGGTGATGTTATATATATAACTGATACTGCAACTGGAACAAGAGTTGCTTATCAAATATATAACAAATATACTACCGAAGAAAGTGATACTTCATATTATAATAGAAATACAGATGGGAAACGAGAGGTATCTTTAGTTACATGTCAATCAAACAATAAATATAGATTGGTATTACTTGCAAGAGAAATGTAGTTAATTGGCACTATTCACAGCTAATATAAATTTATTATGATTTCAAGATATAATATCAATTTATAAGTTTCACCCCAACTGCGAAGAATAAGTAGTTGTTGCTTCGCTAGTCGCTTGCAACATTTACTTATTCTACCTTGTAGGTACCCACCTTAACTACACATTATAAATTGATATTATATCTTGAAATCGTTATATGTATATATAGCTGTAGATTGTAACTAGTTTATCAAAAAACTATAAAAATAATCATTACATCTATTGACAAACTATGTATTAAATAGTACAATAGTAACTGCATTGATTAAGTGCAAGATGGTGGATGTAGCGTAGTTGGTTAACGCGTCAGTTTGTGGCACTGAAGACCGTGGGTTCGAGTCCCATCTTCCACCCCATAAATTATTAATGCCAAATATATTGGGCTATAGCCAAGCGGTAAGGCATCAGACTTTGACTCTGACATGCGCTAGTTCGAATCTAGCTAGCCCAACCAATAATAAATCTGTTCCAACTAATTGAACAGAAAACAAAAATCAATCAGAAGATTAAACTGGTTGATTTTTTGTTCTATAATAAATGTTGTTGTTCAAGAACTCCAACATTTATTATAGAATCTATTATACAACCTTTTTTAGTAAAAGCCTTAAATATTAAATAAAAAGTTAACATAAATATTGACAAGCGACAAAGTATATGTTACAATAGAAAACATATTAAGAGTGTGCATACCTTAAAAGGGAGCTGCACAGCCAATTGCAATAAATAATTGGTACACTTGTATTTGAGTAATATATAGCTCATAAAGGAGTCTTAAAGAAGATTTCTTTATGGGTTTTTTTGTTTTTATCATAATTCAAGTTTGTACTAAATGATTGAAAGGGGTATTTACTATGCTACAAGAAATTAAAAATGACAACAAAAAAATGTACAGAAGTAACTTAACAAAGGTCATTTGGGAAACAATTCTTACATCAATAGGTGCTGGATTTTCTGTTTCAACTATTACAATTTTCTGGAATTCTATTGGAATGGACCAGACTGCTATTGGTTTTGTACAGATGATGTTTACAATTGTAATTTTTGCTTTGGATATACCAATGGGGTATATTGCTGACCGTTTTAATCGAAAGATACTAAACATAGTTGGTGATATTGGAGTAGCTATAACATTTGCTGTATATGCATTTTCACAAAGTATGTATATGGTAATTTTGTCAGAATGTCTATTGGGAGTATTTATGGCAATGACGAATGGTGTAGATCAAAGCTTCATTAAATATAATTGTAATCAGGTTGATTCATCTGGTGAGTTATTCAAAAAAACAAATATCAGAGTACAAACACTTAGGTATATATCTTTATTGATAGTCGTTGTGATAGGTGGATTTATTTCTAAATATAGCTTAAGATTGGCTATAGGATGCTCTTTTATACCATATTTCATTGGAGGTTTGATAGCCATAGGTATAAAAGACTTTAATGGAAAGGCTAAACCTAAGCATAAGAATCCTATAAAAGATATAGCTCATAATGTAAAGGATATTATGAGAGATAAATCGGTTAGAGCATATCTTTTTAGTTACATTTTGGGCAATCAAGTAACACATTCTCAAATTTGGATATTTACACCATTGCTTATACTTATTGGTGTTCCAATGGAAATTGTAAGTTTGGGATGGGTACTTAATTATGTGATGGAAATTTTTGGAAGTATCTTAGCCAAAAAAATGATCAAGCTAAAAGTATCTAATAGGTTTGCTATACCAATGATTATTGAAATGATATGGATGACAATTATTGTTTTGAATACAAATATTATTACTGTTTGGCTATTTGGTCTTAATGGAATGGTTCATGGCTTAATGGGAGCAACATTAAGTACTCCTCTTCAAGAATCGACAAAAGACGAAGTTCAAACAAGTGTAATGTCATTGGCATCAACAGGGGGAAGACTTTTGTATATGCCAATAGTATATATCATTAACTACTTAGGAAATATAAAATTGCAATTGGCCTTAGTAGGAGTGATTGCTCTATTCTTACCAATGAGCTTATATGTATATATTCAGCTTAGGTATATTGAAAAACAGCATAAAGAAGAAACTATAACGGAAGGCTCAGAGCAATGTATTAATATAGAGCAATTATAATTTGCAAAATCTAAAGCAAATAAAGTAAAACCATGTATGTTTGTTATGCATGGTTTTATTATTTATATATTAAGAAAGTCATGCTGATTTTTCCTAATATATAAAAAAGGTTTCGCTGAAAACAGATGCAAACAAACTTTACTTTGTTGGAATTTTTAAATTTTGTTGTACTTTTAAATTGCTTGTCTTTAAATTATTAACCTCTTTTATATTATAGACAATTTCTCGAATGTCTGAATCTTTATAATAGTCATTTTCTAATTGCTCAGATTGAGCTATGCTCCATAAAGTATCACCACTATTAACTATAATTGTCTTGTAAGTTAAAATTTCGTTAGATGAAACTTTATTAGTTACAGCACAAAGAGCAAAATATAAAACTATTGTAACAACACATATTCCTCTTATAAATTTCTTTTTATTTACAATTTTTAATTTCATAATTATATCCTCCTTTTGCACGAACATAGATTCGGTTTATAGATATAATATATACGAACGAAAGTTCGTTGTCAAGAGCAATTTTTTAAATTGTAATATTAATTATATAAATTGTTACTAGTCAGCCATATTTGAAAAGATATGTAATAAAAAGTCTTAGTATTTATATTTATAAGCGTCAAGGTACTAAAATAATTATCTCTTTAGATAATTATTTTAAGTAGCGAAGCGTCCGTATCGAAACATTTGTGTTTCGATAGCTGTAAAATATAAATACTAAGACTTTTTATTACATTATAATTTGGCCTAAGGCTGACTTGTAACTATAAATTACACACTGTTAATTGTAATAGTAATGTTGATGCGTTGATGAATATGTACTTATAAATAGAAAAAAAGCAAGATTCATTTGTCAAAAGTGAATCTCGCTTCTTTTGAAATTATAATTAAGTTTTAGAATTTTGTGTGTATTGTTCTATTAATAACATCTAGCTGTTGCTCTCTAGTTAATTTTACGAAATTTACAGCATATCCCGAAACACGAATTGTTAATTGTGGATATTTTTCAGGATGTTCCATGGCATCTTCTAATAGCTCTCTATTAAATACATTTACATTTATATGGTGTCCTGTTTGCATAAAATAACCATCAAGTAATGAAACTAAATTTGAAACTTGACTATTTGCGTCACTACCTAGTGTTCTTGGTGTTATAGCAAATGTGTATGAAATACCATCAGAGGCATATTCAAATGGAAGTTTTGCAATAGTATTCATAACCGCAACGGCACCATTTGTGTCTCTACCATATAATGGGTTTGCTCCAGGTCCAAATGGTACGCCAGAATCTCTTCCATCAGGTGTATTTCCAGTTGCTTTTCCATAAACGACATTTGATGTAATTGTTAAAATAGATAGGGTAGGGGTAGCGTTTCTATATATTGGATGTTTTTTTAATTTTCTTTCAAATCTTTTCACTATATCAACAGCTATGCTATCAACTCTTTCATCGTCATTTCCATACTTAGGAAAGTCTCCTTCAACTTGATAATCTACAGCTAGTCCATCTTCGTTCCTAATTACTTTTACTTTCGCGTATTTTATTGCTGAAAGAGAGTCAGCTACAATTGACAAACCTGCTATTCCACATGCCATTGTTCTATATATTTCCTTATCATGTAAGGCAAATTCTAATGCTTCATAAGAATATTTATCGTGCATATAATGAATGGCATTTAATGCTTTAATGTATATTTTGGCCACGTATTCCATCATTACATCAAACTTTTCCATTACTTCGTTATAATCTAAATATTCAGATGTAATAGGCGTATATTTTGGAGCAATTTGTTTTCCAGAAATTTCATCACGTCCACCATTTATTGCATATAATAATGTTTTTGCTAAATTTGCTCTTGCACCGAAAAATTGCATTTGTTTACCAATTCTCATTGGAGAAACACAACAAGCTATTCCATAGTCATCTCCAAGCGATGGCCTCATCAAGTCATCATTTTCATATTGAATTGCAGATGTTTTTATTGAAACCATTGCGCAGAAATCTTTAAAACCTTGTGGTAAATTTTTTGACCATAATACTGTTAAATTTGGCTCTGGTGCAGGTCCTAATGTGTTTAATGTGTGTAAAACTCTGAAAGAGTTCTTTGTTACAAGGGTTCTTCCATCAACACCCATGCCACCAATACTTTCTGTTACCCAAACTGGGTCACCACTAAATAATTCGTTATATTCTGGTGCTCTTAAGAATCTTACCATTCTTAATTTCATTATAAAATGATCCATTAATTCTTGAGCCTGCTCTTCTGTTAGTATACCAGCTTTTATATCTCTTTCTATATATATATCTAAGAAAGTAGAAGTTCTTCCTAAACTCATTGCAGCACCATTTTGATCTTTTACAGCTCCTAAATACCCAAAATATAGCCATTGTATTGCTTCTTTTGCATTAGCAGCAGGTTTTGAAATATCAAATCCATATTTGGCAGCCATCTTCTTTAAATCTTCCAAAGCAATTAATTGATCATGCGTTTCTTCACGATCTCTTATTATATCAGAAGTAAAATCATCTGTATCTAAAGTATCTAAATCTTTTTTCTTTTCTTCAATTAATTTATCAACTCCATATAATGCTACTCGTCTATAATCACCGATTATTCTTCCACGTCCATAGCCATCAGGTAGGCCTGTAAGTAGGTGAGAGCTACGTGCAGCTCTGATGTCTGGAGTATAAACGGCAAATACTCCATCATTATGAGTTCTTCTTAATGTATGATATATTCTTGATGTTTCTTCATCAACTTTTAAACCATATGCTTCGCAAGATTTTTCTACGATTCTAATACCACCATTTGGCATAATTGCTCTTTTTAGTGGGGCATCAGTTTGAAGCCCTACAATTTCTTCTAGGTCTTTATCGATATAACCAGCTGCATATCCGTTTATTGTAGATGGTGTTATTACATCTGCATCAAGTACGCCACCATTATTGCGCTCTTTTTCATATAAATCTAAAACTTCTTTCCATAGTTTTCTTGTTTTTTCTGTAGCTTCCGCTAAAAAGGTAGAATCTCCAGTGTATGGAGTGTAATTACGTTGGATAAAATCACGTACATTAATTTCTTTTGACCATTCTCCATCCCTACTAAAATTTTTCCATTGATCGAAGTCCATAAATACCTCCTAAATATTTATAAATTTTACTATAAACTTGATTTTGCACAAATAATAATATCATAGTTAAATTATATTATCAACCAAAATTAAAATAAATATTCTTAATAGGATAAATTAACTTCTTAATTCATAGTTTATAAATATTTAGAATAAAAAGAACAAATCTGAAAAAATCAAAGATTTTTTCAGTAAATTTCATGTGTATGTATTATCCGTAGCTTAGCTTTGCATAAGATATCTGTAGCTCAGCTTTGCATAAGATATCTGTAGCTCATTCCATTCGCACAGCTATCTTGATTTCATTCGCACAGCTATCTTGGATATAAAAAATGGAACCATTTAAAGGTTCCAGTAATAAACTATTTTTTTATTTCTTCTAACTCAGATAGCTCTGATGTACAATGAGGACATCTTGTTGCTTTATATGCAATTTCTGTTAAACAGAAAGGACATAATTTAGTTTCTGGTTCAACTTCAGCCTCTGCTTTTGTTGTTTTAGAACCTCTTTTTATAACTTTAGCACTTAATTTTTCTAATTTTTCTTTGCTCTTTTTGTTAGCAACATTAACTGCTTTTATCATTAAAAATAAGATTACAGCAACAATTAAGAAGTTAATAACTGCTGTGATAAATGCACCATAGTCTAAAGCTTGTCCAGTTTCACCAAGAGGAATAGTACCTTTAACCTCAGCACCACCAATTAATCCAAGTATTGGTTGAATAAATGAATTTGTAAAAGCTGTAACTATGGCAGCAAATGCATTAGCAATAATAACACCAATTGCCATATCCATAACATTACCTTTAGATATAAAATCTTTAAATTCTTTGAACATTGTAAAAATCTCCTTTCATTTTCTTTTACATAATACATAACTAGTATACTATTTTGTAGAAAAATGTC
The DNA here is from genome assembly GCA_017939755.1 of Clostridia bacterium. Classification (GTDB taxonomy): domain Bacteria; phylum Bacillota; class Clostridia; order TANB77; family CAG-508; genus CAG-492. Next base: position 16,098 of record JAGBAJ010000048.1, on the reverse strand, counting down.
AATGAATTTTAGGAAAATAGTATTGATTTCATTATAAAAATGTGATAAAATGGCAACATTGAGAAAATAGTGTAACAGCTATTTTTCCTTACTTACATTTTAAATGTAGGTTTTATATCCACAAGGAGGTGAAATGAATAATGAATAAATACGAGAGTGTTGTCATTATTAATCCAACAGTTGAAGAGGAAGGTGTTAAAGCTTTAATATCAAAATTCTCAGACTTAATTAATACTGACGGAAAAGTAGAAAAAGTTGATGAATTAGGTAAAAGAAAATTAGCTTATGACGTTAAGAAATTCGACGAAGGATTTTATGCAGTATTTTATTTTGAAGCTAATCCAGATCTAATCACAGAGCTAGAAAGAAACTACAGAATAACAGATGAAATTATAAAATTCATGACAATTAGACAAGATTAATTAAAGGGCTTTAGATAACTAAAGTAATGGTGAAAATATGAACAAAGTAATATTAATGGGAAGATTAACAAGAGACCCAGAGGTTAGATATACTCAAACTAACAATACATTAGTAGCTTCATTTTCATTAGCAATCAACAGAAGATTTGCTCGTCCTGGAGAAGAAAGACAAGCAGACTTTATAAATGTAGTTGCTTGGAGCAAATTAGGTGAATTTTGTAGTAAATATTTTAAAAAAGGTCAACAAGTAGGAATTATAGGAAGAATCCAAACAAGAAGTTGGGATGATGATCAAGGTCAAAAACATTATGTAACAGAAGTTATTGCTGAAGAAGCATATTTTGCAGATAGCAGAAGAGATGGAGATATGGGTGGAAACGCAAATTTCGACGCAACATTCGGTGCTATGCCTCAGCAAACAACTGGAGCTAGCGAAAATTCAGACTTTGAAACTTTTTCCGGAGATGACCTACCATTTTAATTAAATTTAGATAGGGGGGAAAAATAAAATGGCTGATAAGAAAAATAATAGAAGAAATAACAGAAACAATAACAATGATGATGATTTCAATCCAAAGTTTAAAAAGAGAAAAAAGGTATGTCCTTTATGTAAAGATAAGAACTTTGTATTAGATTATAAAAATCCAGAGCAATTAAAAAAATTCATAAATGAAAGAGGTAAGATATTACCAAGAAGAGCTACTGGGGCATGTGCTAAGCATCAAAGAGATATTACATTAGCTGTAAAGAGATGCAGACAAATAGCTATGTTACCATATACTCAAGACTAATTATAGTTAAAAAAGGTTACTAAGTTATGCTTAGTAACCTTTTTTGTATAATATTAAAGTTCTACCTTCCTATTATATAAAAAATATTTATGGAAATTATTCTATACCCAATATTTCTTTGGCCCTGTCAACATCTTCATTAGTTGCAGATCTAACATTTTCAAGAAGATAAGGTAGTCCTAAATTTGTCCATTTATATTTACCAAGATCGTGGTATGGAAGAATATCTATTTTTTTTATATTTGAAAGAGTACCTAAAAAGTCTTTTAATGCTAATAAATCTTTTTCAGTATCTGTGTATCCAGGTACCAAGACTTGCCTTATCCAAACATCTTTATTAATGCTAGATAGGTAGCGCGCAAATTCAAGTTCTAGTTTATTGGACATGCCAGTTAAATCTTTACAAATATCATCATTTATACATTTTATATCTAATAAAAATAAATCTGTAAGATTTATGAGCTCTTTTAACTTTTCTGTAATAGGAACCATACCAGATGTGTCAATTGCAGTTGAAATTCCTTGTTTTTTTAATTCTTTAAAAAAATCAATTAAAAAATCTTGTTGGAGAAGTGGTTCTCCACCACTAATGGTAACACCTCCACCAGATGCAGTAAAGTAGCTCTTATATTTTAAAGTTTTTTCTACTAAGTCAGATACTGAATATTGTGTGTTTGTTGTATTTTCAACAGCATCTCTATTGTGACAATACTTACAGTGGAGATGGCAACCTTGAAAAAAGATAATATATCTAATACCAGGACCATCAACAGCACCTAAAGTATCGAACGAATGTACATTTGCTAATAATTTATCTCTCATATAGTAATCCTTTCTTTATTAGTATAGATAGTATCACATATAATTATGCAAATCAATTAGAAGTATATATATTTTATTTTGCTTTTCTGCAGTCGAAGTTACTAGTTTTATTACATTATAATTTGATTTTAGGCTGACTGGTAACCAGTCGAAAATTAATAAATCAATTTTACAGGCTGTGAATTGTAACATAAAGTCCAATATATAATGTAATAAAAGTGCATTAATTATTGCAAATTTGAGGGTTAGTTGATATAATTATGGCATAATAAATTGAGAAGTTTAGTGTGAAAGATTTCTTTTTCACACAAGATTTATGTCTAAAAGGAATGGAGCTTTTATGAATAAAACATTAGAAAAAATAATAAAGATTTTAGTTAAGATTATATGTATTTGTGCAATAGTTTGTTTTGCTTATTCATTAACACCAAAGACATTTCAAAATGATACATATTATACAATAAAAATTGGTGAGCATATAGATAGAGATACAGAGCATTTTTATGATTTATTGCCATGGAACAAAGGGTTAGATATGAAAGACCATTTTTCATATCATAATTTACCATATACATATCCGCATTGGTTATATGACTTTTTAACGTATAAGATTTATAGTTTTGGGGGTTTTAGTGGCGTATACCATGCAACATGCATACTAGCGATAGTCCTTGGAATATCAATCTATTTAGTAAATATACGATTTAGCAAGAATGATATAGTATCATTTTTATTTACAATAGCATCATTATATGCCCTTAAAAATTTTATTACAGCGAGAGCACAATTGGCAACGTTTATATTATTTGTATGTACTATATATGGTATAGAGCAGTTTATAAAAACAAAGAAGATTCGTTATGCGATTTTGTTAATTATTATACCTATATTAATAGCAAACCTTCATTGTGCAGTGTGGCCTTTCTATTTTGTTTTGTATGCACCATACATTGCAGAGTGGTTGTGTATATCAATTGCAACAGCAAACTATAAAATAATTGCTGATAAAATAAAGCTATTTTATAAGACCAAAATAAAGAGAACAAAAATAAGTGAACTTCAAATTAACATAGAAAAAAATAAAATTAGAAAAGCAGAAAAGAAACACAAAGAAAACCTTGAAAAGAATTTAGAAAAAACACATAAAATAAGAGTTGTAAAAGAAAGTGGAATAAAGTGGCTAGTGTTATTGTGCATTATATGTGCCTTCACAGGACTTCTTACACCACTTAAGGGTGTTCCGTATACATATTTGCTAAAGACTAACCAAGGCAATACTACCGCAAATATCAGCGAGCATTTACCACTTACACTAATAAACAATGAAAATATGATAATTATACTAGTAATAATTTTTGGCATTTTAATATTCTCTAAAACAAAAATAAAATTAAGGGATTTCTTCATGCTAATGGGACTAATTGCTCTAAGCTTTATGTCTCAAAGGCAAGTTTCAATGCTTGTGGTAATTGGTAATTTTATTGTTGTTAGATTGGTTTGTGGTATTATTGATAATATTAAACAAATGTTAAAAGTGGATGAAAATAGTAAATCAATAAGAGAGTTTAATTTTGCAAAGATACTTTGTACAATCGTTATAGCAATGAGTATTACGATAATATCATTTAGTAATTACTTAGATAAGAAAAATGATGTGTTTGTGGATGAAGAAGATTATCCAGTGGCAGCAGCAGAATTTATAAAAACAGAATTAATTCCTAAAATAGGAATAGAAAATTTGAGATTATATAATGAGTATAACTATGGTAGTTATTTACTATTCCAAGAAATACCTGTGTTTATTGATTCTAGAGCTGATTTATATGCACCAGAATTTAATGGAAATAAAGATGAAAATGGTGAATATATAGGAAATGACATCTTTTCTGACTTTATAGGAATATCAAGATTATCAGAAGATTATGAAGAAAAATTTGAGGAATATAGCATTACTCATGTAATTACATATTCAGACTCAAAATTAAGTTCCTTATTAAAAAACGATGATAGTTATGTTTTATTGTACGATGATGAAAATTTTAAAATATATGAGAGAGTAAGTATATATGGGTAAGAAAAATAAATCAATATTTTTTATTATAACAATAGTTTTAATATGTATAGATCAGTTATCAAAATTATTAGTTATAGCAAATAAGGAAAATTTGCCTAAAAATGTGTTATTTAATTTATTAAAATTTACATATTGTGAAAATAGAGGAATAGCGTTTGGATTTGCAAGTGGTCATGCACGCTTTTTTTCTATAGCTACGTTGATTATTTTAGTTGTAATAGTATGTATGCTGTGCAAGAATTTTAATAAGTTAGGAAAAGTAATATCTGTAGGCGCTGCTTTCTTGGTAGCAGGAGGCTTTGGTAACTTTATAGATAGAGCTGTTAGAGCATATGTAGTTGATTTTATAGATATAAGTAATATAGTCAAATTCCCAATTTTCAATGTGGCAGATATTTGTGTTGTGACAGGTGTTATTCTAATTGGAATATCATATTTTACAGATTTTAGAGGTGAAGAAATTGAAAAGAATAATAGTTGATGAAAATGACAACATAAGATTAGATAGTTATATTTCCAAGAAAAATACAGATCTATCAAGAGGTGCAATTCAAAGGTTACTTGAAGAAGGAAATATAATGGTAAATGATGTGGTAAAGAAAAATTCATATAAGGTTAAATCTGGAGATATAATTCAAATAAATATCCCTGAAGTAAGAGATACAAAGATAGAAGCCCAAGATATACCAGTTAATATTGTGTATGAAGATTCAGATATTATTGTTGTTAATAAACCAAAGGGACTGGTTGTTCATCCAGCTAATGGAAATCCAGATGGAACATTAGTTAATGCTATAATGAATATTTGTAAAGATTCATTATCTGGAATAGGTGGAGAAAAAAGACCTGGAATTGTACATAGGTTAGATAAAGACACATCAGGTTTATTAATTATAGCAAAGAATGATAAAGCACACATTTCGATGAGCGAGCAAATAAAAAATCGACAGGTTAATAAGCGATATATCGCTTTAGTTAGAGGAATTATACAAGAAGACGAGGCAACAATAAATATGCCAATAGCTAGAAGTAAAAAAGATAGAAAAAAGATGGCAGTAGATAAAGACGGACGAGAGGCTATAACACATTTTAAGGTTCTAAAGAGATATGACAAGTATACTTTAGTCGAATTAAAAATAGATACAGGTCGTACCCATCAAATAAGAGTTCATATGGCAGAAATTGGACATCCTGTTGTTGGTGATGAAGTATATTCAAATGGGAAAAATGAATTTAATATTAAAGGGCAAATGTTGCATGCAAAAAGCTTAGATTTTAAGCATCCAATAACCGAAAAGAAAATGCATTTAGAAGCGGAAGTTCCACAATATTTTACTGATGTAATTAAAATATGTGATAATAGAATGGGGGAATAGAAATGCCAGAGATGAGACTTCAAAAATTTCTAGCAAATGCAGGTGTTTGCTCTAGACGAAAAGCCGAGGAGCTAATTCTATCTGGTAAAGTTCAAGTTAATGGAAAAATTGTAACAGAGCTTGGAACTAAAATAGTGACAGAGCAAGATTCTGTGTTTGTCCAAAATAAATTAATTAAGTTAACAAACGAATTCAAATATATACTATTAAATAAACCAGTTGGATATGTAACGACTATAAAAGATCAGTTTGATAGACCAATTGTCACAGACTTAATAAAAAATGTGGATGTAAATTTATTACCAGTAGGACGTTTGGATATGTATACATCAGGAGCTTTAATTCTTACTAATGACGGAGATTTTATATTTAATGTTACTCATCCGAAAAATGAAGTAGAAAAAACATATAATGCGACAGTAAGAGGGATAGTAACTAATGAAGATGTTCAAATGTTAAGAGATGGTGTACAAATAGAAGATTATATATCAGGTAATGCAAAGGTAAAAATACTAAAAATTGATAAAGAAAAAAGAATTTCAAGAATTGAAATTACAATTCATGAAGGAAGAAATAGAGAAGTTAGAAAAATGTGTGAAGCAATTGGAAAAAAAGTAATTGCATTACACAGAGCTAGAATTAATCAAATTAATGTTAAGGATTTAAAAATAGGTGAGTGGAGGTATTTGACTGATAAGGAAATAAAATCACTCAAAAACAAATAAATTTAAATCTTGTAAAACAAATGATTTAATTATATAATTAAGAAAATACAAAAGACAAGGAGAATTAAAATGAAATATCAAAGATATGTTCCTGAAGGATGGTTTGTAAGCAACAAAACAATAGGAGAAGTTGCACTTAATAAGGCCATTCAAACTCAAGAGGTATTAGAAGCTAAGGTTGTAGAATGCGACGATGACTATAATTTATATGTGAGATTTGATGACAACAAGATGGGAGTAATTAATAGAAATGAAATAGAGTCAAATACATCGTCACAGGATGTAAACCAATTTAAAACAAACATAAGTACAAGTAAACTAAACAAATATGTTCAGTTTAAGGTTAAAGGTATTGATGAGGCAAATAATTATATTTTATCAAGAAAAGATGTTGAAGACGAAGCTATGACTTGGTTTAAAGATGAAGTTTCAGAGGGTAATATATTAAAAGGAATTGTAAAAAGTATTCAACCATATGGAGCTTTTGTTGAAGTAGGTGGAGGCGTAGTTGGATTACTTCATATAGAAGATATTTCAGTTGCTAGAATAAAAACACCAAAAGAGCGAATAAGAGTTGGACAAAAGATAAATGTTATGGTAAAATCAATAGATAAGAGTCAAAATCGACTAATATTAACATATAAAGAGCTACTTGGATCATGGGAAGATAATATTAAAGGAATAGAGGTTGGAACAACAATCGTTGGTAAAGCAAGAGAAGTGGAAAAATCAAAAAATGGAATTTTCATAGAGCTAAAACCAAATCTTGTAGGACTTGCTGAGTACAAAGAAGGCATAGAATATGGCCAAAGTGTAAATGTATATGTTAAGAAAATCATACCAGAAAAAAAGAAAATTAAATTAATTATTGTATAATAATATATAGGAGGGAAATTAAATTGGTAGACGATAAGGAGATTAAAGCAATAACATCGCCTTTTGCAATTAGAGAAGGTGAGATTAAAGTATTTGATGGAAAAGATGGATATGTTTCAATGAATCAAATAGTACAAAGAATTAACTTAGGACATATTAATGATTTACATTTTAAAGTGTTGTCATTAATAAATGAGTTCGAATTTATTACATCAAGACAATTATTTCAATTATTAGAAATAAATGGGTTTGATCCAAAAACTCAAGATAAGTTAAATGGTAAACTAGATCAACTAGTTAAAACAAAAATCTTAACAAGATATTATTTCAATTCTGATGACGGGAAGGGAATATATAGAATATATTGTTTAGAAAAAATGGGGAAATACCTATTAAACTCAAGAGGTGAAGAGTGCAAGTGGCAACCAACCGATAATACAAAGCCAGTTGCTATGATTAAGAAAAGGCTTGCAGGAAATCAAGTTATTATCGCATATTTAAGAAAAGTTAAAGCTTTTGATAGCTACACTCCAAAGCCAACAATAACAGCTAAATCATTAGGAAAGACTTTTAAAGCCACTGGAGGATGTATTAAGCTTACCAAAAATGATAAGTCTTTAGATTTTATTTTTGAGGTTATAAGAAGAGAAGATGATTGGGAAAAGAAACTTGTTGACAAGATGAAATTCTATAAAGATTTCTACGATAATTTTGTATCAAATGATTCAGGATTTAAAAGTATGCCACAATTGATACTTGTATGCGAAGATGACAAACATATTGCAGAATCATTTAAAACAATTGTATTAAACAATATTTTAATAGAAAAAATAAAATTATATTACACAACAGATTTAAAACAAAATGATGAGAGCCTAGATGAATCATTAGTTGAGTTCATAAAGAATGAAGATGGAAAACTTAAGATGAAGGCTACAAAAATAAAATTACTAGATTAGTATTAGATTAAAGATAGAGTTTTACAAAAAGCTCTATCTTTTTTTACATTAGGAAAGTCATGTGCTATACATATAATGGTATAAAAAAAGTCCTACTTAAAGTAGGGCTTAAAATTTAGTTGTTATTATTTTTTTTCATATTTGGATGATCTACTATAGCTGTTCCCTCTTCTGGTGATCCAAATAGTGAGTCGCGTGAGGATGTACGAATAGGATCTAGCTCTGATTCTGTATTATCATCATCGACAAATGTAGGAATACGAGATCTTTTAGATTTCTTTTTGGTTGATTGTGAATCATCATATGACATTCCATTTGTGAATTTTTCAAAGTTAAATTGTACTTCTTTTTGCTTTTCTTTATATTTTGCGTCCATAAAATTTAATTTTGCAATACCAACATTATTTTTTCCTTTTGCATCACGAATTTTATAAAAACATTCTTTAAACTTAATTGACTGAACTTTTCCAGGAGCATATTTATCTTTAGTATCATATTTAATATTATTAAAGTTATCAGAATACTTACCTTTTTCTGTTTCGTAATTTCTAGTGTAGCTAAATTCCTTCTTAGTTCCAAGCTCTTTTGACCACCAGTCATTATCTTCTGGAACATTGTTTCCAAATACAATTTTGTGTGCACAATTTGCAATAATTGTTTTTCTATATTTTTTATTGTATGCATCTAGTTGATCAAGGTTTTGAACTGATATCATTGAACCAACTCTATATTTTCTATATAAAGTAAATATAGGCTCTGTTGATGATGATACAAAGCTTGAGAATTCATCTATGTATAAAAAGTGTGGTATTCTAGATGATTCTATGCCAGGTCTTCTAAGTACCGCATATTGCATTGATAGTATAAAGAACAAGCCGAATGCTGTATGAGCGGCTTCACCTAAATCGCCACGTCTTGTACAAACGAATGTAATTTGTCCATTTGCTAATGCTGCATCAAAGTTCATATTATTTGTTCTGTTACATAATATTTTTCTCATTCCAGGATATCTTAACAAATTATCTAATTGAGTAATTGCTGAAGATATATATTTTTCTGTGTTTTCGCGTCTGTTTGATGTATCGTAAAAATTATTCTTGAAGTATTTAATTAATATTGAAAATTTGCCTGATAATTCTTCATCTTTCTCTAGGTTTTCACACATATCTTGTATAATTGAAAAGTCATTGAAAGCATTTAACATATCTTCAAGAGTAGGTATAGTACCATCATTCATTTTGGGATACATTACTTTCATAAGTATTGATAAATTTTCGATTGCTTGTGACGCAAAATTTGCTTGTACACCTAAATCTAAATCTTTATCTGCATTGCTTGTAACATGTAAATTTCTTAATACGGTTGAAATAATTACAGATGTTTGAAGTGGATTATCATATGCAAATGGGTTTAGACCAATTGAATCTTCATGATTAGGATCAATTAGATTATATTTTACATTGTAATTTTCTGCTACTTTCATAACCCTAGAAACTGATTCAAAGTCAGGGGATATATATGTTAATCCCATATCCTTATATATTATTTTTCCATCTTGTGTAGCACGAATCATATTTCCCATACATGATTTGTATGTTCCAGATTTTTCAGAATTTGGTGTAAGCATATTTAATGAGAAATTGTCATTAATGTATTTATTATCATAAGGAGCATTTATTGTAGCTACTCCAGATTTTAATGCTGCAAATCCATATTCTTTTGCAGATTTGTGTAAGAATCGTTTCTTCTCAATGTCTCTAGCAATTAATGGTTCAAATATAAGAGAGGTTTTTCCTGAGCCAGATACACCAACGACTAAAGTCGACTCAAAACGTCTATCTTCTGGGAGTACTACAGATTTTCCAGTACGTTTATCATTACCAATTACAACATCGCAACTAAATTGTCCTGCTGCTTTTGACTTAGCTGGTGATAAATTTATTCCAGAATAATCATAAATAGATTCTAGAAGCAGTTTGGAATCGCCAACTGTTGTTATTATCCATCTGATAAGTGGATAGAATGAGATTAGAGGTAAATACAGTGATATCGATCTAAATGCTGGAGCAATTAGGCTTGAGTATTCTGTTGCAATTTTTACATATGATGGCGCAGACATTAAAGCTAACCAGCATATTGAATTTATACCTTGATTTACAAATGATAAAAATAATAGGTATAATGATATGACATACATATAAAAAAATGACACTTTGGTATTTTCTGAATCTGCAAATTTTGAACTACAAGAGAACAAGAAAGCAAAAATAGGACATGCAAATGCAAATGTATATGCTATAGGATTCCAATATGAACATCCAATTCCAGTAAACACCATTAATAGCATTTCAACAACTCTATCTATAGTAAGATAAATTGTGATAAGCGTTAATATATATGTAAGAAAAGTATTTCTATCGGTCTTCAATAATTTTAAAAATTTATCGAATAATTTCAAAACTTTCACCACTTTCAAATTAAAATATTACCATTACATTATCCTATAAATTGTACAAAAATTCAAGTGTTTTGGAATAAATTGTTGATAAAAGTAAACAATTTATTCCTAGTCAGCCATATTTGAAAAGATATGTAACAAAAAGTCTTAGTATTTATATTATAATTGGGTTTAAGGCTGACTTGTAACAACAAATTAGTAATAAATTTCTTCTTATTACAAAAAAGACAATATAATTCATGAAACTAGATTTATTAGAATATAAATTTATAGGGAAAGAGCTATTAATTTTCTAAATAGAAGATTAACCCTCATACACAAAAGTATAGAACAATTTTATTGGGGGGAAAATATGAAAAAAAATAATACGATTTCTGGAGTTATAGCCTTATTAATATCTCAAGTATTGGTAAAAATGTTTGGATTAGTATACAAATTATATTTGGCAAATAAGACTGGTTTCGGAGATATGGGAAATGCAATATATAATTCTGGTTATCAAATATATGCGCTATTATTAACAATTTCAACAATTGGTGTACCAAGTGCCGTTGCAAAATTGGTGGCAGAGCAAAACAATTCAAGAAATAGGCTAGCAATATTAAAAAGTTCCTTGGTTGCATTTTCTATTATAGGAATTGTTGGGAGCATTGTATTAATAAAATCTTCAAATTTTATAGCTACGAAGATGCTAGATATACCAGAGGCAAAAAAATCAATTATTGCATTATCTCCTGCTATTTTTAATGTCTGTATAATTTCAGTTTACAGGGGATATTTTAATGGTATAAATAAAATTAATATTACTGCAAAGTCACAAACAATAGAGCAAATCTTCAAAACTATTTTTACAATTGTATTTGTAGAGATAGTATGCATATTTTCATTTTCTAATGTAGTATATATGGCTGCATTTGCTAATTTTGCTACAACTGCTGCAACAATGTGTGGAGTAATATACCTATGTATGAAAAATAGAGGTGAAAAAGACTCTAGCTGTGTAAGTATTAAAAAAATATGTAAGATATTATGCATAGCATTTCCAATATCAATTAGTGCAATTTTAGCATCATTGAATAAAAATATTGATTCAATAACCGTAATTAGATTTTTAAAATTATATATGAGTGAGGAGAAAGCAAGAATACAATATGGTATATTAAGTGGGAAAATAGATGTAATTTCATCAGTTCCAGTATCATTTATTATTTCTATTTCGGCAACCATAATACCTATGGTCGCTTCATATAATAGAAACAACAACAAGAGAGAAATATGTGATATTGTTAGAAAATATATAAAATATACTACATTATTTATCTTACCATGTTGTGTTTGTATGTTTATTTTTTCAAAAGAAATATTAGAATTATTATTTGGCAGTAGCGATGGAGCAATTTATTTTAAAATTAGCTCTTTGGCAATAATTTTTATTGCTATGGAGCAAATAATTAATTCTGTACTTCAAGGAATGGGAAGGGTATTTGTTCCAGCAATTGCTCTAGGAGTTGGTGTAATTGCAAAGTTAATTCTAAACTTACAGCTACTAAAATTATCACCAGAGCAATATTGGTATGGAGGTGTAGCTGGATGCTGTGTTGCAACTTTGGTTTGTCATATAATTGCGTTTTTTATCGCTTTTTCTGTGTTAAAAGTGGAATTGAAATTAAAATTTAAAAATTTCAAATTTTTATTGAAAGCTATAATTGCTTCGTGTATAATGGCGGTGAGCTGGTATTATACTTGTTTTATATTAAATGGAATAATAATAAAAAAGTTAGCTATAATATTAGCAGGAATTATAGCTGTATTTATATATATGGTTTCAATATACTTACTAAAATTGTTTAGTGATAATGAACTATCATTTGTCTATGAGTGCACAAAGCATGATAAAATAGAAAAAAATAAAAAAACAATAAAAAATAAGGAAAAAAGAAGGATTTTGTATAAAAATGGCGAATAATCATTATAGTAGTTTATAAATCTGCATTAAACCGGAATTATAAAGTACATAATACAAATTTCAATAGGAGGTAATTAATAATGAACAAATCTGATTTAATTGCGGCAGTAGCTGCTAAAACAGGAGAAACAAAGAAAAATGCTGAGGCATCAATAAACGCAGTTATAGATGTTATAGCAGAAACATTAGCTAGTGGAGATAAAATCCAATTAGTAGGATTCGGATCTTTCGAAGTAAGATCAAGAGCTGCAAGAAAAGGAAGAAACCCACAAACAGGTAAAGAAATGAAGATAGCTGCTAAGAAAGCACCTGTATTCAAAGCTGGAAAAGCATTAAAAGATGCTGTTAATGGATAATAATTGAAATTTATATAAATAATATGAATTCATATAAAAGACATGGCAACTACGCTGTGTCTTTTTATATAATAGGAAAGTCATGCTAGCATTTCCTATTATATAAAAGAGCTTTGCTAAGATAAAAAAGAACTAAAACAACAAAGCATATAGTTAAGATATAGCCTTCAAAATAGGAGTTATCCTACAGAATAACAAATAATATGGGAAAAATTGACTTTTATAGATAAATGTAGTATACTAATACCAGTTTTGTTTTAAAAGGAGAATTAAAAAATGAAAGACAAAAAAAGTATGTCAATGATAATAATTGTTGGCGTAATCATAAGTTTATTTTTATTTGTAAACACAACAGTATTTGCAACAACAGGTACAGTAGTAACAAGTGATTTAAGACTAAGAAAAGAAGAAAGTACATCATCAGAGGTCCTAGATTTATTAGACGAAAATGATAAAGTAGAAATCATCAGTGAAAATGGAGATTGGTACAAAGTAAAAGCTAATGGAAAAGTTGGATATGTAAGTAAAGAGTACATAAAGTTAAAGGATGAAAATAATCAAAATACAGAAAATACAAATACGGAAAATAAAAATGAAACAGAAGAAAAAACTGACGAAAATTCCGAAGAAAAAAATACATCAACAGAAAATACATCAACAGAAAATACGTCAGCAGAAAATATTACAGAAGAAAACACAAATAAAGAAAATACCAAAGAAGAGCACAAACAAGAAGTTCCAAGTAAGTATAAATTTGCAACTGATGTGCAACTAAAGGTTATGCCTGTAATTAATGGTATCGTAATTAATAGTACAAATGCAGATGAAGAGTATGATGTAGTAAGCAGTGCTGGTGTCTGGTCATATGTTAAATCTGGAAATAAGGCAGGTTGGGTTTTAACAGAAAAACTAACAGCTGTTTCAACAGAAAAAGCAGAAGAAACTAAACCAGAAGAAAAACAAGAAGAGAAAAAGGAAGAAAATCAGCAAGAAGAGCAAAATCAAGAGAAGAAGGAAGAAGAGAAAAAATCAGAAGAGCCAGCGGATACAAAATATTCAAGTGCTAAAACATACTATGTTAAAGGTACATCTGTAAATGCAAGAAGTAAGGCAAGCAAAGATTCAGAAGTGGTTAAAGTTTTAAATACAAACAATAGTGTTAAGGTTACAGGCGAGAATGGTAGTTGGTATGTTGTAGAGATTAATGGTGAAAAAGCATATATATCAAAATCACTATTATCTAAAGAAAAAGTTGAAGTTACTTCAAGAAGCTCAAATAGCTTAAGTGAAAGCAATAATCAGCAACCAGCAGCACAAGCACCTGAACAACCAGTTGCATCAAATCCATCTGGAGCAGCTATTGTTCAATATGCTAAGACTTTTTTAGGATATAGATACGTTTATGGTACTGCGGGACCAAATACATTCGATTGTTCAGGATTTGTACAATATGTATACAAACATTTTGGATATTCATTAAGTCGTTCATCAGGAACACAAGCAAATGATGGTGTTGCAGTAAGTAAAAGTAACTTACAACCAGGTGATGTATTAATATTCAGAGATACATCAAACTCTAGAATAGGTCACGTTGGAATATACATAGGTGATGGTCAATTTATACACGCTTCTAACTCAAGAACTGGTGTTATAATTTCGTCATTATCAACTAATGCATATCAAAAAAGATATGTAGGAGCAAGAAGAATTTTATAATAAGGGGTTATTATAAAGGAGTGCTTTGAATAGAAAGATTATATTAGTAGCTATCAGTTATTTATTAGGTAGTATAGGGGGATTATATTTAAATCAAAATATAGTCCCCTTTTTGTATTTATTTTTAGCAATATATTTAGTTTTATCAAAAAAATTTATGTTCAAATTTTTTATTATTTTATCATTTGTTTTAGCATGTTATATAAGCAATAGTAAATTGGATTTTGTTAATGGTATTTACAATAGCAATGAATTAACAATACACGGAACTATTGTAGATAAAGAGCAGCTTCAGGGTAAAATAAAATATTCTGCGCAGATAACCAAATGTAGTGATAGTCATGAATACACGAATTACAAAATTGTTTTTTATGATAATAGAAAACTAGATGTTGGAGATTCTTTTGTGGCTTATGGATCATTTTCAGATCCAGATAAAATCCACAATTATAAAGGGTTTAGCTACAAAGAGCTGCTATTATCTAAGGGAGTTTTAGGTACATTTAATGCATTAGAAATCAATAGGTATCAAAACAAAAAAAGCACTGAAATTCTGTTAATGAATTCAATAAGAAGTTATATTTGCAATATTTTAGACCAAATGTTACCACAATCAAATGCAGAGCTTTGTAAGAGCATAATATTAGGTGATAAAAGCGGTTTAGATGATGATATTATAGAAAGTTTTTCTAACAGCTCTTTATCACATGTATTAGCAATTTCTGGTATGCATGTTATGTATATATCATCAATAATTATGCTGTGTACATTCCTATTAAAAAAGAATATATCCTACGTAATTAATATTATAGGTATTATATTTTTCTGTAGATTAGTTGGAAACGGGGAATCTGTGTGTAGAGCGACAATAATGATTAGTCTATTTCTAATTTCTAAAATGTTACATAGAAATTCTGATAGTATAACAAACTTATCTGTAGCCATTATAGCAGTAATAATAAAGAATCCGTTTTGCATATACAGTGTAGGTTTTCAATTATCGTTTGTGGGAACTTTAGGGATTATTGTGCTATATAAAAAAATAAATATAAAATCTTGTAAAAATAAATTTATTTTATATGTACAATCTCAAATAGCACTCAGCTTTTCTGCAAATATTTTTTTATTACCAATTATCGCAGTTAAATATAATAAAGTATCTATAAATTTTTTTATTTCAAGCGTTATAGCTAGCATTTTGTTAACAATTATAATGCCTTTGGTATGCATTTGTTTACTTTTAAATAATCACGTAAATTTAATTTCTGTATTTTTTTCAAAATTATTATATATAGCTTCTTCTGGATTGATAAAAGCTAGCCAAGTAATAGCAAGCGTAAAGTGGATGAATTATTTAGTGATGACACCATCTACTATTGAAATTGTAGTTTATTTTTTTGCAGTTTTGATTTTTTGTGGAATTATGTATGGATCACAAAAAGATAGGAAAATCTTACAAAAATTATGCTTCAAGTTAATTAGTGTATGGCTAGTATGTTGTTTAATCATGTATGGTTTTAATAAGTTTAAATCTGGTATGGATATTTTTTTTATTGA
>JAGBAJ010000047.1 GCA_017939755.1 Clostridia bacterium | reverse complement strand
GACCCTTTTAAGGGTGGTAAGTAGTAAGAACGCGAAAGTCATGGCGTAAAGCCGTCAAACGAAACCGCTTTAGCGGTAGCTTGTAACAAGGCCTTATAGGCCTATATGAAAATCCACGGGTTCTACCCGTGGATTGTTATTTTTGAATTTCTGTCAAGAATTAGAATGAATATGCTATAAAACATACAGCTATACTAATATTTATTTTTTACAACAATAATTAAGCTGCAGTTCCAGTTAGCATAAAGTTACCCATATTAGTAGATATGATTATTTCTATAGAAGAATCAGAAAAAGAGCCTTCAGCTGTATAGTTTATCTTTTTGAAATAAGCTTTTAATGAACCGACGAACCTAAATTTATTATTCGAAATGAACTTTCCATTATAGAAATTTAATTTTTTTCCATTAAATTCAATTATTGCTTGTAGCTTTTCCTTTTCAATAAATAAATGCAAGATTCCATTTAAGTTTCCCATAGGTGACTGGGTAGAGATATTATAAGTTTTATTCATGTAATAACCTCCTATAAAGTACTAGTAAAATATATGATAATAAAACTAAAATTTACCATATAAAATTAAGATATTCGATAAAAATTAAAATATTATAAATTTATTGACAACAAAAAAAATTAAAAATATAATCAATTTGAATATTTTTTAGGGGGAGGATTTTTTATGAAAAAATATTTATGTGAGTTTATCGGAACAGCTGTATTAACTCTATTTGGATGTGGAACAGCTGTTGTAACAGGAGGTTTAACAGCAGGTACAGGTTATCGGAACAATGGGAGTTTTAACAATAGCTTTGGCATTTGGATTATCAATTGTGGCTATGGCATATGTAATTGGTAATATTTCTGGATGCCATATTAATCCAGCAGTGTCTTTATCTATGTTAATAAATAAAAAAATGGATATTAAAGATTTTGTGGGATATGTAATTGCACAATTTTTAGGTGGATTTGCTGGAATTGGATTATTATATGCAATACTTTCAAGTTCAAATATTGGGACAGCTGCTTTAGGAGCTAATGGATTTGGAGAGGCTTCTGCAGTTGGAATTTCCATGTTAGGTGCAATTCTAGTAGAAGTAATATTAACATTTGTATTTACATATACAATATTGGGTGTGACTTCAGATGAAAGCAAAGGCTCAATTGCTGGAGTAGTAATTGGCTTAACATTAGCTTTTGTTCATATTATAGGTATTCCTTTAACAGGAACATCTGTTAACCCAGCAAGAAGTTTAGCACCAGCAGTTATTCAAGGAGGAGAAGCTTTAAAGCAATGTTGGGTATTTATAATAGCTCCATTAGCTGGGTCAGCACTAGCTGCTATAACATATAAATTTTTAAACAAAGCAGAAGATTAATATTTTTATTAGAAGAAGGTGTAATAAAAGCACCTTTTTTTTATACATTAGGAAAGTCATACTGACTTTTCCTAATGTATAAAAATATTAATCATGCCACTTTTGTTCTTAGGAACATGTAACCAATATCTATACGTTTTCATAATATATGATAATACTTTATTATGGAGGATTAGGATGGCTAAAATTTTAGTGTATAACAATAATACAAATCGTATGGAAACATATTATAGAGGAGAACAACAGGCAATGCCCTATAATACCAACAATACACTACTAGTTCGTGAATTTAGGGGATCCAGTAGGAGTGAAGTTTTATGGACTACAAGAAGCACTATGCTTGCATGGAATTCTCAAAGATATGTATATGGAGCCCCAATAAAGGTTGGATTTGCATTCAAAAGGGTATGGGAGGGTGGTCATTCAGGGCAAAGTCAGCATTATGCGGGTGTAGCATTTGATGTTGGACAAAATTTAAATCTCAGTCAGAGGACTGCTTTGTACAATACGGCGGTTAATATTGGAGTATGGTCATTCGTTGAACCACTTAACTTAACTCCAAGTTGGGTTCATTTTGATAAAAGGCAATTTCCACCTGCATGTGCAACAGGGGGATATCCGTTAATTTCGCGTGGATCAAAAGGCGTATACGTATTAGTTGCACAGGATGGACTTAATACTTTAGGATACTCTGCTGGTAGTTTAGACGGAATTTTTGGTAATAATACAAGAAATGCAGTTATAAGATATCAATCTGCCAAAGGACTAGTAGCAGATGGCATTGTAGGTTGTAATACATGGAGAGCATTGCAATCAGATGTTGTTGGTATAGGAAGAAAGAGCACAACAATTGACTAAATTGAGAGCAAGATTTTAAATTGGGAGTGGGGTTTAACTTTTAAAAGTTGGACGCCATCTCAACTTTTAAAAGTTAGATATTAGCACAACAGAAAAAGTTAACATAAATTGATAAAGATAGTAATATGTGATATAATTTAGGTACATCCTATGTATATTATACCAAAGGCGGCAATTTGACAATCTTGGTAATATCCCTAGGAAATATTATGAAAGGGAGGATGTTCACCTCATGAAAAAACAGAACAAAAGAAAAGAAGCACTTTTTATGAATGGGAAGATGACATTGTTCATTGCTCTGTTGTTTGCAATGACAATGTGTTTCATTCTAGAAAAGTGGCTAAACGTTAAGTATCTTGCAGTACAGCGGGATATTCAGGATGGAATCCTGACCAACTGGAGGGACTACCTTACACTTGGTTGTGTGATTGCAATCATTTCAGCCGCAATGTGCGTATTCCAGGTATTCTTATCTATGTGGACAGAACAGGTACAGAAGATTGGATTCTTCAAGGACTTTAATGGATTGATCCAAGAAGATGGCATGCTTCAGCCTGCAACAAAGGTATTTACTATTGCAGCCGCTAAAATTTCATGCATTCCGGTTATCATCAAGACAATAATTGGTGTTATATATACTATAATTGTTGTCGATATGGTTAAAATGGATGCTACACATTACATTGGTGGACTTGTAATTTTCTGTGCAGCAATCGTTTTAGGCTGTTACAGAGGAAAACTTCAAGCCAAGACAGATATGTTGGGGGCAGAGACACAGAGCCTTCAACAGAAATTATCTAATTTCTATATGATTTCAGATGGAGTTCTCGATGAAAGGCTTAAGGACATCAAAGGAAATTATAGAGATAGAATGAAGTTGCAGTGCATAAAGATGGTAACTCAGCAGTTGCCAGCTGTTGCTAAAGTTGCTATACTGGTAATGTTGTTTTACAATGCAACTGCTATATCGAACGTGGAAATTAGAACAATTTATTCAACATTTTGTTTGGTTGCATCTGCGTATGTTGGTGTTGTAGAAATTGCCAATAGCGTTTCTGAAATGCTCGAATACATTACGAAAATCAGTAACTTTAAAAAAGAAACTGAGGTTCGTGAGATTAAGAAGCTGAGAGAAAAGCGTAAAAGAGAAGTTATGCTGAACCAAAATGCAATAAAGGTGATTGATGATGGGTTACTAATAACTACAGCATTCACAGTCTCGTTCAGGAAATCCAGAGGAACAGAGGCTCATTACAACCTGGATAGAGAGCTTAATATTAGCGCTGAAAAGGTTCCTCTCATAATCGGAGACAACGGAACAGGTAAATCGGTGTTCTGTAAAATGCTTCGTGATGCTGCACCGAATACAATATGTTACGATGTTAAAACTGGTGTGGTGGAGGCGTTCTATCAGAATCTTGTTTACAAAAAGAATGAACTCGATTTTGACTTGCTTCAGAGACTTGCAGCAGGATTGGACATTGACCGAATTCCAGAAGATCTCAAGGAATTTGAGGAATACAAGTTCAACTCTCCAAATTCTGCCGACAGGCAGATGATGTGTCTGCTTCAGATTCTTTATATATCAAATATGGAGAGTAGAAATGGAGCGAGACCTCTGATTATCCTGGATGAAGTTTTTGCAAACCTTTCAGCCAATAAAATGCAGAAAGTGTTGCCATTCATCTTCAACGAAATCAGAAATTGCTCTGCGATGGCTCTTATTGTTAGCCATGGATTCCAGGAAGAGCTGAAGGAGTATGTAAATGTAATCTGGAAGCTCGAAACAAACGACAAAAATGAGGTAACAATAGTGGAGGAGCTCGTGTGAAAGCACGGGCTTCGGCCGTTTATTCTGTATTAATTTTAAATTAGGGACGGGGTTCAATTTCAAATTTTTTAAATTAGACCCCGTCCCTAGTTTTAAAACTTTTTGTAAAATAATTGACAAATAATTTGCGTTAATAGATAATATATTTGTAGTTTTTTGACTAAAGATTAAGTAGCGAAATACGAAGGAGGAAATTAAAAATATGTATGTTTTTAACAAAATAACTGTTATGCCACAGTTACCAGAGCGAATAAGAGGATTGTCAACAATTTCAAATAATTTGTGGTGGTCATGGAATACAGAATTTTTAAGATTATTCAAATTAATAGATATAGATTTATGGGAGAAATCAAACAAAAATCCTGTTAAATTTTTAAGTTTAGTATCACAAGAAAAATTAGATTCAATTATTAATGACAAAGAATTTCTAAAAGAATATGATGAAATAAATAATAACTTCAACAACTACATGGAAAGTAAATCTACATGGTTCACAAATAAATATCCAAATAATCAAAAAGATATAATTGCGTATTATTCAGCAGAGTATGGTTTAGATCAAGTAATACCAATTTATTCCGGTGGTTTAGGAATTTTATCAGGAGATCATTTAAAATCTGCAAGTGATTTAGGAATACCATTGGTTGCGGTTGGTTTATTGTATAAGAATGGATATTTTCATCAAGAAATAGATGGAAATGGAAACCAAAAGGATAATTACGATAAAATTGATATTGATTCACTTCCAATTCAGCCAGTTAAAGATGAAGAAGGAAATGATTTATATATAGAAGTTGATATACCAAATTCAAAGTTACATTTAAAAGTTTGGTGCATTAATGTTGGCAGATGTAAGTTATACTTAATGGATTCCGATAACGAAAAGAATTCAGAAGACTTAAGAGAAATAACAATGTATTTGTATGGTGGAAATCAAGAAAATAGAATAAGACAAGAAGTAGTTTTAGGTGTTGGAGGAACAAAGCTTCTAAAAGCGCTTAATATAAATCCAACTATATACCATATGAATGAAGGTCATTCATCATTTTTAACACTTGAGCTTATCAAACAAACAATGGAGGAGAAAAAGGTATCATTTAATATTGCAAGAGATATCGTATCTTCAAAAACGGTATTTACAACTCATACACCAGTGCCAGCAGGAAACGATATTTTTCCGACAGAGCTAGTGTGTTCATATTTTGAAGGATTATGGGATAAATATGGAATTTCAAGAGAAGAGTTCTTAATGCTAGGAATGGAGCCAAAAGCTAAAATAGAAAATAGCGGATTTAATATGGGTATATTAGCACTAAAAATTGCAGGCAAAAAAAATGGTGTAAGTAAATTGCACAGAGAAGTTTCTAGTGAGTTGTTTTCTGGTGTATGGCCAAATATAATCTCAAATGAATCTCCAATCACATATGTAACAAATGGAATTCACACTTGCTCATGGCTAGCTCCAGGATTAAAAAAATTATTTAATCAGTATTTTGTACCATTCTGGCAAGATTCAATATATGATGACAATGTATGGAAGAATGTAAGGAATATTCCAGATGAGGAGCTTTGGGATGTACACCTTGAAAGAAAGAAGAAATTGATTGAGTACGTAAAAATAAGTACGACAAATAGGTTAAGAAGAAGCGGATATTCATACGAACAAATTAACAAAATTGTAAGTGGATTAAATCCAAATGCGTTAACAATAGGATTTGCTAGAAGATTTGCTACATATAAAAGAGCAACTCTAATATTTAAAGATATTGAACGCATTACACAAATTTTAAATGATGAAGAGCATCCTGTTCAACTAATTTTTGCAGGTAAGGCACATCCACATGATAAATATGGACAGGAGCTTATCAAATATATACATGAGATTTCATTAAAACCACAATTTATAGGTAAAGTATTTATACTTGAAGATTATAACATTGGAATGTCAAGGTATCTAATAAGCGGTGTTGATGTGTGGTTAAACAATCCGAGAAGACCTTTAGAGGCATCTGGAACAAGTGGACAGAAAGCTTCCGTAAATGGTGTTGTAAACTTTAGTGTATTAGATGGTTGGTGGGCAGAAGGTTACAATACAAAAAATGGTTGGAAGATTGGTGCAGAAAAAGATTATGATGATACAGAAATTCAAGATAATGAAGACTCAAATGATTTATATAATACATTAGAGCGTAAGATAATTCCAACA
Source organism: Clostridia bacterium (assembly GCA_017939755.1). Classification (GTDB taxonomy): domain Bacteria; phylum Bacillota; class Clostridia; order TANB77; family CAG-508; genus CAG-492. The sequence continues at coordinate 42,168 of JAGBAJ010000047.1, read as the reverse complement.
TACTACAACATGGATAACTTTGGAATGTCTAGCGATTGGGTTGCTATAATGAAAGAATCTATTGCTTCTACTGGCGGAAAGTATAGTACAGCAAGAATGTTAGTGGATTATATGGAAAAACTTTATATTCCTCTTTGTAATTTAAACAAAAAGCACTATCAAGATTTAACCGAAGTGGCTGAGTTTAATGAATGGAAAAGAAAAATTACTAATAGTTGGAATAGAATTAATATTACACAAGAGGAAATTGAAAACATAAATAATTGCACAATTGATGCGGGAAATACTATAGAGGTAAGATGTAAAGTAAAGTTACCAAATATTTCAAAGGACAATATTGAGGTACAAGTATATTGCGGAAAAGTTATGGAAAATGGGAAACTCGGAAATATAAGCATTACAAATATGGATTTAATAATGGAATATGAGGAAGAGGGAGAATATTTATATCAAGCAAAAATAGAGCTAAAGACAGGTGGAAATTATGGATACACATTTAGAGTAATGCCAAAACATAAAATGCTTTTAGATGCAGAAAACTTGAATTTAGTAAAGTGGTTCGAGGAAAAATAGTATATAAAAAATAAGAGGGCTGGAGCATAGTACACTCCAGTCTTCTGTTTGGTATTAAGCTGAATTTTTCACCGTTTTCCTTTCTGCTTGCGTTAATAAATGCAAGCGGTCGTAGGTTTATTAACGTATGATATGCATGGTGTAGCACAAGCACATTAAATAGAATTGTATACATATTATGTGAAATTATCAATGCTTTTTCTTGACATAAATTCGTAGAAATGTTATAATCTATCATAGGTACTTATCGTATCTGTATGACTCTCTATAAAAACTATATCATACAATGGCTCTATATATAGAGCATAGCTCAATTGGGCAATCAGGTTCCTTAGAGAGGGAGGAACTTGTTTATATAAAGGAGGCACGGGCGCAATAGTGTTCGTGTCTCTTATGATTTTGACTGAAAAAATCTTTGATTTTTTCAGATTTGTTCCAAAATTCGTTGTAACAATAAATAATTAGTGATATAATAACAGATGTCAATTTGAAAAAAATGGAGGGAATTAAGATGATAAATACTAAAAGAACAAAAATAGTATGTACAATTGGACCAGCCACAAAGGATGTAGAAATATTAAAGAAAATGATAGTTGCGGGAATGAATGTTGCAAGATTAAACTTTTCTCATGGATCTTTTGAAGATCAGGAAATTTTTTACAATGCTTTAATCCAAGCTAGAAAAGAGGTAGGATTACCTTTAGCAATTCTATTAGATACACAGGGACCTGAAATTAGAACCGGAAAATTAGTTGAAAATCCTGTAACATTAAAAGCTGAAGAAACATTTACATTAGTAAACGAAGATATTATTGGAGATAATACTAAAGCAACTATTACATATAAAGAATTATACAAAGATGTTGAGCCAGGAACAACAATTCTAATTGATGATGGAAAAATTGAATTAGAAGTTCAAAAAATTGAAGGTAAAGACATTGTATGTAAGGTTATGAATGGCGGAAATCTAGGTAATAGAAAGAGTATCAATGTTCCAGGAAGACATATTAATTTACCTGCATTGAAAGAAAAAGATATAAATGATTTAATTGCTGCATGTGAGCATGAATTTGATTATATTGCTGCTTCTTTTATAAGATCAGCTGATGACGTTAGATCAATACGTAAAGTATTAGCTGATCATGGTGGAGAAAGAATTAAAATTATATCTAAAATAGAGAGCCAAGAGGGTGTAGACAATCTTGACGAAATTATAGAAGAATCAGATGGAATTATGGTAGCACGTGGAGACATGGGTGTTGAGCTACCAATGGAATGTGTTCCATTAGTTCAAAAGAGAATAATTAAAGAATGTAATAAAGCTGGAAAATTGGTTATAACAGCTACACAAATGCTTGAGTCAATGACAGAAAATCCACGTCCTACAAGAGCAGAAGTATCAGATGTTGCTAATGCTATATTTGACTTAACAGGAGCAATAATGCTTTCTGGAGAAAGTGCTATGGGAAGGTACCCTGTTGAATGTGTTGAAACAATGTCAAGAATAGCACATTCAATAGAAAATTCTATTAATTACGATAAGAGAATTGCAAGAAGAAACTTAGACTTCGGAATTAATGATTATGAATTCTATTTAAATCATTCAATATGCTCTGCTGCAAGACAAATGCATGCAAAAGCTATATTTGCTTATACAGAGGCAGGAAATACACCAAGAATTATTTCAAGCTTATTGCCAAGTTGCCCAGTTATAGCTGTAACAAGGGATGAAATGACATACAGACAAATTGGATTAATTTCTGATGTTATTCCTATACTTATAAAAGAAGAGGGAAAACCAAAAGAAATAATTGCGAAAGGTATAGAAAAAGCTAAAGAATTAGAGCTTATTAAAACAGGAGATGTTATTGCCATTGCTGGTGGAGAAACAATTTTTGCAAATAATGATTCAGAAATGAATAGAACAATAGGTGGAGTAATCTACGCATAATTCTATAAATAAAAGAGGCTGTAAAAAATCATTGAATTTACATACGTATTTTCAATGATTTTTATTACTGTAAATTACAATAGCAGGATTTTTTATAGACCTTTTTTCTTAGATTAAAAATAGTTTGTACGAACAAATTATTACAAAAATATAAAAATATTACATATATATTACTATAATATTACAGAAGATTTGCAAAAATATTACGAATATGGTATAATTAAGTGTATTGAGTAAGAAGGTGATTGTTATGGTAATTATATATATGTTATATTTGTTAATTTTTGTAGTATTTGTCATTGGAGCTATTATATGTATGAAAATAAAAGCTAGTGGTATGAATGTTAGAGATTTCTTTAATTTTATATTTGCAATAAATGATTTAAATGATTTGTATATATATTCAAAGAACAATGTTAATATGACGAAGAGCGAACAAACTACATTCTTAAAAAAAGCTGAAGAGCTATTTTCAAAGTTTGAAAAAGTACCATCAATAATTTGGGAAGATGAATATGATAAATACGAACATGTATTAGAAACATATAAGAATATTAGAATGATGAAGTGGGCAGAAATGGCAGTGTAAAATAATTGAATATTTAGTTTATAAGATGCTAAGGCTATATGTAATATAGTTTTAGCATTTTTTTATTATATAAGAATATAATGGAAATAGAAAAGTTTTTTGTAAGGTGGTTAGTTATGAGAATGAGATATTTTGATTATGCTGCAACTACGCCAGTAATGCCAGATGTTATAAAAGAAATGATTCCATATTTAAATATAGAATATGGAAATCCATCTTCTATGTATTCAATTGGAAGAAAGAATAGAAAAGCAGTAGAAGAAAGCAGGGCAAAGGTTGCAAAATTTATAAATGCAAAAACAAATGAAATATATTTTACATCATGTGGCAGTGAAAGTGACAATTTAGCAATTAAAGGAATTATGATGGCTAATAAAGAAAAAGGTAGGCATTTAATTACAACTAAAATTGAGCATCCAGCGGTTTTGAATTCGTGCAAATGGTTAGAAAGTAATGGGTTTAATGTTACATATTTAAATGTTGATAGTAATGGAAAAGTGAATTTAGCCGAGCTAGAAAATTCTATTAGATCTGATACTGTGCTAATCTCTGTAATGTATGCAAATAACGAAGTTGGAACGATAGAGCCGATTGAATCGATAGGTGAAATTGCAAGAGCCCATGGAGTTATATTTCACACCGATGCTGTTCAAGCAGTTGGAAGTATACAAATAGATGTAGAGAAATTAAAAGTAGATGCATTATCATTATCTGGACATAAAATATATGCTCCAAAAGGTATAGGAGCATTATATGTAAGGGAAGGAGTTAAATTTAGCAGCATTCAACATGGTGGGCATCAGGAGAATAATAAAAGAGCTGGAACAGAAAATGTGGCTGGTATTGTTGCTTTGGGAAAAGCAATAGATTTAGTTATAAAAGATTTTGATAAGTATAATACAAATATTAAACAACTAAGAGATTTTTATATTTCAGAAATTGAGTCAAGATTTGATGATGCAAAACTTAATGGCGATAGATTTGACAGAATAGCTGGAAACGCAAATATTTCATTTAAAGGTGTAGATGCCGAACAACTATTGTTAAACTTGGATTCGTATGGAATATGCGCATCAGCAGGATCAGCTTGTACATCAGGATTAGCAACTCCTTCACATGTACTTCTTGCCATGGGACTAAAAGAGGAATATATCCAGGGGGCACTTAGAGTTAGCTTTGGTTTAGGTAACACAATTGAAGATGTAAAATTTTTGGTTGATAAAATAGGGGAAAGCTTAAAAAAATGCAGAAGATTTTAAAATAGGTGGAGATTTATAAGAATGCAGTAAGTCTAAAGACCGTAGGTTACGATTCACAGCTTAATTTCATATAAGATTAGCGACATAATGTAAATTTTAACAACCATAGAAGGAAAAAAGTTAATATAAACTAAATGTATTGAAAAAGTCAAAAAAAAGAGCTATAGTTAAAGTTAACTATGGAGGTAAAAATGAAACCAAAAGAAGAGCAATTATTTTATATGCAAAAAATTTTAGATTTAGCAGAGAATATAAAAGATGAAAGGCTAAGAATGGATATAATTAATACATTTTTATCATTTAAAAAATCAATTTCAAGGCTTTCTGAGCAAGATTTTAAAGAGCTGTTCACAAAGTAAAAATATTGGAAAAAATTTTATGTGTAGTAAAAGGAAATAAAGCCATACTAAAAATAAACTTAAATAGGAGGTTTTTGGTATGAAATTTTTCAAAGGTGTGTTAGTAGGCACAATGTTTGCTACAGGAACAGCAATAATGTATAAAGAAGGATTATTAAATAGAGGAAAAATGATAAAAAAAGGAAAAAAAATTGCAAAAAGAATTGGTATTATGTAGTTAGAAGAGCAGGCAATTACATATATATGAATATATGGTGCCTGCTCTTTAATAGATTTTGTAAAGTTCCACTTTTTAAATTAATCTAACAATTATAGTTAAATTTTATATTGTAGTATAAGATAGCTATTTTTTATCTTCTTCTTTGTCTGATGAAGCAAAGTATTCGCATTTGTCACAATCTAATTTTTCACCTTTTAAGCATTTTCCATGATGATGGCACGTTGTGCAAATTTTATGATGTTTTACTTTATTTGCCCAAATCTCTATTTCGTAAAACTTATTTGCACATAAAGGTCCAAAAACAAATTGTCCTTCTTTGTCTGTAAATGTGTGTGTTACAGGTTTTCTTTCTTCCTTTTTGCAATCTTTGTCTACTTCAATTAATTTAACAACAGCGTCTTTTACTGGTTCGTCATAGCAATCTTTTATAACTCCATATATAACGGATCTATTATCTTCTGGAAGATGAATGTCAATGTCATATTGTTTACCAGAAGAAATGGAACCATCCACGCCTACTATTGGTGTTGATACATTTTCAAATTCCATCGTTGTTTCCTCCAAAATTTATATTAACTAGATATTATCCAGTTAATATATAGTATGAATTTATCGAAAAAGTGTGAGAAAAATCGTATTTTGAAAGTATTTTTAGATGTAAGAGTAAATTAAATATGATATTGTAATAAAGTTGTGGACTAAAAAAGGAAAATAAAAAAAGCATAGTCTGACAAAAAATCATACTATACTTAATTAATTGTATCTATGTTAGGTATTGTTTCAGGTAACATTAAAGGAATATCAGTTTTTACTTTCAATCTGTGTCTTGTAAATATATGACACAACTTATATAAAAAAGCTCTAGTCTTACTGTAATATTTTGAATAATTATCAAGAGTAATAGTATATGCTAAATTTTTATATATTTTTTTTCCATGTCTATCACATAAAATGAGGTAGTTTTGAGTATTTATTAGATTTACTAAGTCTTGTTTTTTATATATAGAAGGGACAAATTTTCTATATGCCTGTGGTCCATATATATCATATATTAAATTAAATTTTTGATACGAGTTCTTAAAAGTAACATGTGTTTTAAATACTTTATTGAACATATATTCTTCATAATCTATTTCGGCAAGTATATTACGAATGTCACTTTTTATTTCATATTTTAGAATTTTATTCATAATAACCTCTTCATTCGTTTTTATTTTTATTTTCTTAATTATATCATAGATATACTTTTTGTAAAATAAAAAAAGAAAAAATGTTTTTTATGAGGGAAAAATTGAAAATTTTGTTTTTTGTGGATTACTAATTAAAGATAAAGAAAATTGTGGAATGTAGAGAGGATTAGTGTTCATAAAAAAAGTAAATATATTTCGTAAAGATCTATTGTGAATAATCTAAGAAATGTGATATAATTTAGCTATTAAAATGTATAGATCTATGCATGAAAGAAGGAGGAATTCATGTGAAACCTAACAAGCATAGACTGGACACACTTGATAAGTTGGTCAAGGACACAAAGAAAGCAAGGCAAAAAATAACCAAGCCATTTTATGGTTATAGAGCAAAGGAGATGGAGCCGAGTTCAAAACCATGTGATGTATTTATGCCAATGAACAGACAGCAGAAAAGAGCAAATAAAAAGAAGTAATAAGAAGAAAATAGTGGGTAGTCAGGCAATCCTGGCTACCATTTTTACATAACAGAAAGTATTATATAAAATTACATTGCAAACAAACTTTATTTCACAAGTGTCCTATAAAAAAGCTTTGCAAAAATAGATGTTTTCGATATAATATAAAAATTTCTAAGCAAAAAAATTTATGCACAAATAAAAAAATTAATAACTCTATCAAATATGGTTAACCTATGTATAGGTGATGTTTATGAAAAAAATAAGTAAAATTTTGATAGTAGCAATTAGCATAATTATATACATTTATGTATGTAATATAACATTACTGCCAAGTAACGTTATTGTTTTTAAAGGCGAAGAACTTAATTTTAGAACCATTGCAGGGATAAAAATTAGAAAAACTGATAGCCAGAATCCATCTATAGTTCAAGCATCAAAAGGGCTAGATCAAAGCAACATATATTCTTCTGCAGGTAGCTACGAAATTAATCTGGATTTATTTGGAACAATTCCAGTAAAAGAAATAAATGTTAATGTTATAGAGCGAACTAAGGTAATTCCGTGTGGAAGTCTAATAGGAGTAAAAATGTATACTCCAGGAGTTTTGGTTGTTGGAATGTCTGAAATTGAGGGAATTGATAAAAAATCATACAGACCATATGAAAATTCAGGAATTAAAGAAGGAGACATGATTGTTGAAATTGATAGCAAGAAAATAACAAATACCAATGATTTAATAAGAACTGTAAATTCATGTAATGGCAAAAGTATAGAGATTAAATTTGTAAGAGATGAAGAAACAAAAACAACAAATATAATTCCAGTAGAAAGTAGTTCAAGAGAATATAAACTTGGGCTATGGGTAAAAGATGCAGCTGCTGGTGTTGGGACACTAACATTTTATGAACCATCTACACAATCATTTGCAGCACTAGGTCATGGAATAGTTGATTCTGACACTGGGGGAATTTTTAATATTGCAGACGGAGAGCTTGTAAGAAGTAATTTATTATCAATAAGAAAAGGCGAAAAAAATAATCCAGGAGAAATAAAAGGCGTAATAGATTCAAATAGATCTATTGGACAAATATACAAGAATACAAATTATGGTGTTTTTGGTAAAGTATCTAAAGTAGAAAATATAAATTTGACTGACTTGCAAGAATATGATGTAGCATTAAGAAGTGAAATTGAAACTGGTGAGGCTAATGTAATTTGTGAGCTAGAAAATGGTAAGAGAGACACTTATAAAATAAAAATAGAAAAAATATATTCGAGCAATAATTATGACAATAAAAGTATGCTAATAAAAATTGAGGACGAAAGATTACTAAATAAAACTGGAGGAATAATACAAGGAATGAGTGGAGCACCTATAATACAGAATGGAAAATTCATTGGAGCAATAACAAATGTTCTAGTATCAGATCCAACAACTGGGTACGCTATTTTTGGAGATTTAATGATAAAACAAATGAGAATAACTTAATGCACGAACAATTACATGCGGGCTTAATTTTATATTAAATAATTTAAGTTATTAATTAGCCCGCTATTGTTATATAATAATAAAGTCATTCTGACTTTTACAATTATATACAAAATAAACATTGTACACAAATTTTTGTGTAGGGGGGATTGAGATTAAAAATGAATTTTGATTTGAAACATACAATTGAAGAAAAATATGGTTTAGCAATAAGAAGTATAATAAAAAGTGATGAGTCCACTGCAGGAAATGTATATATTATTGAAACAATGAGTAATAGATATGTTTCAAAAATATATCATGATAAAAAACATGTAATTTCTATGATTAAGCTACATACTATGCTTGCGCAAAAAAATATTCGAGCACCAAAAGTAGTAAAAACAATAAAAAATGAGCAATATGTTCATGTTAAAAATCGATATATAGTTGTTTATACATATGTTAATGGAGAAAAACTAGGAAATTTGAATCTTACAAATAATGTAATTGAGGATATTGCAATTTATTTGAAAGAACTACACCAAATAGTTGATAATACATGTGATTTAGAGATGGTATCATTTGATATAAATCTCCAAAATCCATTTATGAGAAAATCTATTTTGCACTTTGATGTTACGAAAAATAATATTTTCGAAAGTCAGAGCCAGATTGTATTTATAGATTTTGATGACTCTAAATATGGACTATCTGTTTGTGATGTTGCTATTGCAATTACAAATTTATTCATAACAAAAAGAAGCGGATTCGATATTAAAGGTATAAATATTTTTTTAGATAAATATTACGAGAATATGGATGAACTTAGAAAAATAGAAGTACCACAAATAAAAGATATTGCTATTTCGTGGATTGATAGCATTTTAGATGGAAATAATTTTGATGTGTCAATTATTGACGGACTAAACAATAAAAGAAATTTAATAAGTAAAATATTTAATGAAAATTTGATTAGACTAAAAGCATGAATTGTGTAAGTATAAATAAGTCTACGTTTATATGTTGAAAATTAATGAGCATTTTTATATAATACAAGTATAAGAATATTATTATATACAATGGAGAAAAAAATGAAAAAGGAAACATTAAAAGAAACTATATTGGCAAATATAGGAGGTCTGTTTTTTGCAATTGGGTTATGTATGGTAGCAAAATATGATTGGAATATGCTGTATGCAGGGATATCTGCAACATTAATGGGGGTTTTTTGTTTTATAAAAATTATTCCAATACATAAGTCATTAAATAAATCTGAGAAAATAAGATGGCAAGATGTTGCATTGAGACTTGTATTTTTTTGCATTGCTGTAATTATTGGATATAGTATAAGTGAAGTTTTATCAAATCCAGATCTAGTATTTGGAATTGTAATATGGATTATAAGCTCAGGACTAAGTATTTTGACATATCCTATTACTCAATACTACAAAAATAATAAGAAAAAACTATTAAAAACAACGATTATGACTCTGGGAAGCCTTATGATGGCTGCAGGAATATGTATGACTTTTATGAGTGATTGGAATATTATATTAGCTGGTACAGTTATGGGAATAATAGGAATTGGATTATTATTTATTTCAACAATCATAAGTAGAAAGGAAAATAAAGAATTTTATATAATTGATATACGATTTATTACAGCAGTTATTATAGAAATAATTGGAGGATTTATATCGGTATATGGATTTTGTAAAGTATGTAATGAAGAGCTGTATTATGGTAATGAAAAAGTAGCACTCATAATTGGAATTATCGCGTGTACAATAGGATTTTCAATTAGTGTGCTTGCAATTCCAATCTATATATATTTAAAGAGCAATAATAAATATGATAGAGTACTCAAAATTGATAGACAAAGTAAAGAGAACAAATATCCATTTAGAAATTTAGTAATGATATTTTTTTTATATGGATTTTTGGGATGGCTTATTGAATTCTTATTTTTTGGAGTAACTAGTGGAAATTTTGCTAATAGAGGATTTGTGCATTTACCAGTACTTCCAATATATGGTTTTGGAGGTGCAGCTGTAACTCTAATTTTTAGCAAAAGCCAAAGAAATGTATTTATTAAGAGCGCAGTGATTGTTTCTACTTTGGAATACGTAACATCCGTTATATTAGAAAAAATTTTTGGACTAAGATGGTGGGATTATAGCAATATGCCATTAAATATTAATGGAAGGATTTGTTTATTCAATTGTTTAATATTTGGAATAGGTGGATTTATAATGGCTAAATTTATTTCACCATATATTAATTTAAAATTAAATAATCAGAACAAAGCTGTTATTAAAATAGTAAGTTTTACAATGGCAATAATATTGTTAGTAGATTTCATATATGCAGTGTATAATCCTCACGTTGGTACAGGAATTACCATATAATTAAATTATATTTTAAGTATAAATAAAAAAGATTTGCGCATTATATTGTTTAGGAAGTTTTGATGAATATAAAATGTATTACAAAAAATTTCCAGTGTATTTTATAAAAAAATGCACATCCTAATAATAGAAAAAACAAATAAGTTTTTTCTATAAATATTGTTTATTACAAACAACAGGAGGTGAACAAATAATGGCAAGTTCAAATAACTATAAGAAGGTTGTTCCTGCTGCTAAAGATGCTTTAAATAAGTTTAAATATGAAGTAGCTAGTGAAGTAGGTGTTAACTTAAAAGACGGATACAATGGTGATTTATCATCAAAAGATGCAGGTAAAATCGGTGGACAAATGGTTAGAAAATTAATCCAACAAGCTGAAGACAATATGACAAAATAAGTTTATTAATGTAAATTAATATAGCATTTTGGGAACAGGGACGCAATCCTTATAGTTTATGTTTGCCATTAGTTGGTGAATATGGGCAGGGATAGCATCCCTGCTCTTTTTATATAATAGGAAAGTTCAACTTTCCTATTATATGAAACAATACATTGCACTCAAATTTTCTTCGAAAATTTAGCGCACGAACAATCATACGCGGGCTGAGCTCTATATTAAATAATTTGAGGTGATAATCAGCCCGCTATTGTTCTACAATAGGAAAGTTATGCTGACTTTTCCTATTACATAAAAAAGCTTCACAAAAACGGATGCACATCGATTAGCGGTATGAATGAAATCAAGTGTCCGTGAAATTGAGTTGACATAAATATATATAAACGATATAATAAAGGTTAAGTATTAATGTAAAAAAATGTAAGTCTAGGACTAAGGTTGAAAAAATAATTACAATTTTTATACTATATTTAAATTTCAAGGAGGGAATTAGATAAAATATGAAGAAAAAAATAAAATTGGCTGTAACTTCCAAAAAAATTGCTGCTTTAATTTCGTCTGTTGCTCTAGCTCTTCCAATTACAGCATGTACGAATAAAAATGTTAATGAATCTGAGGTGGAAAGTTCAACACCTGTAATTGAAACAACGGTAGAAAGGGATTACGAACAAGAAGTTCGTAAACAATTATGTGATACAAGTTACATATCACTAGAAAAATATCTACAGGAATATCTTTCTAATTATGAGAAAGGATATTTCTCATTGGGAACTGACATGTATAAATTTTTTGAATCTAAATATAACTTATTAACAGCAGATTCAAATGTAGATGGAGTTACATGTAATTTTGATGAATCGCATATAACGGCAGAATTGCATTTTGGCGAATATAGGCATGGTGATATTACCATAAAAAGGGTTAGAGATTCGAGTGTATGGTTAAAGACATTAAATGGTAGTATTTCTATAGAGAAAGATGGTAAATCATACATTATAGTAAATGAAGATACTGAAAATGAAACAGAAAGTACTATTAAGTGTAGATATGATGGAAGTTTTGAATTAAGTAATAGTAATGGAGATCATTATGTATTTGGAGAGGATGGAAAATTAAAGTGGTCAGAGCAGCTAGATTATAGGTATAGAACTGAGTATGAGGATGGCAAAATTACTTACTATACAAAATATGATGAAGAGTCACAACCAATTGAAAAACGACATAAAGATGGTTCATATGAGGTTATATCATATGATTATCCAAATAATAAAGAATTTGAATTGCCAGAAGGATTGGGATTTCCAGACGCAGTGTATACATATAAATATGGTAAAGATGATAAATTAAAATCTGTTAATATATCTGGAAGATATTCTAAAGATTATTCTGATTTAGAAGATGGATCTTATTATTTATATGGAAGCAGAATAAGAATACCATATGAGGTTGAAAGCTCTTTTCCTGAAATTTATGAAAGTAGTGGATTGATTCGTGTATATACCAAAAAAGTTACTGAGTCGTTTGAGGCTGTGGTTTACCCAGATAAAAGTTATTATAAATATTACGAAAGAATAAATGAGGACGGAAGCATTGCAGAACAAAGTAAAGAATATTGCAAAAATGATGATTATAAAATTATAGAGCAAAAATTTCATGATGAAAATGGAAATGAACATGTTTGTTATGTAAAATGGAACTATAAGTTATTATCACCTTCTAAAGATTCTGAAAAGGAAGCTAAGGGAGATTTAGAATATGCGTCTATAGATAATGTTATAATTACTAAGATGATAGACGAAAAAATATATAAGTATTATGGAAAAGATGAATCTATTCTAGTAGATGGTTATGGCAGAGGAGATTTTAAAGAAGCATATTCTGTTCAAAAAGATGGGATTATATATTATAGAGAAGATGGAAGCAAACAAAGTTTTTTTGCTCAAAATGGTGATAAAACATATTATGATGAAAATGAATCGATAACAAAAACAATAATTAATGGCACAGAAACCGAATACTATGATTACGACAGTGAGTTCATAAAAAGTGTGTATAATAAATCAGATAAGGATATAGTAGTAAGTGTTAATGGTGAGGATGTTACTCTTTCTAAAAATGGAAAAATTAACTATACAGAGGAAGGAAATAGAGCGTCTTATTACAATAATGGCACTAATATTGATTATTTTAAAAATGGCGGATATTGTGTAACAGAAGGTGGTGTTTCAACAAGCTATGATGAATATAATTGTATTACAAATGTAAAAAAAGATGGAATAAGTATATCATATTATGATTATGATACAAATAGCATAAAAGCTGTTCGTATAGTATCGAACGAAGATATGGAAATCGAATGGGATGGTTTTCAATTAAAGAATCATAGTAGCATAGAATATAATGAAGATGGGAGCTATAAGGAATACAAATATGATGACAATTATTCAGTTGTGTATGGTGACAATAATAAAGAAAAATATGTTTGTCAAGGTGATGTAGAATATGTATACACAGATGGTGATGAACATAAGATACGTGCTGTACATGAGGGAAAACAAGAAAATTCTACTGCGTACGATAAATATACAACATACTATGATTATGACAATCAAATAGTAAAAAGTATAAAAAATAATAGTGATGACGGTGCATGTTTTACTGTTAGCGATGTATATGGTAATGAATACAATTTATATAAAGGAGATGAAATATGTTATTATGAAAACCAAAATGTAAAGTCGGTAAAGCAAGGAAATACCTGGGAACATCATAGCGAGAGCGATTCTAATGATTATTACATAATAGATAATGACAATGGTATAATTAGAATATATAGTAACAATGAATTTTTTGGTGAGTATAGTAAGGATGACATATGGATAGTTTATGATACGAATAAAGGTAAATATTACATAGAGCGAATGGATGATAGGAATAAAATTTATATTTGGGATGAAGAAGAGAGCAACAATATAGAAGATACAAATTTAGAAGATCGATAAACAAAATGTTCATTGAGCTTTTCATAAATAAATTGGAACAATTCACTGCTAATATAAATTTATTATATCTTGAAATCCTTGTATGTATATATAGTAGTGAATTGTAACAATAAATTATATAGTCTCGAAAATAGGCAAAATTGTTGTTGAAATAAACTTAAACATATGATAAAATAATTAGCATTAAAAGGAGAGGAATAATTAATGGAGAAATACATGTTTTTAGGACTTGGTGCTATACTTGGAATTGCAATTTCTATGTATGTGTATGGAGTTAAAAGAGAGCATTTAGCAAAAAGAATTGAAAATGATAGAGAATATTTTTCTACAAAAAGATTGGATGATGCATTAGATCAAGCTGTAAAAAGAATGCAACTTGAAATGAAAGCTTTAGGGAGAAAACTTACAGAAGATGAAAAAAATGAAATAATTTTTGGATTTCTAGATAAAAGTAATGGGGCAAAATCATAATGTAGTGCTTTAAAGTGAAACATGACAACATATATTTGAGAAAAAAAACAGGTAAGTACTAAAAAAATAAAATTCAGATTGAAAATAAAATACAAGTGTGATATAATTACAAAAATTAATATAGAAAATGTTGATTAGGACATAATTAAATAATATTTTATACAAAGAGAGTTTGGAAAAGGTGAAATCCAAATTATAAAAGTATTTAATTCCTACCTATGAATGAAATAGAAAACTATTTCCGGTGAAAAATCGTTAAAATAAAAAGATAAATAAAGGATGGTACCGTGCTTGCACGCCTTAGGTACTATTCTTTTTTTGCATTTTATATCTAGGAAAGTCATGTTCACTTTTCCAAGTATATAAGAATGCTTCATAGAAAAATTTGTTCTCTATCAGAAAGGAAGTGATATATATGAAGAAAATATCAATAAGCAAGCAACTTTTAGATGTATGCAGTGATATTAAGTTAGGGTGTATTCAGTACAAAACAAAAGTTGAAAAGAAAAATCAAGAATTATGGAAAGAAATCGAAATTATAAGCAATGATATAATTAAAGAGTTTTCAATAGAGTCTATTGGAAATGAAAAGAATATCATGGCTGCAAGAGCATTATATAAGGGAATTGGAAAAGACCCGTATAGATATAGAATTTCGTCAGAAGCTTTAATAAGGAGAATTGTTCAGGGAAAAGGTATGTACCAAATAAATAATGTTGTCGATTGCAATAATTTAATTTCAATAAGTACAAAATTATCTGTTGGTTCATACGATTGCGATAAACTTGGAGAAGCTATAGAATTTAGGGTTGGAAATAAAGAAGAGTCATATAAAGGTATTGGCAAGGAAACTATAAATGTTGAAAAATTACCTGTATTTGCAGATGAAAATGGTGCTTATGGAAGCCCGACAAGCGATTCTGAAAAATCAATGATAACTCAAAGTTCAAAAAATATATTAACTATATTAATATCGTTTGATAAGGATTTTGATATGGATAATGAAATTATAAAAGCAAAAATGTTATTAGAAAAATATGCAAATGCTGAAGATATAGAAACATATATATCGACAGCCGAAAATAATAAGTAAAGGAGAGTTTTAATATGAGAATATCAAAAATGGGAATGAAGAATGTAAAACTAAGTAATTTGGATGAAATGTATCCAGCACAGGACATTTTAATACAAACAAACCAAGTTAAACAATATGGAAGCGGAGTATATGCATATGATAATATTCCACTTAAAGTTCAAGACAATATAGAGGAAATAATAAAAAAGAATTTTAATAGAGCAGATTTTATAGAAGTTCAAATGCCTTTATTACAGCAAGATGAAATATGGAAAAGGTCTGGAAGATATGATAAATATATAGAAGAGGGAGTAATGATGCTTTCTGAAACAGACAAAGGTAATTATTGTTTAGCACCAACTGCCGAAGAAGCAATAACAACATTTGTTGAAAATAGAGTAACATCACATAAACAGCTTCCGGTAGGATTTTATCAAATAGGAACAAAATTTAGAAACGAAATTAGAAATAGAGGATATTTATTGCGTGGAAAAGAGTTTCTTATGTTTGATTTATATTCATTTGACAAAGACGAAGAATCAATGATGGAATCATACAAGAAAATTAGAGAAACATATTTTAAAGCATTTAATGAAATTGGATTAGATATAGTGGCTGTTGCTGCTGATAATGGTTCAATGGGAGGAAAAAATTCAGAGGAAATAATGGCTCTTTCTTCAATTGGCGAGGATACAATTTTATATGACAGAGAGACAAAACAAGGATTAAATGTTGAAGTTTTAGAAAAGGAAAATGCTGAAGAATACTTAAAAGAAACTTATAATATTCAAG
Organism: Clostridia bacterium; assembly: GCA_017939755.1. Classification (GTDB taxonomy): domain Bacteria; phylum Bacillota; class Clostridia; order TANB77; family CAG-508; genus CAG-492. The sequence goes on along the minus strand of JAGBAJ010000047.1, from coordinate 25,953 downwards.
ATATAAAAAAGTTAAGGGAACAAAAAGCATGCGAACTTGGACATATATTTGCACTTGGAACTAAATATTCAGAATCTATGGACATTAACTTCATAGACAGCGAAAATAATAGTAAACCATTTTATATGGGATGTTATGGAATAGGTGTAAGCAGGGTTTTAGGATTAATATATGAAAACAATGTAATAAAAGAAAACGATAAAGTGGTAGGATTTTCTTTGCCAATATCAGTTACACCATATTACTTATATATAATAAGCAATGATAAGAAAAAAGATGCAGCAGAAGATTTATATGAAAAATGTCTAAATAAAGATGTAGATGTTATAATTGATGATGTAAAAGGTTCAATAGGAGAAAAAATTAGAAATGCTAAAGTCTTAGGAATCCCATATATTGCTATAATGGGAAATAACACAGAAGATGGATATGTAGAAATTGAAAGAACAAAAGATGGAGCAAAGAAAACAATAAAAATTGAAGATTTAATTGAAGAAGTTGAAATAATGAAATCAAGTAAAAAAGATATAGAGTTTTAATATAAAAGAGCAGGTTAATCATAAAATGTACTGAACACAATTTGTTGGATAGTATAAAATAACCTGCTCTTTTATATTAAAAAAGTTAAAAATCCGCATATTATTTATCTTTTTTTACAAAATAATATGTATCTTGGGTTGTATAATTAAAAGCCTGTGCATTATTTTCATCTACATAAACAAATAATAATTTCATATCAAATTTACTAGTTAAAGTTGATGTTTTATCAATACCACCACTTATTAGATAAGTTGGATGTAATTTTAATTCATATATATTATCTAAAGAAATAGAACCCTTGCTATTAACAAAGACTCTAGAAACATTTTCATAAGATATACCTAAATCTTCGATTGCTTCTGTACCATGTAATATTGTCATTTCTCCTTTATAATAGTTATCATCTAAGTCGGAAGAGCTTTTATACCAATAATATGTATCATCAGAGTTAAACACATAGTAGGAACCTTCAGAGCTTGTTGAATCCCAACCGACCTCTAATTTCTGAATATTTATCGGTTTTATTTTCTCTATCTTGTGATGTATCTTTCTCACATCCAGTAAAAACAAATACAAAGCAAATAAGCTCTAGTATTAATAAGATTGAAAGAAACTTTTTCATAATAAAAATACTCCCTTTATAAATAATAGAATCGTATATACTACTCATAAGCTAATTTTAGCAAAATGTAACATATAAGTCAATAATTAGCAAAATTCGATTATTTAACTCTTGAATATAATATAGTAATAGATGTATAATTGTGTACATATAGGGGGGTTTACAAATGAAAAAAAAGTTCTTTATTAGTTTTATTATTGCTATTTTCTTGTTTGGATGTACAAGTACACAGATATATGCAGAGGAAGTATATAGTATAAATAACAAGGAAGACTTGATAAGATTTGCAGAAGAAGTTAATAATGGAAAGAGTTTTGAAGGCGTGATTGTAAAACTTAATTCTGATATAGATTTAGAAGGAACTACAAATAACCAGTGGATCCCAATTGGTGTAACAGAGGAGACCGCAGGTAATTTTATAGAGGATGATACAGAAAGAAAATCTTTTAAAGGCACATTTGAAGGAAATAACCACACTATATCAGGAATTTATATGGATGGCGATTCAAATTTATCAGGTTTATTTGCCTTGAATGATGGAATAATAAGAAACTTAAATGTAAAAAATTCTGTCATAAATGCCGCTGGTGCGTATAGTGGGGCAATAGCAGCCTTTAGCACTGGGCATATAATTAATTGTAATAACTATGTTGACATAAAGTCGACTTGCAGCGCAGGAGCAACAGGTGGAATTGTTGGCTATGCAACAGCAGGAGCTAGAATTATAAATTGTTCAAATTATGGAAAAGTAACTAATACCAATGGGGCTTTTTGTGGTGGAATTTCTGGATATACGTGGGCAAGTGACATTATACGCTGTATAAATTATGCAGATATTGTTAATGAAAAATGGGCTGCTGGAGGAATTAGTGGTTATTCCCAAACATCAAATATTTATGAGTGTGCTAACAATGGAAATGTTAAATCTATGCGATATTCAGGAGGAGTAATTGCATGTCTGGTAGGGTATTCTCAAATGAGATATTGTTACAATACTGGAGATGTAACTAATATAAATGAAGATACAAAAATTATGGTAGGTGGTCTATGTGGATCGTTATCGATGGAAAGCACTAGCTCGTTAGTAGAAAGCTGTTACAATGTGGGAAGTATATCATACACTCAATCAAATGCTGAAAAAGTAAATATAGGAAAGCTATTTGGTGAGATTCAAGGAGAATCAACAGGAAAAATAACAAAGACATACTTCCTATATGAGAATGATGATATAAATGCGTACGGTGGAGATATAAAATCTGATTATGAAACAATTGCTAAAGAAACAATTGAATTAAAGAGCGACGAAATTGTAGAAGTATTAAATTCAACAATAACAGATGCTGATATAGAAAATGATAAATTCAAGTTATTTAGTCAAGACGGAAAAGCATATGTAAAAGATATTAATTCAGACAATAGCGGATACCCAATATTTTATTGGCAACAGAAAGAACTCCCAAATACAGATATAAAAAATCCAGACGATAATGAAGATAAAAAGGATGCGAATACATATGACAAAAAAAATCAATCACAAGAAGAGTTAGATGAAAAATTATATCCTCAGGAGTCAGAAGAACAATATGATGAAGAAGAAAAAGTGGTGACTTCAACAACTGCAAATACGAATATACCTCAAGCTGGCAGTGGTATAGGAAGTTATGTGACCTTAGCAGTAATTGTTATATTTATTTTTATTATGTATATAAAAAACAAAAAATATAAAAATATAGAGTGAAAATAGAGAATATTTCAGATTTATATAAGGCGAACATTTTTATATTTTCTTGGCTATTAAGATATAATTTTTATAATAAAATAAGGGGGAATAAGCATGAAAAAATTGTGGAAAAATTACAAGTCAACAATTATACTATTAGCTGCAATTATTATTGGAGCAATAGTAGGTATTGTGTATAAGGAAAAGGCATCAGCATTAGCACCATTAGGAGACTTATTTTTGAATTTGATGTTTATAGTAATTGTACCATTAATATTTTTAAATATTTCAACATCAATTGCAAAAATGTCGAAAGCACAAAGATTTGGAAAAATAATGATAAGCATAATTATTGTATTTGTAGTAACTGCTATAGTTTCAGTCTTAGTAGGATTAGCATCTACTTTACCTGTTAAACTTGTATCAACTGAAGATGGAAATCGTATTAGAAGTTCATTAGAAGAAGTTTCAACTGAGGCCCAAGAAGAAACAGAGAAAATGTCAATTCTTGAAAGAACAGTAAGTGCGTTAACTGTTAGTGATTTTTCAGGATTGCTTTCAAAAAACAATCTTATAGCGGTAATTGTATTTGCTATTATGTTTGGTGTAGCGACAAGAATGGCCGGAGATAAAGGAAAGCCAGTAGTTGACTTTTTAGTGGGAGCAAACGAAGTAGTAATTAATATTGTAAAAATTATTATGTATTATGCTCCAATTGGACTTGGATGCTATTTTGCATCATTAATTGGAACTTTTGGAAATGAAATTGCAATAGGATATTTAAAAACATTTGTAATATATACTATTGTAGCTATAGCATTTTACCTCGTTGTATATTCTATTTATGCATTTATTGGAGGAGGAAGAAAAGGTGTAAAACTATTCTGGAAAAATATTATTCCAGTTACAGTAACGTCTATTGCAACATGTTCAAGTGCAGCTTCATTACCAATAAATATTGAAACAGCAAAGAAACTAGGTGTTTCAAATGACATAGCAGAGACACTTGCTCCATTTGGAACTAGTTTTCATAAAGATGGTTCAAATATAGGATCTGTATTTAAAATAATGTTTTTAGTTTGCTTATTTGGAACAAGTCTTTCAACTAGTATGATTTTCCAGATATTGGGGGTAGCACTTGTGGCAACACTTCTTGTTAGTGCAGTTCCAATTGGAGGTGGAACAATTTCTGAAATGCTAATTATAAGCCTTATGGGATATCCAATGGCAGCTTTACCAATATTAACAATAATTGCAACTATTATTGATCCACCAGCAACAATGTTAAATGTTGTAGGAGACGACGCCGCTGCAATGCTTGTATCTAGAATGGTAGACGGTAAGAAAAAAAATAATACATAATCTAATTCGAAAATACATTATACATATTAAAAATATACCCAATGATAGGGCGCACAATTTCTTGTGTCTTTTCCATTGGGTATGTTTATGTACATTATTTATTCATCAGCATCAATATCAAAATAGTATAAAACTAATTTTATAAAATATTTTGGAGTTAATGACCTTGTATCGTCATAATATTTAAATATAGTTTTAAATGTGTCAGGATTAGAATATTTGTTTATTGTTTCAACGCTACTTCTAACACTCCATTTTACTTTTTCATATGAAATATTTCGCTCTTTTCCAATTTTTTCATATATATCCTGCAAGTTTTGTAGTAATTTATGGTTTTCAGCAGCCATCAATATAGCCCTAATTAAAAAGTGTATACCAGTAGAGTATAAGTCTATTTTTAGGCGTAATAATAATTTTTTTACGTCTTGCTCTGTTATTGTTTTTGATATGGGTAATGGATTTTTATATAGAGAGCCAATTAATTTTTGAGTTGTAATTGGTTTTGAAAGTACATCAGCGAAATTCGACTGATTTATAAAGTTAGAGCATGAATCGTCTGCTATTAGGATAACCTTTTTATAGGAATCAGTACTCTTTTCAGATAATTTAGATAACACATATAGTGCGTTTAAATTTTTATTTGTTAAGTCCAGTATCAAAATATCTGGTTTTTTCTCAAAAAATTGTTGCAGAGTAGATTTTTCTGTTGAAGTAGTACTTTCGACATTTATATTAGAATCGAAAGCAAGTAAATTGCTATAAGCCTTACTATCTTTCTCACAACATGAAATCATAATGTTCATATTTACATTCCCCCTACGTAGAATCTTACAAAATTATATCATACTTTACAAAATAAGTCAACATAAAAATATGACTGATCTGAAAATAATTTGACAAGTTTTAAAAGTTCATATAAAATAAATAAAACAAATGAAAATTTTTTTTAGAGGGAGAGGATAATATGAAGATAACAGAAGAAAAGGGCACTACAGCAACCAAAGTTATAATAATACTATTACTTATAGTACTTTTAGTTGGTGGGGTTGTTACTGCTATATTTTTTATTAAGGGGAAATCTAATAAAAATTCAGACACCGCAAACCAAATAGATGAAAGCACTAAAGAAGCAGAAAGATTAGAATATATAGAAACAATAGACGATGAAGATATATACATAGGTACAAATGGTAAAATCACTAAAATAGATACTGCAATATCAAAGAAGGAAAGCGAGATATTTAAAAATAGTATTTTAATTAAAAATGAGGAAGAACAGGAATACCTAGTAGATTGTAATATGAACAAAATAACAGAGCCTGGACAATATAAAAGCTATTCTGTGATAGTACAAGATGAACAACATGTTTTATACCAAGTTGCAAATAATGACTACAAGAAAGGTGTTATAAACGAAAAAGGAGAAGTTATTGTCCCATGCGAGAATGAAGAGTATTTTAGATATATAGCTGATGGATATTTTTATATATATAATACTATAAAGTCAGCAGACGAGTATAAATATGAATATGTATTTTATGATGAAACTGGTAAAAAGGTTTATACAAAAATATTAGATAAGAGCGACTTATATATATATCCAGATAAAGTTGAAAAACTTAGAAATGGTGCTCTTATTGTATTTATAGAGCTAAAGGAAAATGAGCTATATGCAATATTGAATGTATCTACAGGAGAGGTTGTTGAAGAAATTAAAATGAGTCAAAAGCATAATGTTGACCTTTCTGTATATGGAAATATGCTATATGCACAATTATATGAAGGAACTTTATATGGTGAAAAAAATAATATGATAAGAATATGCTATTGGTTTGGAGATGATAAGAAACTTATTAAAAGCCAACAATTAACAGATGAATATATAGATACAAGACCTGATGTTGATGTAGGATGTGTTGTTATGAGTAAAAATGGAAAAGGAACTGCATACAAGGGTGGAGAAGTAATATATAGCTCAGATTCAACATTTTCAACATATGAACATTATGATAAGAAAAGTAACTCATATACTCCATATTTTGTAGAAAGTTATAGTGGTAGAAAATATGCTACATATAATAGCAAAGGCGAAAAGATTATGGATAATAAAGTTTTTGGTGTAGGCAATAAGTATTTAAAAGGGTCTGAGGTTTTATATAACTTTGATGGTTCTGTAGCAAAAGAGAACGTAAGTGCTTATGAACATGTAGCAGGTATTGACTTTATAAAAACTCAAGATGGTGTTGTAATGGAAAATGGAGAAATAAGCAAAAAAATTAACGTAGATGTTTTCAGTGCTGAGCATATTCGTGAAGTAAATGATGATTATGTGTATTTAGAATTTAAAGAAAGATTGTTTATTATTAATCAAAAAACTTTAGATTATGCAGAAATTGAAGCTGAAAATTCATCAGATTATTGGCTAGTTCAAAATGGATATGTAAAAAGAGGTAATAAGTACTACAACTTAAGTGGAAAACAGGTATATGAAAAGAAATCATAAAAAGTATTTCTCTAGAAGAATGTCAACAGGTTTTTTAATATATTATTTGATGTGTGAAAACGTGTATGTATTAAGTATTTGAATAAAACTAATATATGGGAAAAGTAACATGATTATTGTAATGTAATCATGTTACTTTTATGTATAAAAATTTTTAATTTCAAAATCAATGTACATTTAGAAGTTTTCGTAAAACCACACTTTTATCTTAATAAACACACGAAGGTGCACTTTTATGCACTTTTGTTGATAATTTTAGAAAAGAGCGTAAAATTATAATCAATCGGGAAAATATATATGAAAGGAGGTTTTGTTATGGGATATTTAGAAGTTGAAGATAAAAGAGCTAGAAATTACCTTAAAGATGAAATAATTACTACTATTATGAGATTTTCAGATAACGAAAAATCTTATGGTAAGAGATTCGTTTCACTTAACGAGTCTATGGATAGTCATGTAAAAAAAGAGATAGGTCAGTTGTCTACTTATGTTGATGATTGCTCTGTCTCTTTTTTTGGAAGCGAAGAAAATAACATATTAGATTCATTAGAAAACCAGGATTTAATTGAGGCTATGAAATACTTAAGTGAAACAGAAACTGATTTGTTAACAAAATTATTTGTTAAACAACAAGAGGAGTATGAAATTGCCCAAGAGCTAAATACAACAATTGATACAATTCAATTTAAAAAAATGCAAATTATAGAGAAAATAAAAGAGCATTTTAAACTTTAGGTAAATTATAGAATAGGAGTGATATTTTATGAATATGTATTTGAAACTACTAAAAGCAAAAGATGGAGATAATAAAGCTTTAGAGGACATAATAAAGACATATGAAATATTTACTAATATTCAAATGAAAAGATATGGTGTACATGACATAGAAAGTTGTTATTCAGAAGTAATGTGGAGAATTTATCAAGCAGTAATTAATTATAAAGTTATTAGTTTTGAAAGAAATAAAAAAATAGCGTAAAATTTGCACTTTTACGCTTAATCCAATCCTCCTAAAGACCACAGATGATTTTTGGAATACCTTCCAATATCATCTGTGGTCTTTTTATATAATAGGAAAGTGTTACTTTCCTATTATATAAAATAAACTTTGCACATCGATTAGCTGTGCGTAACGAAATAAGCTACGGATAATACATGCATACGAACAATCATACGTGGGTTGAACTTTATACTAGATAATTTTAGATATTAATCGGACCGCTATTGTTATATGCAGCAATAAATAGTGACATAGCGTGCATGAAATAGTTAATTTATAAAAATATGCAGTTGACAAAACAGATTTATTTTGTTAACATAGTTAGCATATGATTATAGAAAGAAGTGATAAAAATGGTACAATTTATAAGGAACACAAAAATTTAATAGGTAGCTATTCCAAATAAATAGTGTTTATTTGTTGTAGCTTAAAAGTAAACAGATAAAATCGTGAATTTCTATTTATATCAAAGCATAACCAAAGGTCAGATTTTTAATCTGGCTTTTTATTGACGTTATAGTATAAAATAGTGTGTGGCACGAGTGCAAAAACATACAATAGACGTTAGAAATAGAATGCTGTGAGAAGATAAAGGAGGGGAAGAAAATTGAAAAAAGTGATGTTAGATCTCATCAAAAAATACAAGTGGTATATTGCTATTGAGATGATATTCATTATAATGAACATTTATTTATTGGCTATGCCGTCAAAAATGATTGGAACTTTAATAAATTGCTTATACAATATTGAGGCGAATAGGCAATTAATAAAAGAATCATTATTAAAGCTACTTGGTGCTTGTATAGGTTTTTTATTAACTAGAATTATATGGAAAAGTCTTGAGCTAAAAATTGAAATTGGCATGGAAAAAGATATGAAAGACAAAATGTTTTCTAAAATGCTAAAAACTAAGGTCGAAAAACTAGAAGCAATCAAAAACGGAAAAATTATGGCTTTCTTTGTTAGTGATACAAAAAAGGTATCTAAGTTATTTTCAAGATGTTTTACTGCAGTTGTAAGAATTATATTAAATTTTATTATTGTAGGAAGTTTAATGGTTCAAGCATCAAATATTACATTAACAATAGGCTCTTTAGTGCCAGTGATTATAACAATTATTATAGTATTTGTTTCTAGAAATAGAGTTGCCGAAAGTTTTAAAACTGCACAGATTAGTTTTACTGAGCTTTCTGAATTTGTTCAAGAAAGTACAGATAGTATAAGAACAATGAAGGCCTTTGTTGGTGAAGAAAATCAAATTTCCGAATTTAATAAGAAGAACGAAATAGTAAGAGCAAATAATTTAAAGGTTGTAAAAAATCAAAATTTATTAGATATAATTATAAATTCTGGATTCGGATTAGCATATGCGATTGCTCTACTACTAGGTTCAAATCTTGTAATAAGTGGAAAAATGCAAATTGGTGGCATTGTTGCATTTATAGGTTATTTAGGGGTCTTAACAAGAGTAGTAAATTGGATTCCATGGATTATATTTAGAATAAAAAAAGTTAAAGTTTCTATGGGAAGATTAGAGGAGCTTATAAGCCTAGAGGAAGAAAAAATTGAGGTCTTAGATACTAAGAAATATGAGGGATTTGAAGGACATATTAAAATTAAAAATTTAACATATAATTACCCTGGTTACATAGAGCGTGTGCTTGAGAACATTAATTTAGAAATAATGCCAGGAAAATCTCTTGGAATTATAGGTGTTATAGGCAGCGGAAAAACAACACTTATGAATTTATTATTAAAGTTATACGATGTTGAACGCGATAAAATATATATAGATGGAAAAGATATTAATGATATTCCAACAAAAAAAATTAGGGATAGCGTATGTTACATAACGCAGGATAATTTCTTATTTTCTGCAAGCTTAAAAGAAAATATTAGCTTATTTAAAGATGAATATAAAGATTCAGAGGTAGAAGAAAGTACAAAAAAAGCAATGATATTTGAAGAGATATCTGAAATGCAAGAAGGAATACATACAATTATTGGAGAAAAAGGTATAGATCTTTCTGGTGGACAAAAGCAAAGGGTAGTACTTTCTAGGGCATTTTTAAATAATAGCGATATAGTAATTTTTGATGATACATTTTCTGCTTTAGATAATAGAACAGAGCAACATGTTCTAAATAATATAAAAGAGCTTACAAAGCAAAAAACATGTATAATAATTTCTAATAGAATTTCAGATATAAAGGATTGTGATGAAATTATTGTATTAGATCAAGGGTGCATTGTAGAAAAAGGAAACCACCAATCGTTATTAAAAGAGCATGGAAAATATTATGATTTCTTTGAAAATCAAGCACATAAAGCTAAATTGGAAATTTTAGAATAAATTCGACATAGAAAGGAGGATTTATGAAAAAGAAAACAACATTTTCAAGATTTAAAAAAATGATAAAACCATATAAATGGACAATAATTCTTGTAACATTAATGGCACTATTTATAGATGTATGCGAATTAGTAAAACCACTTTTTGTTAAAGAAGTAATGGAAAAATATTTACCAGATAAAGTTTTTGTACAAAATGGTATTAGCATAGGCATGATATTTGCGGCGTATGTATTTGTAGTAATTATAAGTAGTATTGTAGATTATATTAATAGATTAGTAACTAGTAAAATGGGCGAAAATGTCGTATATACACTAAGAGAAAAACTTTACAAATATATTGAACACTCAAATATTTCATTTCATGATAAAACACCTTCTGGAAAATTATTTGTAAGAGTTGTTAATGATACAGAAGATGTATATAGTTTATTTAGCGAGGTAATAACAACCCTGCCAAAAGACATTATGATTATAATTGGTTTGTTTAGTGTAATGATATATTTAAGTATAAAGCTTTCATTAGTAAATTTAATTGTTGTTCCATTACTACTTATATTTACAATTACAATAACAAAAGCAATGAGTAAAATATTTGCAAAAGTAAAAGATACTAGAACAATACTAAATACATTTTTGGCAGAGTCTATTTACGGAATCAAACTTATAAAAATTTTTAACAGACAAAAAGAAAAACAAGAAGAGTGTGAAAAATATACACAAAAAAATAAGGAGGCTGCAAAAGGTTTAGGATTTTTAATGGGGATATTGCCAGCAACAATGGATTTTATACAAAACTTGGGTACAGCTCTTATTGTTATATTTTGTGCGAATAAGTGGTTAGGTATAAGTTTAGATCCAAGTATTGTATATCTATTTATATCGTATTTAAACAAAATTTTTGATCCGATTAATAGAATTGTTGAAAATATGGAAGTTGTTGAAGACGCATTTAGCTCTATAGACAAAATATATGAGATACTAGAACATGAAGAATTTCTTGAAGACACTAGCAGTGGAATTGAATTAAAAGACGTAAAAGGTAAAATAGAGTTTAAACATGTATGGTTTGCTTATGATAAAGAAAATTGGGTTTTAAAAGATGTTAGTTTTACTATTAATCCAGGTGAAAGCATAGCATTGGTAGGAAAGACAGGGTCCGGAAAAACCACAATTACAAATTTAATTAATAGATTTTATACAATACAAAAGGGAGAAATCTTGCTTGATGGAGTAAACATTAATAATATTAATCTAAGTTCATTAAGAAAAAGCATTGGAACGATATTGCAAGATCCATTTATATATGCAAAGTCAATAAAAGACAATATTAAGTTATTTGAAGATATCCAAGATGAAAAAATAAATGAAGCAATTAATCTTGCATCAGCTACAGAATTTATAAATTCGTTAAATAATGGTTTAGATGAAGTGGCGGCAGAGCGTGGAAGTTCATATTCAGCAGGACAAAAACAATTAATAGCTTTTGCTAGAATATTTGCAAAAAATCCAGCAATATTTATTTTAGATGAAGCAACTGCAAACATTGACACAAAAACGGAGAGCTTAATTCAAAATTCAATTGATAGAATTTCATCAGAAAAAACGTCAATTTTTATTGCACATAGATTGTCTACAATAGTTAATGTTGATAAGATTTTAGTGCTAAATAAGGGAAAAATTATAGAAGAAGGAAATCATCAGTCATTAGTAGCAAAAGATGGATATTATGCTAAACTATATAATGCGTATTACAATAGTTTGGTTTAGAATATTAAAATATATTTTGGTATTTCATATTGAAATATTGAGCACTTACATATATAATAATCTAAGCAAGGATTGTAGGAGGAAAGATTTTAATGAGCAGTGATATAAATACTAGAGAAACAATTGTAAGGATTAAGGTATTAGGAGCTGGCGGTGGTGGGACAAACGCCGTAAATAGAATGATATATAGTGAAGTACAACATGTTGAATTTATAGTGGTTGATACAAATGCGGTTTCTGTTTCTAATTCAATGGCAAAAAATATAATTCAAATAGGAGAAAACGAAGCACAGGGAATTGGTGCAGGAGCAAATCCAGAGGTTGGAGAAAAATCTGCTAGAGAAAATTTGGAAGAAATTAAATCACAATTAGTAAATACAGACTTATTGTTTTTAACAGCTGGAATGGGTGGAGGAACCGGTACAGGTGCTCTACCAGTAATTGCAGAAATAGCAAAAGAAATGGGAATACTAACAATAGGTGTTGTAACTAAACCATTCAAATTCGAAGGAAAAACACGTTTAAGAAATGCAGAAGAGGGTATAAAAAAATTAAGAGAGCGTGTTAATTCATTAATAGTTGTTGATAATGATAAATTATTAAAATTGTCAAAAGAGGAAATTAGTATACTAAATGCATTTAAACAAGCAGATAATATATTGCAACAGGGAATTGTTGGTATAACAAATATATTAACTACTGCGGGAGAAATTAATATTGATTTTGCGGATATATCTACAATTTTAAATATAAAAGGTCAAGCCTACATGGGTATAGGAAGTGCTTCTGGAGAAGATGCATTATCGCTTGCAACTCACAAGGCGATAGAAAATCCATTAACAACTGTTAATATAAATGGGGCAAAAGGTGTTATATTTAATGTTCAAGGTAGCAAGGACTTATCTTTAGCCGAAATAAATAGCAGTGTGGCAATTATTAATAATTTAGTAGATGAAGAAGCTAATATAATTTTTGGTACAGTAATTAATGAAGAGCTTGAAGATCAAGTAATAGTAACCGTAATTGCAACTGGCGTAAATCAATAAAACTAAAGAAAAATATAAAAAAGAAGAGGAGCGTTATGGCATATAGACAAAAAAAATCTATTTTAGGAAGTATAATTAAGTTATTATTATTGCTTTTTGTTGTTTTATTTATAGTTGGGTGCTATAAAATAGATTACTTAGCTAATAATAAATACATAAAAATGGCAAAGAAAAGAATACATAGTACTATTAGCTCAGTCACCAATAGTGCTAGTGGCAGTTTTGCTGCTTTAGTGGAAAATTATGAACCTGATGAGATTGATGAATCTGTATATGAAGTGTCAGATACTCAAAATAGATACTATTACAATCAGTTAGATGAAAATTCTAAAATTATTTATGCTGAAATATTGCATAATATTGATAGAATTAAAGATGGAGAAGACAATATAAAGATATCATCGAAGCTTTCATCATTGGCAGATAGTGGTGATATGAATAATGCTTTAATGGTTGCATTTCAAAATGCATGGGATGCATTTAGAAATGACAACGTAGATATATTTTATATTGACGGAACCAAGATGTGTTTGGTGACAAAAATGACAAAGAGAGGAAGCCAGGTTAAGTACGAATTTTTTATAAGCAAGGGAAATAATAATAATTACTTTATTAATGGTTTTAATAGTAAAAGTCAGGTAGAGCAAGCAGAAAAATATATAGAAGAAAAAGAAACTGAGATACTAGAGTCTATAACAGAAAAAAATGATTATTATAGAATTATGAATGCACATAATTGGATAGTGGAAAATCTTGAATATAATCTTGAAGAATCAAATAACAATGCAAATATATATGGAGCGTTGTATGACAATAAGGTAGTGTGTGAGGGATATGCTCGTTTATTTAAATCCTTGATGGATAAAATGAACATACCATGCATATTTGTATCAGGCGAAGGAAAAAATTTAGAAAATGGATCAAGCGAAGACCATGCATGGAATTATGTATTTTTAAAGGGGAAATGGTATGCAGTTGATGCAACATGGGATGATCCTATTATATTAGGAGGTGGACTTGCCTCTTCAGATATAAAGTATAAATACTTTTTAAAAGGTTCGGATGATTTTTTTGAGTCTCACATAGAGGAAGGCCAATTGGTCGATAATGGAATGGAATTTGAATACCCAGAAATTTCAAAAGAAGATTACGTAAAACAGTAACAAATAACAACAAAGAGAGCTCAAATTGTTAAACTTTTTGATTTAACAATTTGAGCTCTTTTATTAATTATTAATAAGACGAATCTTCTGGGTTATCTATAAGCATTTGTGCTAAATTAGTAATTGTTCCAGCACCAACTGTAAGTACAATATCATTTTTTATTGTATGAGATCTAATATATTGTGCTATTTCTTCAAAATCAGGCATATAAAGAGCTTTTCTACCTATTTTTGTAATCTCGGTTACTAAATCTTGTGCACTTATATCATAAGTATTTTTTTCTCTGGCAGCATAAATATCTGTAATTATTATATTATCAAAAGGAGATAACGCTTTTGCAAAATCGTGTAACAAGTTTTTAGTTCTACTATAGGTATGTGGTTGGAAAATAATCCATGCATTATTATGCTTTTTTTGCTTTGTAGCTTCTGCAATTGACTGAATTTCTGTTGGGTGATGGGCATAGTCATCATAAACGCTAACTTCTTTATGAATGGTTCCAACAAATTCATAACGTCGATGCGCTCCAGTAAATTTCTTTAGAGCAGCTGTTATTACTTGCTTGTCAATACCATATGTATGACACAATGCAATACACGCAAGTGCATTTTGTACATTGTGCAAACCTGGCACTGATAGTGAAATTGTCTTATAAAAGTTATTATTATAGTATACATCAAATGTAGGAAATCCATTGCTATTGTAACTTACATTACGAGCAACGAAGTTTGCATTATTAGACTTTAATCCAAATGTAACTATTCTAGAGTTTGCGCATTTTGAAAGAGTAGAACAATTTGGATCATCACTATTAACAACAAGTAAACCATTTTCTGGTAATAACTTTACGTATTGCTCAAATGATTCTATAATATGGTCGATGCTACCAAAATAGTCTAGGTGATCATTATCTATATTTAAGATTACTTCAGCTTTGGGATAAAAATTTAAGAAACTGTTTACGTATTCACATGCTTCTAATATGAAATACTCGCTATTTCCAACTTTAGAATTTCCATTTAGTTGCTTTAATATAGCTCCAACTTGAATTGAAGGATCAAGCCCAGCCTCTAAGAAACACAATGAAATCATTGAAGTGGTAGTAGTTTTTCCATGAGTTCCAGATACACATATTGTATCTTCAAAAGCTTTTGTAATTTCTCCTAGAAATTCTCCACGCTCAACTATTGGAATATTAAGTGTTTTTGCTTGTAGTAGCTCTGGGTCATCTTCTTTAATTGCTGCTGTGTAAACAACAAGGCTTGCATTAGAAACACTATCAAAATCATATCCGATTGTAACAGGTATTCCTTTTGCTTGTAATTTATCTGTTAATTCAGAGGCATTATCATCTGAACCAGTAACATGAAAGCCCCAGTGTTTAAGCATTTCTGCAATACCACTCATACTTGTTCCACCGATACCTCTCATGTGTATATTCCTAAATAATCTTAATTGATTTAAATTTGCCAATGTAATACACGCTCCTTTGTATTGATTTCTTTAAATAGATATGAATATTATATATAATTTATCGCGATTTTTCAATATTAAATAAGCAATATTTCCAAAAGTTTCCTACAAAAATCAACTATTTTGTATAAAAAAATTAAAAGAAATAAGTGAAATATTTTATAAAATATTTTTTTTGAAAATAAAAATGTAAAAAAAGAAGGAAAAAGAATATTTTTGGAGAATAATATAATAGTACATATGAAAAAAGAATGTACAAAAAATAAAAAAAACATTGGAAGGCGGTGCTCAAATGCAAATAACAAATGTACGTTTGAATAAAACTTTAAACTCAGAAAGTAAAATGAAGGCAGTAGCTTCAGTAACATTCGACAATGAATTCGTAGTTCATGGAATTAAGATTATTGATAGCCCAAAAGGATTATTTATTGCTATGCCTAGTAGAGAAAAGGCTAATGGAGAGCATAAAGATATAGCTCACCCTATTAACCAAGAAACTAGACAAAAAATCCAAGATGCTATATTTAAAGAGTATGAAACAGCTCAAGCTGAAGAATCAGCAGAAGCTGCATCAGAGGAATAATAAAAATAAAAAAGAAGCAATTTAATTGCTTCTTTTTTATTTTCTCTTAGGAACACTGCAAAAAACAGCATTCTGCATCTTTCTTCTGATTTTAGGGGATAGGTTTTAGCTAGTTTTGGTGAGAGCTACCTTACAAAAATTTTAAGGGTGATTTTTGTATGTGTCTCCAAAATCACCCTTAAATTACTAGGGCAAATATATAAATAATAGAAGTAGTAGGCTAGATGCGGTTTGAAAAAATTTTCGACAGCATATTTTTTTCTTATAATATGCATAAGATTCTTCAATAGTACTATATTTATCAACTAATGTTAGTATATATGATTCTAAATATTTTGGTGGCACGAGTGTAACTGGCCACATATGTTTTAATATAATGTCGCGCTCTTTATCATTTAAGTTAAATATGTGAGAGGCTTTATTGTAAGCAGTTTTTGCATGAGTAAAGGCATGTAATCCTTTTCTATTAGGTTGTCTGACTCTCCAATCATATAAGAACAAATCATGCACAAATGCTGCTCTTGCCATAGATTTTTTATCTAAATGAAGTTTTTTGCAAATACAAAAACAATAGTATGCAACGGATAAACAATGATCATAGCAGCTACAATCATAATGTTGTCTATAGTTTTTCATTTCTTGAACCATGGGATGTATATCCATGTCATATATAATATTATAAAATTCTTTATATTTTTCACTAGTATACCTCATAAAATCCACCCTTTGAGTTAATATATATAATTATAGCTCTTTTTAATATTCTATTCAATATCTAAAACTTTTTCTACAGCTTCCCATACTGCATCAGTATATATTTTTCTTTCTGCAGAAAATGGCATAAACGTAAAGTCTTTTATAGGGTTTAATATAGATTGTATTTCTTGAACAGCTGCATCAACTTTCGTTACAGCAATTTTATCAGCCTTACTTGTTAAGACTATAAATGGGAGGCCAGACCTTATAATATAGTCATACATCATTTTATCATTAGCTCCAGGTTCATGCCTAATGTCAATTAAAAGAATTATAAGAGCAATATTTTTTCTAATGTGAAGATATTCATCAATAAATCCATTTACTTTTGCTTGTTCAGCTTTAGACATTTTGCTATATCCGTATCCTGGTAAGTCTACAAAATAAAATTTATCATCCATGTTATAAAAGTTTATTTGTCTAGTTTTTCCAGGTTCGCTACTTGTTCTTGCAAGTTTTTTTCTATTAATCATTGTATTAATAAATGATGATTTTCCAACGTTGGATTTTCCAACTAAAACAATTTCTGGTAAACCATTTGTAGGGTATTGCTTAGGACTAACAGCCGAAATTTCAAATTTGGGATTCTTTATTAACATTTTATCACTCCTTAAAGTATCTATTTTATTTTTTCTAACTTATCTAATCCACCCATGTATGGTCTTAAAACTTCAGGGATTGTAATGCTTCCGTCTTCTTGGTAATGATTTTCTAAAAATGCAATTAACATACGAGGAGGAGCAACAACTGTGTTATTAAGAGTATGCGCATAATAGTTTCCTTTTTCACCCTTTATACGAATTCCAAGTCTTCTAGCTTGTGCATCACACATGTTAGTACAGCTTCCAACTTCAAAATATTTTTGTTGTCTTGGACTCCATGCTTCAACATCACAGCTTTTAGCTTTTAAGTCAGCTAAGTCACCAGAGCAACACTCTAAAGTACGAACAGGAATTTCCATACTTCTAAATAATTCTACAGTATATGACCAAAGTTTATCATACCAATTCCAACTATCTTCTGGTTCACAAACAACAACCATTTCTTGTTTTTCAAATTGATGAATTCTATATACACCACGCTCTTCAATACCATGAGCACCTTTTTCTTTTCTAAAACATGGAGAATAAGATGTCATAGTGTAAGGCATTTCATTCTTCTTTAATATTTGTCCTTTGAACTTTCCAATCATAGAATGTTCAGATGTTCCGATTAAATATAAATCTTCACCTTCAATTTTATACATCATTGCATCCATTTCGTCAAAGCTCATAACTCCAGAAACAACGTCGCTACGAATCATGTAGGGAGGAATACAATAAGTAAAGCCCTTATTAATCATAAAGTCTCTAGCATATGATAAAATCGCAGAATGTAGTCTTGCAACATTTCCCATTAAATAGTAGAAACCATTTCCTGCAACTCTACGAGCACTATCCAAATCCAATCCACATAGTGATTCCATAATATCTGAATGATATGGTATTTCATATGATGGAACTACTGGTTCACCAAATTTTTCTATTTCCACATTTTCGCTATCGTCTTTTCCAATTGGAACAGATTCATGTATGATATTTGGTATTTTCATCATTCTTGTTGTTATTTCTTCAGCATAAGATGCTTCTAATTTTTCGTTTTCAGCAAGTTCATTATTAATTGCTTGGACCTCAGCTTTTATTTTTTCAGCTTCTTCTTTTTGTCCATTTTTCATAAGATTTCCAATTTCAGAGCTTAATGAGTTACGTTTGCTACGTAATTCGTCACCTTTTAATGTAGCTGCTCTCTTTTTTGAATCTAAATCAATAACCTCATCTACTAATGGTAATTTGTGGTCTTGGAATTTTTTCCTAATATTTTCCTTTACCAATTCTGGATTTTCTCTTAAAAACTTAATGTCAATCATATTTATTCCTCCTTTTATTTAGGTAGCTAAAACAAAAACGCCCTTATGATAAACATAAGGACGATATATCTTCGTGGTGCCACCTTAATTTATACTTAAAATTTTGAAAACTAAAGTTTAGTTTATAGCATAGCTCCAATTTATAGAACCGTGTAGCGGAATATTTTAAAATTTAAGTACAACTTAACAATGCTTATAACCTAGCATTAATCGGTTTAATTTTCATTAAATGTATGAAAGAGTAGATTTCATAAGTTGCTTTAAACTATTTTCACCAAACATAGTCTCTCTAATAAAACATAACTTATTACTTAGCTCTTAAACAAATTTGATAAAAGCATGATACCACATATTAATTGAAAAAGCAAGCATAAATTGACATAATACAAATAATATGGTAAAATTATATGAGTGTCTCATATAGATATAAGTAGGCACAAAAATGAAAAAAACAAGGAGGAGACAACCAATGGAAAAAGGATGTCTAAAACGGATTGTAAGATTAGCTGCAAGTAGCTTGTCAAAAATTGGCGAAGCTATTTGTAAAACAGCAAAGGAGCAGCCACTCAGATTTGCTTCAGTTTTCATCATTGTCGGTATAACGACATGGGGAATGAATAACTGGGCAGAAATGAGAAGTAGAACAGATGCAAGTGGGCCTGCACAGGAGACTATATCTGCGGAAGAGGAAAAAGACGCTGTTATTATGCGGATTTACAAAGACGAAAAAACAATGACCAGAGCTACAACTAGTGCAAGTACAACAACTACAAGCACAACAAGCACATGTACGACAATGCAAGAAACGACGGAATATACTACTACTATGTGCACAACAACGACAGAAGTAGCTACAACAGAGCTTATTATTGAGACTGAGGAAGATATTCAGGCCGAAACAGAATATATAAGCGAGTCTGTTGAGGTTGAAGACGAATCAGTTGGTTACACCGACAACACTGGAGTAGGTCAATATGGATATGCAATTGATTCTGCAGAATACATATATCTTGCTCAGGTTATTGAACATGAAGGCGCCAATTGTAGTCTTGAAACAAAGGAGCGAATAGGAATTTGTTTGTTAAATCGAACATTTGCTCCAGGATTTTGTGACTCTGTGTGCGCCAATAAGGAAGCACCAGGTCAGTACTTTAGTGGCTGGTATGATTATACGGATGAGTCAGCCACTATAGCAGAGAACCTTATTGCTGCATACAATAGTGGTGCAGAATATTGGTCTCAGTTCTGTGCTGATAGATATCTGACATCAGATACTGTCTATCAGAGGAATGACTATGCAGTCCCTGGAACACAGGAGGTATACAGGGAGACGGCATCAACATCCGGCGGCTACACATTCACGTTAGTGTATAGTCGCTAAGTCGCATATTTTTATTAATTTGTTATGTTTTTTTTATTTTTTGGCGTTGCAGGGATTCTCTGTAACGCTTTTTTCTATACATTAGGAAAGTCATGCTAATTTTTTTTGTATAAAAAAATCATAAAAACAATTATCCTTCATTAGGAAAAACATAATTGTAATAATTTTTTGTACAATTGTAGAAAAAAAGCAAAAAGTGTTGAAATATAAAATATTATAATATAAAATTATGATAAATTATAAAATGAGATTTTTTATGTAATTTACAAAAGAAAAAATGGGGGATGTATATATGAATTTTGAGGATTGTAAAGCTAAAATTCAGAAGGTATCAGATCTAATAGAAAATAGTAAATATCCAGAAGATATATTAAATAGTAAGGAGATAGATTTCAATACCGAATTTCAATATCTGTGTTTAAATAGTTCAGTAAATAGTGATTTAGTAAATGAAGTTATTGCAAGACTTGCCCAGAACGGGAATAGGGAAATCGTAGAGCAAAATATTAAAAATATAACAATAGGAATGTGGAAGGACTTATTCGAAAAAAACAACACCATAAATGATATATTTATAAAGAATTATGATGTAATAATACAAAATACTGGGATTATAACATATAGAGAAATTGAAAACTTTATAGATAACGAGAGCACATTAAAATTAATATATAATAGTATGCCATATATTATAAGAAAATTATGTACATACGATAGAGCAGCATTAATTACCAAATTAAGTACAAAAGAAGATGGGGTCACTTACATAAAAGAAAATATTACAAATTTCTTTAAAAAGGGTGAATATGATATTTCTACAACATATTCAAAAGTACTTATAGAGCTAAATAATATTCCAGAAATATCAAAATTGGAGATTCTAGAAGCATGTAATCCACATCTTTCCGAAATGTTAGAGCGAGAAACTGCAATCGATAACGAAACAAACGACCTATTAAATTGGATATATGATTCAATGGAAGAAACAAAAATGTTTAATGAGCAAAGAGCGGATTTACAAGAAAATATAGACAATGCGATATTAGATAATTTTGATCATATATTAGATAAATCAAATTACGACAAAACAACAATAAAGATATTAAAGCAGTTTCCATGCACATTTGAAAAATTTGACAACAATAAAAACTTATTTATTGAAAAATCGAACAAGCTAATTCATATGACAAAAATTTATGACTTAAACTATGAAAAAGATAATAAAAGACAAGCTATAGAAGACCTTATAGATAATAGTGAGAACATTGTTAGATTATCAGATAATTGCGGACATATACAAGATTTTTCTAATCAAAAAAATTGTAGCGAAATGTCAAATATAGTAAAGAATAATAATTTTGAACAAATACAAGAAGATATTAAACATGATAATATGATATATGACGAAAAAAATGAAAAGTTACAACAAAATCAAAAAGAGCCATTTAAAGAATTAGATGAATTAAAGATGATAGAAGATTTAACTAAATTAATAGATAAAAACAAGGAATTTAAAGATAAAAATGAAGGTCAGCTTATAAATGAGTTAATTATGAATAATATCAAAGATACAAACGACATTATAAATAGAGTACTAGGTAAATATCAAAATAATGCTACAGAAAATGATAGTAATAATCAACAAATAACCGACAACTTAAATTATAATATGGATGAAACAAAAAAATTCAAATGTTTAGAAAGCAAATTTGATGCACATTTTCAAAACGAAACCACGAAGAAATATAACGTACAGGCGTTTAATAATAACGAAAATGAAACAGTAGTAAAAAAACAAGATATAACAGATGAGCAACATAAAGAAGAAACTACAGCACTTACTATAAAAGAAAACGAAATTGGAAGTGCAAGAATGATATCATTCTTTAAAAAGTTATGGAATAAAATTAAAAGAGTTTTTATGAAATTTAAGACTGATAGAATAGGTGAATAGCAATTAAAAGCGGCTGGAAAATCTTCTGGTCGCTTTTGTGGTTATCAAACAGGAAACTATAGCACTTTTCCATTAAATAAAACAATAGGAAAAACATTAAATACAAGATGTATAAGGAGGAATTCATGGATAAAAAGGATTTAAACGAAAAACAGAATATCGACATGAATAAAAACAAAAAAAATAATATTAATAATAAAGATAAAAAGAAACATACACTACGTAATACAATAATATTTTACATTTTATTTACTACAATATGTGTTAGTATTACGATATTCTTTATACTAAAAAGTTACGGAAGTTCGAATATTAGCGATATTAAGAAAATCGTTGATGGAACAATTAATAATAATGAAATAGTTCCAGATGGTTTGGGAATAAAATCTCTAGATGAAACATATCAGGAAAATACTATTAAAATTTCAAAGATATATATAACAAAACAAAATAGTGAAGATTCATATGATGGTAGTAGTTATCTTCAAATTAGTGGTTTAAAGGATAAAGAGGTAGAAAGCAAAGTTAATAATAGAATAAAAGAGATGTGTCTTGAGAGATATGAAAAAATAAAAGCCAATAAAGAAAATAATATTAACATGTATTGTACAGCAAATTTTGCAAATGTAATATCTTTTAGAATAAATTATTCTAATGACAATAATTATTATACAGAAGGAATAAATTTCAACCTAGTTTCAGGAGAAGAGCTAACTTTTAAAGATATGTTTACAAATAATGCCGCTATACAAAACATTTTAAAGAATTCATCATATGAATCGATTTCTCAATATTATAATGGACATTACAGAAGTAAGGAATACGACGAACTCTATAAAATACCTGAAGGGGATGAATATGATGAAACAGAAGATTGGAGTTTGGAAGATGGTACACCAGTTGAAGATGAAGTTGAAAAGCTAAATTTTAAATTTATGACAGACTATAAAAACAATAAAATAGAAGAATTTTACTTTTCTAGTCGATGTATATATGTAATATGGAATGAATACACAATAAAAATACCAATGAAAGACTATTATAGCCAAATTGCAATATACAATAGATATAAAGAGCATAATAATTTATATGAAGATTATAAGTGTGATGAGATAGAAAACAAAAATATTCCTATATTTGTTTCTACAAATGATATATATGTAGAGCCTGATGTTGAACCAATTGATGATATGGGGTACTTGCCTGATAGCTATTTTAACTTATTAAAAGTAAATGATAATTTATTGGTTTTAATTAGAAATGGCTATAGTGAAACAATAGATAATATTGAAGAGTTTAAAAAAGCAGAAAAGATTATAAATGACATTGTTATAAAGAAATATCAAGATAAGAGCGATGACATGGCATATTATATACAGATTAACATGGGGTTTGGTGAAGATTATGATAGCAAAGACTTAACACTTAATTATGACATTGACGAGTATAGTGTAAAAAAAGATGATAAAGAGAAATTCTTCAGAAATGTAATTGAAAAATACCAGGATGGGTTGGATTATATAAGGTGGAATACAGACTCTAGTTTCAATAAGAATTATTTTAAAGGTTGTGATGTAAAATATACAAGTAGCCATTCTTATAAGAATTATAGTCAACAATATAAATATGATAAAAAACAAAAAGAATGGAGATGTTTATCTAGTAATGATATAGTAATTAATGAAGTAAATAAAAGATATATTGTTATAGATCCTGGACACCAAGCAATAGCAAATTCGGAAAAGGAACCTATAGGACCAGGAGCAACAGAAATGAAAGCTAAATCAACAACAGGTGAAGTTGGAGTTGTTACAAAGCAAAAAGAGCATGAACTCAATTTAGTAGTGGCAAAGAAGTTGAAATCCGAGCTAGAGAAAAAAGGATATACTGTTGAGATGACAAGAGAAAGTAACGATGTAGACATTAGTAATAGTCAAAGAGCAATAATTGCAAATGAAGCACGTGCTGGAGCTTTTATTAGGATTCATACAAATACCCATGATAGTGCAGATACTAAAGGAGTAGATACAATGTGCCAAACCACAAATAACAGATTTAATAGTCATATGGCAGATGAAAGCTATAAATTATCAAAAGCAGTTGTAGATTGCGTTGCAAATACTACAGGAGCACAGAACAGAGGAGTTAATCGTGTAGACGACACTAGTGGTATTGATTGGTGTATGGTACCTAGTACAATAATTGAGATGGGCTATTTAAGTAATCCTGAAGAAGATCAATTACTTGCAACAGAAGAATATCAAAATAAAATCGTACTGGGAATTGTAGAAGGAATAGAGCAATATTTAAATGGATAAAATAAGAAACAATGAGTTATGAGCCAAATAAATTAGAAGTTGCACATAGCTCATTGCTTAACTAAACTTTAAAACAAAAAACGGAAGTGTATAACTTCCGTTTTTGATACCCAATAGGGTAAATATTATCTCTTTGAGAATTGTGGAGCACGTCTTGCTTTCTTTAAACCATATTTCTTTCTTTCTTTCATACGAGAATCTCTTGTTAAGAATCCGTTTGATTTTAAAGTAGGTCTATATTCGTCTGAGTTTACTTCTAATAAAGCTCTTGCTATACCATGTCTGATTGCTCCAGCTTGACCTGTAAATCCACCACCATTTACAGAAACCATAACATCAAATTTAGATTCTGTTTCTGTTACCATTAATGGTTGTTTTACAATATATTTTAAAGTGTCAGCTCCAAAATATTCATTTAAGTCTTTTCCATTTATTGTAATAGTTCCGTTTCCTTCTACTAATCTTACTCTAGCTATTGATTTTTTTCTTCTACCTGTACCATTGAATGTATTTTCACTCTTAGCCATTTTTATTTTCCTCCCTTTAACTTATTAATTAGAAATTCCATGTTTCTGGTTTTTGTGCAGCATTTTCATGTTCGCTTCCAGCATAAATTCTTACTTTCTTTAACATTTGTCTTCCTAAGCTATTGTGAGGAAGCATTCCTTTTATAGCAAGCATCATCATTTTTTCTGGAGATTTAGCTAACATTTCTCTAGCTGTTGTTTCTTTCATTCCTCCAATGTATCCTGAATGATGTCTATATATTTTTTGATCTAACTTATGACCTGTTAAGGCAATTTCTTTACAATTAATTATAATAACGTGATCTCCGTTGTCTATATTTGGTGTATAAGTTGGTTTGTGTTTTCCTCTTAATAATTTAGCTGCTTCTGTAGCTACTCTACCTAATGGTTTATTAGCAGCATCGATTACATACCATTTGCTTTCGATTTCATTTTTCTTTAAACTATATGTAGTATTATTCATGGTAATAAATACCCTCCATTCATTAAATTTATTATAATTTATTTATATGAAACTTAAAAGTAAACTACCGGGGAGAAGTTGACCTTAAGTCATATTCATATTTATCGCTTTCCTATTCTATTACATAATTATCCAAAAGTCAAGGATAATTTTCTAAAAAATAAAGAATAATGCGTTTATTTGGTTACAATTCACAGCCATAAAATTATGTAACAAAGATTAGCAATATAATGTAAATTTATAATATGAAGTTAGGGTGGGGACCAGCAAATTAGAGAATCTAATTTTTACAAGTGTATAACGCTGTAAAAAAATGTAGATTCTCTTATGTAGTTGGGGCGTAATATTATAAATTTACATTATATCGCTAATCTTATATGAAATTAAGCCGTGAATTGTAACTTTATTTGGGCTTTATTAGAGCATGTGACTTGCAACAAAATATCGGCATGCATAATTATAGGTTTAAAATAGATATGTCACAAGTAAATTGAAAATAAAATATTGAAAGAG